>CAUYUA010000046.1:0-5840 GCA_963575675.1 Azospirillaceae bacterium
TCCATGAGTCTCCCCATCGAAACCGAAAAGAATTTGTCGACGCTTTTTTCGCGGCAGTGTTCCCCGGCCTCCAAGGCGGTCCGCTGATGCATGTCATCGCCGCCAAGGCCGTCTCCTTTGGAGAAGCTTTGCGTCCTGAATTTAAGGATTACGCCAAAGCGGTGGTTGACAACGCTCAAGCGTTGTCTCGCGTGCTTATCGAAGGCGGACTCGACATTGTTTCCGGCGGCACCGACAGCCACATCGTGTTGGTTGATTTGCGCCCCAAGAGGCTGACAGGAAAAGCCAGCGAGGCCAGTCTGGAACGCGCCGGAATGACCTGCAATAAAAACGGCGTGCCCTTTGATCCGGAAAAACCCATGATCACTTCCGGCGTTCGCCTGGGCAGTCCTGCCGCAACCACGCGCGGTTTCGGCGTTGCTGAGTTCGAACAAGTCGGTCAAATGATCGTGGAAACTCTGGACGGACTTTCCGCCAGCAACTCCGGCGATAATTCAGTTATTGAAACCGCCGTGCGCGCGCGCGTGAGCGCCTTATGTCAGAGATTCCCGATTTATCAGACGCTGTAAGCTTTCAGACGCTGTAAAACCTGCGGGTGCGGTGAAACCGTATGCCGTATCCAATGTCGGGGGAGGGGGGTATAAGGTCGCCTCCTCCGACAGTCGCCTCTCTCGCCAAAGGACGCCTTTGGGAGCCTGTTTTTTAATAGATTCTAAAGACTGTATTTTTGGGTTCTTCGATGAACAGGGTATAGATTGACGATGGCCCACCACTCTTTTCGCTCAGCGATATAAACATCTCGGATCAATAAAGGAGAAAAACGGACATGCGTTGCCCGTTCTGTGGTCACGAGGACACTCAAGTAAAGGATTCACGGCCAACCGAAGACGCTTCGGCAATTCGGCGACGGCGCTATTGTCCAGGATGCGGCGCCCGCTTCACCACCTTCGAGCGTGTGCAATTGCGCGAACTAACCGTTGTGAAAAGCAACGGACAACGTGAGCCCTTTGATCGCGACAAACTTCTGCGGTCGATGCGAATCGCCTTGCGCAGACGCCCCGTAGACGCCGATCGCATCGATCGCATCGTCAACAGTTTGGTTCGCCAACTTGAATCTTCCGGCGAAAGCGAAGTGCCTTCCAAGCAAGTCGGCGAAATGGTGATGAATCACCTGCTAAATCTGGATCAAGTCGCCTATGTCCGCTATGCCTCAGTGTATCGCGACTTCCGCGAAGCCTCCGACCTCAATGAATTCGTCGAAAAATTGCCTACCGAACGTCGTCCTCCCACATCGCCGTCCTGAGAGACGTCCGCGTCTCGAAAACAATAGACGTTAAAAACGATGTCGCCTCACGCCGATTTGGTTGCCGAGCGCGCCGCGCAATCCGTTGAGAGAATCTCGCCGGTTGAAAGACTTGCGCCGATCGATGCGTTCGATCAACGGATGATGAAAACTGTCCTCGGCCTTGCGCAACGTGAGTTGGGGCGGACGTGGCCTAATCCCGTTGTTGGATGCGTTCTCGTTCGTCCCGGCGCATTGGGGGGGGGGGGCCTTATGTTGTGGGGCGAGGTTGGACACAGCCCGGCGGGCGTCCTCACGCCGAAACCGAAGCGTTGCGGCGTGCTGGAACCGCAGCGCGTGGCGCAACTGCATATGTCTCCTTAGAGCCGTGCAGTCATCACGGCAAAACGCCTCCTTGCGCCGATGCACTGATCGCCGCTGGAATTGCTCGGTGCGTTGTTGCCTTCAGATCCGGATCCGCGTGTTTCCGGCGCTGGAATCGCTCGTTTTGCGCGCCGCCGGAATCCAGGTTTCCGTCGGCGTGTTGGCAAATGAGGCGCGCGCTCAATCAGGGGTTTTTCTCGCGTGCTGCGCATCGGCCAATGATCACGCCAAGCTGGCTACGTCCTTAGACGGACGAATCGCCACTCACGCCGGTCACAGCCAATGGATCACGGGGCCTGTCGCTCGCGCCTGGGGCCATGCGCTGCGCGCGCAACACGATGCGATTATGGTTGGCAGCGGAACCGCCATTGCCGACGATCCCGATCTCACTTGTCGTTTGCCGGGAATGGCCCACCGTTCGCCCGTGCGTATTGTGGTCGACAGTCGCTTGCGCACTCCGCTTACCGGACGCTTGATCCGTAGCGCGCGCGAAACGCCCACCTGGATCATCACCCGCGCGGATGGAGACTCTTCTCGGAAACGTGTTTTTCTTGATTGCGGTGTGGAACTGATTCCTACTCCTGTTGACGCCGAAGGACGCCTTGATCTCGACGTCGCTTGTCGCAGCTTGGCCGAACGTGGACTCACCCGAGTTTTGGTTGAGGGAGGAAGCCATCTCGCCGCCAGCGTCGTTCGTCGAGGCTTGGTCGATCGCTTGGAGTGGTTTCGCGCCGCTCGGCTGATTGGTGGAGACGGTGCGCCCGCGTTGGTTGGTTTCGGCGTTGAGCGCTTGGATCAAACCATTGATTTTGTTTGTGTGGCGACACGTCAAGCCGGAGAAGATCGCGTGGAAAGCTATACACGACGCATTGAGACTCTTTGCATGAGTTGACTATTGGGATTCCATGTAAAGTGCGAATGTTCGATGTAAAGTGCGAATGTTCGATGAGGTCAGGGATTGAATTCCTGATCGAACAGGGGATTCATCTTGTTCCTGTGTTGCCGGCCTACATACAAACAACCTCAGAGCGACTATGGCGCGCTTGATCATTACGGCCGACGATTTTGGTCTTAGCGAATCAATCAATGAGGGCGTGGAGATTGCTTTTCGTCGGGGAATTCTTACGACTGCAAGTCTAATGGTTGCGGCGCCCGCCGCTGCCGCCGCTATTGCGCGGGCTCGGCGTCTTCCCGGTTTGAAGGTTGGGCTGCATCTTGTTTTGGTCGAGGGGCGTCCAGCGTCTTCGTCAGATCAGGTTTCGGCTTTGTTGAAAGTAGATGGCGCGTTTCTAGACAATTTGTTTGTCGCCGGCTTGCGGTTTTTCTTCCATCCACAGGCTCGAAGGCAGTTGGCCGTTGAGATCGAGGCGCAATTCCGCGCATTTGCTGCGACAGGTTTAGAGCTTGATCATGTAAACGCGCACAATCACATGCACTTGCATCCAACAGTGTTGGATTTGATTTTAAAGATCGGGCCGCAATTTGGAATGAGGGCGATGCGGGTTCCGCAGGAGCCTGAAGGAGCGATTCGAGGTTGGTGTGGGCGAATGGCGCGTTGGGGGGTGGCGCCGTGGATTTGGAGGTTGCGTGTTTTGCGCGAGAGGAGATAACGAATGATCATGTCTGGGGTTGCCCGAGAGCGGTCTGATGATCGAGTTCTTTTGCGGGTGTTGGCGTGTTTGCCGGAGGGGGTCGGGGAGCTTTATTGTCATCCGGCGACGCATACTTGTGAAACATTGGCGCGGACGATGGAGGAATACGATCATGCGGGTGAGTTGGCGGCGTTGACCAGTGGGGGTGTGCGAGCCTTGTTGGATTCGCAGAATGTGCGTCGTCTTTCCTTTCTTGATCTGCTGTCGTCGGAAAGTTGATTCGCTCCTTTCTTATGATCCCTCACGACCAGGAACGCAGTCCCTGGATCCTTTTAATTTTCCTTATTTTCCATTCCCGAACGCTTTCCTGCGCGAAAGACAATTTGATCCGCGACAATTTGAGCCTTATTGAAATATTAACAAAGTGCGGAGCCAAATCAAACATCCTCCGCACACCGTTTGACGATCGAATCTCTGCGAAAAACACATCTTCTCACAAAACCTGGATTACGCCACCCAATGACCGAATCAAAAACCAGCGTCACCTTCGACGAAATCCGCAAAATTCTTACCCACTTGCCCGACGCCAACTCCGAAGCCGAATCTGCGGCGCGCGCACGGCAACAACACTTGACCAAACCGCCAGGTTCACTAGGCCGATTGGAAGACTTGGCGATTTGGATGGCGGCGTGGCAAGGACGCGCTGAACCGGAACTCACCCGTCCCCGTGTCGCAGTGTTTGCCGCCAACCACGGCGTCGCGTTCAACCATAAAGTCTCTGCCTATCCCGCCGAAGTCACGGCGCAGATGGTGCAGAATTTCCTGAACCATGGCGCCGCCGTCAATCAAATCTCCGACAGCGTCGACGCCCAGCTTCGCGTTTACGAAATGGCGCTTGAGCATCCGACCAACGCCTTCCCGCCCGCCCCGCCATGGAGGAGACGACTGCGCCCGAGCCATGGCCATGGCATGATGGCGGTCGATGAGGGCGTGCATCTGTTGGCTTTGGGTGAAATGGGCATTGGCAATACAACTTCGGCCTCGGCGTTGTGCTGCGCTCTGTTTGGTGGAAAAGTCACGGATTGGGTCGGCGCCGGAACCGGAATCGACCAAGAAGGACGTCGCCGTAAAATTCAAGTGATCGAAGCCGGTTTGGCTTCCAACGCCGACGATCTCGCAGATCCGCTTTCTTGCTTGCGTCGTCTCGGCGGCTATGAGCTGGCCGCCATCGTCGGAGCCATTTTAGCTGCGCGCATGGCCAGAATCCCCGTATTGCTGGATGGTTTTGTCTGCACCGCCGCTGCGGCCACGCTTCATCGACTTTCTCCTCATAGCCTTGACCATTGCTTGGTCGCCCATCGTTCGGTCGAGCCCGGCCACTCGCGATTGATTGAAATCCTCGGCAAAACCCCCTTGTTTGACTTCTCCATGCGTTTGGGAGAAGCCTCGGGCGCTGCCTTGGCCATTCCGATCTTACGCGCCGCCGTCGCTTGTCACAATGGAATGGCCACATTTGAGCAAGCCGGCGTCTCTGGTCCCGCAGACGAATCTCGTGAAACCGCTTAAGTGAATGAGAAGGCGCGCGCCGACGTTCATGCGTCGGCGTTTTCGCCGAAATCAGAGACTCATTCATATAAAATACACAGAAAATTTTATAATAGAACATTTGATGTGAATTTAAATTAACATCAAAATCGAATGTTTTTTCAAATCAAATCCCTCTGCAAAATAGATCGAATTTCGAAATAAAAAAAACTTCCCTTCCTGCATTTCCTTCTTGATTACTTAAAAATTTCTGTTACTGTAAACGAAGTCACATTTGGTTAACGATGTTTTTAGAATAAGATCAGACGGCAGGTAATTTTCAAAATTCAGGGGCGCTTTCTGTAAAATTGAAAATCTTGCCTTCATAAATTATTGTTTTGTTCTATACAACACTTTCCCCAACCGGTTGTTGTTGAAACCCCGACAATCGGTTACTTGCCTCCGGCCATTGCGCCGGAGGTTTTTTTTGTTTTCTTCGTGAAAAATTCAGAGCATTCTCTTCTTTCGCGCCAACAGAGAGCATATATTACAAAATATAAGTGTGTAAATTTATTGTGATGTTTCAATTGTATCAATTTGTTTGTTGAATTTAGTGCGTATTATCTGGTATTCAGCAGTCGTAGATCGGGAATGTGATGTTTTTTATCTTATCTCCCAACCAAGGAGTATTCATATGATGACTAGGCAGATAATTCATATTTTGACTTGTCGCTGTTTTTCAACAAACCTCGCTGCAAACGCTCTTTTGCCCACGCTCACCGATCAAAAAAGAGGCTCTCCGTGATTTTTTCCGCCCATCTTCACTCTCACCCACAAAGAATTTTGATCGTTGGCGACCGACCATCGTTGGGCAATCAAGAATCTCTGATTGATTTCATCGCCAATTGCCTGAGCGATCGGCACTTAATCGAGATTTTGGGAGCAATCCCGGCCATGATCGATCGTTTGTCTTCGGCTCCGCTTCCCGATTTGATTTTTTTGTCTCCCAACATCACCGGCGCCGATGGATATCACGCTTGCTTGCGGTTAAAAGCGAG
>CAUYUA010000047.1:0-5719 GCA_963575675.1 Azospirillaceae bacterium
CTCCGGCGAGGCCGCGACTCGCCGTTCATTGGCGCGCCGCTCCTTGGGTATAGCGACTTTCATCTTGGTGGTTTCCCCATGCCGCAACAATCGGTCGTGCAAATATACGACCGCCTCTTAAGCGGCGCAGGTTGCCCGATTTAAAACCATTTGTGAAGTCCCTCTTAAAGGGGGCGCGGCATTTTTCTGTCCTAAATTGAGAAAATAGGGAAACTTACTTATAGCGATTTGGTTTTGATCCGTTGTTCCGCTATGGGCGCAAAAGCCTGTCTGCGCCTTTCCGACACAATCTCTCGCTTCCATGGCGGCGTCGAACACAAACCTCGTTCTTCTGGCGGCGGGCATAGCGTGTTCGCCATCGTCTTAAGGAACATTTTGATTCGGCTGAATTCAGCGCCTGCGCTCCCGGTCGTTCGGATCAAAAACGAGAGCCCACTATATTCGCGAAACGATCTTTCTCCGGAACCGCCCCTTCTTCGCGAAGCGATCCTTCCCCGGAATCGCCTTCTCCGGAATCAATTGTGTATAGAGCTTGCTTGCAACAGCAAAAAGTGGCCAAAAATTCCGGAAGAAGATCGCTTCGCGAAGAAGGGAGGCTCTCGTCCCTGGCCCGAGCGACTGGGAACACAGTCACCGGCCCCATCTAATTTTTATTCAGAAAAAACATCAGAAGGCGCACATCGACCATCCACACATCAATAATCATCCACACGTCAACCACCGACATAAAATTACGTCTTAAACAGAACCAACGGAATAAACGAGGACACCCTCCCCATGATCACCAACGACGCATCCTTAATCGCGGCGCAAACTGCGCGTCTATTGATCGAAATCAAGGCAGTTCTCTTCAACGCCTCTCAACCGTTCATCCTGACGTCCGGCCGCGCCAGTCCCGTTTACGTTGATTGCCGCAAAATCATCGCCTTCCCCCGCGCGCGCCGCGCCGTGATCGATTTTGCCGTCGAAACCATCAATCGCGACATCGGCTTTGAGGCTTTGGATGGAATCGCCGGTGGCGAAACCGCCGGAATTCCTTTTGCCGCATGGCTCGCCGATCGCTTTACCTTGCCGATGCAGTATGTGCGCAAAAAACCCAAAGGCTTTGGTCGCGACGCACAAATCGAAGGCGCTCTTAAAGAAGGCGACCGCGTTTTGCTGGTCGAAGATTTAGCCACCGACGGCGGTAGCAAAGTGAATTTCATCAACGCCCTGCACTCGGCGGGAGCCCGGACGTCAGATGTCTTCGTGGTGTTTCATTATGGGATTTTTCCTAAAAGCGTGGCCACTCTGCAAGATTTAGGCGTGAGGCTTCATGCGCTCACCACATGGTGGGACGTTCTAAATGTCGCCCGCACGGACGGGTACTTTGACCCGGACACTTTGAACGAAGTCGAAGCCTTCTTGCATCAGCCGGAAACATGGTCGGCTAAAGTGAAATAGCGCAAACCGCCTCTTCCGACCGAGTCTTCCGAATGTATAAAGCCTTCTAAATAAAAAATTAGATGAGGCCAGAGACTGTGTTCCCAGTCGCTCGGGCCTAGGACGCCCTCCCCTATGCCTCCCCTATGCCTCCGGGCGGTTGAGAACACAATTCTCGGATTGAATCCAATGAATCATCTTATGCAAGATCGTTCCTGACCGCGCCTCGACGCCTTCCCCTAATGCACGAGTCTCTCACGCAACCGTAATCAACCCACTCTCCACCTGCTCTGAAAAACCGTTTTGTGAAAGATTATTTCTTTTTCTATCCTCAACCTGTTGCAGATCTGTTGCATCTTCATGACAAATCGCACAGGATTCAAAAGCCTCCCTCGAAAACTCCGCTTTTTCCGCACCAAAAGACGCCGCGAAGGGTTTCACGATTGATAGGAACCCGCTAAGTTTTCTTCTGAACAAAAGCGCTAAAGAACATTCGCTTTCAACTCTTTATGGTTGCTTGAGGCATAATCTTGGTGACGTCCGTAGAACAGGCCATGGCGCAGGCGGCGGCGCAGGTGGAAACCACGCTCGAATCCCTGTTGCCGATCAGCACAAGGCCGGATGCGCCCTTGTGGGCTGCAATGCGATATGGAAGCCTGGACGGAGGAAAACGGCTTCGACCGTTTTTGGTGCTGGAAAGCGCCGCTCTGTTCGACATCCCCTCTCAACGCGCGCTGTCAACCGCCGCCGCAATCGAGCTGATCCATTGCTATTCCCTTATCCATGACGACCTTCCCGCCATGGACAACAGCGACCTCCGGCGCGGTCGCCCCACAGTTCACCGCCAATTCACCGAAGCCGCCGCGATCCTCGCCGGAGACGGACTGCTGACGCTGGCCTTTGAAGTCCTCGCCGATTCGAAAACCCACGCCGACCCGGAAGTTCGGTGTCGCTTGATCAGCGCTTTGGCGCGCGCCGCTGGTCCCGCCGGAATGGTCGGGGGACAGATGATGGACTGCGCTGGGGAAACCTGGCCCATCGCCCTCTACGACGTCATTCGCCTGCTACAAGGCAAAGCCGGGGCGCTGATCGAATTTGCTTGCATGGCGGGCGCTTTGTTGGCCAAAGCCGACGAGCCGTCGCTGCTCGCCCTTAAAAAATATGCGGAATGCCTGGGATTGGCGTTCCAAATCGCAGACGATCTGTTGGATGTGGAAGGCAACGAAGCAGAAGTCGGGAAATCCGTTGGACGCGACGCCGCCGCCGGAAAAGCCACTTTCGTTTCACTGATGGGGGTTCAACCCGCGCGCAGCCGCGCGCGGCGTTTGGCGCAAGAAGCCTCTGACCACCTTGAGATTTTCGGCGAGCGCGCCGCCGTTTTAAAAGCCGTCGCCGGTTTCGTCGTCAATCGTCGCGCCTGACCGCCGACGAAGCCGCGCTTTCAAACGCCGATCTTCTCGACGGCGGCGGCGCAAAAAAGACGAAGCTGTTTCGATTATCCTGTTCGTGGACTTGTGGAGACCGACCTTGACGCCATCGAGCAACCCTTCCCTTCTGGATCGGGTCAAAGTCCCGGCGGATCTACGGCGCTTAGCGCCCGATCAGCTTCGGCAAATCGCTGACGAATTACGCGCAGAGGTCATCAACGCCGTCTCCGTCACCGGCGGCCATTTGGGGGCCGGATTAGGCGTGGTCGAACTCACCACGGCGTTGCATTACGTCTTCAACACGCCGGATGACCGCATCATCTGGGACGTTGGACATCAGGCTTATCCCCATAAAATTCTTACAGGCCGACGCGATCGCATCCGCACCCTGCGGCAAGGCGGAGGCTTGTCCGGATTCACCAAACGCTCCGAAAGCCCCTACGACCCGTTCGGCGCCGGACACAGCTCCACTTCGATCTCCGCCGGCCTCGGAATGGCGGTCGCGCGCGATATGAACGAAGGTCGAAACCACGTCATTTGCGTGATCGGCGACGGCTCCATGAGCGCCGGAATGGCCTTCGAGGCCATGAACAACGCAGGCGCCATGAACAGCCGGTTGATCGTCATCCTCAACGACAACGACATGTCTATCGCGCCGCCCGTCGGCGCCATGAGCGCTTATCTCTCGCGCCTCATTTCCTCCAAACCCTATCTCAGCCTGCGCCACCTGGCGAAAGACATTGCCGGACAATTCCCCACTCCGTTGCGCAACGCCGCGCGACGCGCCGAAGAGTTCGCGCGTGGTTTGATCACGGGTGGAACTCTGTTCGAGGAAATGGGGTTCTACTACGTCGTCCCGATCGACGGACATCACCTGGATCACCTTTTGCCGGTGCTGCAAAACGTCCGCGACGCCGAAGAACGCGACGGACACGCCGGGCCGGTGTTGGTGCATGTCGTCACCCGCAAAGGCCACGGCTACCCTCCCGCCGAAGCCTCCGCCGATAAACTGCACGCCGTCGCTCGTTTCGACGTCGTCACCGGAACCCAGGTCAAAAGCAAACCGGGAGCGCCCACATACACTCGCGTCTACGCCGACGCTCTGATCCAAGAGGCAGAAGACGATCCCAAAGTCGTCGCCATCACCGCAGCCATGCCCTCGGGCACCGGCCTCGACCTGTTTCAAAAGCGTTTCCCAAAGCGTTGTTTCGATGTGGGAATCGCCGAACAACACGCCGTCACCTTCGCCGCAGGTCTGGCCACCGAAGGCGTCAAACCGTTCTGCACGATTTATTCAACATTCTTGCAGCGCGGCTACGATCAATTGGTCCATGACGTCGTGCTCCAAGGCCTTCCGGTTCGATTCGCCATGGATCGCGCAGGGCTGGTCGGCGCCGACGGCGCAACGCACGCGGGCTCTTTTGACATCGCCTATCTCGGCTGCTTGCCGGGAACCGTGCTCATGGCCCCCGCCGACGAGGCCGAGCTGGTTCATATGGTCGCCACCGCCGCTTCGAAGGCCTGAGCGCCATTCGTTATCCACGCGGCAAGGATTCGCGTCGAATTGCCGACGCGCGGTCGCCCATTGAAATCGGTCGCGGTCGAATCATCTCCGCGAACCAAGGTCGCTTTGCTCAGCCTGGGCACGCGCTTGGCCGAGTGCAGAATCGCCGCTCGTGAGCTGGCCGCGCGCGGACTGTCCACCACCTTGGCCGACGCCCGCTTCGCCAAACCGCTAGACCTTGATTTAATCACGCGACTGGCGAAAGAGCACGAGGTTTTGGTCACGATTGAAGAAGGATCCATCGGCGGATTCGGAAGTTATGTCCTACATCACCTGGGTCAAACCCGGTTGCTTGACGCCGGGTTAAAGATGAGGCCGATCACTTTGCCGGATCGTTTCCAAGATCACGACACTCCAGCAAAACAATATGAGGAAGCCGGCTTGACGGCCCGACATATTGTCGCCACAGTGCTGCAGGCTCTTGGGCAAACTCATTTGGTTGAATCAGCGCGCGCCTAACCGGCGCGTTGGATTTGGCGCCGTTGAGTGAGAAAGAGGGAATCTACACCTCAAAGCATCCAAGGGCGCCCCTGGACGCCGAAGGCTGCCGAAGGCTAGGTTCCATGACCCATTCTTACTCTCCGCGCCATCCCCATCACGGGCGTCATCCTCACCGCTCTCACCAAAGCGATCTTCGTTCCCTTGAACGAGAGGAAGATGAAAGACACTCCTACCACGATCCGTCGTTGGGGTTGAAAGTCGTCAGCATTGTCGTCGGCGAGTGCTCGGTGAGCGATCAGCCGGATGTTGTGATCACGACCACGCTTGGATCTTGCGTCGCGGCGTGTTTGTTTGATCCAGAGCGCGCCATCGGCGGCATGAATCATTTTTTGTTGGCCGACCCTGTCGGAGATCAGCTAAGCGCCTCCGCCCGTTACGGCAGCGCCGCAATGGAGCAGCTTATCAATCGCATGTTGACGATCACGCGACGACGCGATCGGTTGCGCGCAAAAATCTTTGGCGGCGCCAATACGTTGTCGCAAACCAACTCCATCGGCGCGCGCAATGTCGAGTTCGTTATGGAGTATCTCGCCAACGAAGGAATTCCTACGATTAGTTGGGATGTTGGCGGAGAGCAGGGGCGCGCCGTGCGTTTCTTTCCAACGTCTGGGCGATCGCAAAGACGATTAATCGGCGGCGGCGGGTTTAACTCGATTCTTAAATCTGAGAACCGTTTTGCAGAAACGCTCCGCAAAAGCAAGATTGAGGGAGATATTGAGTTGTTTTAGTTTTTTTGATTTTATTTGCGTTTAAAATTAGACGGGTCCAGGGTCTGTGTTCCTGGTCGCCGGGGATCATAAGGGGG
>CAUYUA010000048.1:0-5680 GCA_963575675.1 Azospirillaceae bacterium
CAGTTTGACGAAACAGATCGAACGGCTTTTGGTCACGAAAGAAAGACGACTCGTTGGTGGTCATCGCTTCGGTGATGTCGCGTAACAAGGCTTCGTCTTTTCGAGATCGAATCGTCGCCGCCAGTTCGTCAAGTCCCTTCATGTTCCATTTGCGCGCGACCGGCATTAGGCGAGACTCAAGGAGATACGCCTTGTCTTTGGTCAACACCAAGCCGGAGCGCTGCTTCAGCAGGGTGGAGAACATGTCGAAATCTTCGACCTTCATGCTGCCGTCCTCAACGCAAGCTTGCGAATATAGGGACCAATTTCTTTTAAGGGGAGCACGGCGCTGCACAAACCAGCAGTGGCGACGGCGCCCGGCATCCCCCACACAACGCTAGAGGGCTCGTCTTGTCCAATGACAATTCCTCCTGCCTGGACAACGTCCTGACAACCCTTTAACCCATCCTGCCCCATGCCGGTGAGGATCACCGCCAAAATTTTTCGTCCGTAAATTTTAACCATGCTACGCATCATGGGATCGACTGCTGGGCGGCAGAAATTTTCCGGGGGATCTTTCGTAAGCGTAACCACAACGCCGCCTCCCCGATTTGCCAAGATCATGTGATAATCTCCGGGAGCGACAAAAGTTCGATTCTCGACGACTGCATCGCCGTCCTTAGCCTCAGCACAGTTAATTCCACATTGTCGACTGATATGTTCGGCAAGGATAGTCGTGAAGGTCGCCGGCATGTGTTGGGTGATGATTATAGGCTGAGTGACGCCATCTTTCAGATGGGATAAAACCTCGAACAAAGCTTGAGGACCACCCGTTGAGCTTCCTATGGCGATGATGTCCGGCCTGATGGGATTGGTGAATGGCCGCAAAGCCACAGTAGAGGCGTCTCCACGCAAACGACTAAGCGAAGAACCGGAAAGGCTAGGCATTCCGGGCCTTCTTGAGGGCGGAAGTGGAATGGGCACATTAGGCGGTGTAATAACTTTAGATCGAACGTCCACTCTTGGCCTTATGCCTCGTCGCGCAGACAAGCCGAGCGCTTTCACCTTGGACACCAATTCTAGACGAAAATTTTCCGCGCCGCTAATTTCTCGCGTTGACGTGGGCTTTGGAATATAATCTGCGGCGCCCAATGAAAGAGCGCGCAGGCTGACGTCGGCGTTTTTTAGAGTCAAAGTTGACGCCATGATGATCTTGACGGATGGCAAAATAGCCAAAAGCTTAGGAATGGCGGTCAATCCATCCATAACGGGCATTTCGATGTCTAGAACAATAACATCGACTTCATTCCGTTGTAGAGAATTGATGGCCATTTGACCATCGCCCACGGAAGACACAACTCGAATTTCGGCATCTCCTTCCAATGCGCGTGTCAATAACCCTCGAATCACAGCAGAATCATCCACCGCCATAACGCGGTAGTGGTCTTGGCTGCCGCTGATGTTGGCGGTGGTTTTTCCCAGAATGTTTATCATGGAATTGCCGGCGCTTATAGCAGGCCAACCTGAACAAACTTTGTCTGGATGATGTCGCTGTCGAAGGGTTTCATGATATATTCGTTTGCTCCAGCGCTCAGGGCTTCTTGGATATGCGCCAAGTCATTTTCCGTCGTGCAGAACACGACTTTCGGCGCACTTCCGCCGGTCATTTTACGTAAGCGACGCAGAAATTCAATTCCCGTCATTACCGGCATATTCCAATCCAGCAGAATGGCGTCAGGCATACTTCGGGCGCACGCTTCCATGGCCTGCTTGCCATCCTCGGCTTCTGAACAGACGAAGTCGAGTTCTTCGAGTATCTTTCGCGCAACCTTACGGACGACGCGGCTATCATCGACCACCAGACAAGATTTCATGGGTCATGCCTCGGCATCAGCGTTCGGGATAACGATTTGAACCAGAGCATCAGCTTCTCGCAAAGGGGCAAGGAGACTCGATTGAGGCGTGTGATTACGCCGCTTCCATATTAGCGAAGTTCAGTAGGCGAGAGACATCCAACACCACCATCAGTTGATTATTGAGACGGTAAATGCCGGTTGACACTTCGCGCCACCGAGAATCCAGTGTCGCCGGATTACGCTCAAAGTCCTCATTAGAGAGACTGAGAACTTCACCCACGCTATCCACCATCAGACTATACAGTTCTCCGCGCAAGTCGACAACGATGCTCATGCCAGGCTTGTCTTTTGGACGGGGAGGAAGCCCCAGACGCAGACGCACATCGATGGCGGTGACAATTCGACCGCGCAGATTTAGAGACCCGGCCACTTCAGGAGGAGCCAATGGTATCCGCGTAATCTTTTGGTGACCGAGCACATCTTGAACTTGCAAGACCGGAATGCCGAACAATTGTTCGGCAATGGTCATGGTCACAAAGTCCTGGTTGCCGTGAGAAATGATTTCTTCCGGTTTGTTCTTTTTGGTTGTCGGCAGTTTTCCGCTCATGCGGCACCTTTTTGTTCTGACAAGGTCTGCGACAGGGTGTAGAGCAATGCGTCGCGATCAAATTTAGCGACGTAATCATTAAACCCGGCCTGACGACCGCGATCGAGGTCGCGTGGGGAAGCGTGACTAGAAAGAGCAATCAAAGGCACGCTCTGCCAGCGTCCGGCTCGACGAACATTTTGCGCGAATTCAAGGCCACTCATGCCGGGCATTTCGATATCACTGACAATTACGTCAAAATCTTCACCCGCTTCGCACAAACCCAGAGCCTCAGGCGCGCTTTCGACAGCCGTAACATGATAACCCGCAACATTCAACAACGGGGTGAGAAGATTGCGGAAGAACGGATGTCATCAACGAGTAGAATGCGTTTGGTTCTATCTTCCTCATAGGCTTCAGAACTTGCCGAGCCAAACCAATCCTTATACGCCTGAGTGAGATAGAACCCAGCGTCGAGGACGTCAGTGGCTTTTCCGGCGATAATGGCGCTTCCCATCAAACCGGGGCGTTCGCTGGTGAGCTGGACGGTTAGTTTCTCTTCGACAATATCAACGATCTCATCGACGATCAAGCCCATAGAACGATCGCCGTCGGCAAAACCAACACCGGCTGACGACCGTCGTGTTGGACGTCAAATCCAGGATGATCGGCACCAGAGGCATTAACTTACCGCGATATTGGACCACGGGCATGCCGTTGGAGAGTTCAACCGACCCCATGTCAACGTCTTCTAGGCGTGCAACCAGAGAGAGCGGCACGGCTTTGGGAGCTTGGCCGCCAGCCCGGAACAACAAGAGCGCCATTCGGTCGTCGGTTCGAGTCGCTTGCACCGATGTGGCTTCTGCGCGTCCGGTTTCGGCGAGAGTAATTTCGCCGCTGGCCGAAGCAATGCCATTCGGATCCAAAATCATGATCACACTGCCGTCTCCGAGAATTGTATTCCCGGAGAACATTTCAATATGGCGCAGGATAGGCGCCACAGGCTTAACCACGATTTCTTCTGTGTCGAACACACGATCGACCATGATGCCGAACGTGTAGGTTCCAACCTGGGTAACGACGATAAACGTCTCATCGCTTTTATTGGGATCGTCGCCTTCTCGTTCAAGACGAAGCAACTCTTGGAGAGAGACCAAAGGCAATAGACGATTGCGCAGGCGTAAAACCGGCGTTCCTTTGAGACGCTCTATTGTATGTTCGCTGTCCGTAGCGGCGCGCACCAACTCAACGACGCTGATTTGCGGAATGGCGAAGCGTTCTCCGGCGCATTCCACGATCAGAGCCGAAACAATGGCCAGGGTTAGCGGAATCTTTATAACAAAGGTTGAGCCGCGACCTTGAGTAGACTTTATTTCAATAGTGCCGCCGATTTTCTCGATATTGGTTTTCACCACGTCCATTCCGACGCCACGTCCGGAGACGCTGGTGATTTTACTGGCGGTCGAGAAACCAGGCTTCATAATGAACTGGATAATTTGCTGGTCGGACATGGTCGCCAGCTCGGCCTCTCCGGCCAGCCGTTTTGGATTGCCTGGCCTTAATTTTATCAATCGCCAATCCACGGCCATCATCAGAGATTTCAATGATGATGTGGCCGCCTTCATGATAGGCGTTCAGAGTGATTCGACCGGACTCGGTTTTCCCTGTGCGCACACGTTCGGCTGCGGTCTCCAAGCCGTGATCCGCCGAATTACGGACCATGTGCGTGAGAGGATCTTTGATAAGCTCCAAAACTTGGCGATCCAACTCTGTGTCGGCGCCGAGCATCTGGAGGTCGATTTTTTTACCGAGTTCGTGCGCAAGGTCGCGAACCAGACGCGGCAATTTGGCCCAAGCGTTTCCGATGGGCTGCATGCGAGTCTTCATCACGCCTTCTTGAAGCTCGGACGTGACATGATTCAAGCGTTGAAGCGGCGCCGCAAATTCACTTTCTTTTTGGCTGCGCAGAATCTGGAGAAGCTGATTGCGGGTGAGCACAAGCTCGCTCACCATGGTCATCAGGTTTTCCAAAAGATCGACGTTGACACGAATTGTCTGAGCCGCAACAGCCGATTCTTTTGGCGCAGCTTCCCGAACCTCTTCCACGGCTGCCGGAGGAGGCGGAGGAGGCTCATGAGCCGCAGTAACCTCCGGCGGCGGAACGGTAAGTTCGCGCTTGGGCGGTGGAGGCGGTGGTGGGGGCGGCGGCGGAGGCGGTGGGGGTGGAGCAGCCGCAGCTGTCGCGGCTTTAACTGCGACGAAGTTCGCCGCAGTGTCCTGCGGAGAAGGAGCCGCCTTCGCTTTTGGGGGAGGGGCTGCGCTATCTATCGCATTGATGTCGCGGCCTTCGGCTGTGGCGTCAAGCACTGCAATCAGGGCTGAATCATCCCCGGGAGGCTCGGCTTCGGTTGCTTCTAAAACAGCCAGGATGCCTTTAATGGTGTCCAGCGATTTTAGAATAATCGACACTGCCGACGGCGTGATGGTTAACTCACCGTCTCGAAACTTACCAAGAACATTTTCCGAAGCATGCGCCACTCGCTCTAGGCGAGGCAGGCCTAAGAACCCGCATGTTCCCTTAATGGTGTGAACCAAGCGGAAAATATTGCTGAGCAGCTCAGGGTTGTTCGGATTCTGCTCCAGTCGGACAAGCTCGACATCGAGCACCGACAGGTTTTCTGAGGTTTCAGTGAGGAATTCGCTGAGCAGATCGTCCATATCGGAATTCTCACGCCGTTGCTATCGCCGTTGCTATCATCAAACTTGGCCGCCGCTTCACGTTGGAAAGGGAGGACAAGGGGAGGGGCTGATAAAAAACTGTTTAAAAGCACCTTAGTTTGGTCTGTTGTTTCCCTTCAGTCAATCATTTCGATGATGAAATACGTGAGTGAGTGAAAAAAAAGAAGTGAAATCGGCTAGAGGTAAGGGAGCCCCAAGCCGTTGTAAGCCACAACGGCTCGTTGGAACTGGAATGCTTGCGTTCGAATGGAATCCTACTAGGGAGTCTATGTACGAAGAAAAATAGATCAAAGGAATAAAAACGAGAAATCGTTCCAAGTTACATCGGCTCTTCCTCAACATATTAAACAAAATGGCGTTATTGTTTGTCGTCGTTGTGTCCATTCGTTTTTTTAGGATGTGTGTGTTTGAAGAAAATCCCAGTATTTTTATTTAAAATATACTCTGTTCGGTTGAGAACCTGAGAATCGTGCGGCTTTCCCGAATTGAAACGGTCCACTCTCATTCGGTTGTTACAAAC
>CAUYUA010000049.1:0-5490 GCA_963575675.1 Azospirillaceae bacterium
CCCGGCCTTTGGCGGGTCGAGGGCGGAGCCCCGATTCCTTTGGAAATTCTTTCTTGGGTTCTCAATTAGCTTTCTCGGGTTCTCAATTAGACGGAATATAAATAAAAAGGGCCCAGGGATTGCGTTCCTGGACCCTTTTTATTAACGAGGCGTGTCGGTTAATTTCTGAATCAATTGTCCTAAAGGGTCTTCAGAGCGAGGCGGCGTTGTAACGATTGGTTGCAGCTGCGGCTGCAATTGAGGTTGGGGCTGAAGTTGCTGTGGTTGTGGCTGCTGTGGTTGTGGCTGCGGAATCGGTGTGGAATTCGTGGGCGTTGTCGGCGTCCGCAGAGACGGCGTAACCGGAGCAATCGGCATGCCGGGCAACGGCGAAAGCGCTGTGCGTGGCAAAGGCGGCGCAACATAGCCGGCGGCGTCCAACACCGGCAGTTGACGGGGCGGTAAACCCGTGTGGATATCCAGCATTATGTCGCGCCAGAGTTTCGCCGGCAGACTGCCGCCGGTGACGCGCTTCATCTCGGCGTTGTCGTCGTTTCCCAGCCATACTCCGGTGACATACTCTGCTGTGAAGCCGACGAACCATGCGTCGCGATAGTCTTGGCTGGTGCCTGTTTTGGCTGCTGCGGGACGGTCGAGCTTGGCGGTTCGTCCGGTTCCATACTCAATGACTCCGGTCATCATACGCGCAAGCTGTCCCGCAAGTCCGGGGGCTACGGTCATCGTCGGCGGCGAGGCGTGTCGCTGATAAAGCATCTGGCCGTTTCGATCGCGAATCTCTGTGATGGCGTAAGGGATCACCGGCGCGCCTCCATTGGCGATGGCGGCGTAAGCGCCGACGAGTTCCAGAGGCGTGATCGCGCTTGCGCCCAGAGCCAGCGTCATATCGCGCGCAAGAGGCGAAACAATGCCGAGTCGTTGAGCCAGCGAACGTGTGCGTTCCAGTCCGGCGCGCTCCAGCACGCGAACGGCCGCCGTGTTTGCGGAGTAAGCCAGAGCCTCGCGCAAGGTGATGGAGCCGCGATAATCTTTGTCGAAATTGGTGGGGCGCCAAGAGCCGATTTGCAGCGGAGCGTCGTCGACGCGCGTGTCCGGAGAAAGCCCGGCTTCTAGCGCGGCAAGATAGACGATCGGTTTGAACGCCGATCCTGGTTGGCGCAGAGCCTGGGTGGCGCGATTGAATTGACTTTCGGAATATTCTCGACCGCCGATCATGGCGCGGATGGCGCCGTCGGCGGTTAGGGTCAAGACGGCGACTTGGCTGACGCGGGCGGCTATGCCGAGATTGTTCATCAATTCGGCGACTCGGGCTTCGGCGGCGGCTTGGACGCGAGGGGTGAGCGTGGTCTGCACCACGACGTCTTCGTGTTCATAGCCTAAATAGCCGCTGACTTGATCGGCGATCCAGTCGGTAAAGTAGCGACCGTTGTTTCCGGCGCCGGATGGGCGTCTGGGGGTGGCGGGAAGCGAGCGTCTGGCTTCGGTGGCTTCGTCGGCGGAGATGACTCCGGCATCGACCATCAGCGTCAACACCACGCCCGCGCGTTGAGCGGCTTCGTCGGGGTTGTTGGCCGGAGAATAGCGTGACGGCGCTTTGAGCAATCCGGCCAAGATCGCCGATTCGGCCAAGGTTACGGCGGTGGCGGGTTTTCCGAAATAGGTTTGAGCGGCGGCGTCAAAGCCGTAGGTTCCCGCGCCGAGATAGACTCGGTTCATGTAGGCGCTGAGAATTTGGGCTTTGGTGTAGGCTCGCTCCAGCCACAACGCGAGCAACGCTTCTTGAACTTTTCGGCGGAAGGTGCGCTCGCCGGAGAGGAACAGATTTTTGGCGAGCTGCTGGGTTATGGTGGAGCCGCCTTGAAGCGTGCGGCCGGCGGTGAGGTTTCGGAACATGGCGCGGGATAGGCCGATCAAATCGATTCCGAAATGGTCGAAGAAGCGCCGGTCTTCGGTGGAGAGCACCGCGTAGATTAGGTGAGGAGGGAGTTGTCGCACATCGATGGTGGCGCCTTGGAGGTCGCCGAATCGGGCGAAGACGGAACCATCGGCGGCCAGAATAGTGACGGTTGGACGGCGCACCGATTGGTTGACTTGTGCGATGTTCGGGAGATCATAACAATAATAGGCCAGAAGGCCGGTGATGGCGACGCTGATCCAAATCACTGCGAGAACAACGCCTTTTGCGATCGCGACAAGCGGCGCGGCGCCGAGGCGTGAGCGAACCTGCTGGATGAAACCGGCGAGGGGAGACGGTTTTTCCGTGGTCACGAAGCCTCCATAAGGGTTCGGTCGTCGGATGCTCTTCCGCCTTGAGTAAGGGGAAGTTGCATTTACGGGGAGGGCGGCGTTGTGGTGATGGGTAAAAAAGATGACGATTATTGAGTGTTTTTTTGAATAAAAATTAAAGAGAGGCTAAGGGCTGAGTTCCCGGTCATGAGGAATCGTAAGGGTGGAGCGAAAGTTCCCCTTATTCGCGAAGCGATCCGTGCTCTGGAATCGTTTGTCTTTTTTAATCGGTTTTTTTATTAATGTTTTGTGGGCGCTGATTTGGCGATCTTTTTGGTGATCTATGGATTGTTTGTGGCGGGTTTGCTCAAAGAAATGATTAACCGACTCCAGAGAAGGATCGCTTCGCGAATAAGGGGGGCTTTCGCTCCCCCCTTATGATCCCGAGCGACCAGGAACTCAGTCCCTGGACCCTTTTTATTGGTTTTCTACACCAGTCGGCTCTGAACTACGGCAGCGCGGATGAAATCCTTAAACAACGGATGAGGATCAAACGGTCGCGATTTCAGCTCCGGGTGGAACTGCACGCCGATGAACCATGGGTGGCTGGGGATTTCGACGATTTCCGGCAATTCACCATCAGGAGACATTCCGGAGAACAGCAATCCCACCGCCTCCAATCTCTCCTTAAGCCGAATATTGACCTCATAACGGTGGCGGTGTCTTTCATGAATAAGAGAGGAGCCATAGATGCGATGAGCATGACTCGATTCGAGCAACAGCGCAGGATACGAACCAAGGCGCATGGTTCCGCCCATATTGCCCTGAGCTTGTCGACGTTCGATCTGCTCGCCGTTCATCCACTCGGTAAGGAGTCCGATTACGGGCTGATCGGTGTTTCCGAACTCGCTGGATCCCGCATCCGGCATTCCGGCCAGATGACGTGCGGCCTCGATCACGGCCATTTGCATGCCGAAGCAAATGCCGAAATAGGGAACGCCGCGTTCTCTTGCAAATTCGGCGGCTCGGATCATGCCTTCCGTGCCGCGTTCGCCGAATCCGCCGGGCACCAAAATCCCGTGAACGTCGGAGAGGTGGTGGACGACGTCGCTTGATTCGAAAACCTCGGAATCTTTCCAAGTGATGTTGACGCGGACATTGTTGGCGATTCCGCCGTGCGTCAGCGCTTCAACCAAGGATTTATAGCTATCGACCAAAGCGGTGTATTTTCCGACGACGGCGATATTGATCTCGCCTTCCGGCGCGCGAATGTGGCGAACGACGTCGCGCCACTGACTGAATTGCGGTTCGTCGTTGCAGGGCAGCTTGAACCAAGACAACACTTGCGTATCGAGTCCCTGCTCGTGATAGCTGAGCGGAACTTCGTATATGGTGTCGACGTCGAGAGCTGGAATAACGCGCTCTTCGCGGATGTTGCAGAACAAAGCGATCTTGCGCCGTTCATTGTCGGGAATCGGTCGATCTGCGCGGCACACCAGAATTGCGGGTTGAATGCCTGCGTTCAACAGCTCTTTGACGGAGTGCTGTGTTGGTTTGGTTTTCAGCTCTCCGGCGGCGGGGAGGTAGGGCAAGAGCGTCAGATGGATAAAAAGAACGCGCTCCGGCCCGACTTCATTGCCGAACTGCCGAATCGCCTCCAGGAAGGGAAGGCTTTCGATGTCGCCGACGGTTCCGCCGACTTCGCACAACAAGAAATCTTCATCTCCGTCGTTTGCGCGGATGAAGTTTTTAATCTCGTCGGTGACGTGGGGGATGACTTGGACCGTGGCCCCGAGATAATCCCCGCGTCGCTCTTTTGCGATGACGGTAGAGTAAATTCGACCTGTGGTGATGTTGTCTCCGCTGCGCGCGGAGACGCCCGTGAAGCGCTCGTAATGTCCGAGGTCCAGGTCTGTCTCGGCGCCGTCGTCGGTGACGAAGACTTCCCCGTGTTGGTAGGGGGACATTGTTCCCGGATCGACGTTGAGATAAGGGTCGAGCTTGCGCAGTCGAACCTTATAGCCGCGCGCCTGCAACAGCGCGCCGAGAGCTGCGGTCGTCAGGCCTTTGCCGAGCGAAGACACCACGCCGCCCGTGATGAAAACATACCGCGTCATGGCATGCGCTGCGGAATAGCGTCTCGATTACGATGTGGAACCATGCCCGTTCCTCTTATCCTTGGACAGAGTGCGTCTGTCTTCGTTGGATTCACATTTGGCAACCGCCGAAGGCGGAGCTTGTTCGCCATTGTCTCGACGGTTACGGCTGGGTTGATCATTTCGATCTCGTTGCGGCTGAAGCGCGCGCAAGGATGACGGCTCGCACTAAAACGGCCTTCATCGCGAGCGCAATCAGTATGCGTCACGCGAACCGCAACAAACAAGCCCCGCGAGGTGTAAAAATCGCAGACGCCGACGTTGCGGTTGTCGGAAGGAGTAAAAAACAAGCGGTCGCGTCCGCAAGAACCCGACCGCGTCGGCTTGAACAAATCGCTATTGAGCGATCGGGGCCGAGGGGACGGAAGGCGTCACGGGCGCGGAGGGCGCGTTATCAACCGGCGCGTTCGGAGCATTGCTCGGAGGAGCATTGCTTAGAGGAGCGTTGTTGAGTGGCGCGGGCGTCGAGGCGGGGAGAGAATCAATGATTGAGGCCGGGCGCTCGTGATGAGACGCGATCATGGCGAGCACGATGCTGGTGAGCATGAATGCTCCAGCCAGAATCGCCGTGGTTCGCGTCAAGAGATTGGCGGTTCCGCGTGCGGTCATCATGCCGCCGAGGCCGCTTCCTCCGCCGATTCCGAGGCCGCCGCCTTCCGATCGCTGCACCAGGATGACGCCGACCAGAGACACCGCGATCATCAAATGAATGACCAGAACCACCGTCTGCATGGTTCGTCCTTTATACTGTTTTGGTGATGAATAAAAAGTTATACTCTCGGCGCGAGCGGCTTCGGACGAAAACATTCGTTTCCGAACGCGCCCGTTTCCGAACGCGCCGAGGGTGTCTTTATCGGAAGGTTGCGGCAAACGCCAGCGTCAACTTGCGTTTGGGCAATCGAGTCTTGAAAGCGCGGGTTGAAGCGCTTTGACGCCATGGGCTCAGTGAGGCGCGATGGCCCAAAATTTCTCGGCGACTAAGCTGGCTCCGCCGACCAGCGCGCCATCGACGTTTTCAACGGCGAGCAATTGCGCGGCGTTGTCCGGCGTGACGGAGCCGCCGGAGAGCTGAAAACCAAACCAACACAGCACTCCGTCAAAGAGCTGTTGA
>CAUYUA010000050.1:0-5436 GCA_963575675.1 Azospirillaceae bacterium
CCTAAACGACGAAGGGCAAAAAATAGCGGCGTCTCTTCTTATCAATGCCTGATATTTTATTTTCCACGCGAATAAAAATTAAATGGTTCCAAAGACCGTGTTCTTGGTCGCGCAGCCGAGACGAAAATCTCCTTGCGAATAAGGAAGGAGGCTTTCATCCGAGGCCCACGCGATCAAAAACACGGTCTCTGACGCCTTCTAATTTTTTAATGCAGTCGTCACGATTTCGCTCTTGACGGAAAGCGATTTTCTCCAGTAACAAAGACAGCAGAGAAAAAGGAGATACATGGCCGTTGGTCCGCGAGTTTCGCGCACTGACGCCATTGGTGTTGACCAAAATCCTCTGAAAACCTACCGCCCTCCTGTTCTCGGCGGGCAAAGCAACAATGATCGATTGCGAAAGCGGTGAGTGTAAGGCATGTTTGACGGTCTGACCGGACGACTGGGCGACATATTCGACCGTTTGCGTCGACGCGGAACCTTAGGCGAGGATGACGTCAACGCGGCTCTGCGCGAAGTTCGCGTGGCGTTGTTGGAAGCCGACGTCGCCTTGTCGGTGGTGAAGGACTTTATCGCCGGAGTAAAAGAACGCGCCGTCGGACAAGAAGTTTTGCGGTCGGTGACGCCCGGCCAACAAGTCATTAAAATCGTCCACGACCATCTGGTTGAAACCCTAGGCGGCTCCTCCGAGTCGATCAACCTCAACGCCGCGCCGCCGATTCCGGTTCTGATGGTGGGCTTGCAGGGCTCGGGTAAAACCACGACGACGGCGAAAATCGCGCTGCGCCTGAAAAATCGCGAACGGAAAAAAGTGCTCATGGCGTCGCTCGACACGCGACGACCAGCGGCGCAAGAACAACTTCGCGTGTTGGGCGAGCAAATCCAGGTGACGACATTGCCTGTGGTCGCCGGACAGCAGCCGGTGGAAATCGCCAAACGCGCAATGCAGACCGGACGCCTCGAAGGCTACGACGTCGTCATGCTCGACACCGCCGGGCGCTTGGCGATCGACGAGGCTCTCATGGCCGAGGTCGTGGCGATTCGCGACGTCGCCCACCCGGTTGAGACCCTGCTGGTGGTCGACGCCATGACCGGTCAAGACGCCGTGACCGTCGCCAAAAACTTCCATTCGCAAGTCGGCGTCACCGGCATCGTCATGACCCGAATCGATGGCGACGCGCGCGGCGGCGCAGCGCTCTCCATGCGCGCGATCACCGGAAAACCGATCAAGCTGATCGGCGTCGGAGAAAAAATCGACGCGCTGGAAGACTTCCACCCCGACCGCATCGCAGGCCGAATCCTCGGCATGGGCGACGTCGTCAGTCTGGTGGAAAAAGCGATCGAAACCATCGACCGCGACGACGCCGAAAAGCTCGCCGCCAACCTACAAAAAGGCTCCTTCACTCTCGACGACATGGCCTCGCAATTCCGGCAATTGCGCAAAATGGGCGGCATGTCCGGCTTGCTCGGAATGATGCCCGGCGTTGGAAAAATCAAAGACCAGCTCAAAGACGCCAAAATCGACGAAAAAATGCTTCGGCGACAAGAAGCGATTATCTACTCGATGACCAAGGCCGAACGACGCGACGTAAAAATACTTAACGCCTCCCGCCGTCGTCGAATCGCCGCCGGAGCAGGCGCAACCGTGCAAGACGTCAATCGTCTCCTCAAGCAATTTCAGGATATGCAGGACATGATGCGCAAAATGAAAAAACTCGGCCAAAAAGGGCTGGCGCGCCATGGAATGCAAGCGTTGATGCCGCGTCGTCATTGACGACAACGGTCTCGGGATAAAGGGAGATTCAAAATGATCGATCATGTCTCGATTGGAGTCGTCGATCTTGAGCGCGCCAAAAGCTTCTACGATCGCGTGCTGACCCCGCTCGGTTATCGACGCATGATGGATTTCCCCTTTGGCTGCGGTTACGGTGATCGCGTTCCTTCCTTCTGGATCGGCGTTCCCAACGAACACGACGAAGCAACGGAAAAAGACGCCGTCATCGCCGGAGCCGGCAATCACGTCGCGTTTTCCGCCCCCAACCACGCAGCAGTCGATGGGTTCTACAAAGCCGGTTTGGAGGCCGGTGCGATCGATAACGGCGGACCCGGATTACGACCACACTACCATCCAGCCTATTATGCTGCGTTTCTTATCGATCCCGACGGCAACAAAATCGAAGCGGTCTGTCATAAGGCGGACTAACCTAATCCGCGCCGCTCGTTTTGCTTCCTTCGCGCGAAGCTTTCTTCCTTAGACTTATCCAACAGAAAGAGAAAGTCGTTCCAACATGGCCTTGAAGATTCGTCTGGCGCGCGGCGGCGCCAAGAAGCGCCCGTTCTATGGAATTGTAATCGCGGATAGTCGTAGCCCACGTGACGGTCGGTTCATTGAAAAGATCGGCGTCTACAACCCAATGCTCGAAAAGGACCACCCTCAGCGCGTGCGAATCGATGCCGAACGCGCCAAATATTGGTTGTCGGTGGGCGCGCAGCCAACCGATCGTGTCGCCCTGTTGCTGGGCCGCGCAGAGTTGGCGCCGATCCCCGTCCGCAAGGAAACGCCGAAAAAATCCGCCCCCAAAGCTAAGGCTCAAGAGCGGTTGAAGGCGCAGCAAGGCTAAGCCGAACCGAACCGCCGACGGAAACGCCGGTCATGTCGCCGAAGGATTCTCGTTTTTCGAAGGTCTCCAATGAATGCGCGAATCTGCGTCGGCGAAGTGACGGCGGCGCATGGCGTCCGTGGCGCAGTGCGGTTACGCAGCTTTACATCGAATCCCGCCGACTTGGCCGCTTATGGTCCGCTGAGCGATGAAACCGGAACACAGCGCTTTTCGATTCGGTTATTGTCGTGGAATAAGGATCACTGGTTGGCGCGAGTCGAAGGCGTCGAAGATCGAACAGCAGCCGAAACATTGCGCGGCGTGAAGTTGTATGTCGAACGGGCGCTTCTGCCCGCGCCAGAGGAAGAGGAATTCTATCACGCCGATCTAATCGGTTTGCCGGCGGAAACTCCCGATGGAGCCCCCTTCGGAACGATTGTCGCCGTCTATGAATTCGGCGGAGGCGACGTGTTGGAAATCCGCAGTTCTCATGGCGCAACGACAATGATTCCCTTTACGCGCCTTGCGATTCCCTTGGTGGACATCGCAGGACGCCGGGTCGTCGTCGATCCGCCGGTTATGGTTGAGGACGCCTCTTTGGTTGGAACAGAAGCGACTCCGTCGTCGGAGGCGACGCCTTGAGCCAAGAAGCCGTCACAAAACCGTGGCGCGTGCGCGTGCTAACTCTGTTTCCCGAAATGTTTCCGGGATTTCTAGGGTTCAGTTTGGCCGGACGCGCGCTCAACAACAAGGCGTGGTCTCTGGAAACGGTGGATATTCGCAGTTTCGCACGCGATAAACACCGTTCCGTAGACGACTCGCCGTTCGGCGGCGGTCCCGGCATGGTGATGCGGTCGGATGTTCTCGACGCAGCTTTGGCTGCGGCGTCTTCGGCCGAGAATCCAGACGGACAAAGCGTGCGGAAAATCTATCTCTCGCCGCGCGGCCGTGTTCTGAACCAAGATTTGGTTCGGGAATTGGTCGCAACGCCGGAGATCGTTCTGTTGTGCGGTCGATATGAAGGCGTCGACGAACGTGTGATCGAAGCTCATGCGCTCGAAGAGATCAGTCTGGGAGATTTTGTGCTGTCCGGCGGCGAACCGGCGGCGCTGACCCTCATCGATAGCTGCGTCCGGTTGCTGCCCGGCGTTATGGGAAACGCGGAAACCGCCGGCGAAGAAAGTTTTGAACGGGGATTGCTGGAATATCCCCATTATACCAGACCCGCCGTTTGGACGGATGGTCAGGGCGTAACACGATCGGCGCCGGATGTTCTGCTCTCGGGTCATCATGAGCAGGTGCGGCGCTGGCGGCGAGCGGAAGCGGAACGGATTACCCGTCTGAGACGACCGGACTTGTGGGCCCGTTATCTCGACCAGCGCGCGAACAAACAGTCAGAGCAATTGCCGAAGCATTCGAATCAAGATCAAGAAGGGTAAGGTTATGACCATCATTCAGGAGCTGGAGCGCGAACAAATCGCCAAGCTCACCGGAAATCGCGTGCTGCCAGAATTTTCTCCCGGCGATACGCTTCGCGTCAACGTGAAGGTCATTGAAGGAACGCGCGAACGCATCCAGGCTTACGAAGGCATCTGCATCGCGCGGAAAAACGCCGGAGTCAACTCATCGTTCACCGTGCGCAAAATCAGCTATGGCGAAGGCGTGGAGCGTGTGTTCCCGCTGTACAGCCCACGCATCGATTCGATTGAGCTGGTGCGGAAAGGCGATGTTCGACGCGCAAAATTGTACTACTTGCGCGATCTGCGCGGAAAAGCAGCCCGCATCACAGAACGCACCACAGGACGCGGTATGAATCGCGACGCAGACGCATAAAAATTTTACCGCCAAGTTGTCGAATTAAATGGAGCCAGGGATTACATTCCTGGTCGCGGGAGAGTGTGAGGGGGGCCGTTAGGACCCCCTCATTGCCATAAGGCAAAATTCGCATAAGCTCCAAGGTCATTGCTTTCGCGCCTCTTTCCTTTTATGACCTTCAACGACAAACACACACCCTGAATGCGCCTCTGGATATTTTCAATTTTTGTCCAGAAAACATGCGTCATTCTTTTTATTTGCCGATATGCATGAAGTTTTTACCAATCGAGTTTTCTGAATTCGATGACATCATCCTTCGGCCCCACCCAAAAGACAAAGAGTCGCGGCAAAATGTCACTTTCGTTCCGGCGCAAACGGGACTAAGCTGAAGCACATTCATTGTTCTTGTCGGGCTTTTTCGACAGGATATTCTCCTTTTCGGGAGTATCGCCATCATGCCGCAACGAAAAATTGAAAATGTTTTGCGCGGTCAGAAGCTGTTACATCTGCCCCCCAGCACGACCGTTCAAGAGGCTGTGCGCGCGATGGTGGATCGACATGTCGCCGCAGTGGTCGTCTCGGAATCCGAAGGAAAACTGAACGGAATATTCACCGAAAGAGACGTCATGATCCGCGTTGTCGCTCCGGGATTAAACCCGACGACCACGCCGTTATCCCGTGTCATGACGATCGCTCCCACAACCATTTCGGCGGAGACCACTGTTCGCGAGGCGTTGATGGAAATGGATGGCCATAACATCCGCCATTTGCCGGTTATGGAAGGCGAGCGCGTCATAGGGATTGTTTCGATGCGTGACTTCGTTGGTGACGAAGTGGCGGAGCTGGAGCGGAACCAAACCGAAGAGCAACGTTTTGCTGAAGGCCTGCGTTGAGTTCCTAGACTGAAGCGTCGCGATCGAACTATTCCATCCATTAACAACTGTCGAATTTCAGCTCCGCACAGGGGCGAGCGCAAGGGAGGCCATTTGGCCTCCCTTGGCGTTTTCTGGGCTTAAATTAA
>CAUYUA010000051.1:0-5407 GCA_963575675.1 Azospirillaceae bacterium
CATGGTTTCCAAAGGCCTCCCGGCCTTTGGCGGGTCGAGGGCGGAGCCCCGTTCTCTTTGGAAGTTCTTTTCCAGGTTCTCAATGTTCTCAATGTTCTCAATTGGAAATTGGACGGAGTGTATTCAGGAAAAATGACGATCAGATATCCGTCATGCTGAAGATCGTCGATTTTTGAAGAGCCGCCAAGCCGGTTTGATACGCATCGTCAAAAGCTTTTTCCAGACGATCATTTACGCCGCGACATCCTGCAACCACGGCTGCGGCCCATTCAAAATAAGCCAGCTGCCGCGATAGTGGCCATCCATACGGCGGACTGCTGACCATTGATCGCAAGTTGCTGGTTTTATCGGCTAATTTCACCATCTTGCCGCGTGTGGATTTTTTCGGAGCGTTTAATATCTGAGCTTGTTTGCGTTCTGAAACGGTCAAAGACTTGTCATCCGTGACTTCCACCACCACGGTGGCGATTTCTTCGCCGAACAACGCGGCAATCTCATCGCGCGTGGTCAATGTGTCTTCAATGGTGTCGTGCAGCAATCCCGCCGCAACCAACGCCGGATCGGCGCCATCGGTGGCCTCGGCCAATAAGCGCGCTACTTCAGCCAAGTGGTTGACGTAGGGTTCGGCGCGTTCGCCTTTGCGCCGTTGATCGGTGTGTTTGTGCGCGGCGAAGTCCAACGCCTGGACAACCAGAACCATCGGAGGAATGGAAAAGTAATCGGTCATGGTCGGATTGTTGGTCACAATATCAGTTGGGGGATCAGTCGGGAGGCAGAAGAGCAGAGAAGGGTATCAGGAAAACCATCGACGCCATAGACGTTTTCTTCCGCGCTTTTTGCAGGGCGCTTAGGCGTGGCGAGAGGCTCCGTTCGAAGAAAACATGAGCGTTCTCAACAGGCGAGCGCATCTGTGGGCGTTTGCCTTCGGCAATAAGGGGGGCTTTCGCTCCCCCCTTATGATCCCGAGCGACCAGGAACGCAGTCCCTGGACCCTTTTCGTTTGTTTTTTTACTCTGGGCAAGTCTACTCTAGGCGAGCGGGTTCGGCTCCGATTACGCCATCAGCCGACATCGTGATCCGATCCACCTTTGCTTGGGCTTCTCGTAATTTGCTTTCGCAATGACGCCGAAGCGCAACTCCGCGCTCATACGCTGAAATCGCCTCGTCCAAACGACCGCGTCCGTCTTCAAGCTGCCGGACAATCCGCTCTAGTTCGGCCAAAGCTTCTTCAAAGCTCAGCGCCGCCACCTCTGGCGGGATCGCTGCAGAACTTCCGTTCGCCGTCATGCTTATCCCACCATCAATTCGCGGACATGAGCCGCACAACTCGACGCCAGAGCTTTTATGTTATACCCGCCCTCCAGAGTCGACACCACTCGTCCGTTGCAGTGAGTCCGCGCCAAATCACACAGTTTGCGCGTCACCCAAGCGTAGTCGTCCTCCCAGAGATGGAGATTCGCCAGAGGATCCCGCGAATGCCCGTCAAATCCCGCCGAGATCATGATTAAATCCGGCTTGAAACGATCAATGGCGGGTAAAAAGGGTTGAGGCATCGTGTGCCGGAAATCCGGAGACCCCGCCATTGCCCTTCAAAGCGCAATCACGATGTTGCCGTAATCGCCGCACCCTTTTGGGGCGCCTGTGGCGGGGTACAGAGGCCATTGATGCGTCGAGGCGTACAGCAAATCCGGGTCGTGTTCGAACATCGACTGCGTGCCGTTCCCATGATGAACGTCGAAGTCAATCACCGCCACCCGACTCAATCCATAAGCCTTGCGCGCATGCTCGGCGCCAATCGCCACGTTGTTGAACAGACAAAACCCCATGGCGTGACCAGGCTCGGCGTGGTGTCCCGGCGGACGAACCGCGCAAAACGCGTTGCGCACGCGCCCCGCCATGATGGCGTCGACAGCAGCCACCACTGCGCCCGCCGCCCGCAAGGCCGCTTCTCCTGAAGCCGGACAAATCGCCGTGTCATCGTCCAAACCGTAATGGCCTTTTTGCGGGACCACGGAGAAGACATAGTCTATGTAAGCGCGTCGGTGAACGCGCGCAATCTGTTCGATATCAGCCTGCGGCGCCTCCTGTCGATCCAGAAGATAGAACTCTTCCGTTTCCAGCGCGGCCAGAACCGCCTGCAAGCGTTCCGGACATTCCGGGTGACCCAGCCCCGCGTCGTGCTCCAGGCAAGAGCGGTGGGTCAGGAGCATCGTGTTCATGCCAGGCTCATTCCGTCCGTCTCGATAATTCGCGTTTTTCCATCTTTTCAGAACGGCGCGCAAGATTCATTCGGAATTTGTGGAAAATCGCTTTTTCTCGATTCGAAAACGAAAGATTCCGTCGTTCTCAAGGGATTCCAGAAGTTGATGTCCTGCTTCGACACACCATGACGGCATATCGCGGGCCGAAGCCGGATCGGTGGCCTCTACTGTTAGAACGGCGCCTTCGGGCATTTCCAACAACGCTTTGCGTGTGCGCAGCACGGGAAGCGGGCAAGAGTGGCCTTTAACATCTAAAAAACGATTCATCATGCGGCGTGCCTGTGAAGCAAGTCTACGGGGCGAAAGAGTCGCGTAATTTTGTTTGAGACTTTCTTTTCATGGTTTGAAGGAGTTGTTTGAAGGACTAGAGCTTTGAGGATTGCGCCAGGAGGGGACGGATCCTTTCGAATCCTCCATCCAAGAGGCGTTCTTGGAACTTGTTTTTTTGATTCTTTATTCTTGATGGGATGGAGCGTCCGCCAACGCCGCACACATCGCGTCGACGACGTCACGCCACTCATAAAGGCGAGATTGGCGAAACAATCGAACTGTTGGATACCACGGCGAATCGTCCCGTCCCATCAACCAGCGCCAGCTTGGAACAAAGGCCAAGGGAATCAGCGTTGGCCGATGAAGAATGCCGGCCAAATGACTCACCGAGGTTTCCACCGCAATCACCGCGTCAAGATTCATCAAAACCGCAGCCGTATCGGCAAAATCCGTCAACGTCGCGCCTATATCGACAATTCGCCCCTTGAACGGCGAACCTGCAATTTGAGCCGCTGTTGTCCCTTTCTGAAGCGAGACAAACATTACTTTCGGCAACGCCAGCAAAGGAGCCAAATCCGTCAATTTCAACGAACGCTCGGCCTCATAAGGACTCAATGGATTGCCGCCCCACACCAACCCAATGCGCCGAACGCCGGACTCTCTTGGAAAGCGGTCGAGTCGCGTTTTCCAATCCTCAACCAACGCCGAGTCTATATGCGGAATCGGCGTGGCCGGAGGCGTCGACTCCGGAGTGGTTTCAAACAAACCGGGAAGACTCTCGATGGACAACCAAGCATCATAAAGCTCTGGAGAAAACGAATGGGGGCTGCGTTCGAACACGGCGTCGACGCCAGGGTATCCCTGCATGAGTCGTTTCAATCCCGGCTTCACTTCGAGCAACACAACCCCGCCTCCGCCATTGGCTTCGAGGCGCGTTTTAACCATCGGCAGATAGCGCATGAAGTTAAAGACGTCGCCGTATCCGATTTCGTCGTGGATCAGTAGTCGTTGGTGGGGTCTTGATCGTCCGTCCCACCGCCGCTCGGTTGGAAGCATATGTGGATAGGCTCGACCGCCGACCATCCGCAGTTCGAAATCCGGCCACGCCTCGGCCCATTGGCCCGCCAGCAGTCGCGCCAGAGCCAAATTCCAGCGCAGAGCCAACTCTTCAGGAAGCGTCGAATCTTCAGCGGGCGTCTTGCCCCGCACACAGTTCAAGATCAAACCGATGCGTCGTCCATCTTGACGGTTCAAAACCGCTTGATGATATGTCGAGACCGCTTCAGCGATTCGCCCTTGGTTGTAATAGACGTTTCCAAGATTATAGTATGCTTGCGCGCATTTTGGATCGAGCGTCAAACAGCGGCGGAAGGCGGTGGCGGCTTCGTCGGTTTTCCGGAGGGTCAACAGCGCGTTGCCGAGATTGAGGTGAGCTTCGACCATATTCGGGTGATAATCGAGAACTTGTCGATACAGCTCGATCGCCTCGGCGTTTTTTCCCATGGCGGCGCGGCGATTGGCGAGGTTGAATCGGGCTTCCCAATGATTGGGGGCCAAGGCCAGAGCGCGTTCATAACAGTCCGTTGCTTCGCTCTCGGCTCCCAGAGCCTCCAAGGCGGCGCCCAAACGCGAGCATTGGGAAAATTTGGTTTCAACGCCAAAGCTCGACGACACGCTTCGGCTGATTCGGCCCATCGCCCTGCTTGGCGCAACACCACGCCGAGATTGGCGTGATAGGTGGCGACGTCGGGTTTTAAGGCGATCGCGCGCGCCAGACGCTCTAGCGCGATGTCCGTTCCGCTGGTTTGCGCCGCCAACAAACCAAATCTGTGCCACGCTTCGGCGTAATCGGGAACGGCTTCCAGAATGCGTTCATAAACAAACTCGGCCTCGCCCCACTGCCCGGCTTGTTGCCGTTCTAGGGCGAGGTCCAAAGCTTCCGACAAGCTCAGCATCGCCTGGATGATCCGTGTTTACAGCGGCGCAGGCGGCAAAATCGGAGCCCCATATTCGTTCACGGGTCGCCGATCGCTCCACCAATGGCCGAGAAAGCCGCCATAAAGCGCTCCGGCGATAGCGGCGGCGGGTGTGTTCAGCAAAGTAAAGAATCCAAACGCGCCACCAATAACGCCCACACCGACGCTTAGAGTCTGCTCAGTCCGAAGGTGGAAATTCCAAGGCGCGTCTCGACTGGATTGAGATCGAGCAGTCTGGGGGTCCGGCGCTGTGACGAGCAGCATTATAAAAGTGAGCAAAACGGTAAGAATCAGATTGCGCATGGATGTCGTCCCACTTTGCCCCACAGGAATTTTCTGCGCCGCCGACTTTCGGCGAATCCTAAAAAAAGCCGAAGCGCCCCTTGGACAGTACCATAGAGAACCGTGTCGAATGAAGGCGGTTTCATCAATGACACATCAATGTCCGGTAAATCAATGTTCGGCAAAAAAAATAATAAATTAAAAGGGTCGGGGACTGAGTTCCCGGTCGCTCGGGCCAAGGACGAAAGCCCCTCTTATTCGCGAAGCGATCCTCCCCTGGAATCGTCCTTTCATAGCGTTGTAATGCTCATGGATGGTTTTGGACCCTTTTTAATTTTTATGTTTTTGCTTTTCTGGACTACGCCCGTTGCTCCAGTAACGATTGAACCTGAGTGACGAACGCTTCAATATGTGTTTGCATCACGCCGTATTGCTTAAACATGGCTCCGGTTGCGCGGGAGACTCGCTCTACGGCGTCTGTGGTTTCAGAAGTGGAGCGGCGTAAATCAGACAGGCGCACGGAGACGTTTTTTCCGATCCTTGTTCCGAGACCAAGATGGTTTATTCTAGGTGACGCGTTTTTCGACATTTTAGGGCGTTTCTAAAAAACTACACGGG
>CAUYUA010000052.1:0-5390 GCA_963575675.1 Azospirillaceae bacterium
CGTCGGTGAAAAAAGGTATAGGGCCTTCCCAAACAGATGTCCAGAACTATTTTCTTCCTTCCTTCTTTTTTCTTATCAACAGCCACTGAGCCTAAAAACGGCCTGAAAATTAGGGAGGGCAATCCCATCCCTAACTCCCCTACTCCCCCAACGTCCGAGGGGGAGCTTCCCTGGCCCCGTTTTTATCGGCCGAAAGCCTCTCCGAAGAACGCGTTAGGTTTTCCGAATTGTTTTGCGCAACTGAATGACGATGATCTTGATCATAGCGCGTCGTTCGTCGGAAACATTGGTGGAAGCCGTGATCTCTTCGTACTTCTCAGAAAGAAGCCGCCCGCGATCGATGGGAAAAAGACGCAGGTTTTCTTAGCGATCCACACAAGAGATCGCTTCATCCAACAACCCCATCAGCTCGTGGTCCATAGGAGAAAACGTTTCAATGGCGGCGGAGGAGACTCGCTACGGAATAGGACGCCATCCGCCCGGTTGTTTCAGAAAGCGTCCCATTCGAACGAATCCTTAAATTGCTAAACGAACCGTTCGTTGGCGGTCGCATTGATCCTTCGCCGCAAGCAAGCCAACCAACAGACACATCCGCCGCGCGCGCCATACATATCAAGCGTTCACGCGATGGGTCGGATTCTCCAGATCGGTATTTATCGATGACACGCCGAGAAAGTTTCGATTTTTGCGCAAGGACGCCGGGACCGCCGACCATTGAAATAATGAGTCCGATTCGTGCTTGAAACGATTGGTCTTTGTCAGGGGGGCTCATGCCAATCTCGGACCTCCGACTCGGGGTTGCATGTTCAGCGAGAGCGTCTTCGAAGAAAACATCAGCGTTTTCAGAGGGCTCCTGTGAGTTCGCTCATCGAGGCCGAAACGCGTAGAACATGGCGGAACTCGATCAAGGCGCTCGATTCGCCGGATGACCATAATGACGTGTTGGAAATATTGGCGTTTTCTCCGGACAGGCTCTTTTGAGCGCAAAGAATTTTCTGAATAAAAACTAGAGCAAGCCACGAAACGCATTGTCGGTCTCCAAGGATATTAGGGAGGCTTTTGTCCTTGGTCTTTACGACTGAGCGCATCGCTCCCGGACTCCGTGCTAATTTTATAATGCGATTGTCCAGGGAAAAAATGCTTTCCCCTTGCCCGTCTGTCGGCGATAAACACATTCTCGATTTATCGATAACAAAGGGCCAAAGGAATGGCCCCGTCTGTGTGGTTTCTTTTGTTTTTTTCCCATCCGCCTCGTTTCGTTTTCCAAGGCGTTTCGATCGGAAAGGGAAGGGATTCATGCTTTCCACCGACCCGTTTTTGTGGTCACGCCAGAGTAATATCGACGAAGCAAAAGAATGATGAATGTTCTTTTAAATAGAAACGGCTGGCTGAATGGAGGACTCTGAACAGAAACCAGACCTTGGTTTACTCAGTGATCTTATCGCAGCATCTTCTACTCACAAGGCATGCGCCATTCTTTTGGTTCGTCGGTATAAGAGCCTGTTCGGAGTTTATCGCTATGACCGTTTCTCCGTTTTCTGACTCCGCTTCGTTAAGTCGCGCCGAGTGGGTCGCCAAAGCCCGCACTTTGTCTGAAGCCTTGCCCTATATGCGGAAATACGCCGGGCAGACCATGGTGGTGAAATACGGCGGACACGCCATGGGCGATCCCGAATTGGGCGACTTGTTTGCGCGAGACATCGTCTTGCTGAAACAAGTGGGGATCAACCCGGTGGTTGTCCATGGCGGAGGCCCGCAAATTGGACAGATGCTCAACCGTCTGAAGATCAAAAGCTCGTTCGTGGATGGGCTGAGAGTCACGGACCATGAAACGGTTGAAATCGCCGAGATGGTCTTGTCGGGATCCATCAACAAGCAAATTGCCGCTTCGATCAACGATGCAGGCGGGCGGGCGATCGGGCTTTCCGGCAAGGACGGCCATTTGATCTTGGCCGAAAAAGTGCGTCGGACCAAGCGTGATCCCGACAGCAACATCGAAAGCGTCGTAGACCTGGGATTTGTTGGCGAACCTAAGCGAATCAATCCTGACTTGCTTCACTCTTTGGCCCAAGCCGATCTGATTCCGGTAATCGCGCCGATCGGAGTCGGAGAAAACGGCGAAACCTTCAACATTAACGCCGACACCGCCGCAGGAGCCATCGCCGGAGCCTTGGGCGCGCGGCGGTTGTTGTTGTTGACTGATGTGGTCGGCGTGCTGGATAAGCAGAAAAACTTGATTCCCGTCATGTCTTTGGAGCACGCACGCGCATGCATGATGGATGGCACGGCCAGTGGCGGAATGATTCCCAAAATCGAAACCTGCATCGCCGCTGTTGAACAAGGCGTGCGCGGCGCGGTGATTCTCGATGGACGAGTGCCTCACGCCGTATTATTGGAAATCTTCACCAAAGGCGGAGCCGGAACCTTGATCGGTCAAGACGACTAATTCCAATCAGGGCGCCGTTTATTCGACAAAATTGCATCGGATTCTCGCCGGATGAAACATCATGTTCTCTTGCCCGTTGCTTTACAGAGAACGCTTCTCTGAGAGCCAACCGGCTGGCGGCGCGCCCAACCGGCTGGCGGCGCCCGACGTGATTTTGTCGAATGAAACGGATGCGGGGATTTTGTTTCTGGTCGTAAAAGGCGTATTATGACGTCAATATCGCCGCCTTAAAGCCTGTCCGGAGAAAACATCAATGTTTCCAGCGCATCCGGCAATCCCCCATCGGATCAAATCCCTTGATCGCCCGCTACCGGGCTTCGATCTCGATGGCCCCGGCGCGCCGGATCAGGAACTCGGTTTAAAGCGACAATCGCCATGATTTATCAGTCGCCAAATCAAAAACATCACCGTATCATGCCTTCCACTTCCTCCCTCTTGTCTCCATCAATGCAATGACGATCGGCATTCGCCTCCGTATGGTCCTGGGTTTTGGGATTATTGGCCACGCCAGCCTACTGTCCGGGTTCGCAAGCTGGCGACTCTACGGAGATTACCACAGAATGGTCTCCGGAGTGTTCGATCACACCTTACCGAGCCTAAACGCCGCGCTCAAACTCTCGGACGCCACCCATCGTCTCGCCACCGGCGCAGCCACATTCTCTCTGTCCGACAACGCCTCTCAACGTCAACGAATTTTTGTCTCTCTTCGTTATCAACAACTATTAGTTCAAGACCTCATCAACGCCTTGATGAAGTCCCATCCAACAGCCGAAAAAATCGCCCAAGATTTTATTAACCGACTAAAAATCATCGAAACAGCGCTTGATCGTCAAAACGCCCTCACCGACCAACGCATCCATCTTTCCGAACAATTGCGCGCTCACGCCTTCAACCTTGCGCAATGCCAATTGATCTTCCACCGACTCAGCTCCTCTTCTGAATCTCTTGCGTCTCCGCCCAAACCCTCCCTAAATCCCCAACTATCGAACCATCATCCAGAGATCGCTCTGGGTGAAGACCTGGCGGGTTTGTTGTGGTTTCCTCATACCGGCATCCATCTGGAAAACAATCAAGAGGACGCAGAGCTTAACGCCCACATCAAAGCGACGGTCGCTCATCTTCGCTTTTACCTAAAATCCGACGCCTCTCTTCCTCCCTCCCTGAGTTCCTGTTTTCGCTTGGCGCTTTCGCTTGAATCCGGCCCCAATTCATTTCAAACTCTTCATCATCAACAAACCGCATTGCTTCAACAACTGGCTCTTCTCGACCGGCGCCTTCAAGACGCCGCCGCGCGCATAACCATTCTTGTCAACGAATTGGTCACGATCACCGAAGCCGACACCCAAGCCAAACGAGCGCAGCTCGAAAACGAACTTCATTTCGACCAGATTCTTACTTTGACTATTGTTCTAATGACTTTTTTGGGAACTTTGCTATTTTTATGGCTCTATGTCGGCAAAAGATTAATCAACCGCCTTATGGCGTTGGCCGCCGACATGTTAAAGATCGCCGAAGGCGATCTACAGATCGAAATCAAACGATCGGGCCACGATGAAATCACCGTGATGACCGACGCTTTGATTATGTTTCGAGATATGGCGATCAACCATACACAGCAAGCCTTGTCGTTGGCCGAAACAGCCCAGAATTTGGAACAAGCTCGCACCGAAGCCGTGGCGGCCAACGAAGCCAAATCTCGCTTCCTGGCGATTATGAGCCATGAATTGCGCACGCCGATGAACGGCATCATCGGCATGGCCGAAGTGCTGATCGACATGAAACCCGCTCCGGAAGTGCATGATTATTTAACGGTGATCCTCGATTCCGGTCGCGCCTTGTTGACCATCGTCAACGACATTCTCGACTTCACCAAATTAGAAGCGAAACGGCTGGAGCTGGAAAAAGTAGAGTTCGATCTGAAAGCGGTGATCGATAATATTATTGTTTTAATGCGTCCCGGAGCGCGCAATAAAAATTTAAATCTGATCCTGGATTTCGCTATTAACAGTCCTTTGCACGTCATTGGCGACGCTTTCCGTCTTCGCCAAGTTCTTCTTAATCTCCTCGGCAACGCTATTAAATTTACAGAACGGGGCAGCGTCACCTTGCGCATTCGCCCCAATCCGCAAGCAGCTCCACAAAACGACAGTCTTTTATTTGAAGTCATCGACACTGGAATCGGCATTGTCTCCGAGGATTTTCCGCGCCTTTTTCAATCTTTCTCGCAAGCGGATTCTTCAATCTCGCGCCGTTTCGGCGGAACCGGGTTAGGGCTGGCGATTTGTCGCAGCATCATCATTCTGTATGGCGGAGACATCGGCGTCGACAGCGTTCCCAATCAAGGAAGCCGCTTTTGGTTCACCCTTAATCTTCCTTCCACACACACGCAACATCTTCCTTCTTCATCCCCGCCTCCACCTACTCATTCTCCACCGTCGTCCTTTCACTTCCATTCAACGCAATCGCCTCTTTCAATCTTGGTCGCCGACGACAGCGAGATTAATCAAAAAGTTGCGATTGCCATGCTTGAACGCAGCGGCGCTCATGTCACAACCGCAGACAACGGCCAACAAGCCCTCATCCTGGCGCAAGAGCGCGCAAATGCACAGAATCCGTTCGACTTGATCTTAATGGACATACAAATGCCCATTATGGACGGCGTCTCGGCGGCGCAGGCTCTTCGCGCATTGCCTGGCGAGGTTGGACGCACGCCGATTATTGCTCTTACAGCTAACATTTCTGAATCCGACGTCAAGCTGTGCAAAGACGCCGGCATGAATGACTGCCTGAGCAAACCCATCAACCGTGAGAAGTTCGAGCAGATACTGCGACGTGTTCTCAATCCGGATCATCCTTTTTTCACCCCTGTTCCGTCACCGGAGCCGATTCAAACGTCTTCAGTTTTATTGTCCTCAAGTATGCTTGAAGAGTTGTCTGCGACGTT
>CAUYUA010000053.1:0-5332 GCA_963575675.1 Azospirillaceae bacterium
TTGACCGAGGCGCATTGGAAATTGATCTGGCCTGGACTTGCCGAGCCGTCCCAGGTTCCGATCGTCCAGTCGGGGGCGGCGGCTCCGGGCTTAATAAAGATGTAGGGTTTGCCGGAGCCGTAGTCCGAGGTTCGGAACTGAATGCACTCGACGCGCTGAGCGTAAGTTCCACCGATATAAGAGGCTGTTCCGGTAAAAGTCGGCGAAGCCAGGGGCGCTTTGGCGTCGAGTGCGGTTTGCAACCCAGAAATCGTGGCAATGGTCTGATCGCCGGTGTTGGTTCCCGAAACGGTTGCATTGCCGGTGATGGTCAAAGTCCGATCGGCATTGCCGGTAGAAATTGACAACGTACAGGCGACGGATAAATCCTGTGCATTGGTGATTTTCAAATAATGGGACGGATTGGTGTCGTCTCGCAAATAAACATCGCCGAAGTAACCGTCCTGAGTCGAAGTTGTGCTGTTGGAAAGGGCTCCGGCCGGAGTTCCAGGATTGGTTCCGGCGGTGACTCGTCCTTTGGCGTCGACTGTGACGCTGGTATAAGTTCCGGCCGTAACGCCAGTATTGGCAAGAACAACCGTGATTGCTCCGGTTCCTGAGCCGGATGCGTCTCCCGACAGCGTGATCGTCTGATCGCCGGTGTTGGTGCCAGAGACGGTTGCGTTGCCGGAGATCGTCAAAGTTCTGTCGGCGTTGCCGGTAGAAATCGACAATGAGCAGGCAACGGATAAATCTTGCGCGTTGGTAAGTTTTAAATAATGAGACGGGTTGGTATCGTCTCTGAGATAAACATCGCCAAAGTATCCGTCCTGAGTTGACGTCGTCGACAGCGACAAATAGCGCCCATCGCCCGCCTGACGATTGAGGATATCGGTTGCGTTTGTTGCGCCAATTGCGACAACGACGACGACGTCGGTTGCGGAAAAGGTCAGCACGCCGGTTCCGGTGGCTCCGGCCAGAGCGGTCAGCGTGGCGTCTGCCGTCTGTTTGCCGTCAAGTGCGGTTTGTAGACCGACCACGGTTGATATCGCCTGGGTTCCGGTATGATAAGCGCGATTCAGGAATTGGCTCGCGGTGGCTTTGGCTCCGGAACCATTCTGGACCACAGGAATCAGGTCGGCGTCGGCGAGAGCGGTCGCCGCCGGTAAATCAGAGACTTTGACGACGTCGGCCATGGTTCACCCCAAAATAATCGGAAAGGCTTGACTGCCCGGCATGGTTACAGACGCCGAGGTCGAATAGTTGCTGTTGTTATGTTGCCGATCGACGGCTCTGATCCACCAAGTTCTCGAAGAATTTGGCAACAGTCCTTGCTTTATCCAGTTTGTTTGAGAGCACTGAGCGATCAATGAAGCGTTCGATAGATTTGAGGTTGTCGCTTCCCAGATTTCAAAATGATCGAAGTCGCTCTCTTCGACTTGCGACCAGGTCAGCAGAACATTCGATCCGGAGACGACGGCGGTCAGTCCGGTCGGCGTTGCCGGAGGAACTGAGGCGTTGGACGGCAGCGTAATCGGCGGCAGGGTGTCAGCGGTGATCATGTCTCCGACCGCCATTTCATAGATACTCGCGCCGTCTTCCACCAAAGAGAGGTCAACGCCCATGGAATCAGACATCCGCCATCCGGCGACGATCATCGGTCGGGATGTGATTCCAAATCGAGACAAGGTCACAGAGATCGTTTGCCCGGCGACGAAGCGCAGACCGGCAAGATTAGCTGGAAACTCGACCGACAATTGTTTGCGGTTGCTTTCGAGAGTGATCTTGGCGATCCTTTGCGCCATATAGGGAGAATTGGTAAACGGCAGATCGAGGGTTCGTTTGACTTTGATGTTGCCGTCGAGCGTTTGGTAGGCGGCAACGGTGACCGGCGGATAGTCGGTCGGCTGGCCGTAGGCCGCAGGCGAGATGAAGGTTCCGCCGACGGTGTTGATCAGCTCGCGTAAAGACCGTTGCGGGTGAACTGTGACCGGATCGCGCAGATCACCGTCGTCGAGACCGTCGAGCGGTGGATAATAGGCTCCGGCGAATAGTCGCCAAATGCCTGAGGTGCAGGTCAGCCGCCCGGCGCAACTCGACAACAACGACGGCAGGATTGCGACCGGAGAGTTGTTGAGATCGATGGTGCCGTTGCAGGTGTATCGCTTTTCGTTGCCGTCGGGACGGGCGACGGTTTCATCGCAGATATTGGCGGCGGCGATGAACGAGTTGAGATCGATTTCGTCGTCGGTACAGTTGAGGCCGAACGGCGCTTTCATAAAGTCGAGAATGCAGAGCGCGGCATTGTCGGACCAGGCTGTGGTATTGGTTCTGGGATCAAAAATTTTGCGGCCTTTGACTTTTGCCGAGATGTTGGGCAGTCCGTTGGGATAGGCGGTGGCGCTCCAGGTCAGTTGCGCGTGCAAATAGGCTCGACCGCGCAACCGATGGGCATTGGTCCATTCTCCGCCGCTGTTGGCCACCAGAACAGAATCGGCGTTCTGATCGGCTGCGCCTAAATGTTTGTAGAGTTTGGCGTAATAGGCTGCGCCGTTTTTCCAGGGAGCAACGGTCGGATTGCCGTTTGCGTCCATCTTGATATCGGTGTTGCCAAAGGAAACGGCGGTGATGTCTTGGACTTCGTGAGCGGCCAGGACTTGGACCAGATGGAGAATATCGCGTTTGTTTGATCCGGACGGCGCTCTCAACCGCGTATAAACTAAGGGACCGCCGACTTGTGTTTCGCCGTAGATAATGCGGTGCGGCGTGATCGGCTGCTGGGTCATCTGGGTTGGCGAGACGCGGGCTTCATAACTTGATGCAGAGAGTGAAGTCGCCGCCGTCAGAGACGGAATAATTGCGGGCGGCGGCGGCAACGGTGCCGGTGTTGGCGCGGGCTCCGGCGTCGATGAATTTGATGACGTCCCAACTATTTCTCGAACGGCAACAGCGGCACCAAGCCCGGCAATGGCTCCGATCACGCCGCCGCCAAATAAAGCTGATGCGGCGTATCCGGCGACTAAAGGGAAAGCTGCGGGCATGGCAAGCTCCAGGCGCAATCAATCATCAATAGAGGTCTGGCGCACAAGCCCGATGCGCCGACGAACACGGCGTGAGTTCCGGCGCAAAGTCCAAGTGACGGATTGTTGTCTTCACGAACGGCGGCAGCAACGACATCACCGCGACAGGCCAGGCGAGGCGTTTCAAGCGGCGGACCCAAGAGAACGCTTGCGGCCTCGACCAGTTGAAGCCGTCCGGTTGCTCGATACAGGGTTCGGTATGCGCCTCGATCGTTTTGGTATCGGCCGCGACAGTCGGCAATCGGATCGCGTCCGGTTCGGTGTTTGATCCAATCGGCGACGAACAGCACGCAGTCGAATTGCCCCCAGGAAAAGTGCTTAGAACGACAGTCCGAAAGATACGCATCCAGTTGCGCCGCCAAATCCATGTCATAATTCACGTTACGATCCCCAGGGCAAAGAGACGTGCTGCATCGCCGGAACGAAGTCGAAGCCGAGATCGCCGGGATATTCAGATTTTTGATCAGATTCCGTGTAGTTTCTTTCCCGAACCCGTTCGAGATCGCGCAATCGGTTTTCGGCATTCAGCGTAATCTGAGCGGTCGCTGCGCCGTCCTGGATTTCGACTGTGTCCATATAACCTTTGAATAATAAGACCGGGTCGGCGATAATGATCCAGGCTTCATCAAGAAAACCGAGCCACAATTTGACTTGTCGGCTTTGTAAGTTCTCGGCCATGACTTGGTTGAGCAGATCGGACGGGACGCCGGAAAGCTGAAAGCTTGCGCCTGCGGCTCGAATATCGACTGTTTCTTCGATGCTCGACACGGTTCCGAGCGTGCCGACACCCAACCACGTCGCTCCGTTCCAGATCAGCGAGCCGATGCCGGACCATAATCGAGAGGTTTCGGTTTCGAAGTCAAACTGAGCGATCAAGATCGGGCGAACGACCGTTTTATAGGTCTCCGCTTGCGGCAATCCGGTCAAACGTCCGGTCACGACAGAGATTCCTCAAAAGTAAGTTGGTGCGCCACCTGCGCCGGAGCTGTTGTCGGCGACGACAGCGCTTCTCCGGACGTTAGACGCATCAAAACCGTCGGGTTTTTTGTTTCGCGAAGGTTGATGTTCGGAGTTTCGCGTAGATTTGGGAAGATTCCGAGCGCCGCCGTTCCGTTTTCGTCGGCGATGGATGAATTGACCACCCAATGCAACCGTCCGGGGCTGGTCTGGAGTAAAGCCTCCAGCCACGGACTCACGCCGGGATAACAGCCGGTTACGATCATCCGATCCCCGCAACCGTCTATTACGGTCGGCGTTCCCGCCCCTTCGACAAAGCCTCGTCCGTCGGAGAACCGAGTGTCGTCGTCAAAGCCCAGCTCTCCGATTTCGGCGGCGTAATCGTCGAATGATAGATGTCCGGAAAAGCGACCGGCCTGATGTCCGAAGAACGGCAACAAAACTTCGACGGCTCCCGATTGTTGTTTGGTGATCAGCGCTTCAAGCCATTGCAGTTGAGGCGTTATTGCTTGGACGGTTATTGTCGCCACCCACCGAGCCCCTGGCCGCGCTTTGGCCTGGATCACGCCGGAGAGTGACGATTGCGTTTGCGCCGTCACAGTTTGGACGTAGAACGTCATCTCGGTCGGACGTAAATCGGAAGGCCATTCCATCGGCGAGGTCATGATAAAGCCTCGATCAGGTCAATTTGATAGGACGCCTTCAACGGCGGTTTGGTCAGGTTCTTTCCGGCGTCGTCGGAGAGAAGCCTCATGCGCAACATGCAATTGTTGGTAACCAGAGGCCCGACAGAAACCGGATCACGCAGTCTCGGTGAGACTTTGACGACAGCCTCGCCGTTGCTCGACGCCGCGACGTCGTCTAAAACCATATGAACGCGCCCGGCGCTGGTCTGGATCAAGTCTCCGGCTTTCAGCACGCCGACGGCGTTCGGCGTAAACCCGGAAAGCGTCAAGACGATGCCGGAGCCGCTGACCAATTGCGGACTGCCGAGCCCCGATCCCAGAGCCTTCAACCTTCGATAGTCCGGAACCAGAACCTCTCCGGCCGGGCCTTTCAGCCCGGCCAGAAACGCCTCAAACGACAATGCCTGGTCGCTGGACAACGACAACGTCATGCTCGACATCCACATGGCTCCGTCGCGTTCCAGGACTTGCGTTTGAGACGTGTAAGGATTGGTGAAGCGCGCCGTCAGCGTTCTGACGTAAAACGACTGAGTTTCCGGCCTATATTTCAAAGGCCAAGTCGCCGTCATTGTAACCGTCCGCCTCGTCTTTGGATCGAGTCAAACACCGATTTCTGCGCTTTTCTTGCCG
>CAUYUA010000054.1:0-5277 GCA_963575675.1 Azospirillaceae bacterium
CCGGGTGCGTCATTAGCGCGTTGACGCGGGTTAAATCGAGCGCGCGGAATTCGTTCCATTCGGTGAGTATGGCGAGCGCGTCGGCGCCTTCAAGTGTTTGATAAGCGTTTTCACACCAAACCACATTGGGCAGCATCTTTCGAGCTTCGGGCATTCCGGCGGGGTCATAGGCGACGACGCGCGCGCCTGCGTTTTGTAGCGCCGGGATGATGTCGAGCGACGGGCTGTCGCGCATGTCGTCGGTGTTGGGTTTGAAGGTAACGCCGAGCACGGCGATGGTCGGGGTGGGGGAGGGAGTCTCAACCGCTTCGGCGTAGGCGTCGAGAATGCGCTTGGCCATGTTTTTCTTGCGCGAATCGTTGACCTCGATCACCGCCTCGACGATTCGCAAGGGCGACTCGTAAGTTTGCGCGGTGCGGGCCAGGGCCAGAGTGTCTTTCGGGAAGCACGAGCCGCCGTAGCCGGGGCCGGGATGGAGGAATTTTCGGCCGATTCGTCCATCGAGGCCGATGCCGCGCGCGACATCGTGAACATTGGCTCCGACTTTTTCGCATAAATCGGCGATTTCGTTGATAAAGGTGATCTTGGTCGCCAAAAAGGCGTTGGCCGCGTATTTAATGAGTTCTGCGGTCTCCAAGCTGGTCATCACGATCGGGGTTTCAATGAGGTACAACGGTCGATAGAGTTTTTGCATCACTTCTTGCGCTCGGAGTCGGTTCCGATCACTACGCGGTCGGGACGCATAAATCCCGATTGCGGAATCCTCGGAAATCCCTGACTGAGCAGACGCACCGCCGCATCGGGGCGTTCACGGATGATGCGCGTCACTTCTCGTCCTGCCCACAGCACGGCCGACTTGTCGCCACAACCGTATTTTTCGAGCGAGGCCGATAGTTCGGCGGCGCCGAGACGGTAGCGTGATGGCGTAGCCGTCGCCGCGTCGACTCGGAGTTCGACTAAGATGAACACGGCGTCGGCTTCGGCGACGGCGGGGCCTGTCCCAATGCGAACGATAAGCGTCCGGCTTTGACGTTCTTGTCGACAGATGTCGAGTCCGGGTTCGTAGACGCAATCTCGTTGGTGCGACCGCTCGATCGGTGTCGGAGTCGCATGCACCTGAACGCCGAACACGCTCCGACACGCCACCATGCCGGCGCCGATCATTGTGATGCGCATGTCGTCCGTCTCCGATGGAATCGAATAGACTTTGGGGCTAAGAGCCCTTTCCCTTCACGCTCTTTCCATGAGCGTGATGTTTTATTTACACCAACGAATAGAAGAAATGACATACCGACGCACAGCAAAAAATAAATTAGAGGGGGCTAGGGACTGTGTTCCTGGTCGCGGAGGGGGATTACAAGGGGGGAGCGAAAGGCCCCCCCTTACGCCATAAGGCGAACATCGCGCTTTGTCTTACGGCAAAACGGCAAATAAGGGGAGCTTTCGCTCCCCTCTTGTAATTCCTCCCTCTGCGGCCGGGAACACAGTCCCTGGACCCCTCTAATCTTATTCATTTTGTTTGAAAACAAAAACCGTGCGTCAACGCATTGCATTCCGTTTGCGTATGTTACACGAACTTTTTCAGCATTTCCTGCACTTTTTCTCCCATGTCGGAGCGACGCAGAGCGCTAGCGATTGTGGCTTCAATGAAGCCGATTTTGTCGCCGCAGTCATAGCGCGTTCCGGTGTAGCGCAATCCATGGAAAGGTTGAGTATCGATTAAGCGCGCCATGCTGTCGGTCAATTGAATCTCATTCCCCATGCCTCGCTCTTGACGTCCCAGATGTTTGAACACTTCTGGTTGAAGAATGTAGCGACCAATGATTGAAAGCGTTGAGGGAGCGTCTTCAGGGTTGGGCTTTCGACCAAGCCGTCGACCTCGACCAAACGACCATGGTCTTTGCGGACCTTTAGAATGCCGTAGCGTCGTGTTTGTTCGCGAGGGACGTCGACCACTGCGACGATATTGCCGCCGACATCGTCATAGGCGTCGACCATTTGCTTTAAGCACGGGGTGTCGGCCAGCACGAAGTCGTCGGGAAGAATGACCGCAAACGGCTCGTTGCCGATCACTTCGCGGGCGCACCACACCGCATGTCCGAGTCCCAAAGGCAATTGTTGGCGAGTGTAAAACAAGCGACCTGGGCTGATTTCGGTGGCGCGGACGGACTCCAGAGCCTCGCCGCCGCCGCGCGCTTCCAGAGTGCGGTTCAGTTCGGAATCGGCGTCGAAATGATCTTCGATGGCGCGTTTTCCGCGCCCAGTCACGAAGACAAAGTCCTCAATTCCGGCGGCCCGGGCTTCTTCGACGGCGTATTGCAGCAATGGCCGGTCAACGAGAGGCAGCATTTCCTTAGGAATTGCTTTGGTGGCCGGGAGAAAGCGGGTGCCGAGGCCGGCTACAGGGAACACCACTTTGCGCACAGGTTTTTTCATTGGTCTTCTCTATTGGTCTTCTCTAAATGAATGGACCTTGTTGAAGCGGAGGAAGCGTGTCGACCGTGCGATCATGCCCTCTTGATGCTGAGAACAGTAGAGGGATTGGTTTATTCCCAAAATTGCGTCTTTACGCTGATTTTTTTTCTGAGATCAAAAAAAATCATGAAAGGGGAAGGGCGGTCATCTTTGGTTCTTACCGATTGGGTCCACTTCCCGACGGGGAGCTTGGCTCTTAAACGCATTTGATCTTTATTCGGAAAACATCAGGTCATCAAGATTTAAGAGTCCATCAAGATTTAAGGGATCATCAAGATTTAAGGGCTCATCAAGACTTAAGAACGTCGTCGTGTTCGAACCAATATTGATTGTCATGATGAGAGCCATAGCGATTCTTCCCTGTCGTAGGCTACGATCCCCAAGATTGGGATCGCCGAAATCGGGGGATGTTTTTTTTTGCCTCGCGTGGCGGCGTGCGCATGTGGCTTCTTCACGAAAATCAGAGAGCAGAACTCGGGGCGCGCGTATGATGATCTCAAGCGTCGAGAGAATTCACTTCTTATTGAACTTGCGTCATTGATTCCGTCCGGCTCTGAAACGGTTCGAAGCGCTTTCGGCGACGAAGTCTTGAGCCGACGGAGAACTTGTAAACGTTAAAAAAACGCCTAATTCAGACAAAACACACACGATTTCATTACAGAGGGGTGAGGCGGCATGCCTTGGAGCAATCAAGGTGGCGGCGGTAACGGTGGCGGTGGCCCTTGGGGGCCTTCGCCGGGAAACGGCGGCGGTGGCGGTCAGGGACCATGGAGTCGTCCTCCCGGAGGCGGAGCGCCCCCCCCCGATCTGGAAGACCTATTTCGTAAGGGACAAGACCGCGTTCGCAAAATGTTGCCCGGCGGTTTTTCCAGCGGCGGCAAAGGAGTCGTTCTGGCGCTGGCGGTGTTGGTCTTGATTTGGTTGGCCAGCGGAATTTATCGGGTGCAGCCCGATGAGCAGGGGGTTGTGCTGCGTTTCGGAGCCTGGGTGCGCACCGAACAGCCCGGATTGCGTTATCATGCGCCCGCGCCGATTGAAGTCGTGATGACTCCGAAAGTCACGCGCATCAGTCGGATCGAGGTCGGCTATCGCTCCGGCGGCGACGCGCGGCGCGCGGGCAATGAGCGCGACGTGCCGGATGAAAGCATGATGCTCACCAATGATGAGAACATCATCGACGTCGATTTCACGGTGTTTTGGGTGATCAAAGACGCCGGAGCCTATCTGTTCAAAATCCGCGATCCCGAGGCCACCGTCAAAAAAGCCGCTGAAAGCGCCATGCGCGAAGTCATCGGGCGAACCGACTTGCAGCCTGCGCTTACCGAAGCGCGGCAGAGCATTGAAAACAACACCAAAGCTCTGTTGCAAACAATGCTCGACGAATACAAAACCGGCGTTGAGGTCTCGCAAGTTCAGTTGCAAAAAGCCGACCCGCCCGGTCCCGTCGTCGACGCCTTCAACGACGTTCAGCGCGCCCGCGCCGATCGTGAGCGTCTGCGCAATGAAGCCGAAGCCTATCGCAACGACATCACGCCCCGCGCGCGCGGCGATGCGGAGAAGCTCATTCAAGACGCCTCCGCCTATCGTGAGCAGGTCGTGAGTTTGGCTGAAGGCGACGCCGCTCGATTCTCTTCGATCTACAATGCGTGGTCGGCCGCCAAAGAAGTCGTTACGCGCCGGATGTATCTTGAAACGATGGAGCAGGTGCTGCGCTCGACCAATAAAGTCATCATTGATCCTGCCGTAGGCCCCGGCGGCGGCGGCGGCGTGTTGCCGTATTCTTCTTGCCGGCTTTGCACAACGCACGCTCACGACGCTGCGCGCGACCGTAACTTCGCCCTCTGCGGCAGTGATCGCTCCCACGCCTTCCGGCGCTTCGGCGACTTCGCCCTCTGCGCCCCGCAAGCCCGGAAATTGAGGTCAACCGCCATGAACCGTCTTCTTTTGTTGATCGCAATCGGCGTCCCTCTTGCGATTGTAATGTTGTCGGGCGCGATCTTCACCGTCAACGAGACCCAACAGGCTCTGGTCTTTCAGTTCGGAGAGCATAAACAAACGATCACGACGCCGGGCGTTAAGCTTAAGGCGCCGTTCATTCAGAACGTCGTTTTCGTCGATCGCCGCGTTCTCGACGTGGATCCGCCGATCGAACAGGTTATCCTTTCCGACCAAAAGCGTTTGGATGTCGACGCTTTTGCGCGCTATCGCATTGCCGATCCGCTTCGCTTTTATCAGACCGCCGGAAACGACGTCGTCATCGAACAACGCTTGAGTTCCGTCGTCAACTCTGCTCTGCGGCGCGTGCTCGGCAACGTCACCCTCATGGCCGTGCTCTCGTCCGAGCGCACTAAGGTGATGACCGACATCCGCAATCAGGTCAACGCCGAAGCCAAGCGATTCGGCGTGGAGATCGTCGACGTGCGGATTCGGCGCGCCGATTTGCCGGAGGAGACAAGCCAAGCCATTTTTGCGCGCATGCGTTCGGAGCGTGAACGTGAGGCGGCGGAAGCGAGGGCGCAAGGACAAGAGCAATCACAACAGATTCGTTCACGGGCCGAGCGTGAGAGAACCGTGATTCTGGCCGAGGCTCAGCGCGACGCTCAGAAGCTGCGCGGCGAGGGCGATAACCTGGCGATGAAGAAAATTGCCGAAGCCACAGAAAAAGATCCTCAATTCTACGCTTTTTATCGCACCTTGGAGGCGTATCGGAACACCATGCACGCGGAGGACACGACTTTACTTTTGTCTCCCAATAACGAATTCTTTCGGTTTTTTGTGGATCCTCTGGGGGGGCTGAACGTG
>CAUYUA010000055.1:0-64711 GCA_963575675.1 Azospirillaceae bacterium
GCTTGAACGCGCGGATAAAGAGTTCTCATGCCGCGTAACAACAGCCACGCTTCGAAAGGTCCGAGAACGGCTCCGGCGCGTCGGACAAAATCAATGCGTTGCCAGAAGTCGTCAACGGCTCCAGTGGTGATGACTCCCGCAACGACGTCGCCGTGTCCGTTCAGGTATTTTGTGGCGGAGTGAATCGATAAATCCGCGCCAAGAGTCAGTGGTTGCGTCAAGACCGGAGTGGCGCAGGTGCTGTCAACAGCGACCCGTGCGCCCGCCTTGCGCGCCAGAGCAGACACGGCGCGAATGTCGGTGACTTCCCACATGGGGTTGCTGGGCGTCTCAAGCCACACCAGCTTGGTTCGTCCGGGGCGTAGAGCCCGAGAAACCGTGTCCGGCTCCATGTTCGGAATGAATTCGACGTCCAATCCCCAAGATCGCGCGAAATCCTGCAACCAGACTCGCATGCCCCAGTACATGATGTTTGGAGCCAAGACATGGTCGACGGGAGCCAGAGCCAAAAACGTCGCCACCGCACTCCCCAGCGGAGCAGCCTCCACAACCACAACAACCCCCCCATAACGCCCATAGATTCAAATGATCCGCACCCCACACCGCAACCCTTCGCGTTCTTGTTGTGTCCTAAAATGCGAATGGTTGCGGTGAATGCGCAACTTCTTCAATCGGAGTTCCCGCCATGACACCACTTCTTGCCTTGGAAACCATGGCCGAACTCCTCTTGATTATGGCGGCGGTCCATGATTTACGCCGTTTTCTCATTTCCAATAAAATATGCTTGGCTTTAGCAATTCTTTTTATCCCTTACGCTTTGCTTGCTTGGCCCGCCACAACCAGCGGATGGCACATTCTTACTGGACTTGCTGTGCTGGTCGGCGGCGTAGGACTCTTTGCCGCCGGATGGATCGGCGGAGGCGACGTCAAGCTTCTTGCCGCCGCAACACTGTGGCTTGGCCCAGAGCATTTATCTGAATTGTTATTGCTCACCGCAAGCGTCGGCGGCATTGTCGCCTTGGCGACGTTGGCGGCGACCCGCAACCCGCGCGCGCCGATTCCTTACGGCGTAGCGATTAGCGCCGCCGCACTCTTGTGCTTGATGTCGAGCTGAGAGTCTATCCGGCGAAAAGTCTATCCGAAGAAAACCACACGCCGACGCGCGACAAGAACAACAATTTCAAATTTGATAAGAATAAAAAATTAAACAAGCCCAGGAACTGCGTTCTCAGCCGCTCAGAGTTCCCAATCGCTCAGGCTAAGCACGCCATCTCCCCTTATTCGCGAAACGGTCCTCCTCTGGAATCGTCCATCTTTATTGCTCGTTTTTATTGTTTGTCTTTGGCGATGTATATAAACAGACAACTCCAGAGGAAGATCGCTTCGCGAATAAGGGAGGCTTTCGTTCTTGGCCCGAGCGGCTGAGAACCCCAAGCGACTGGAAACGCAGTCTCTGACTCTATTTTCTTGCACAAATAATCTTGCACAAAGGTAGTGGATGAATCCGCGCAAACTCATCCTGATTGTTCTGGCTCTGACCGTCGCCGCCGTCACGGTCCAGGTTTCGCGCGCCCTCCTGACTCCCCCCGTCGGCAAACCCGCCACAACCGCCGCGCCACAACCGCCGCCCGGCATTCCGATTCTCGTAGCCGCCGCCGATCTTCCCGCCGGACGCTTGGTTCAGGCCAAACACCTCCGCTGGTCACACTGGCCGGAAGCCCAAGTCTCTGGAGCGCCCTACATCATCCAAGGCAAACGCCCTCTTGAAGAATTTGTCGGCGCCGTCGTGCGTCAAGGAATCCGCGCCGGAGAACCGATCTTCGATGGACGCTTGGTCAAATCCAAAGAACGTGGTTTTGTGGCCGCCGTCCTGCAACCCGGATATCGCGCCATAACAGTGGCGATCAACACTATCTCCGGCGTAAGCGGCTTCATTTTTCCTGGCGATCGCGTTGATTTAATCTTGACCCACAACATTTCCCGGCCCAACGATCTGAAACAGAAAAACCACCACGCCAGCGAAACCGTCATGACCGACGTGCTCGTTCTGGCCATAGACCAAAAAACCAGCGACCAAAACGCCGAACCCAAAATAGCTCAAACCGTAACGCTGGCGATGACCCCGAAACAGGCGGAAAAAACTCCATTAATCACGTCTATAGGGCAATTGTCGCTCAGCCTGCGCTCCTTAAGCACGGACGAAAACGCCGAACATCCGCAAGAAGACCATCAAAGCGCGTCACCACTCTCCGCAAACGAAGAAAAAACGGCGAAAAAAAGCCTCGCGCAAAGTTATTCGTGGGATAGCGACGTCAGCATGCTAATCCCGAAACCAAGCGATGAACCAAGCGACGACGAAAAACCGAATAGCGAAAATAAACCAAATGATGAAAATAAACCACCAGAAGCAGCTCACCCTCTGCCTAGTCCCACCAAAGAATCACCGCCGATTGCGAATCTTCCGCCGCCAATGCGCGTAAAAGTAGTGCGCGGCAAAGACGCCGCAGAACTAATCTTTTCTCACCGATGACATCTCCTTTACCAATGACGGCGCCCCGGTGACAATAATGAATTCTAGGATTGGGTTTCGCCATTGGGCGCGGATTCCGACCAGCGTCGTCATGCTGCTCGCCATGCTGGTCTGCGCCCCGCCCGCAGAAGCGGAAAAAAGACAAAAGCAAAATCCAGACAACCTGTCATCCACCTCCGCCCCGGCTCAAACGCCGAACGCTTCATTGAACGATATAGAAACAACCAGCATCGCCGAAACCTCTCCATTACGTCTGGAAATCGGCAAAAGCGCTCTGGTCCGCCTACCCAAAGCCGCAGTTTCGGTGTACATCGCCAATCCCGAAGTCGCCGACATTCAAGTCATGTCGCCGACCATGATCTATGTGTTCGGTAAAAAAAGCGGCGAAACCGATTTGTTCGCCACCGACGCCGATGAGAAAATCCTGGCCCATCGCAAAATTGAAGTAACGCACAATTTAGAGGGATTGCAAAAGGCTCTGAAACAGCTCTTTCCCGGACGTTCGATTAAGGCGATCTCGGTCGAGAACGGAATTATGCTCACCGGACAAGTCGCCTCCCCCGTCGAAGCCGAAGACGCTCGACGCCTGGCCGCCCACTACCTTTCCGGAAAAAGCAGCGGTGGCGGAGGCGGAGGCGGAAAAAACGATGAAAACAGCGAAAGCGGCGAAATCGTCAATCACCTCAGCATTAACAGCGCAACCCAAATCTCGCTGAGAGTCCGAATTTCCGAGGTCTCACGACGGGTCGCCGAACGCTTCGGCTTCAACTGGGGCGCCGTCGGACGCAATTTGGGAAACTTCACCTTTAATATCTTCTCGGGTTTATCTGCCGCCAGTGTGCCGCAAGCCCCCGGAAAAATCTCGACGCCAACACGCCTAAACAACCTCAACAGCCTAGAAGGAACCTACGCATCCACCGATTGGAACGTAGACGGCCTGATCGACGCGCTCGCGCAAGACGGATTGATCACCATGCTCGCCGAACCCAACCTAACGGCGGTCAGTGGTCAAACCGCGAACTTCCTAGCCGGCGGCGAATTCCCAATCATGGTTCCTCAAACCAACGGAGCCGTCGGCGTAGAGTTCAAACAATACGGCGTGTCGCTGGCGTTCACTCCGACTATTCTCGACAGCGGACGAATCAACCTCCATGTGCGACCAGAAGTCAGCCAATTATCGACCGTCGGAGCCGTAACAATCAACGGCGTGCAAATTCCGGCAATCACCACTCGCCGAGCCGAAACAACCGTCGAACTCGGCAGCGGCCAAAGTTTCGCCATCGCCGGATTGCTACAAAACACTCAAGATCAAACGATTTCCAAATTCCCATTTCTCGGAGACATTCCAATCCTCGGCGCCTTGTTCCGCTCCACCAATTTCCAAAGAGATGAAAGCGAATTGGTGATCATCGTCACCCCCTACCTGGTGCAGCCGACCGATGCTTCGCGCCTTTCGGTTCCTACCGATAAAGTCGCCGTCTCTTCGCCGTTAGAACGCATCTTGCGTGGACGTCTGGATACAATCTCCTCTCAAAAAAATGCGCCGAAACTCCACGGCCCAATAGGTCTCTCGCTGGAGGAGCCTCGATAAAAAAACAATCCTCCGCAAAGAGAGAGAAAAGAAAGAAAGAGAGAAAAGAAAGAGGGAAAAAGAAAGAAAGGCCAGGGCTCCGCCCTGGACCCGCCAAAGGCCGGGAGGCCTTTGGAAACCATGACTTGGAGACTGAAACAACTGAAAATGCGAGGACCATTTTAATTCAGTGAGGCCGCAAGAAAAGAACGCCGATCATAGAAAGCAAAAAAAATGACCGCGTCCAAAAGACAACCCCCTCATATAAAAATAGAAACAAATTTTTCTTTGCTCTCCCTCTTGCCTCTATTATTTGGAGCATTACAAGGATGCTCCTTACCACCGCCGCACTCCTCCATGACCAACGCTTGCATCCCCGCCGCCGAAGAAAAATCTTACGGCCCCTGGGCCCAACCCAATCTCAGCCTGGGATGCGCCACCGAACAAAACCTCTCAGCCATGATCGCAGACCCCGATGATCTCCAACGCGGAAGCAGCATAGGCCCCGCCGACACCGCATTTATGACCAACGCCATTGATCGCTACCGCAAAAACCTAACAACGCCTCTGGCCAAAGAGAGCGGAAAAGACCAGGAGAAATAAACATGTCCGGCGGTCGTTCCTCTCCCGGAGCGCTTCTTGCGTTTCTCTCCGACGAAGCCTCGCGCCAAGCAGCCCGCAACTTCGCCGTCGATCGCGGATGGCCGGAAAAAGCAGTCCTCCCAGGCTCCCTCAGCGCCGCCGTCGAACATCTGGCCATTGTCGGAGCGCCTCAAACTCTTGTGGTCGATGCCGAAGACGCCGAAGACATCGTCGCCGGCGTTCGACGTTTAATCGGCCTTTGTCCGCCCGAGACCCGAGTCATCGTCGTCGGAGCCATCAACAACGTCAGTCTTTATCGCGCGTTACTGGCGGTCGGCGCCGCCGACTATTTGGTTAAGCCGCTGCAACCGGAAGCCCTGGCTCAAGCACAGCAAGCCATTGAAGCCGCCGCTCAACGCAACGCAATGCAACGCAAACCATCCGAACCGGCTATGGCCAAAACCGCTCGTCTGATTGTGGTGATCGGCGCACGCGGCGGCGTAGGCGCAACAACTTTGGCGGTGAACGCCGCATGGCTGATCGCGCACGAGCTAGGACGAGAAACAGCTTTCCTCGACCTGGACTTGCAATATGGCGCAGGAGCCTTGGCGTTGGATTTAGAACCGGGACGCGGCTTGCGCGAAGCGTTGGAGTCTCCGGATCGACTTGACAGCCTGTTGATCGCCAGCTCCATGGTCAATGAAAGCGATAAGCTCTGCGTCCTGGGCGCGGAAGAGCCGTTGGAAGACGAAATCGCCTTCAACGACGCAGCATTGGGAACGTTATTGCATGAGTTGCGCTCCGGTTTCGATTGCGTGGTGGTGGATATGCCACGCGCGCGAATCCCGATGCATCGCAACACATTGGCGCACGCAGATCATATAGCGTTGGTTTCGGACATGACTTTGGCGGGAATCCGAGACGTGGTGCGAATCAACGCAGCGTTGAAAGCATTTGGCCGAACAATCCCGTGTTTGTTGGTGGCGGGGCGATCCGGTGGCGAAAAGAAAACTCAGATCGACCAAGCGACCTTCGAACGAAGTGTCCAAGAAAAAATTGTGGAAATAATTCCTGAAGATAGCCGATCGGTGACGATTGCGGCGAATCAAGGAAAAGCGATTGCAGCGGCGGCTCCAAACTCGCCGACCCTGCCCTCGTTGCGAAATCTAAGCCGAATATTCGCAGATATTAAAGCGCCACAAACCAAAACACGCTGGCGTTGGCTCAAAGACCTCATTGGAAACTCCTAAAGATTAAAAAGAGTCTAGGAATTGTGTTCCCAGTCTCTCGGGCTAAAGATGAAAGTCCTTCTTATTCACGAGACGATCCTGCTCTAAGAGTCTGTCCGGAAACATGGATATTCTTTCCGGACAGACTCTTAGAGCAGGAAAGACTTTCGTCCTTGGCTCGAGCAACCGAGAACACAATCCACCCATTTAATTCTTATGCAAAATCGGGAGACATCTGTTTAATCGCCTAACTCATTGCTTTCACCTTTTTTCACCTATACTGTTTTCCAATTTGACCTGAGAGCAGAAAACGTCAAAAATCGTCAAAGAACATTGCAAAACTCGAAGGAACAGTCTGGTGAAAGTGCTTCATGTTATGGCAGGCGGCGAGCACGGCGGCGCCGAGACCATGTTTGTCGACGCCATTGTCGCTCTGCATGAAGCTGGCGTCGAACAACAAGTGGTTACACGCCATAGCGAGATTCGCGATCCTGTATGGAATCGCCTTGGAATTCCGGCTCATTACGCTGCATTCCCTTCTCTGCTTGGTCTTCGCACACGCAGCGTTTTGCAACGCGCCCGCAAAGCTTTCAAACCAGACGTTACACAATTCTGGATGTCGCGCGCTTCGAGTTACGCAAAGCCGGACTCATCCCCGAACATCGGCTGGTTCGGCGGGGACTACGATCTTAAGAAGTATAAAAACTGTCAATATTATATCGGCGTAACCCGCGACCTCGGCAGACACATCAGCGAAGCCTCCGGAAAACCGGACGCCGTCGCTGTTGTCCACACTTACGCCAACATCGATCCCGACGCCCACCCCATTGATCGCGCGGTGTTCGACACCCCCGCCGACGCGCCGTTGTTGCTTGCTCTCGCCCGGTTGCATCCCAAAAAAGGGCTTGATGTACTGCTGAAAGCGTTGCTCGATATCCCCAACGCTTGGTTATGGATCGCCGGAGAAGGCCCCTTACGCAATGAACTCATGGAGCAAACGGCGGCTCTCGGTCTACAAAACCGCGTGCGGTTTCTTGGTTGGCGCACCGATCGCGAGACGTTGTTACGCACTGCCGATATCTGTGTCTTCCCATCCCGTTACGAACCTTTCGGCACCGTCATGGTCGAGGCTTGGATGACGGGCGTTCCGCTGATCGCAGCGGCGGCGGCGGGCCCAAAAGCTTACCTCGAACCCGAAAAGAACGGCTTATTGGTGGAGATCGACGATGTTCAAGGACTCGCCGCCGCGATTCGCCGTTGCCTTGCCGAGCCGGAGCTGTGCGCCCGCTTAATTGAAGGCGGACTTCGAACCTATCAAACCACTTTCACCAAAGAAGTCTTGGCCCGAGACTCGATCGCCTTTTACCGACGCGTTGTCGAGCAATACGCGGCTTCTACAAAATAATATACACCCTGTTCGATTGAGAACCCGAGCGTCATGCGGCCTTCCCGAATTAAAATGGCCCACTCCCATCCGGTCGTCACAAACTCCAAGTCATGGTTTCCAAAGGCCTCCCGGCCTTTGGCGGGTCGAGGGCGGAGCCCCGATTCCCTTGGAAGTTCTTTCTCGGGTTCTCAATTGGACGAAGTGTAAATAAAATTAAAAAGGTTCAGGGGAAGTGTTTCCAATCGCTCGGGCCAAGAACGAAAGCCCCTTTGTTTGCGAAGCGGTCTTCCTCTGGAATCATTTGTCTACAGAACTATCAACAAAAGCAACAAAGACCTAAAAACAGCCATCCGCTTCGCAAACAAAAGAGGCTTTCATCCTTGGCCCGAGCGATTGGAAACACACTCCCTGCCCCTTTCTTTTATTAAACTCGTGAGACCATCATCATGACGCTTGCCCCCTCCTTCCCCCGAAACGAACCGCGTCTCACGGTCGCTCTATGCGTCCACAACGAGGAACAACGCCTACGCGCCTGTCTCGACCGACTACGCTTTGCCGACGAGCTCGTGATCGTTTTGGATCGCTGCGTCGACGGATCACGCGCCATTGCTTTGGAATATGGCGCAAAAATCCTCGAAGGCGCCTGGGAGATCGAAGGCCATCGTCGCATGGCCGCCATTGAATCTTCCGCCGGGCCATGGATACTAGAGATCGACGCCGACGAACATGTTCCGCCAGAGTTGGCTCAAGCCATTCGTGAAACCCTCCAAACCACAACCGCCGATTGGCGCCCTATAAAAGTTGATAATTATATCGGTCGCCGCTTGGTGAGGCATGGATGGGGCGCCGCTTTCGGCATCACACAAAAGACGATTCTCTTCCGCAAAGGCTTCAAAGAGTGGGGCGAACAGCGCGTTCACCCCAAAATCAAACGCCTCGGCGCTCCTGGAACGCCGCTCTCTCCCCCCCTAATGCATTACGTTGACCATAACATTACCGACATGATCGACAGACTCAACCGCTATACAACCGCCCACGCTCGCGACCTACGCGACGCAGGATTGCCCGGAGAATCCCTCCGCCGCAACATTGGACGCTTCTTTGCGCGATTTTATAAATGCTATGTTGGACGAAAAGGTTATAAAGAAGGCGAATGGGGCGTTCTAATCGCTTTTATGGCCGGCCTTTATCCGCTTTTGTCTTACCTTAAAGCCCGTTTGGATGAGACCGATTCTTCTGAATAGAAAATCGAAAATGAATTAAAAGGGTCCGGAGACTGCGTTCCCGGTCGCTCGGACCAAGGATGAAAGTTCTCCCTATTCGCAAAACGATCATCCTCTGGATTTTTTCTATGTTTAAATTCCGGACCCTTTTAATTTAGCTTTTTATTTTTTATTCGGAAGCACAAGATTACAAACCACCCAAGCCTCGCCACCACAAAACCCGAGTCTCTCGCCGAACGCCGTCAGGAAAAACAGCAACCAGAGTTTGCGGCGATGGAATTGGCGGAGCAACCACAACAGGAGCCCCTCCAAAAGAAAACCGCAAAGCCCGATCCGGAGGAAGAAAAGCAGAAACAACCGAAGAAGCCAGACGTCCCGAAAGCGGCGTCTCAACGCTCCAAGCCGTAACCGTCACACCACCGGCGTCAACAAACAATTCCGCAATCTTCCCCCAATCTTGCGGCAAAGAATAACGATCAACGCGCAAAGAGCGCATCCCCAAACCTTCAATCGCCAATAACGCTTTCCCGCGAACTGCGCTCTCAACAGCGAAAACTTTCCGCCCATCCGGCTTCCACGCCAACATCGGCTCGATATCGCCCACCTCAACGACAGGAGGCTCGGGATAACGCTGGCCGCTGCGCGCAATAAAGAGTTGGCGCACATAACGCCCTTCCAACGGCAACCCATCCGGCCCAATTACAACCTGCTTCTCTTGCCCTTTAACCATCGGCGGCGCATAACGAGCATCCCGCACACACGCCATATCGCTTACATCCGGCGCCGGAAGACAGAAAAGACCCGTCGTGCCGAGCGCCCGAATCGGCGACAAACGCCAACCCGAGCGCACGCCCTCAATTGGCGATTCCATCCCCCAAGCCGAATATAGGCCAAGATCGGAATTGGCTTTAACACGCAGCCACAACACGTTTTCGGTTATCCAAATCAAACGCTCGATAGCCAAACCACGCAACTCCGAAGCAGGCGTGGAAGCCAAAAACCTTCCGGTTTGAGCGTCCACAACCGAAAACTCCAATGGAGCAACGCACACCCCTAAAGCTATCCACCGCCCACTTGGCGAAACCGCAACGGTGCATGCTTCACGTTTGTCCGAAGACAGCGTCACAGTAACGCGCGCCTCGTCGTCCACGAGATGCAAATCTATGCCGTCGCTGACCACCGCCAAAACCGAAGATTCAGCGCGAACCACACGCTCGGAAAGAAACCCTTCCTCCCCGACCAACAATAAAAACGCTGCGCCGAGCAAAAACGAGCAGCGCCAAACCTTCTGAACAAGCCCCCTCATCCACGATCTCATAAGGCTACGCCTCAATCACCGCATTAATTACTATGCTCGTCACCATAACGACAACGCGCCCGAGAAATGACGCAGCCCACCAACAAATCACCCTCAAGTTAAATTTTACGCTTCTGCAAAACCTCCCGAATCCCCGAGGCCAGCTCTTGCGGAGTAGAGTCATGACGGAAAATTTTCAACGACACCCCACGATCATTGGTCAGGAAGATAAAAGCCGAATGATCGACAGAGTAATTCGTAGGATCAAGTTTCGTGTCTTCAGATTTGGCTTTACGATAATAAACACGAAACAGCTTGGCGGCGGCGGCGATCTGCTCTGAAGACCCCGTCAGAGCAACGAATCTTTTATGAAACAAAGAAATATAATCCGCCAACACATCCGGAGTGTCTCTTTCCGGATCAACCGTAACAAAAAGAGGCTGGATATTATCGACATCCTTCCCCAGCAAATCAAGGGCGGCGCTCATGTTCTGTAAATTTGTTGGACACACATCCGGACAAAAACGATATCCAAACGTCAGCAAAAGCATTTTGCCAGGCCACTGGCGCTCAGTAACGACTTTCTTGTCGCTGGCCACCAGAGTAAAACCTCCCCCAATTTCAGGAGCCGACAAAACATCATGGCTCGAAGATTGAGGCGGAAAATAAATTCCCCACAGTAAAAAGGCCGCTCCCAGAAACAAGGAAACAATACCGATAACGACATATCGACGGATCATGGACGGTTCATCTCCAACTAAATCATCAAGAGGTCAAACCAATCGCTTTCTTACACCCCAAGACCACGAAACCACAAGACTGAAAAAGAACCACATAGAAACAGACAATAAGGAACATTCCAGTTGTTTTTAACACTAATCCATCGCTCAGTTTGACGCGAATCTCCTGGAAAGTCCACTGAAACATGAGCGCCCCTCACAAGGACGAGCGTTCGTCAACGGATTACCCAAAATCAATTTTCTAACAATTGACAGAACGCCATACATACGATTAATCTGCGCCGTCTTTAAAAATTCTGAGTCTGCTCAAAACAGATTCGCGCAATATGCGGTTTAGTCCTATTGCGAACAAACACGGAGGAGTTTATGAGCAAATTGTCGAAAGTCGGCTTCGGTTTGGCCATTGGATTGACGTTGGCGGCAATGAGCGGCTCCGCTTTCGCCCAAGACGCGGCGGCTGGCGAAAAGTCGTTTAAAAAATATTGCGGCATGTGCCACACCACTGAAGCTGGAAAGAATCGCGTCGGCCCGTCATTAAACGGCGTCGTTGGTCGCACGTCCGGCTCTGTCGCCGGCTTCGCTTACTCTGTCGCCAACAAAAACTCCGGCATCACCTGGACCGAAGACAAGCTCGACGCATATTTGAGCGGCCCAGCAACGGCGACCGTTCCAGGCACGAAGATGACCTTCGGCGGCATTAAAGACACAGCCGAACGCGCAAACGTGATCGCTTATCTTAAGACCCAAAAGTAATTATTTCCAACTCTCGGCTCCATCCGAAAAGCTGGAGCCGAGACGCCGATGTTCCTCAAACCGACGATTCTCCTTAATTTTTAAATCCAATCGGAAACACGCAAATAGCGCTATCGCAACATCAATATAATAGCAACATAATAGCAACCATCCCTTTTTCAATAATTATACATCCCTACCGGACACCCTAAAAAAAGTGAAAGAAAAGGCCGGGGCTCCGCCCTGAACCCGCCAAAGGCCGGGAGGCCTTTGGAAACCATGACTTGGAGATTGTAATAACCGAAAGCGCGAGGACTATTTCAATTCAGTGAAGCCGCAAGAAAAAAGCGCCAAAAAGTTTTACGACTTAAGCAGTCTCCATTGGATCAATATCTCCCATCGCAAACTTTCTACGATCAAGAAACTTGATCCAATGGTCTCGATTCATGACGCCATGTCGGCGTCAACGCCGACGCAGATCATGCCGCCCCCAAATCAAAAGCGCCAACAACACAAAAGCTCCCGCTTGATGCGCCGTCGCCAACGACACCGGAACCTCAAACAATAATGTTGAAATTCCCAGACCAACCTGAAGAACAACCATCAATCCCAACAGATTCGCAATCCGGCGCGTGCGCCGCGACGCATCCCGATTGCCGCGAACCCGAACGCAGTAAAGCAGAATGACAACAGCCGTGGAAATCGCCAGCCAACGATGGAAAAACTGCACAGTCGTCTGATTCTCGAACGCATTGATCCACGTCGGTTCAAAAAACCACGCTTCGCCAGGCAAGAAATCGCCGTTCATCAATGGAAACGTGTTGTAAATCAAACCTGCGTGCAGCCCTGCAACGAATGCGCCCCAGGCCATAACAACCACAGAAAGACTCAGCGCAAGAGTCAAATGCAAACGCAACCCCGACGCCGCCCTAATCACTCCTGATTTCGCTTTCGGTTGCAGCAAAGACAAAGCTTGCCATAACATAACGCAATAGATCGCCGCAGCAAACGAAAGATGCGCCGCTAAACGGTAATGACTGACGGAAGGGCGATCCACCAGACCACTCGCCACCATCAACCACCCCATCAGCCCCTGCATTCCGCCCAACACAAACAGACCGATCAAGCGAACCATCAACGGACGATCGATGCGTCCTCGCGCCCAAAACCACAAAAACGGCGCAACATAGACCAAACCCACCAAATGCGCGACAAAACGATGAAACCACTCCCACCAAAAAATACCCTGGAACTCCGCCAAACTCATCCCTTGGTTGAGAATCCTATACTCCGGCGAAAGTTGATATAGCCCGAACACACGCAACCACTCGGCGTCGGACAAAGGCGGCAACACCCCGATCAATGGTTTCCACTCGACCATCGACAACCCGGAATGTGTCAATCGCGTTACGCCCCCAATCACCACCATGGAAAACACCATGGCGCAACACGTCAACAACCAAAACCCTATCGCACGACGGCCCTCGCCTCCCGCACCGGCGGAGCCGGGAGGCGGAAAAGAAGCAGCATGTGTCATGGCGTCTCGACCACATTCATCCAGTTGCGCATTTTGTTATGTTCCAATCCACAATACTCGCTGCACTGCACCGAAACTCGTCCTTGTTGCGGGGCCGTCACCGACAACACCGCCGCGCGTCCGGGCGACAACAACGCCTCCTGCCCGGCAATCACCACGCCGTGAAGAATGTCGTACCCAGAGACGTGAATTCGATAATCTTTCCCGGCTTGCAACTCAATAATCGGACGAAAGCGCCAACGCTCGGCGGCAAGATACACATCTCCCGGCGGAGGCCGAACCACAGGAACGCCTTCTTCTTCGCCGACCTGATGCTTAACGATCATTTCGTTCAACCGAGCGTCAAAATCAGGTTGAGCGATCAGGTATTCCTGGAACTTGGCGCGAGGCATTCCGCGCCACGCAGGCATAGCCGCCAAGAACACCGCCGAAACCACAGCCAAACCGATTCCCACGCCTCGCCGACCACGACAAGCCTTCTTTTTTTCCGACACGCCACACGCGGTCTGCGAAGAGCAACAACAACGCTTAGTCATGGACGGCATCCTTTCGGGCAAACAACCGCCTCAACGCATAGATCACAAAGAGCACCCCACCAATCACCGCAAGCGCGCCGCCAAGTCCATAAACGCCCATGGCGACTTTTTTCAAGACACTGTCCAACCCTTGAGCGGCGGCGCCCATGGTTTTGCGAGGAACGCCCGCAGCGCCCGCCACAAACATGCCGACGGAGAACACTAATTGTCCCCAACCATAACCGTGGAACTGCATGGCGACAGAGCGACGGTTAATCGTCGCGCGCCCCAGAGCCGGCAATGCAACCGTGACGATCAACGCCATAAACGCCAAATTCACGCCGCCGATCGAAGAGTGATAATGCGCGGGCGTGCGAGCGTCGCTCGGCCCCAAGAAAAACCCCATCAGGCCGCCGGCCAAGAACACGAGCATAGACAAAGCCAGACCGAGAGCTTCCGGAGAGCGCGCGATATCCGCGCGTCGCCGCGCCAAAAGCGCAACAGCGCCCAAACCGACAACCAAAGGCGGCAAAGGAAGCCCATACCATAATAAATCTGTAAAAGCCAACCGCGATTCCAGACTCAAAGCGTCATAGAGCGCATAGAAAGCCACTCCGGACAACGAAAACGCAACCATCGAGGCCATGCACACGCGAAAAACGGTCAAAGAAACCGGCGTCTCGCCCAAACCTTGTTTCGCCAACACAACCCACGCGACAAGCATAAGCCCCGTGTTGACGAATTGCAGAATATGCCCGCCTCCCCAAAACACGCGCTCGTTCAAAGTCTGAATGTCGAGTCCCGAAGGCAGACGGCTCCACGCCAAACCAATGCAGATCAAGGCGATCAGATAACAAGCTCCGGTCATCGCCACGCCGAACTCAATCGCGCCCTTCAGACGTTTGGGATTGCCCAACAATCGAATCGTCGGCAAGGCCACGCCCAAACCGACCAATCCCAGGCCGATGTAGTAAAGTGGATGCACCAAAATCGGAACGTAGTTGTTTAGACTCGGCTCGCCGTCGTTCAGGAAAGTCGGAGTCAGCAACAACGCCGAACCCAAAATCGCGGCGAAGACGCCCGGCATTCCAAGACCGTTCCAACGCGCCGGCTCTTTTCCGGAGACGACCAAGACGGCCAGAATCCCCAGAATAGCCAAAAACCACACCACAAAAGACAGGATGACGTGAGCCACCAACCCCGTATAGAAAAAGCTCTGCCAAGACCACGGCAGAAGATTTTGGGTCGGAGGCAAGCGCGCCAAAACCAACAACAATGCGAGCGCTCCGGCAATCGCCAAAGACCCCAACGCCAACATGGTCCAACCATAAAGCTCTCCCCGAAGCGTCGGAGAAAGTGCGTCATAGGACCAAAGGCGCAGACCCTTGCCATCTGGATCGGGGCTTTGGTCAACTTGCGTCTCGTGCGTCAACGGGACAGCCTCTCTTATTATTGCCGATCGGTGTTTGAGAGAGCCTAAAATGCATTAAACTCGAACGCAAACGCAAAGGTTTTTAGTAAATTTGCCTTACGGCAGACGCAAAGCCTACCCTCACAGTCATCATTCCTCTCTGCTTTTTTTTCTTTCACGACGCAAACACGTCATGACGTAAATGTTTTGTTAGGATTCTGCTTTTGTTTCCGGTGGAAGCACGGAGAATCCTGGATTTTTTTTTCATCTTGTCGCACAATTCCTCCACTTGAGCACTTCTTCTTAGCCCGACACCCTTTCGCTTAGGCTTCGATCGTATGGAAAGCACATTGACCGAGAAATCAAGCGCTTTGGCAGAGTCGCAAGCTCGCCTTGAAAAGCTGATTCAACTCGGCATCGCCATGTCGGCTGAGCGTGACAGCGCAAAACTGATGGAAATGATTCTGCTCGGCGCAAAAGACTTGGCGAACGCCGATGGCGGAACACTGTACATGCGCACCGATGACGACCAATTGGTCTTTCAGATCATTCGCAACGACACTCTGGGAATTGCGCTCGGCGGAACCATCGCCGCCCCTCCCAATCTGCCGTCTGTGCCGATGTACCGCCCCAACACCGGAGAAGCCAACCACAACAATGTCGTCAGTCACGCCGTTCACGAACAAACCACGGTGAACATTCCTGACGCTTACGCCTCTAAGGACTTCGATTTCTCCGGCACGCGCGCGTTCGATTCGATTAATCAATACCGCTCAACATCGTTTTTGACCGTCCCGCTTAAGCCTCGCGGCGGCGATGTGATCGGCGCCCTGCAACTCATTAATGCGCGCGGCGCGCAACCCGGTGAGATCATCCCCTTTTCCGACGACATTCAAAGATTCGTCGAAGCATTGGCCGCTCAAGCCGCAACGGCCATGTATAATCGCAGCTTGCTGGACGCCCAAGAAAAATTGATGGACGCTTTGATCCAAATCATCGCAGGCGCCATCGACGCCAAAAGCCCCTACACCGGCGGTCACTGCGAACGCGTTCCTGAACTGGCGATGATGTTGGCGCGCGCGGCGTGTGAAGAAAATAACGGGCCTCTGGCCAAATTCCAATTCTCCAGTGAAGAAGAGTGGCGCGAGTTCCGAATCGGAGCGTGGCTGCACGATTGCGGCAAAGTCACCATGCCGGAATATGTGGTTGATAAGGCGACAAAACTCGAAACCATCTACAATCGCGTTCACGAAGTGCGAACGCGATTTGAAGTGTTGTTGCGCGATGCGGAAATCGAACGCTTGAACAGGCTCCTCAACGGAGAAGCCCCCGCTGAAGCTCAAGCCGCGTTCGAAGCCCGTAAGGCTCAGTTGCACGACGACTTCACGTTCCTGGCCGAGTGCAACGTGGGCGGCGAGTTCATGGCTCCTGAATTGGTGGAGCGCGTTAAAAAAATCTCCGGCACGACATGGACGCGCCATTTCAGCGACCGTTTGGGACTGGGGCATGAGGAATTACGTCGTTTCGGCAACGCTCCCGAGCCCCCCTTGCCGGTCGTGGAAACATTGCTTTCGGATAAACCCGAACACATCATCTTCCGCTCTGAAAACGAAAACGTCTATGACGAACGCTATAAGTTCCGCATCCGAGTGCCTCCCTATCGTTTCAATTTCGGTGAAGTCTATAACCTGTCAATCAGTCGCGGCACTTTGACCGATGAAGAACGCTATAAAATTAATGAGCATATTATCCAAACAGTCATTATGCTGGAGAAAATGCCATTCCCCAAAAATATGCGACGCATTCCAGAATACGCCTGCACTCACCATGAAACCATGATCGGAACCGGCTATCCACGCAAACTATCAAAAGAAGATATGTCGATTCCTGCGCGTATTATGGCAATTGCCGATATTTTCGAAGCGCTTACCGCTTCTGATCGCCCCTATAAAAAAGCCAAGCCATTGTCCGAAGCAATTCGCATTCTCAGCTTCTTCAAAAAAGACCAGCATATAGATTCGGACCTATTCGACTTATTTCTGAAAAACGGCATCTATGCAGATTATGCAAAGAAATACCTGAAACCGGAGCAAATCGATGAGGTCGATATCACAAAATACCTCGGATAGCGCGCTTTGTGACGGAATTTTACTATAAAAATCCTTAACTCTCTTTTCGCCGATGAAAACGACAATAAAATGCGACTAATCTTGTTGGTGAACGGTCATATCAACCGGCAGAACATCTCGCATGATTTCACTATAGAACCCAGTGCCCTTAATCTCCGTAAGTCTTTGCCTTATTTTTGCAACGAATGCGGCGTCCATGTTCTTGGGGCCAATCATCCAAGCCGTAACCGGGTGAATGACATCGCCGATATGCATCTGATCGGGGTCAAAACCGTTGATTCTGGCAATAGCCCGGAATCCAGAACGCACAGAGAACCACGCATCGACGCGCCCCGTAAAGAGTTTTAATGCATTTTGAATCTCTGAGTTGGCCACGTCTAAATTCGTAAATCCTCCCGCCGCATTTAGGTAATTTAAAGGAGCGCTACGGTTGTTCACCGTGATCAGGTTGAGAGCCCGAGCCTGATCCAGATTATTGACGCGCGGAATTGACGCCAGTGTGGCGAAGCTGAATGCATCTTGATAAATCTCGACGATCCATGTGAACAGAGGCTCGCGCTCCGGGTTTCGAGCCAATGGAAAACCAACGACATTCCCGCCATACTCCACCTCGGTCAATAATCGCGCCACAGAAACCGATGCGGCAGGCGCTTTCACGTCAACAGCTTTCAATAACTCCACCACCACACGCGCAGCAGGACCCTGAACAAAACCGTCCTGTTCATAAGTGACCGGCGGTAAAGGATATGAAAGAACTCTCATATCTTCGGCGCGAACAGAGAGAGGAAACGCTACGATTAACCATCCCATTATTGCCGCAGCAACAACGCTTCGAATTCCTTGGAAGAAAATGGCATAAGAAAAACAAGACATTTTAAGCATCCTTCTTTCGCCCTGAACCGTGTTAAACGTCTTGCGGTCTTCTTTCCGTTACCTTGGACAACACACCGGCGCATATGGGTCAGACTTGTTGCAAAAGTCAAGACGATCATCCGGCAAAACGCAAAGCACGGATGAATGATGAGGTTTCTATGCATCTAAAAAGGAATTTGAGGCTTGTCGGCGATACGGCAAGACCTTTTTGCCTTCTTCTCTAAAAATAAAGGGTCCAGACACAAAAGATTGCGACAGAATTGCGGCGAAACGACAACAAAAATTACAGACAAACGATTCCTGAAGAGGATCGCTCGCGAATAAGAGGGAATTTTCGCCTTTGCCCCCGACACGAGAAACACATTCCTTTGTGTCTGGACCCTTTTAATTTTTAATCACATCCTGGCGTGCAGTTTTTTCCACATCAAGAGTTTCTTGCATAATTTTATCATAAAATCCGGAAATTTTAATCTCCGCAAATCGTTTGCGAATGGCTTCGATTTGTGGACGCGGAATTGTCTTTGACCCAATCATCCATGCGCTGATGGCATGGACCGGCGCGCCGATAATCAATTGAGAAGGATCAAAATTATTAACTCTGGCAATAGGACGAAACCCCGTTCGCACAGAAAACCAAGCATCCACACGACCTGTGTAGAGCTTCAATCCATTCTGAATCTCCGAATTGGCGAGGTCCAAATTGTTGAACTGTCCTATGGTGCGTAGGAAATTTAAAGGAGAGCTTCCATTATTAACCGTAATCATATTTAGAGCGCGCGCTTGCTCTAAGGTGTCAACGCGCGGCGTCGGAGACAAAGTCGCAAACCCGAAAGAATCTTGATAAATCTCGACAATCCATTCGAAAGCAGGCTCGCGTCTAGAGTCTCGCGCCAAAGGAAAACCGACTCCCGCGCCAGATTCGACTTCGGCCAAAAGCCGCGCCACTGGAATTGAAATCGGCTTTTCCGAAACATTATCCACAACCCTCAAGGTTTCCATCACCAAACGCGCCAATGGCCCGCCGACATAACCATTCTCTTCATAGGTCATCGGCGCCAGCGGATAGGAAAACACTCGGAGTTCCTGAGCCGCGAGCGGAGAAATGACTTGTAAGACGACGATTCCTTCGAACAACAAGGCTGCAAGAGTTTTTGCTCTAAAGAATCGGCGGCTAAACATCGAAAATGTCCATTGAGTTGCGGGATGCGCCTAACAATATGGCTGGAGCGATGGAACGTCCTCTCGTATATTTTATTAGAAAACTAAGCTTAAGACAAGGCGCGTTTCATAAATTCAAGCATCTTCTCGAAACTAATGGGATGACTGATATAATATCCTTGAGCGAAATCACACGCGCGGTCCCGGATCAAGTTGAGTTGATGAACGGTTTCAACGCCCTCCGCGATGACGGACATATCCATGTTGTGAGCCATAGCGATAATGGTTTCGACCAATCGCGTGGAGTTGGCGTTCTCAACGACATCGCAAATAAAAGAACGATCAATTTTCAACGTATCGAAAGGATAGCGCTGTAAATACCCGAGCGACGAATACCCCGTGCCGAAGTCATCGATAGAAAGACGAACGCCAAGGCTGCACAATTTATTTAGAGTATGCGTACATTCCGGAGTTCCGTCAATCAACACGCCCTCGGTGATTTCCAGCTCCAAACGATCCGGAGGAAGGCCGGTTTGTTCCAAAATATGCTCGACAGTATCACCGAAATTTCCGGCGCGGATTTGGCGTGGAGAAACATTGACCGCGATACGCAAAGGAGGAGAAACAAAAGCCTCCAGCTCACGCGCCTGAGCGCAGGCCGTAGCAAGAACCCATTCACCGACCGACAAGATCAAGCCGGCGTCTTCGGCAATAGGAATGAACTGATCCGGTAGAAGAATCGTTCCGTCAGGGCGACGCCAACGAACCAAAGCCTCAATGGCCACGGGCTTTTGAGTGGAAACATCTATGATTGGTTGATAATAGAGCAGAAGCTCATTTCTTGAAACGGCGCCGCGCAAACTATTTTCAATACCGATTCGCTCTTGAACTTTTTCATTAATCTCTTTTGTGAAGAATTTATAATGATTTCTTCCTTTTTCTTTGGCCTGATCCATAGCCAAATCGGCATTTCTCAAGAGAATTTGTTGATTGTCGCCATCCGTAGGCGAAAGAGAAATGCCGATGCTGGCTGTGACGAAGATGTCTTGGGAATTGATTTGAAACGGCAAGGTAAAAGCGTCAAGAATTCGTTGCGCGACTTTCTCGGCCGCACGACCGGAATTCACGCCGGGAAGAATGACAGCGAACTCATCTCCACCTATTCGCGCAACAGTGTCGCCTTCATGCACGCATTGAGAAAGCCTCTCTGCGGCGGCGCGTAATAAAATATCACCGACGGCATGTCCGAACACATCGTTGACGTTTTTAAATCGGTCAAGATCAATGTACAGAAGCGCGGTGGAAAGCGACTGCCGGTGTGCAAAAACGATACTTTGACTGAGACGATCTTGCATCAACACGCGATTGGGCAAATTAGTAATGTCATCGTAATTGGCTTGACGCAGAAGCCTCTCTTCATATTGGCGACGAACAGTAATGTCTTCTTTGACGATGATGAAGTGAGAAATCTTTCCATTATCCGTTTTTAAAGGCGCGATAGTGACGTATTCCCAGAACAATTGTCCGTTTTTACGACGATTACAAAATTCTCCACGCCATTCACGACCGCTCGATATTGTAATCCACAAACTGCTGATCATTTGATCCGTCACTTGATCGGACCTTTGAAAATTCAAATTGCGGCCTTGTACTTCTTCAAGATTATACCCGGAAACATCTTCGAATTTAGGGTTAACATAGATAATATCGCCGTTGCGATTGGCGACCGCCACGGAAACCGGACTTTGCTCTATGGTTAAGGATAATATTTTAATGCGCTCTTCGGCAATGCTCCTTTGGCGACGAACTTCAGCTTCACGCAGTTCGCGTTCAATGGCGGGGCCCAAACGAGCCAAAGAATCTTTGTTTAGAAAATCATGGGCGCCTCTTTTTAACAGAAAGACAACGTCTTCGGCGCGCACAACGCCAGAAAGAATAATAAAAGGAATATCAATCTGAGATTCATGCAGCAATCCCAATGCCGCTTCCGGATGAAAGCGAGGCATATTGTAATCGCAAAGAATCACGTCCCACTTTTTATCCGCCAGCGCGGCGCGCATCGCAGGCGCCGTCTCCACTCTTTTATGAATAGGCGTAAAACCTTCGCGCGACAACGCGCGAAGCAAAAGCTCTGCATCGGATTCCGAGTCTTCGATCAAAAGAACATTTAATACTTTAACCATCGCGCCCACCCCTATCTGGGAGAGGATTGGTTGAGAACCAACCAATAAAGTCCGAGTTGATTTATAATTTTCGTAAACTCACTGAGTTCAACGGGTTTACGGATGTAACTATTGACGCCGAAATCATACCCCTTAATAATGTCGTTCTCATCATCAGAGGTGGTGAGAATCACAACAGGAATACGGCGAGTTTCAGGTGCGTCACGCATACGGCGCAACACCTCCAGTCCATTCAATCGAGGAATGTTAAGATCAAGAAGAATCAGAGCGGGCTTCCGCTCTTCAGAACGCCCCTCGTGAACGCCTGTGGCGAATAAAAAATCCAACGCCTCCACACCATCACGCGCCACGACAATATCGTTAGGAATTTTGTTTTTACGCAGAGCGTACATCGCTAATTCAATGTCGTCTCTGTTGTCCTCAACCAAAAGTATAGTGCTGTTCGACATAGCGGCGTCTATTAATTTTGTTGAAGGGTAAAAAAGAAGGTGGCTCCATTGTTCATCGATGCGTCAACCCAGATGGCGCCGCCATGACGAACAATGATTCGCTGCACCGTGGCGAGACCAATTCCGGAGCCTTCGAATTCTTCCGCCGAATGCAGCCGGTAAAAGGGTGAAAACAATCTCTCTGCATAGGCCATATCAAACCCTGCGCCGTTGTCCCTCACATAATAGATCGTTTTTCCTTCTTTTACGCAAGAGCCGATCGAAATGACGGGAGATAACGTATGACGAGTGTACTTCCAAGCGTTTTCCAATAGGTTTTCGAGAGCAGACCGCATCATACGGCGATCGACGAGAGCGACCAAATCAGGCTGGATGGTAATTTGCACCTGTCTATCAGGGTCTTTTTCACGCAATCGAGAAAAAATGTCGGAAGCCATGTCGGAAAGATTGTGCGACTCGATGACAAGCTCAATACTGGCGCAACGAGAAAGCTTAAGAAAACTATCAACCATCTCGTTCATTTCCCGAACGCCGTTTCGAATGCGCTCGACATAGCGCTGCCCGTCCACTCCAAGCAAATGAGCGCAGTCTTCAAGCAAAATCTGGCCGAATCCATCTATTCGTCTCAATGGCGCGCGCAGATCATGGGAAACGGAGTAAGAAAAAGCGTTCAATTCTCGGTTAGAGACTTCAAGCGCATGAGTTCTGCGCCGGACTTGCACCTCCAGTTGAGAGTTCATTCCACTCAATTCGATATTGAGTCTTTTTATTTCTTCTTCGGCGCGCCTTCTGGCCTCGTTGTCGGCTTTTAATTCTGCGTTGACGGAGCGTAATTGATTATAAGTCTGCTCCAAACCGCCACATAAATTATTGAAGGCGGACACCACTTGGTCGAGTTCGTCTCTAGGCGCCGCCTGACCGCTGCGGCCTCGCTTAATCGACGCCCGAGCTAACCTCAAAGGCGGAGACGGTTGTTCCAAATTAAATTGATTGGCGAATTCAGCGATAGTCCTCAGGTGACGTGTGACTAAAACAGAGAATATGAATAGCGTAAACAAAGAAACGATGAACGTCTTCATCCCTTGAGTAATTAGTATTTCTAAAACTTTATCCTGAAGCCTCTGATAAATAGCATCGAACGACGCCTGTATGGCAACAACTCCCAACACTTTATCTTTTCCATGGAAATTATAGATTATTGGATACTTCTTCATAATATCAGGAGAAGAAACCGAAACGCCAACCGTCACCACATCGTTTTTTCCTGAATGCTTTTCAACGGCCGGACCAACATCCAACACCGCAACTTCCACCGATTGTATATCGGGGAGACGAAGAATTCCTTCAATTTGCAGACGCACTTGCGGCAAGTCCATTTGCCACAGGCTTCCGGCCAAACTGCCCAAATAGCTTTGTTCAATTTCCGCCATTCTCTTTTCAATCAAACTGACGTCGCGACGATAATCCCAATAAAGTTGAAGCGAAGTAAAAAACAGCGTCACCACCGAGCTGAACAAGATTATGAATTTAATCAAACGCAGACCGACGCTTTCGCCTAGAAACGCGCGTTTAAGAGAATATCCGATCTTTGCGCGTAAGAACGCTGCGGCGTTAATAATTCTCACGGGGCCCTCTCAACGAGCTGCCAAGCAAAATGCAACAACGAAAAGAGACAAAAACAACGTCAACCGATTCACCAAAATCGAAAACGTATAGTCCACACTTCATTCCGACATAACACCCTAAAAAAACATCTAATCCTCTAGAAACCTTGGGCAACCATAACACCCGATGAGAGATTTGTCATCTACAAAATATTATACAAAATGCCTGAGGTAAGTTTTTTTGTAAAAATACGGATTTTTACAATATATCTTGCTTTCACACGCATCGCAAATGAGGTCATAAATCAAAAATATTTTGACTTTACTCCATGCATCATCACCTTGCGGACCTCAAAGAGAAGGTTGTGATCCTTGTTGGATGCTCTGGGAATAAATCCGGAAGACGCGGTCTCCTTGTTGGCGGGAGTGGCGGCGTTCATCGTCACGGTGTTGGTTTGGGCGGCGTTGATAGAGAGCGATCCGTTGTCCAATCGCTTACGGACGTTGGCGGAGCGGCGACAAGCTTTAAAAAGCGGCTCGACCGCCCCGCGCCGCCGCCGTAGAATCGAAAAGACAGGGATGATGCGATCCGTGGTTCAGCGTCTGAAGCTGGCCAAGGGACAAACCGCAGAAGACGGCGCAATGAAATTGGCGCAAGCCGGAATGCGCTCGCATGACGCTTTGGTGGCGTATTTGTTCGCCAAAGCAAGTTTGCCTCTGGTTTTGGGGGTGGCGAGTTTGGCGACTCTGTATGGAGCGGCGGCGCCGGATGGCGCGACAAGCGTTGTCGGAGGCGGAACGAGTCCTTTGATGAGCGCAATTGTATGTGCTCTGATCGGCGCTCGGTTACCGGATTTGTATCTTTCTCGACGAGCGCGCGGGCGTTTGCTGGCGATACGCGGCGGTTTGGCCGATGCGTTTGACTTACTGGTGATCTGCGCCGAAGCCGGATTAGGTTTAGACGCCGCGTTTGATCGTTTGGCGCGGGAAATGGCGCAGAGTTATCCCGAATTGTCCGAAGAGATCGGATTAACCGCTGTGGAGTTGAGCTTTTTACCGGATCGCAGCAAGGCGCTTCAGGGATTGGCGAATCGGGTTCCGTTGCCAAGCGTGCGCGCCTTAATCAATTGTTTAACCCAGACAGAGCGTTATGGAACTCCGTTGGCTCAGGCGCTGCGCGTGCTGTCGAACGAGCAGCGTGAAGAGAGGATTTTACGCGCCGAAGAAAAAGCGGCGCGCCTGCCTGCGATTCTAACGGCGCCGTTGATGATTTTCATTCTACCTCCTTTGTTTATTATTTTGATTGGTCCGGCGGTGATCCACACGATCGACGCGATGGGAAACTGATTGACCTGTGGTTCACAGATGAATCAAAATCCGAAGAAAGTCGATGAGAACCTATCCCTAGTTCTTATATTACGCCGGAGATGACAAAGTGAAAAAATATCCCCATAATTTAATCTGTGCAATCATCTTCAGCTTTTTTTCTTACACGGCTGACGCACAAGAACGCACGATGGTTTTTGCCGGCGCCAGCTTGAAGAACGCCTTAGACGAAGTTATCATCGCATATCAACGACAACAAGAAACACCAAAGAACATTATTGTCTCGTATGCGGCGTCTTCGACGTTGGCCAAGCAAATAGAAAACGGTTCTCCGGCAGATTTGTTTGTCTCTGCGGATATGGATTGGATGGATTACCTTGAACGACGCAATTTGATCAAAATCGATTCGCGTCGGAATATACTCGGCAACCGTCTTGTCTTGATCGCTCCCCGTAACGCCGATCTCCCTTCTGAATCAAGCTTGGTCTCCCTTCTGAACAACGGATTGGCAAACAGCGATCGATTGGCGATAGGGGATACAACCCATGTTCCCGCTGGAAAATACGCGCGCATCGCTTTAGAGAATCTTGGCGTTTGGGAGAGATTGAAAAATCGCTTAGCTCCCGCTGAGTCCGTGCGTTCGGCTCTAGCTTTAGTGGCGCGAGGAGAAACGCCGCTTGGAATCGTGTATCAAACAGACGCTCTCATTGAAAATCAGGTCCGTTTGGTCCAATTGTTCCCCTCCGAGCTTCATCCGAAGATTGTCTATCCTATCGCTTTGATTGCCGACGGCAAAAGCTCCGAGGCTCCACAACTATTGAACTTTATCATCTCGGACTATACTTTCACCCTGTTCCAGAAATATGGATTTTCGCGTCCCGATCCGACCTCTCATCCATAATGCGCCTCCTCCACCCGGCCTCTGGCGTTTGTTCGTCTCCGCATTTTTTTCGAGTTGTCGAGTGAACGGAGCATATCTTGATCGACGGGTCATTCTGGGAGCTGAATATCGGCGAGACCCTTTCCCCCGCCGAAGTCTCGGCGATTACGCTCAGCCTGCGCGTCGCCTTTTGGGGCGTGATCTCCAGTCTACCTTTGGCGATTGGAGTGGCGTGGCTCTTATCACGCCGAACATTTTTGGGGCACACGATCCTCGACGGCTTGATCCACCTTCCTCTTATTTTACCGCCTGTCGTTACGGGATACGCTTTGCTGTTGCTGTTCGGGCGACGAGGCTTGATCGGCGCCTGGCTGGCCGAGAATTTTGGAATCGTCTTCGCTTTTCGCTGGACGGGAGCAGCTCTGGCCGCCGCCGTTATGGGATTTCCTTTGATGGTCCAGGCAATTCGCTCGGCCTTCGACGCCGTTGACGAAAAGTTGGAAGCAACGGCGCGCACGCTCGGAGCGTCAGGGCCTTGGGTGTTTCTAACCATCACATTGCCGTTGATTCTCCCCGGCGTCTTGACAGGCTGCGTTTTGGCTTACGCCAAGAGCCTCGGCGAGTTCGGCGCCACCATGACTTTTGTGTCGAATATTCCCGGTGAAACACAAACGTTACCTCTGGCGATTTACGGCATGCTACAAACTCCGGATGGAGAAGCGGCAGTTTGGCGCTTAAGCCTGATCTCAATTGCGTTGGCAATGTTGGCCTTAAGCGTTTCAGGACCAGCGGCGCGGGCTCTTCAACGACGTCTAAGAGGACGCGATCGAGAAAACCATCGTCAACTTCGCGTCAACAAACAAAAAGAAAATTAAGCGAGTCCAGAGACTGTATTCCTGGTCGTGAAAGATCATAAGGAGGAAGCAAAAGCCTCTCTTATTTGCCGTAAGGCAAAATGCGATGTTCGCCTTACGGCGACACGGAGAACTTTTCTCTTATGATCTCCCACGACCAGGAACACAGTCTCTGGACTCGCCTCATTTTGTTTATACTTAAAAGGAGAACTTCCATGCCTCAATCATCCGGTTCTCCTTCAAATACGAATATCGATTTAGAAATAGACGTCGAGAAACGCTTGGGTGATTTCCATATACACGCAAGATTTACAACATCATCCGGCGTGACGGCTTTGTTCGGTCCATCCGGTTCAGGAAAAAGCGCGCTCATGGCGATGATTTCCGGCCTCATTCACCCTGATTTCGGACATATTCGCGCCGGATCGACCACGTTGTTCGATCAGACGCGCCGCATCAATATTCCCGCCCACAAACGACGTCTCGGATGCGTGTTCCAAGACAGTCGGTTGTTTCCACATATGACCGTACAACGAAACATGCTCTATAGCCTCTGGTTTTCATCAGATCGCGCAACTACAACCCAATTTGAAGCGGTGACGGATTTACTAGACGTTCGAGAATTACTCGATCGACGCCCGGCGGATCTCTCAGGCGGCGAAAGACAGAGAGTGGCGATTGGGCGAGCTTTATTGTCGAACCCACATCGACTATTGATGGATGAGCCGTTGTCTGCTTTGGATCGAGGGCGTAAAAATGAGATTTTGCCTTATCTGGAACGTTTGCGCGATGAAATTCGTTTGCCAATTCTCTACATCAGCCACGCGCTGGAGGAAGTGATGCGCTTAGCTGATTCTATGGCGTTGATCGATCACGGAAGAATCATTGACGCTGGATCCGTCGAAAGTTTAACAAGTCGCCTTAAACTCCAACCCTGGTTGGAACGGCATGAAGCCGGAGCAGTGATCGAAACACGGGTGGAAGAGATTGATTCGACATATTGTTTATCTCGAGTGTCATTTAACGGAGGGAGTTTGTTTGTGCCGAATCTCTCTGCGTCGGTTGGGGCGCTGGTCCGAGTGCGTTTGAGGTCGCGCGACATCAGCTTGGCGCTTGAGCCGCCACGCAATGTAAGCCTTCTTAATATTCTTTTTGGGCATGTTTCGGAAATCGGTCAGACCGAGGATGCAAACATCAATGTACAAGTGCAAATCGGCAAAACTCTGGTGGTGGCGTGCGTCACTCGCAAAGCCTTTGAAGCCTTGGGAATAACATTGGGAAAACCAATCTACGCCCTTATTAAAAGCATGACTTTGGATCAACAGCGCTATGACGATGTTTAAATAATTCCAACAAAAAACAACAATAAAAGAAAACGGCTCATCCTGTTTGTTCGTTTATTGATATTCTCTCCCGACAAGCTCTAGGGTAAAAGAAGAAACGCGCCCACAAAAAAAGTGAATGCCTTCCAAGAGGACTCCGTTATGTCGCAATCAGATCACGACTCCAATATGGTTATGGCGCTATCGACTCCTGATCCGGAAACGCTCGATGAAGACCTGCAAAAATTCTTCGGCAAGTGCCAAGAAAAACTAGGTTTGATTCCAAACGTCTTGAAATCTTACAGCCTTCGCCCCCGAAAATTACGCAACTTCATCTCGCTCTATAACGAATTGATGCTCGGCGAGAGCGGCTTATCAAAGCTTGAACGCGAAATGATCGCCGTTGTCGTCTCCTCAGTCAATCGATGCTATTATTGCTTGGTTGCTCACGGGCAAGCGGTGCGGGAGCTGTCGGGCAATCCGCAATTAGGCGAAATGTTGGTGATGAACTATCGCGTTGCGCCGTTGTCCGAAAAAAACCGAGCAATGTTGGATTTTGCGTGGAAGCTCACCGTCGAGCCCTATCGAATCGAAGAAAATGATCGTCAAAAACTGCGAGAGGTTGGGTTCTCTGAAGAGGATATCTTCGACATCGCCGATGTAACCGGATTCTATAATATGTCTAATCGCGTGGCCTCCGGAGTCGAAATGAACCCGAATAAAGAATATCATACACGGAATCGATAGCATCACGTTTTTACTAAATTCAAAACAACGCCGCCCTTTATAATATCCCCTTTATAAGGCTGTTGAATGATGAAGCGTTTTTTGCTCCGCGCTTTGGCTGTCGTCGGAGCGCTGTCGATAGTTTCTTGCATCGCCGGAAGTGTTTTCCTGATATCGCTTTTCCAGAACGAAGCCGAGCTTCCTTCTACAATTGTGTTGGACTTGGATTTGGACCGGAAATTGCCCGAATCCGGAGCAAACAATGGCGGCCCCACCGCAAGCTTGATGAAAGAAGCCGCCGGTCTGCGAGAGATTGTTCAGGCTCTGGATCGGGCGCGCGAAGATCCTCGCGTGCGAGGCGTGGTGGCGCGTCTTAACGGCGATGTTCTGGGATTTGCTCAAACTCAAGAATTGCGCGCGGCGGTTGCGCGATTCCGAGCAAGCGGTCGTTTCGCATACGCATATTCCGATAGTTTCGGCGAGTTTGCTCCGGGCAATAAGTCCTACTATCTCGCCAGCGCGTTTGATGAGGTTTGGATGCAACCTCAGGGCGTTCTCGGATTAACGGGACTATCGGCAGAGGTTCCGTTTGCTCGTCCGGCTCTGGACAAGCTACAGGTGATTCCAGACATAGACCATCGTGAAGAATACAAGAGCGCGATGGAAACTTTGACGGAAGGCGGATTTTCTAAGCCGCACCGAGAAATGATGGAAAGTCTTCTTTCGGATTTGACGCAACAAATGGTCGAAGGAATCGCAGCCGACCGCAAACAAGAACCTACGGCGATTCAAGCGGCTCTTGATCGCGGACCATTGCTCGATCAAGAGACGGTGACGGCTAAATTGGTGGACCGCCTGGATTACTACGATGTTTTGATGGAAACCGCCGAAAAACGCGCAGGCGAAGACGCCGAAATGGTCGATGTTGGCGCGTATTTGGATGATCTCGGGCCGCTTTCAGAGCAAGGAGGGCCAACCATTGCGGTGATCTATGGGCTTGGAGTGATTCAACGGGGCGAAAACAACGGAGATTCCGGTGTCGGCGAAATGATTATGGGAGCCGACGCGATTGCTTCAGCTTTTGAAGACGCAGTTAATGATGAAGACGTGCGCGCGATTGTGTTTCGGATCGATAGCGGTGGAGGATCGGTTGTGGCGTCGGAGACTATTCGTCGCGCCGTAGTTCGCGCTCGCGAAGCTGGAAAGCCGGTGATCGCATCGATGGGAGATGCTGCGGCCTCTGGCGGGTATTGGATCGCCTTGGCGGCGGATCGAATCATCGCTCAACCTGGAACTTTGACCGGTTCAATCGGTGTCTTTGCAGGGAAAATTGTATTGGGCGAATTCTGGCGCTCGTTAGGCGTGCATTGGGAAAGTATAGAAAAAGGGCGCAATGCTGAGATATGGTCCGATATTCGGCCTTACAGCGAAACCGGACGAGCGCGGTTAAAGGCAATGTTGGATAGCGTTTATTCGACATTTGTTGCAAAAGTCGCCGAGGCGCGCCATATATCTGTGGAAGAAGTGCGAAAAATCGCCAAAGGTCGCGTATGGACCGGAAGACAAGCCGTCAAAATCGGCTTGGTGGATGAATTGGGCGACTTCAATCTTGCATTGGTCCGTGCGAGAGAGGCGATTGGATTGGCGCCGGATGATGAAATCGTTTTGGAGGTGTTTCCTCCGTCGCGCACTTTACTGGAACAAGCCTTGGATTTGGTTTTTGGCCGAAATCAGACAAACTCGGGCGTTCTGCTGAGTCTGCAACCGATTTTGGCGCGATTACGTCCATTGCTGGCGATTGGAGCCGCAGATCACGCCGTACAAATGCCGCCCACGGGTTTGCTGCCGTAACAGGCCAATAGACGAGCATCCAACAGACGATCACCATCCAATCGACGAGCAGTAGAGACATCAATAGAAAATCAAAAGGGTCCGGGAGACTATGTTCCCAGTCGCTCGGACCAAGGACGAAACAGGCGAACGATTCCAGAAGAAGATCGTTTCTCGAAGAAGGGGGAGAGCTTTCGCCCCCCCCCCCCTTAAGTCCCCCACGTCCAGGAACACAGTCCCTGGACTCATGTAATTTTTACTTAAAAACACGCAAAACATGTAAGACAAAACATGCGTCACTTCTTCCAACGCAAAACGGGTTTGCGCGCCGCCACCGTTTCATCCAAACGTCTACGCGGCGTAAGACGCGGAGCGTTTTGGAAAAACTCCCGTTCCCCCGCCTTCGCCTTCTCCGCCAACTGCTTCATCACCGCGATAAACTGATCCAACGTCGCTTTCGACTCGCTCTCCGTCGGCTCCACCAACATCGCGCCATGAACAACCAACGGGAAGTAAACCGTCATCGGATGCATCCCCTCATCAATCAACGCTTTCGCAAGATCAAGAGTCGACACTCCCGTGTCCTTCAAAAACCGATCGTCAAACAACGCCTCATGCATGCACGGCCCCTCAAACGGCGCCGACAAGACATCTTTCAGTTGCGCCAGAATATAATTGGCGCTCAACACCGCATCGCCTGACGCCTGCCACAACCCATCCGCGCCGTGACTGAGGATATACGCCAAAGCCCGAATGAACATCCCAATCTGACCATGGAACGCCTTAACGCGCCCAAACGGCCGATGTCGATCCGCCTGAGCCCCCAAATCCGCCGAATGCTCCACCAACCGAAAACCATCGTCATCCCGCACCACAAAAGGATAGGGAGCAAACGGAGCCAACGCCGCCGACAACACCACCGGCCCGCTACCCGGCCCTCCCCCGCCGTGCGGCGTGGAGAATGTCTTGTGCAAATTGATGTGCATCGCATCAACGCCAAGATCAGCCGGGCGAACACGACCGACAATCGCGTTGAAATTGGCGCCGTCACAATAAAAGTAACCACCGGCGTCATGAATTAACGCGGCGATATCCTGAATCTCGCGCTCGAACAAACCGCAGGTGTTGGGATTGGTCAACATAATTCCCGCGACGTCAGGACCTAACTTAGCCTTGACGGCGTCAGGATGAACGCGACCATCGGGCCCGGCAGGAACCGAATCGACGATAAAACCGCAAGCCGCCGCTGTCGCGGGATTGGTGCCGTGCGCCGATTCAGGAACGAGAATGCGACGATGCGGCGCTTCGCCTTTTTTCCGCGCGCACTCGTCAAGAGCGGCGCGAATGGTCATCAAGCCGCAGAGTTCGCCATGAGCGCCCGCCGCCGGAGACAGCGCCACAGCAGGCATTCCGGTGAGGGCTTTGAGCCAAAACGCCAGCGCGTCGAGCAACGCCAACGCCCCCTGCGTGGTGGAAGCCGGTTGCAAAGGATGAATGTCGGCCAAACCAGGAAGCCGCGCCAATTTTTCGTTCAGGCGGGGATTATGCTTCATGGTGCAGGAGCCAAGCGGGTAAAACCCTGAATCAATGGCGTAGTTTTTCTGGCTGAGCCGAGTGTAATGGCGCACAACCTGAGGTTCGGAGAGCCCCGGCAAGCCGATTTCGGCGCGGGGCGCAAGCCCGCCCAAACGCGGAGCGATTTCCGAAAACGCAGGAAGGTCGACGCCGGAGCGCCCCGAACTATCTTGTTCGAAAATTAGCGGCTCTTCCATCATCAGGCCGCGATTGCCGGATACTGTTGTCCCGATCGTGACGACAGGGGGAGAAGCGTTCATAAGGGTCACCGTCCAAATGCAATACGGCATGGGTTGCTTTGGGTATAGCGAATGCCGCTTGGGACAACCAGATTTTTCCCTCATCCTCCGTCCGATCGATAAACAACGCCGTCGAACCGGAAACACAGCCTCTGACGCCACCGAATTTTTAACACAACCCCTCACTCAGGAAACCCTGGACCCATTTGTTACATTATGATAATCTTGTCGAGCATCGGAGCAGAATCGAAGCCGAATCGAAAAGGCTCCCTTCAAGCGCCGGTTTTCAAAGGGCGTCAAATTAAGGCCAATTGCTCCTCAGACCTGGACGCTTCCCTGAACCCGCCAAAGACTAAAAAAGCTTTGGAAACCCGTGATCTGGAGTTTGTCCCCCCCATGGCCGTTCCTGCGCCGCCTCCTTTCCGCGCCGTTCTTTTTGATCTGGATGGAACATTGATCGATAGCGCCGCCGATATTTGCAACGCCGTCAATGCTCTGCTTACAGCTCACGACCGAGAGCCCCTATCGAAAGCGGCTGTGCGCGCCATGATCGGCGACGGCGCCGGAGCCTTGATCAAATCCGCGCTCACCGCCACCGGAGGCGTTCCGGATTCCCCTCCCTTAGCCCATTGGGTCAATGAGTATCTGGATATCTACGCGGCGCAAAACACTCAACCCGATTGCGTCTATCCCAATGTTCACAACGTGTTGTCTCACTTAACCCGCCAGGGCGTCAGACTCGGACTCTGCACCAACAAACCAGAGCAAATCACCATCAAAGCTCTGACCGAAACCGGATTAGATCGTTATTTCGGAGCAATCGTCGGCGGCGACACATTGCCCTTTCACAAACCGGACGGTCGACCGCTCACTCAAGCAATTCAGTGGCTGGACGCCGCTTACGAGGCCGCCGTCATGGTCGGCGACAGCATCAACGACGTAAAGGCCGCCCGCGCCGCCGCTGTGCCGGTCATTTTGGTGCGATACGGATATTCACGAACTCCGATTGAAACCCTCGGCGCCGATATCGTCATCGACCAATTCTCCGACCTGCCCCAAGCTCTCGACAGCCTCGCCGGACGATCCTAGAGCTTTTTTCACGCCTATTTTTTATGTAGGAAGAAAACTATGGACGTCATCATCGCGTTTCTCAACAATCTCTTCACCAAAATCACCACACTGAAGATTCCTTTCGTCCACGACGGAGATTATAACGGCCTTTTCAATTTATTCCTATTCTATGTCGGACTCTCGCTTCTGGCCATGCTGACCGGAAGCGCAACCTCCGCCCAGCTTATTCGGCGCTGGATCAAGACAATCGACGTCACCTCTTCATTTCGCGATTCTCTGCTGTCCGGAGCACTCACGGTCATCTCATCCGTTCCCAAAATGATTTCCGGTTTTCTCTATTTCTTCTTTCTCTCTTTGATATGCCTGGTCAAATGTCTTTTTGCATTAACGGCGTCCATTTTTCTTGGCCTGCTCCTAACCCTCTTCATGAATATCGCCTGGGAATCCTTGCTTCACACGCCTTTGCCGAACGCCGCATATTACCTCTGCATTGCAGCAGCGTTCACTCGGCTGTTCGGAAAAACAACATTGCAAAACGTCAAGAATAACTTGCTCTGGAAGCCGTTCTAATTCAATGAATGCGCCGAAGAATTGTGTTATACTCCGCCAGCAGTCCGAAATTCGCAAAAACAGCCATTCCGCAAAACGGAGTCCTATAATGACGGCGCATCCTTTCGTCCTCGTCATCCGACGCGCCGTCCTCTCGACGACAGTCGCGATCATTTTCGCCGCGCTTTCGGAAACCGCCCCAGCTCAGGACATTATACGCGACCCGCGCGGCAACCTCATAGGTTCTTTAGAGCCCTCTCGAACCGGAGAACTCATTCGACGCGACGCCTATGGAAACGTCATCGGCACTTTTGTTCAACAACAAGACGGTTCAGGCATTCTGTTTGACCGCAGCGGCGCGCGTGAAGGAACCGTGGTCAAAGCGCCCAACGGCCAATTCGTAATCCTCGACGCCAATGAGAACGCGCGCGCCGTCCTCGAACGCAATATGAGTGGCGGGTATGTTATGCAAGACAACAACACTCAAGATCACCAAGGCCGCCACCATAGACGCGATTATTATTCTCCCCATACTTATCCACAGAACGACCCGCAGCAATATCCTTATCCTCCGCCATATCAGACCTATGTCCCTCCCCAACAACAACAATATTATCCACAGGCCGGCCAACCGATCGCGCCGCAACACCGCCCCACCCCCATGCAAGAGGTCGCGCCGGGCGTCTTTTCCAATGGCCCCGTCATCTATGCGCCTGGTCGTTTTTCCCGATAAGCGTCATCAATCAACGAGTGTGAAGGCAAAAAAGTAGGATAGGATAGGATTAGGATGTGATTAAGATGTGAGCGCAAGAAAGCGAGAAGGGGTCAAGGACTGTGTTCTCGGTCGCTGGAGATCATAAGGGAAGAGCGAAAATCTCCCCTATCACCGCGAAACAAACATCGCACTTTGCCTTACGGCAAATAAGGGGGGCTTTCGCTCCCCCCTTATGATCCCCAGCGACCAGGAACACAGTCCCTGGACCCATTACTTCTAATTTTTTTCACCACCATTTCAATCTGTGATTGCCCTCCCATGACAAAGTTACTCTCGGTTCGCAATTTGGCGGTGGACTTTCAAGGCGCTCGCCAAAAGGCCACAAACGCCGTGCGCGGCGTCTCTTTTGACATCGCTCCCGGAGAAACCCTCGCTCTGGTTGGGGAATCCGGCTCCGGCAAATCGGTGACGGCCTTATCGATTCTACAACTCCTCCCCTACCCCATGGCCCGCCACCCTTCAGGCAGCATTCGCTTCTTCCCACCGCCGGGACGCGCCATCTCCGGCGCCAAACCCGACCCCGAAGGCGGCCTCGAAATGATCGGCGCCCCCGAACCGACTCTACGCGGCGTGCGCGGCGATCGCATCGCCATGGTGTTCCAGGAGCCAATGACATCACTGAATCCGCTGCATTCGGTCGAACGCCAAATCAGCGAAACTTTGGCGATTCACAAGGGGATGAACAAAGCTCAGGCCCGCGAACGGACCTTAGAGCTTCTACGCTTGGTGGGCTTGCGCGATGCGGAGAAACGCCTGAACGCTTTCCCGCATGAGTTGTCGGGAGGACAACGCCAGCGCGTTATGATTGCAATGGCTTTGGCCAACGAGCCCGATTTGTTGATCGCCGACGAACCGACCACGGCTCTGGATGTAACGATTCAGGCTCAAATTCTCGCATTGCTGAAAGAACTGCAACAGCGCTTCCATATGGCGTTGCTGCTGATCACGCATGATCTTGGAATCGTGCGCAAAATGGCGGATCGCGTCTGCGTGATGAGCCGGGGCGAAATCGTCGAAGAAGCCCCGGTCAAAACTTTGTTTACACAACCGCAGCACATCTACACGCAAAGGCTGTTGGCCGCCGAACCGAAAGGCGCGCCGGCGTCGGCGTCTCCAGACGCCCCGGAAGTTATGGCCGGAGACCAGATCAAAGTCTGGTTTCCGATTCGCAAAGGCTTGATGCGCCGCACGGTCGACCACATCCGCGCAGTCGATGGCGTCTCGGTGCGCGTGCGCGCCGGACACACCGTCGGCATTGTCGGCGAATCCGGATCCGGCAAAACAACTCTAGGGCTGGCTCTGTTACGCCTCACCGCCAGCCAAGGAGCAATTCATTTCGACGGCGTCAACATCCAAGGCTGGACCTCGCGCCACATGCGCCCTTTACGGCGACGCATGCAAGTGGTGTTTCAGGATCCTTTCGGATCGCTCAGCCCCCGACTGTCGATCGGACAAATCATCGAAGAAGGATTAGAGATTCATCACATCGGCGCCTCGCGCGCCGAACGCGAAACAATGATCTCCACGGCCCTTGACGAGGTCGGCCTTGACCCCAACGCCCGCCACCGCTACCCGCACGAGTTCTCCGGCGGACAACGTCAACGAGTCGCCATTGCCCGCGCCATGGTCCTCAAACCACGCTTTGTCGTGCTCGATGAGCCAACATCGGCGCTGGATATGTCGGTGCAGGCGCAAATCGTCGATCTGTTGCGCACGCTCCAAGTCAAGCACAACCTCGCTTATTTGTTCATCAGTCACGATTTGAAAGTAGTGCGCGCTCTGTCGAACGAAGTCATCGTCATGCGCGACGGCAAAGTCGTCGAACAAGGAAGCACTCAACAAATCTTCGACGCCCCCCAACAAGATTATACAAAAGCCCTCATCGCCGCAGCGTTTAACTTAGAAACAGACACCCGCAAAGAGTAATCCGTCAAAAGCCCCCCTCCCCCCGCAACATCACTCACAAGCCGGAAAATGCGATTCGTAGTGGGCGCTCGATGGCGTTGTCGTTTTCTGAACGCCGAGAAAAGAGTTTTTTGACTTTGTCGGATTATTGCCTATAGTGCCAACGCCTTCCCGAGAATGCGGGCGAGCTTGTTTGCGCCACGCCGGACTTTTACGGATCGGCTTATCGGGACAACAATAAACCAGTTCGAAATCAGGAATTTTTATGAGCAAGCGTCAACAATCCAAGTATAAAATTGATCGTCGCCTCGGCTGCAACCTGTGGGGCCGTTCGAAAAGCCCGATCACGCGCCGCGATTACGGCCCCGGTCAACACGGACAACGCCGCAAAAAACCATCCGACTTCGGCACTCAGTTGATGGCCAAGCAGAAGCTGAAAGGCTACTACGGCAACATCGGCGAGCGTCAATTCCGCCGCCTCTACGCTGAAGCCGTCCGTCGGCGCGGCGACACAGGCGAAAACTTGGTGCAGCTTCTGGAGCGGCGTTTGGACGCCACCGTTTATCGCATGAAGTTCGCGCCCACGCCTTTCGCCGCGCGGCAGATCGTCAACCACGGCCACATCAACGTCAATGGTCGTCGCGTCAACATCCCGTCCTATCAAGTGCGCGACGGCGATGTTGTCGAGGTGCGTGGAAAAGCCAAGAATATGGCTCTGATCCTGGAAGCCATGGGCTCCAACGAGCGCGACGTCCCGGATTATTTGACCGTGGACAAATCGGCGATCAAAGGAACCTTCGTGCGCGCTCCGGCGTTCTCCGATGTGCCCTACCCGGTTCAAATGGAACCGAATTTGGTCGTTGAATATTACTCTCGTTAAGACTTCCCGATTTGGGACGTTCGGGTGGAGGCGCGCCTCCACCCGAGTCGTTTTCAGTCGATTAAATCGTCCAGCGTTCCCTTCACCACCAGAACAATCTCCGAGCCGAAATTCTTCACCGTCTCGGCGGGAATGCCGTTGATCGTTGACAGCTCGCGTTCCGTGGACGGAGCCAAACGCGCAATCTCTCCCAACAAACTACTCGGCAACAGCTCCTCCCGCTCTATCGGCATCCGGCGAGACGTCTTGTTCCGCCAACTGCCCAAAGCCGCAACAATTGCGCTTTCAATTTGCGCCGATTCTTCCTTCCTCCGCAAATCCTGATACAGCACCAAAATCCGCCAAGCCCCATCAGCATAGGCTGTATCGATACGCTCCACCTCGACGCTCCGCAGAAAAGCGGCTAAGCGTTCTTGCTCATCTTGGTAATCTTCGTCTGTATCCGCAATGCGAAACGTGCGAATTTCCGTGGTCATGACTCCTCCGGCGGTTTAATTGTCCCTTTGAACTATTCACTCAACCTCTATTTAATTGCCCGAATCTTGAAAATCCGGGTTCCTTCGTCACTTCACGACGTTGCTTTCACCACGACTTTCGACGCAGAATCCGTCGAATGGTTTTGCTTTCCGCCGCTTGCGATCACGGACATAGCCAACCATACCTCAAATTGACGAACCGCAACACGAAAACAAAAAACACACTCTTTCGCCGAGGGATTATTTGATGAAAACCAAATAGATACAGAAACGGCGCTCTTGATTGCCGAAAGCCATAAAGGAAGACGAAACGTCCCCTCCGCCCAAGAAGCGAACATCTCGCAACCTGCGCGAGCTTTGCTTTGAAGTCTCCAAGGCTTATTCATCGGGTTTAAAGAACACGATGAGAAATACACCGTGGTTGTAGCTGATCTCGTAAGAGATCGCTCCATTGGTGAATAAGCGCATCTTCCGACTCATTTAATAAATGGATGACGTCGGATTCAAAACGACGACGGTTAAGAAATTCATCAATCTTGCTCAGAACAAAATCAATGCTCCAATAGGTTGAAACAGCGCCGGCAACTCCAATGCCGAATCCCATAATATAGCCATAAACGCCCCACTCGGCGAAACGCCCAAAAGTACGAGCGACTCGACCGGTCGACACCCCCGCCCAAGATCGAATAATCAAACCGGCAACTCGCGCCACCAGCGGACGAGTCGTGCGCAACAGCACAACGCTATTGGGTTCATCAATAATGTCCATAATGAGGTCGCTGTTCAACCATGAGCGACCGGGAGGCGGAATCAACCAACGATCCGGTCCCGATTTCCGCTTTTGACTGTGAATCTCCGGCAAAAAATGATGGTCCGGCGTGGTTTCCGGCAATCCGCCCGCCACTAAAGCCGCCTGCATCCAAGCCAGAGCCAAATAACGATCCGACTCTTCTGGATTTAAAACCTTCTCGCGAAAATACTCGCTCGCCTGATCGCTCAGCTCGGTCTGAATACTGGAAAACAATCCAGAGAAATTTCCATTCTGCACTTCTTCAAACGCCTTAAACGCCGCAGCACGCAACATCGAAGCGTCACGTTTATAACTCGGCGTCCAATCGAAAAGCCAATCACTATAGGCGGGAACACGTTCTTTATAAGTTACAAACAGCGCCTTAATGCGTTGCCGAAATTCAACCTCCCCCAACGCCACCGCCGTGGCGCAACGCGCCTCAAGTTTTTGTGACTCTCGCGCCGAATGCGTTGCGGCTGGAAGCAGTCGCTCCACCCCCAAAACCGTCAAAAGAAAAACAACCAAACACGCGGGAACGAGCCCCAAACGAAAGCCCCGACGGCCAGACGATCGGAAATCTTGAACGATCACGAGGAAAAGGCTTTCTTAACAAAGATGTATTGCTTTTGATGCTATTGATCCAAGCAAGAGCGGTCAACAAAAATTCTACATAAAAATTAGATGGGTTCAGAGACGATGTTCCCGGTCCCATCTAACTTATTATTTTTTTCGTTCCGCATCATTGCCGCTCATTGCCGCATTAGGAGTGTCGCCACCCCTGATAAGACAAAGACAACGGACAGCCGGATGAATCAAAAACCGTCACCCGACCTGGTTCCCCTGGGCGTAAATAGCCAATCTCCGTCAGCTTCACGCCACATTCCGCCGCAATCGTCGCTAAAACCATTCGTTGAGCGCTCGAAGCCGTCACGACCAATTCATAATCATCGCCGCCAGTGATAATATCCGACAAAAACTCCGGATGAACCGCCAAAACCGCACGCGCCGCTTCCGAAAGCGGAACTTGCGCCGCTTCAATCACCGCCTCGCATCCGGAAACTTCCGCGATGTGGCCCAAGTCCGCAACCAAGCCATCCGAAACGTCCGCCGCCGCAGAGACTCGCCCACGCAGAGCCACTCCCAATTGCAAACGCGGCTCTGGTTGATAGAAACGCTCCAACAACCACGCTCGATGAACACCATCCTCCACGGTTAAGAGGTTTTGCTTCAGCCGCAGCCCCAGCGCCGCGTCGCCAATGGTTCCGGATACAAACACACAATGATCCGTCGCCTCACTTCGGCGCGTTAAAGCTGCGCCGCTCGGAACGGTTCCCACAGCCGATATCATGAAAGTCATCGGCCCCGGAGTGGAAACCGAATCTCCTCCCAATAACGACAGTTTGAATCGGCTCTGATCTTCCGCCAAACCAGCGGCGAACGCCGCCACCCAGGCGTCATCAACGGCGCGCGGCAAAACCACCACCAAGCTATAGCCAATCGGAACAGCGCCCATAGCCGCCAAGTCTGAAATATTCACCCGCAACAGTTTACGGGCGATCATCTCCGGCGGATCGTCGGGGAAGAAATGAACTCCGGCCACCATGGCGTCTGTGGTGATGACCCATTCTTGATTGTTTGATGGCGGAGGTAAGATTGCGGCGTCATCCGTTAACGCCAAAGCTCCCGGCAAAGTCGCCAAAGGCCGGAAAAACTGCGCAATTCGTCCGAATTCGCCCAAGGGCGCCAACGAGTGAAATGATTGATTCATCGCCTTTGACTCTTTGGAATAAAAATTAGACGGGGCCAGGGGCTGTGTCTCCAGTCGCTCGGGCCAAAGACGAAAGCTCCTGGCCCCGTCTAATTTCTATTCCAAATTTCTTATTCAGAAGGCTTAGCCGTTTCATCACTTGAATGTAGAGGATTGTTAGCCTCGATCGGCCGTAACGAACGCGCGATTCTATCAAGCACGCCGTTGACCATGTTGGGTTCGCGCCCGGAAAAAAACGCGTGAGCAATATCAATATATTCGCTCAACAATATCCGAGCATGGACGTCACGATGCGCCAACAGCTCTGCGACGCCCGCCCGCAAAATAGCGCGCAACAACAGCTCCAACCGCTCCAAAGGAGTGCGATGCGTCAAAGCGTTGCTGATTAACAAATCGATTTCGGATAAGCGCTGTCCGGCCAATCGCACAATTGCGGTGAAAAGATCGGCGTCCGGTTCGACGAAAGTCACGCCATCGATTTCGCGCCGTTCCAAATCACGTCCGATGCGATGCTTCAGAAACTCGTTGATTACCGCCTCGGGAGCAATGCAAGTCTGCTCCATCTGATAGAGCGCTTGCACGGCGGCAAGTCGCGCCGCTTTCTTCCGAGCTTTGGCGGAGCCGCGCCCCACCCGTGAGCGCGGACGCGCCATCGTTTGTTTCTTTTTCAGCATCTGAACTCTGTTCTACGGTTAAGAAGAAACCGAAGTAAGGGCTGACTGAGCCGTTCGGTGAAAGGCTGGAAGACCAACGAATATAGAACATTCACAAAAACGGTCGCTTGATGGAATGGCGCTCGGTAAAAAAGGCGCCGAAAACAAAGAGACGCAAAAATGCGCGACGGTTTCCCTTTCGCGCATTTTTGCGTCCGGAGAGGCGCTCCCCTCTCCCATGATAAGTTTGCTCGGCTCTAAACGCCTAACGAGGGTAGAGATGAAAGTGGCGTTTCAATCCGATCATATCAAGACAAGCGCGCGCCGCGCCGCCGCCTTTATTTTTCTGCTTAACGGAAGCGCGCGTCCAGGCTTGTTCACGATTTTCGACGGTAAGAATTCCATTTCCGACAGCAATCGTATAGCGCAAAGCCAGCTCCATCAGCCCCCGCGCGCTTTCATTGCAAATGACGTCATAGTGCGTGGTTTCACCGCGAATCACACACCCCAAAGCGATATAGCCATCATAACGCGGTCGACCTGAATAGAAATCCAGAGATCGGATCGCATACTGAATAGCGGCGGGAATCTCGAACGCGCCGGGCACAGCCACACGATCATACGAGGCGCCGGCCTTATCCAGCTCGATAATCGCGCCACGCGCCAATTCCTCGGCCAATTCTTCGTAGAAGCGCGCTTCGACGATCATAATGTGCGGAACGTCGGTCATCACTTGAGTCCTGAAGCGGCGATCGGTTGAACGAGCGAGGGGCTGGCGGGAGACCAAAACGGCGCGATTGGAATCGGCCTATGACCGACCACGGAAAGTCCGTACCCTTCAAGACCGATAATGGTTTTGCGGTGATTGGACAACAAGATCATGCTTCGCACCCCAAGGTCGAGCAGAATCTGCGCGCCCACGCCATAGTCGCGCAATTGATCGGCCTCCGGACGCCCGGACAACCGCGTGCGCAAACGAGCGAGCAAACTGGTCGGCTGAGGCTCGCGTAAGATCACAATTACCCCACGTCCAGCTTCAGAGACAGCCGTCATAGAGGCTTGCAGCTCACCGCCGCGATCAGCGGAAAGATCGAACAAAACATCGTCCAGCACGTTCAGAGCATGCATGCGCGCAAGCACCGGAGCGCTGTTGTCGCCGACATCGCCCTTAACCAACACAACGTGTTCGGCGTAGGCGACTTTATTGACGTAGACCAGCATACGGAATCGTCCTGCAAACCGACTATCGAGTTCGGTTTCAAGCACCCGCTCAACAATGGTCTCCGTGCGACGGCGATAAGCGATGAGATCGGCAATAGTGCCGATCTTCAAGCCATGACGCCGAGCGAAGGGAATAAGGTCCGGCAGACGCGCCATGGCGCCATCGGGATTCATAATCTCACAAATGACGCCCGCCGGAATCAACCCGGCCATGCGCGCCAAATCCACCGCCGCCTCGGTGTGTCCGGCGCGCACCAAAACGCCGCCGTCGCGCGCCGACAAAGGAAAAATATGCCCGGGAGTGGCGATGTCTTGCGGGCCGTTTGTCGGATCAATCGCAACAGAAATGGTGCGGGCGCGGTCCGCAGCGGAAATGCCTGTGGTGACGCCCTCGCGCGCTTCGATCGAAACAGTGAACGCGGTTTGGTGTCGCGAAGCGTTTTGTTGCGTCATCAAAGGCAATTGCAGCTTTTCGACTCGTTGACGCTCCAGCGCCAAACAAATCAACCCGCACCCTTGGCGCGCCATAAAGTTTACTGCTTCAGCAGAGGCGAACTGCGCCGGAATTACCAAATCGCCTTCATTTTCTCGGTCTTCGTCATCGACCAAGATGAACATGCGGCCTGCGCGCGCTTCGGCGATCAGTTCTTCGGTCGTCGCCAGTTCATGAGCCACGGGAAGAGGTTCGCATGTCGACTCCGCGAGAACGCTCGGGGCGACGGAGGTGACGGAAGAGTGCGCAACGATGGTCATGCGGCGATTTCGTCTCAAAAAGCGTTTACATCAAACGCGAAGGTCCGGAAAAAAACATCCGAAAGCGCCGAGATCCGCAAAACCGAAAAACAAAGCCGCGTTATGGACGTTCGGCTAACCGAGCGACGTAGCGCGCCAATAGATCGATCTCCAGATTTACGCGACTTCCGGACTGAATCCCGCCGAAATTGGTGTTCGACAGGGTATGCGGGATGATATTAACGCCGAATTGATTTTTGTCCACTTCATTGACCGTCAAAGAGACTCCATCCAACGCAACCGAGCCTTTCGGCGCAATAAAATACGCCAATTCTTCGGGCGCTTCGAAGACGAAGCGCACGGAAACGCCGTCTTGTCGTCTTTCGAGCACGCGCGCCACGCCGTCCACGTGTCCAGAGGCCAGATGTCCGCCCAGTTCATCGCCGAGCCGCAAGGCGCGTTCCAGATTAACCGGCGTTCCTTCCCGCCAATCGTCAAGCGTGGTGCGCGCCAAGGTCTCGGCGGAAACTTGAACCACAAACCTCCCGCACGCATCCGAGCCGAGCTTTGCGGCGACGGGCGTTCGTTCGATCACGGTCAAGCAAACTCCGTTACAAGCAATGGACGCTCCCAGCGCCACAGTCGTCAGATCGTAGTTCGTCTGCAAAGCGAATCGGCCGTCTGCGTCGCGCCCGACGACGGATCCCACATCGGTGATGATTCCGGTAAACATGCGCGTTGTTCTAACAGATCACCCAACCCTTCGCCAAGCTCTTGGCTTACATCGATGCCGACATTGCGAAAAAACTGAAATTGTTTGTATGATAAAGTCAATGGCTCCATCTAATTTTTATTCAATCCCCTCACGCCACTGATCATCATGAATTGCGCGTCTCCCTCTCCGATTCTTTCCCTTGAATCCATCACCGCCGGTTACCGCAACTCCCGTCCCTGCGTTCACGACGTGTCCCTTACCCTCTCTCCTGGTGAAATCACAACACTCATCGGCGTCAACGGCGCTGGGAAAACCACACTTCTAGCCGCCATAATCGGCCTCGCCGCCATTTTCAGCGGAGCTTTGACCTTTTCACGCCCAGACGGACGTCGTTTCACCCTCCGCGCCATCGCCATCGAGCAACGCGCCCGTCTTGGAATCGGCTACGTCCCCGAAGGACGACGAATTTTCCCCGGACTCACCGTCGCCGAAACCCTCGATGTCGCCAGCCACGCCAGAACCTCCGCCCAGCGCGCCGAAGACGCGGAACGCATTTACGCTCTTTTTCCTCCTTTGCGGGAAAAGTCCAAAGACCTCGCTTGGAGGCTTTCGGGCGGACAACAGCAAATGCTTGCTCTCGGGCGAGCGCTGATTAACAGGCCGAGTCTCATTCTTCTCGACGAGCCTTCGCAAGGGCTTTCTCCGCTGATTACGATGGACCTTTTATCCGCCGTCCGAGACTGCGCCAACACGGGCGCTGCGGTTCTTATCGCCGAGCAGAGTCTTCACCATGTCCGCGCCATCGCCGACAGAATTATCCCGATCGCCAATGGCCGCCTTTCTTGAGGCCGATTTTTGCATAAAAATAGAACGGGTCCAGGGACTGTGTTCCTGGTCGCGGGGGATTATAAGGGGGGCCCGACGGCCCCTCTTATTCGCGAAGCGATCTTCCCCTGGAATCGTTTGCTTGATCGTTTGCTTATATGACTTGTTAACGAGGCCAAAATAACAAAAAAATGAAAATATAATAACATTATTATTATTATTATTATCATTATTATTATAATATTAATAATGATAATATTGTTAATAATAATAATAATTGTTATTATATTATTAACAAAACAAAAAACAAATAGTTCCAGAGGAAGATCGCTTCGCGAATAAGAGGGGCCGTCGGGCCCCCCTTATAATCCCCCGCGACCAGGAACACAGTCCCTGGACCCGTTTTATCCCGGAAGTTCCGTAGGCAAAGGATTTTTCCAATCAATACCCGCAGCCTGCATTTTCGGCCACATCCTCTCCCAAATTGCGCTGATCGGTCCACGCGACATGTTAATCGGCTGAATTTGGAAATGAATCATATACTTTGCAGACCAAGCCCCATTTTGCCACTCGATCCCCGAGAACACCGCCAAAGGACGCGACCACCCTTCATCCAACCCGGCCACCAGAGGAATGTCGATAAGACAACTTCGTATAATTTCCAAAACTTGTCCCGGCGGATGCTTGGGATCAACATAGACAGGCGTTTTCACCTCATGAAAAGCAGCCCGACTAAAGTTGTGAATCTCCAGTTCCGAGACCTTCGCATTGGCCAAACAAACCAAACTACCATCAAAAGAGCGCATACGTGTGGTGCGCCAAGTTATATCGACGATTTTTCCGGCCGTGCTTCCGGAACTCCCACCCAATTTGATGTAGTCTCCAACCGAAAACGGACGCTCTAGATTCAAGACTATACCGGAAAAGATGTTGGCGATGTTGGCCTGCACCGCCAAACCAATGATCATGGCCATTAACCCGGATGTGGCAAGAAGACTGGTGACCGTTTTTCCCATAACGAAAGCGATGACGCCGAAAATCGCAAAGAGATAGATGATCAAAGCAACGATCATGCGAATCACGTTGGGAATGGCTCGCCCCGTTTTGATTTCCAAAGGCGCCCAAACGAAACGCTCCATGGAGATGACCATGAGCCGTCCGGGAACCAACCACCACATCGAATTAATGATCAAGACCAGCGTGTCGGCGGTGGAGGTGGAAAGATTCTGAATGCTGTAATCTAAAGCCAAAGCCCCGCCGGCCAACAACAGCAACGGCCAAGTTATGATGCGCAAACAGAGAGTCTGCATCCGCCAGAATTGGCCTCGCTCCTTGCGATCGAGAGCGGCGGCGGTTAAGGCTCCAACGAGGGCGAAGATCGCAATCGCCAAGAAGTAACGAGACGGAATGACGTTGTGAACGTCGAATTGATCCGGCTTAAGAACAGAGCCAAGATCAAGCTGAGAGAACTCCGGCTGAGGCTTTCCAAACCCGACATAAACCGGATCGCCTTCCGGCCCTCTCCGCACAACATCTTGCGAAAGCCAAGCGCGATCCAACACCCACCCGGAGAGTCCCGCCAAAACACGGGTCTGTATCATCGCCTGAACCAAAGGATCGCCCCCCCCGCCAGGCGAGACATATCCAGATAATTTCTTCAGAAACGAGGTCTCTCCACCTTCATCACTGACGTTGTCCATGAAGTGACCACTGGCCATTTGCTCGGCAAGGGTGAGGTCGGCGTTGAGGTCCATCCCCAGCGTATCGCCGACGTACATTAAGTTATTGCGGGCCAACGTGCGATGATGGAAGGCCAAACCAACAATATGTGTTCCGTAGGCGCGTTCGGCGTTAGAGTAGTTCAGAAAGAATCGACCTCTGGCGCGGTAGGAGCGATAGATCATGTCGCCGTTGCGAACTTCGCGATCGGGTTTGTCCAACTTGATCGGCTCGGCGGCGTTGACGAAAACGACGTCTTGCGGCTCCAAGCCGCCGCGCCAGCGGAACCAAATAAGAAGGTCGAGGCTGGCGACCCCAGCCGAAAGATCAAGACCGGAAAGCTTATCAAGTTTGATTCCGGCGTAAACCACGTTGGTTTTGTACATGAAACGATCGTTGACGTAGAGCGCTCGACCGGCGACGATTTCGTCAAGATAATTGCCGACATTTTCTTCGCGAATCGGCGAAAGTTGCGTCATCGCCGCGATCAAGTCGTTTCCGTCATATGTTCCGACCATGGTGGTGGGCGTGCTCACGCCACGCGAGTCGAAAGCGACTCGACCAAAGACGCCGTCAGCTTGTGTTTCGTCATGCCCATTGTGCGCTCGGAGAATTTGCTGAATCCGAGGACGTAAAACTTCGACCGGAATCATCTCGCGATGCGCCCGAAATATACGGAACATTGGATACGCGATAAGGCGCAATCCGTCAAAACCGCTTGCGGCGATCCAATCGGGTTGCAGCCGATGCGCTTTAACGAAGGCGTTGCGGAAACTTTGAGCGGCTTCTCCGGCGGTGTCGAACAACAGAGGCGTTGTCACCAACACTCCGTTTATAGCAGAAGCCAAAGACCCCTTGCCTTTCCACTCAGCGCCCATGGTTTCGATGAAGGCGGCTCCCGCGAAAGAGCGTGGGCCTGCAATGCGGTTACGAATTCCGGCGGCGCGCAAAGCCGCCACCGCTTTGCCTCCGGAGATCGGATCGCTCAGAGCAACGACGGCTCCGACGATCCGATTGTTTTTGATCTCTTCGGCCACAACGCGAAAACGATCGCTGAGGGCGGGATCGGAAGGATCGTAACTCCATCGATACACCACTTTCGTACCGAAGCGCTGCAACACCTCGTCAAAAACGCGAACTTGCGCTTCACCGTCCGGCCCGGCTTCGTGCAGAACCGAGACCATCTTCTCGCCCAACACGTTGCGAATATAGTTCGCCAGGAAGCGAATCTCGAAGGTTTGATCATAACTGTTGCGAAACAACCAAGGCGAAGGCGACTCCGTCGCGGACTGAACGATCGCAGACTGGGCTGCGGGTTGGACGACTGCGGGTTGTTGCTGTTGAGAAACGGCTGAGGTTGGTTGCGCCGTCACCGGAGCCGCGCCTGTTGGCGCTGCCGTCTGAGACGAAACCGTCTGAGACTGAACCGTTTGAGCGTTTGATGAAGACGTCGGCGCGTTTGCCGTCTGGACCGCCGAAGTTTTGTCCGCCGGAGCTTGGATTGCCGGAGCTTGGGTTGCCGAAGTTTTGTCCGCCGAAGCTTGGGTTGCCGAAGCCACAGCAGCGGACAATCCACTTCCAGATTCCGGAGCAAAGGTCAGAGCCGGAAGACCGCGTGATCGATAGACTTCTTCAGCCGCCGCCGCAGCAGCGCCAGACCAATGCCCGACAACGCCGATGACTCCGGCGTCAACGGCCTGCTGCGCCACAATGCGCGCCCTTTCGGGATCATCGCCATCATCAAAGGCCAGAAGAGTTATCTTATGACCGAAGACTCCTCCGGAGCCGTTGACCTGAGAGGCGTAGAGTTCCGCTCCATTTCGAATCGCTTGCCCTATGGCTTGACGAGGGCCGGTCAAGGGCGCGATCACGGCAAAGCGTAATTCACCTTCAGTTGTGCGATCAACGATAGTGTAAGCAACTAAAGAAACGACGCCTGCGATGCCAGCCGCAATGGCCAGAATCATCAAGAACAGCGTTCGCTTGCTCCAGCGGGGTTTGGGAGATGGATCGTTGGGGGCGGTCATGACGCTGCATTGGTTAAGGTGAAGGGCATTGTTGAACCGAGAAAACGTTCACTCATTCATCATTTATTCGTTTGCATTTGCGCATATGCGTATTGGCGCGCATGAGAAATGGAAATACGGAAACACAGAAAGCATATTTTCTTAACATGTGCATTCGGCCTCTTTATGAAAATCAATTTCGAAGAAACCAGTCCCTCCGCCACCCCAAACCGCGAATTTCCAGAGGCAGGCTCAGGCAGTATTATGTAGGAAGACGTCGTGAAGAACAGTGACGGACCCAACAGCGGCGAGGCTAAAGTGATCGTTGGCGGGAGCGTTCAGCTCGTTGGGAGTGTAGGTGAACGTGTTGCCATCAAGAACAACCACGCCGTGAGCAGGCGCAACGCCGAGCGTGTAAGAAAGCGGTTGGCCTTCGGGATCAGCGCCGAGAACCATCCCTTTGTAAGACTCCGTTCCAGGAGAGAAAGAGAAATCATTGGTCGCAACTTGGTTCGCGCCGGAAACGGCGCCGTGATTGTCGCCTCGGACGTCGCGCAACACGTCGAGATCAGCGGCGTCCGTTGTCCAAAGACCAATCAATCCCACCTCGTCGCCGAAAAGCCGTTGGTTCGCGTCATGAGACAAATCGGCGCTGCGATCAATGCTCCAAACACTGATCTCGGCAAGCATTCCCGTGTAGTTCCGAGAATCGGAGACGCTTGAAGCGCCGTTGTCCCCAAAATGGAGAGAAGTCTCGGAAGAAGCTATGGCGGCGGGGCCGTTAACGCCGGGCGCCCAAGAGAGCGCTCCGATCGCGCGCCCGTCGAGGTAAAGGGCCATGTGTCCCATATCGACTTCGACGTTGTAGACAGCCGCGACATGGCGCCACTGTCCATCGAACAGAGATTCACTTTCGGAAGAAGCGTGCAGAATTTTAGCGCTGTCGCCTTGAGACGCCTCGAACGACAGCGCCCCGTCTTGAGTTAGGTTCAGACAAAAGCCGTCGCGGCGCGTCGCGTCAACATCGCGCATAATGTCGATCAGGCCAACGGCGTCGCCGTTTTGATGAGCGTCGGGTTTGATCCAAGCTTCGAAAGTTATTGCGGTAAGCGGGCCTGCGTCGAGTCCATGGGCGGTGACGACAGCGTCATCTCCATCGAAAGCGAGCGCGGTTTGGTTGTGATCATCGTGAGAACCATTATTATGCTCTCCCTCGCCATCACGTCCGCCATCATTTGCGCTTTCGGTGTGAACGGCGCTTTCTGGAGGCGCGATCGAATGGGGAACGCTTGAAGCGTCGGCGTCGGCGTTGAAAACGGCGTTATTTGCGGAAGGAGCAAAGCTTTTATCGCCGCTGACGGTCGTCGCGTCTGATTTCCCGTCACTCCTGACGCCATCGTCGCCAAGTCCTGCGGAATGATAGGCGACGCTTTCGCTCAAGCTGCTCTGGACAACGCTGGCGTAGAAAGGAATGACGGCGCTGCTAACGTGAGTCGCCTCGCCGTTATTGGCGCCGGAAACGTCAACTATTCCATTGTTTAGGACATCCCCTCCGGTTTCCAACAAACGAATAGACATCGGCGCCGTTGTTCCATGCCAACCCGATGTCGGCGTAAAACGAATAAGAGCGTCATTGTTCAAAGTCAGCGCAAAAGTATCCGTAAGGGTATCGGGAACCGCCCCCCAATACTCTCCCCCATTAATGCTGTATTCCCAGAGCCCCTGATTGGCGGGCGTGGATTGACCGGCAATGGCGATTCCGGCAATGGAGGAAGCGTCAGGCCCATCGGCTGCGTCTGAAAAATGCGAAGAGAATATTTCGGCGACAGTTGCAACCGGTGGCGAAGTCGCGCCTGCAACTGCGATGAAAACCGCTGCTCCCGTGGCGATCGGCGCATCATTAAGGGCGTTGACAACCACAATCGAAATTGCCCCGCTGCTGGTTTCAACTCCACCAACGCTCCTGGAAGCGTTCGTGTCGGTGACAGTCCAAGAGATCGAGCGCGTCGCCGAAACTTCCGTCGGAGCATCGCCAGAATTGTAAAACGTCACCGACCGCAGAGTCTCTTGGTATGCGGCGAGACTTGCTGTCCCGGACAAAGTAAGAACCCCCAACCCACCATTATAGCTTGCAGATATCCCGTTCTGAGACGTGACGCCTAGAATATCTCCGGCAGTGAAACCACTGGAAATCGAAATGACGGCTCCGGACATTTGCACATCGTCAACGTCTCTGATTGTGACTGCCCCGTCAATAACAGAAGCCGCATCGTTTTCAGTATAGGTTGACGTCCCACCCGCCGTCAAAATCGGCGCAATGTTGACGGGCGGCGGCGGAGTCGGAAGAGTTTCCGTGTTGGTGTTCGTGTTGGTCTCAGTGGGTGAGGGCGTCCCCGAATCGTCGGAGGGCGGCAGCGGCGGTGGTGGCGAAGAAGCATCGTTTGATGTGATGGTTACACTCGCGCCCGCATTGAAATCAGGCGGACTGCCCGTGTTGGGCGAACCACCGGGCGTGTTTGCTGTGGGAGAATTGGCGGCTGGGGAATTGGCGGCTGGGGAATTGGAGGCGGGAGAGTTTACAGCAGACGGACTTTCCGAAGATGCGGAAGATTGCGATTCAGCAGACGGATTCGCATTGGCGGAATCAGAACTCGAAGGCGAAGAAGGCGAACTCGGAGAAGAAGAACTCACGTTCGATGAAGAGGCCGAGAGCGTAGAAGAATTCCCCCCTGCGCCCGATGAAGCGAGCAACTGCGGATCAGGAGGAGGCACGCCCTGTGAAGCTTGCGACGACTGAGATTGAGAAGCGCTCTCGCTGGCCGCAGCCGCAGCCAAAGCCGTTTGAGTGTTCGCGCCGGAAGCCAAGGCTTGCTCCAGACCTTGAACGAAGGCCTCAGACGCATTGCCGAGAGCCGCTCCGACGCCCTCGCCCGACGCCAAAGCGGCCATAATTCCCTGAGCCCCGCCACCGCTGGATCGCGCAGCGGCGCTTTGACTCAAGATCGCGGTGTTGACGGCGGCCATGGCGTTGGAAGGCGCAACTCCATCGGCCAACGCATCGGACAAAGCCTGCAAGAAGGCGGCCTGATTTCCGGCGCCCGCTCCGCCGAGCATAGCGCTAAGATCACCAGCGCCGGACAACGCCGCCAATAGAGGATCAACAGGACCAGCGGCGGCGTTTCGAAACGCCGTTTCAGCCTGAGCGGCGACAAGAGCGGTGGAAAGGGCTCCCGCCCCATCAGCGCCTTGCGAAAGAGAGTCCGTCAAAGCAGCAATAGCGCCGCCGCTCGCAGAGTCGCGCGGCCCAATGCCTGCGGCGGTCAACGCCGCATCGACGTCGCCGCCCGAGGAAAGGATATTCAGAAGCTGTCCGGAGGCGGTCAAGGCGACAACGCCTGAGACCGTTTGACTCTGTGAAGCTTGAGCGGCCTGATTTGCCGCCGTCAAAGCCGAAATCGGGTCGGTTTGGTCGGACAACGCTCGAAACAAGGCGTCGACAAAAGAATCAGACTGCGTTGCGCTCAGCCCGGCGGTAAGAGTCTGTATGCTCGCCGCAACGCTTTCTCCTCCCGACGCGAGAGCCATAAGAGCAGCGGCTTGAGGCGACTGCGCCACAGCGCTGGTTTGCAAAGCGTGTGTCATTGTGACAATGGCGTCAGAAGCTTGTTTCAGCGCCGCCTCAGGCGAAACTCCCGCCTTCAAAGCGGTTTGCAACGCCTCCACGCCAACCGCTTGCAACGCCGGGTCGGCGGATAAGGTTTGTTTAACGGCGTTGAACCCGGCGACGTCGCCAAGCGCCAACGCTTGCATCAATTGCGACGCCGTTTGTTCCAATGATGACGGTTTGCCCGTCTGAGCGGCGTCGGATGAGCCGGATTCGATTTCGCGAGGAACGGCGAAGGAAAAATTCATCGAGCCGCCTTGCGCCAGCGTCTCGACAACTTGAGCGGCCAAAGAACGGACCACAGTCGCGGCGGTTTCCGGCGAGACGCCCGCTTTTTGTAGCTGTTCGGCGATTTGGCCTTGGACGCTCTCCATGGCTTGAGCGCCACCCTGCCCAACCGCCAGACTTTCCAAAAACTGCGGCGGCGCGGTCCAGTCGATGTGAGACTGAGACGCCGGCGTTTGCGGAATTGGAGATTGTGAGGCTTGCGTCAAAGCGTCTTGAGGCTCCGCCATGTGTCTTCCCGCGCTCGAATTGTTTGCGATGATGAAGTTAGACCCACCTCAAACTCTTACAAACTCCAAAGTCATAGCTCCAAAAAAAACGTCCCGATTTCCAACACATCCAGAGCAAAGCCTTGGCCTTAATTTGAAGCTTTTTTTCGGACGCTAGACCAACCTTAATTTGACAACATTACTCTGAGAGACCAAGGAAACGCGATCAAATCAATCAAATCAATCCGCGAGAATGGAATATATGGCTGAACCTGGCGTCTTGCAATGTTTCGCACGATTTTTGTTCGATATGGTTTTGCCGCCACGTTGTTTGGGGTGCGGCGAGCCCGTCGATCGTCAAGGCGGTTTATGTGGACCGTGTTGGATGGGATTGACCTTCCTAGGCCCTCCATATTGTGATCAATGCGGAACGCCGTTCCCCCACCCCATGGGAGAAGAAGATGACTCAAACGGTGGTCAAGAAAAAATTCTATGCGGGCAGTGTGTGGCGACCCCTCCCAATTTTACGCGCGGACGTTCGGTTGTGGCCTATGACAACGGAAGCAAACCGTTAATTCTAAGCTTCAAACACGGGGATCGAACAGATTGCGCTCCGATTTATGGCGCATGGATGGCGCGAGCAGGAGCCGATTTGTTGGAAACAGCGGATATTCTAACGCCGGTTCCTTTGCATTGGGGACGTTTGTTTCACCGACGTTACAACCAAGCGGCGCTGTTGGCGCAAGAAATTGAACGACAAAGCGGCAAACCTGCGGTGTTGGATGCGCTCATTCGACGACGCTCCACTTTGAGTCAAGGTGGTCGCGGGCGAACAGCGCGATTTCGCAATGTGCGCGGAGCGTTCGAGACACGGGCGCGACGGGCGGCGTTGATCCAGGGAGCCCGTGTGTTGGTGATCGATGATGTGATGACCACCGGAGCAACAATCTCAGAGTGCGCGCGAATGTTGTTGCACGCAGGCGCCCGCCAGGTGGATGCTTTGACACTGGCGCGAGTCGTGCTCTAAAAATTTTCCTTCCGACCAATAAAACCTGTCCGAAGAACACACTATGCTGTAAAATTAAATAGGTCCAGGAACTGCGTTCATGATCGCGGAAAATTATGAGGCGTCCTGATTGTTTCTCTGTATCCTAAACAAGGAAAGGGTTCTGGAACAAAATGGAAATTAATGACAACGTCGTTCCCCTCGTTAAACGCATCATAAAACTGATAGACCCAAACACCCATAGCAATATAGACGTCACAAATTCTTCAACGTTTTTGAACGAGATCGATGATGTTTGTCGATACGCGGCAGAGCTTATTTTAGAAGACAGACAAGAACTGGTGGACGCCGTTTTTTTATCACCACATCCCGCAGACATTATCTTAAAGAACTCAATATTATTTATGATATCTCGTGACCCATTTTTTTATCGGCAAATGATTCATCCTCTCATCAATCAGATAAAAAACATATCCATCTCTTTTATTCATTACGTGTACTGGTGCATCAGCAGAGAATTATTTATTAGGCCCGTAAATTCTCCTGATGCGAACGCCTTCATATCCAGAGATTTATTTCGATATTATCGCGTGATGATTTGCGAAATATCACGACGACTTGAAATCTTGCCGAAATCCACTCATAAGCCACGTCCATCAACGCCACGTCGCTTAGCTTTGATCACGGATCAATTCCTAGGACCGAGACATCAGCCCTCACGCGATATCTTTGAATGCGCAGTAAAACTTCAGGAAATATTCGAAGTCGAAGTGACGGTTTTCAACGTCAACCTTCGCCCACTCGATTCTTGCGCTCTATTTTATCCGCCGATGATCGCAAATATCGAGACTACGTTCTCCGGCGCGCAATGGATTGAGATGAATGGTCGCTCCGTTCGTTTTATATCTTTCGTCGACAGAGCCTTCTCCATAGAAAAGATTGCTCATGTCGTTTCCATTCTTAACGCTTTCGACCCCGACGTAGTGATCGGATTTGGAGATTCTAATATAATAGCCGACCTCTTTGCAGAAAAAAGGCCTGTCATTTGTTTGCCGACCACATCCTCTTTGCCTTTTTCTCTTGGAGACATCGTTCTGGTTTGGGACAGCGCATGGAAAAACACGGACCTTACAACATGCTCCCGACTCAGTCGTTCGGTATTACGACCATTCCTCTATGCTTTATTCTTTCCTCCACGGAACGAGACATGGTCAAGAGATACGTTTTTGTTGACGGATGAAGATTTCATCATGTCCATCGTCAGCAATCGACTTGATGAAGAAATCGACGGCCCGTTCTTGGAGTGCATTGATCGCCTTCTAACGGCCTGCCCAAGACTGCATATCTTGCTTGCCGGTCACGCAGAACAACTTCCTTCACGTTTGGCAAACCAACCGAATAGGCAAAGGCTTCACATTATTGGGTATGTCGAAGATGTTCGCGCGCTCTATCAGATGAGCGACGGCGCGCTCAATCCTTTCCGAAGCGGTGGAGGCGCCAGCGTTGCCCTGGCTTTGGCCGAAGGAAGGCCGGTTGTCTCTTTGGCCACAGGCGACGGAAGCGCAGTAATAGGGCCGGACTTAACAGTCCCGGATGTCGAGAGATACATTGCGCGCGTCTCGGCGATGGCGACAAACCCCGATTTACGGAAAACTTTAGGCGCCGTTGCGCTTCAGCGTTTTTTACAGCGTTGCGACTGGTCCGAATCGATGAAACAGCTCTTTGGGTATTGTTGTGAAGCCATGACGCTGCCCTAAATCCGACGCGCGAAAACCCCTAAATCCGACGCGCGGAAACAACGCGACGATGCCAATGCATGGCGTCAAAATATCTAAAAAAACAAACGGTTCCAGAAAAAGATCGCTTCGCGAATAAGGGAGGCTTTCGCTCCCCCCTTATGATCCCCCACGACCAGGAACACAGTCCCTGGACCCTTTAATTTAAAAGAGAATTTTCCAAACGAACAAAGCTGGCCATCACCATTCTCCGTCCCGCTTGATCAAACATAACATCCAATTTATCACCATCCACCGCCACAACGCTTCCACCACCAAACTTCTGGTGAAACACCCGATTCCCTTCCACAAAACTACACGATCGACGCGAGACGTCCACCACTTTAGCCCCAACGGCCACTCCACGCCCCCACCCATTGCGTCCAGAACCCGCCACCGTCTCCGATTGCCCACCATAACGCCCACCGCCACCCCACGCTTTAGGCGGAATGTGATCATAGGATAAATGATCCGCAGGCAATTCACTCAGAAAGCGAGACGGAATTGCATCCACCCAATTGCCGTAAATACGCCGACGCGCCACACAAGTAATATAAGCCTGACGACGCGCCCGCGTAATCCCCACATAAGCCAATCGACGCTCTTCCTCCAACGCCGCCGCGCCATTCTCATCCATCGCGCGCAGACTGGGAAACAAACCATCCTCCCACCCCGGCAAGAACACGATGTCGAACTCCAACCCTTTGGCGCTGTGCAATGTCATCAACGTAACCATAGCTCCGGCGGCGGCCTCCACCCCATCCATCACCAACGAAACATGCTCCAAAAACCCTTGCAGCGACTCGAACTCGGCAATGGCGCTGACCAGCTCCTTCAAGTTTTCCAGCCGCCCCGGAGCCTCCGGAGACTTGTCTTCCAACCACATACGCGAATACCCCGATTCGTCGAGCACCCGCCGCACCAAATCCGTATGCCCTCCCTCCCCTTGCCAAGCATCGGCGCGCCAACGCGCGAAATCCGCCATTAAACCGCGCAAAGTTTGACGCGGCTTCGGCTTCAGCTCATCGGTTTCAATCAACCGCAAAGCCGCTTCATGCAGAGGAATCCGTAGAGCCCGAGCCGTTTGATACAGAGTCTGCATCACCGCCGGACCAAAACCGCGCTTAGGAACATTGATGATTCGCTCGAAAGCCAAATCGTCCGCCGGCTGCACAATAACCCGCAAATACGCCAAAGCGTCACGAATCTCTTGACGCTCATAGAACCTCAGCCCGCCCACCACGCGATACGGCAACCCCAAGGTGAGAAACCGTTCTTCGAATTCACGAGTCTGAGAACCGGCGCGCACCAAAATCGCCATAGCGCCTAATGATTCTCCGCGACGTTGCAGCGTTTCGATTTCCTCGCCAATCCATTGAGCTTCTTCAATCCCGTCCAACAGAGCCCGAACACGCACAAGTTCGCCGTTTCCTGCGGCAGTCCACAAAGTCTTACCCAAACGCGACTGATTTCGTGCGATCAAGCCGGACGCTGCGCCGAGAATATGGCCGGTCGAGCGATAATTTTCTTCAAGACGAATGACGCGCGCGCCAGGAAAATCTTGTTCGAATCGTAAAATATTCCCGATCTCCGCGCCACGCCAACCATAGATTGACTGGTCTTCGTCTCCAACCACGCACAAATTACGACGCGCCTGAGCCAACAGACGCAACCAAAGATATTGAACGACATTGGTGTCTTGATACTCATCGACCAAGATGTAGCAAAAACGCTGATGATACTCCGCCAAAATATCCGGATGCTTTTGAAAGATCGTCACATTATGCAACAACAAGTCGCCAAAATCACAGGCGTTTAAAGACGTCAAACGCTCCTGATATTGGGCGTAAAGCGCAACGGATCGTCCTTCCGCAATTTTCCCTCCATCTTTGGGAGAAAGTTTATGAGGAAGAACGGCGCGATCTTTCCAGCGCTCGAACTGAGACAGAATCTGCCGAGGCGGCCATTTTTTGGCGTCGATGCGCTCGGCTTCCAGAATTTGCTTCACCAATCGAAGCTGATCGTCCGTATCGAGAATTGTGAAATTGCCGGTCAACCCGACCAATTCGGCGTGTCGCCGCAAAATCCGCGCCGCCAGAGAATGAAACGTGCCCATCCACCAACCTTCAGCGTCGCCGCCGATCAAAGCCGCAACGCGATCGCGCATCTCGCGCGCCGCCTTGTTGGTGAAAGTGACGGTGAGAATGTTGTAGGGCGACAAACGCCGCGAGGCCAAAAGATGAGCCATCCGGGTGGTGAGAACCCGCGTCTTGCCGGTTCCGGCCCCAGCCAGAACAAGAACCGGTCCATCCAAGGCTTCGGCGGCTTCGCGTTGCCGATCGTTCAAGCCTTGAAAGTAGTTCGGCGGCGACGACGCAGCGCTTCCCCCTCTTCCGGCGAACGGCGCTCCCGGCTCTTGATCAAGCCCAAAAGGATCAAAATCTGACATGGGACGCAATCTACTCTATAACGCCGAAATCCGGCACATGATTCGACGCCCATTATCAAGCCTTGCTAAGCCCAGAGCAATCCCATTAGTAAATTAAATAGGGTTGAGGACCGCGTTCCTCGTCACAGAGACATCGTAAGAGAGAGGGTAAAGAGCGAAAGCCTCTCCCATTCGCGAAGCGAACCTCCGCTGGAATCGTTTGCCTATATACGCCTATCCTGTATAAATCACTCCATATAGACCGTTAACAAAAGCGAAAAGCCCCCCCCCCTCCAGAGGAGGATCGCTTCGCGGATAACAAGGAGCTTTCGTCTTCGGCCCGAGCGACTGGGAACACAGTCCCCGGACCCGTTTGTTTTCCGGACCTGTTTATTTTATTGATGAAACTGTGCAATTGCGCTCCGAAGGAAAGCGGTTGGCCCAGATCAAAGAACGGATCATACTCAAATCCGCGTGCTGTTAATAAAGAGAGCGAGGCGATGGGAGATTCGGAAGAAAGAACAACATGGTGGAATCGGTTGTGCGCCGGCGCCAAACGATTCGGCATCGGCCAAGCTCTAACATTGGCCGTGGTCTGGATCTGCGCGGTGGGAGTGGCGCTGGCTCTGCCGCGTTACTTTGCGCCGGTGGGCGTGACAGAGAACTGGGTGACGGACTTGATCACCACTTTCGCCACGCCGCAAGAACCACAAAATCAAGACGTGATTTTGTTGACGATTACCGAAGACACTCTGGCGCAGTTTCCGTATCGATCGCCATTGGATCGCTCGTACATCGCCAATTTGTTAAGAACTCTTGAAAAAGTCGGCGTCCGAGCCGTCGGGTTCGACATTTTGTTCGACCAACCGACGGAACCAAGCAAAGACGAAGACTTGGCGCGCGCTTTTCGCGAAGTGAAAATTCCGGTGGCGTCCGCTCGGGGCGGCAAGGAAGCCGGGTTAACCGACGCGCAATTGGCGTTTTTGTCTCAATACGCAGCGCCGATACTGCCGGGCGCCGCCAATCTGGAGCGTGATGATCGCGACGGCGCCGTTCGAAAGATTCACCCGCCGGTCAACGGAATTCCGAGTCTGCCTGGAGCTTTGGCGCAAGCTCTGGGACGAAAAATTCCGGAAACTGCAGTTTCCATTCTCTATCGACGCGGCCCCAATGCGGAAACATCGGCATTCGCCTCGTTTCCATCGCATTTAGTGGAGTCGCTGCCCCCGGAGTGGCTAAACGGAAAAGTGGCGCTGGTCGGCTTGGACCTGCCGCAAGACGACCGCCACCGCACGCCCTTTGCGGCGGCGTTTGGCGGACGTGAAGGCACGATTCCCGGCGTGACCATTCACGCGCACGCCTTGGCGCAAATGCTGGACGGGCGTTCGCGCCCCGAATGGAGCGCAACGGAAGAAGCAATTTCGGCAGGCTTTATGGCCGGAGTCGGAATTCTCTTGGCCTTAAGCTCCCTGCCGGGTTGGATAGGCGCTCTGGTGGGCGCAACCGCTTTGTCGGCTCCGTGGATCGGCGGTTACTTTTTGGTGGTCTCGGGAGGCCCCGTCGCGCCGCCGTTGACGCCGACTCTGGTCATGATCATGACCTTGGCGATCAGCTCCAACGTCGTCGGACGTCGGTTGCGAGACGAAAAACGTTTTGTCGAGTCGGCGTTCGGACGTTATGTTTCTCCGGCGATTCTGGCCGAGTTGCAAGAAGATCCAAGCCGTTTGCGCTTAGGCGGCGAACGACGCGAACTGACTTATGTCTTTACCGACATCGCGGGTTTCACCACGCTTTCGGAAAGTCTGGCTCCTGACGTCATCGCCGAGCTACTCAATCGATATCTTGACGGCATGAGCGCCATTGTTCTGGACCACCAGGGCACAATCGATAAATATATCGGCGACGCGGTGGTGGCGGTGTTCGGAGCGCCCGTGGCGCGCAGTGACGACGCAGATCGCGCCGTCGCATGCGCCGTGGAGCTGGATCGGTTCGCTGCGCGTTTCCGAACCGAAAACACCGAATACGGCTTCGGCCTCACCCGAATCGGCGTAAACAGCGGCGGCGCGGTGGTGGGCAATTTCGGCGGCTCTGCGCGATTCGACTACACGGCGATCGGCGATACGGTAAACACCGCCGCGCGTCTGGAGGGCGTAAACAAATATCTTGGAACCCGGATCGCCATTGGACATCGCACCGTCGAGTTGTGTCGGCGACATTCCTTCCGACCAATCGCGGAAATCGTGCTAAAAGGGAAAACAACGGCCATTCCTGTTTTCTCGCCTGTGACGGACGTCGATGATCCAGACCTGATCAAGGCGTATTATCACGCCTACGCCCGTCTCAAAGACGGCGATCCGGAGGCGCCGGCGCTATTCGCCGCTTTGGCTGAGCGTTGGCCGAACGATGCGCCTGTAATGTTGCATCAACGTCGTTTGAATAAAGCAGGGTCTGCATCCATTGGGGTGTCGCTGGTCATGGAGGATAAATAAAATGAAAATACAAGGAGTGTGGCGTCATGGCTGTGGCGCCTTGTTGGCTGGTCTGGCGATCGTCGTCGGATTGGCTTTGACGACCAAATCGGCAAAAGCCGACGCCGTGGTGATTCGCACCACAGCGCCGTCTCTTAAAGCCGGACAAATGGTGAAAACCGGCGAAAAAGTTTCTCTGCCTGCGGGAGCGACGGCGACTTTGGTGGGAAAAGACGGCAAAACCATTTCTTTGACAGGCCCGTTCAACGGCTTGGCCGAAAGCGGCGGCGGCGGCGGCGGCGATCCTCAGGTGGTGGCGGCGCTTTCTCGCCTGCTGACCGCCAAGGGAACCGAAACCAGCACTCTAGGAGCCACCCGCTCGGCTTCAGGCGCGTCCAAAGACGATCCTTATGTGGTCATTCCGACCGACGGCGACCATTGTCAAGTCGCAAACGCTCCGGCGGTGATGAAACGCGCCATCGGCATTGCCGACGAAGAGATTATAATCACGCCTGAAGGGGGCGAACCGATCACTGTGGCGTGGGCCGCCGGCGAGCTGGAGTTGCTGTGGCCGGAAGCCGCAGCGATGAAGGACAAGGGAGTTTATTTCGTAAAAGTTCCGGGACGCTCCAAGCCATGGAGAATCGTGACGCATGTGGCGTCGAAACCGATGAGCAGTCCAGTCGCCACGGTGGCGTGGATGGCCGATCAAGGGTGCCGTCGCCAAGCGCTGGTGTTGCTCAACCAATTACACTAAGTTGAAGGACGTAGGTTTGTCTACGCCCTCCCCGCTTTAGGAAACCGAAAATCCAATCTTTGGAATCCGTTCAAGTAAAAGAACGGATTCCAAAGTCTTTTTTGGCCAGAGCATCCCAAAAAACGGCCCTTTCAACATCCGTTTTTAAGGAACCCTCAGAAAAATACACATTGAGTTTAAGGATACTGCAAAATATAAAACAATCATCCCACCCGTTGCTTTTTTTTATTGTCCACTTCATCAACATAAAATCACTATTCGGAACACTGATGATCGGTTCAAAATACTGCTTGCATCTTTAAGAAACCTCTTTCGCACACATCGAAGAAGAGGTATAGACATGACGTCCTTTTGGAGAAAATCGGCGCGTCGTTTGGGACTGTGGCGAGGATTGTGAGTAAGTCATGGCGAAACCTCTATCCGCAGAAGATATTGAAGATCGGCTGTTCATCGAGTTCGTGGATGACGCGCGCGATCGTTTGCAGGTTTTAAACCACGCTCTGGAGCGTTTGGCGAATCGCCAAAGCACCGACGCCGATATCATTGCGCTGGTGCGCAAAGAGGCTCATAATCTGAAAGGGTGCGGCACGTCTTTCGGCTTCCCCGCCGTCAGTTTGATTGCCCATCGGTTGGAAGATTACCTCAGCGGCTTGACTCGCTTGACGGATCGTCAACGCGAAGACATCCAGGTGTTTTTGGATCGCATCGCGGAAGTGGTCGATCGCACAAAGCAGCCGGAACTAGCGGAAACCAATCGAATTATCCGCTCGTTGCCTGTGCGCTACGTGTTCGAAGTGGCCGATGTCGATGTCCACGACATAGAAATCATGCTGGTGACGCCTTCAAAAGTCATGGCGAAAAAAGTGGGAACCGAATTGGCCGCATGCGGTTTCCGCGCCATTACAGTGCATGATCCAATCGAGTCGATCAGCTTGGCCGTGCGTATGCCGCCGGATATGGTGATTGCGTCATTGGTGATGGACGGTCTTAGTGGTCTGGACCTGATTCGCGGTTTGCGCGCCATGTCGGTAACCCAAAAAGTTCCGATGGCGTTGCTGACCAGTCTGGACCTCGATAACGCGGTGCTGCGCGAAGTTCCCGTGGGAGTAGGCGTCATTCGCGTTGGAAGCCACTTTGGCGAAGACTTCGCCGCAATAATCACGCGCTTCAATTTAGGCTAGCCCAATCGAGCGCATCTAAAGAAGAAAAGACATGGCGGAGCCATGTGGAATCGTGGTTTCGCCTTCAGTCGAGTGCAGGTGTAATGTTTGCCCGACCTCTCTAAGAAGACTTTGGTTTATGCAACGGAAGCGTAGGGTCAAAAAGCGGCTTCAAAGATGATGTCGAGATTGTCGATGCTGTTGGGTCACGCCTGGACATGCGATTCATATCTGATCGGGAAAGACGCGCTGATTATCGCGCCACGCAACGGCGCATGGCGGAAACTCAAGATGCTGTGGTTCCTGATCGTGGATTCCGAGAGACACCAGTGAATCGCAAAAACCCCCTCCGTTTGTTGCCGGGACGACCAACGTCGCTTGGCGCGACGTGGGATGGAAAAGGGGTGAATTTTGCCTTATTTTCCGCCCATGCCGAAAAAGTCGAGTTGTGCCTGTTTGATCGCGCCGGGCATCGTGAAACCGAGCGCTTGGTCCTTCCTGAATATACGGACGAAGTGTGGCACGGTTATTTGCCGGGCGCGGGACCTGGATTGCTCTATGGCTATAGAGTTTACGGCCCTTATCGTCCGGAACAAGGCCATCGCTTTAATCACAATAAACTGCTGTTGGACCCTTACGCCCGTTCGTTGACCGAGCACTGGCACTGGACCGACGCGCATTTCGGGTATCGAGTAGGATCCCCGAAAGACGATTTGTCCTTCGATGATCGTGACAATGCGCGTGGCGTTCCAAAGTGTCGCGTCGTAGACCCGTCTTTCGACTGGGGCGATGACCGAAAACCGAACACACCTTGGTCGGAGACTGTAATTTACGAGCTGCATGTGCGCGGCTTCACTATGCGTCATCCCGAAGTCGGCGGATTGACGCGCGGCGCCTTCGCCGGTTTAGGAGCGCGTCCCGTCATCGATTACTTAAAGTCTTTAGGCGTCACTGCCGTCGAATTGCTGCCGGTCCAAGCTTTCGCCGATGAACGACACTTAGTGGCTCGAAATCTGCGCAATTATTGGGGATATAACACCGTCGGATTCTTCGCGCCGGACGCCCGTTATTTGGCCACCGGCGCCATTTCAGAATTCAAGATGATGGTGGCTCGATTACACGCCGCCGGACTCGAAGTGATTCTCGATGTGGTCTACAATCACACCGGAGAAGGAAGCCATCTAGGGCCGACTCTATGTTTTCGCGGCATCGACAACGCTTCCTATTATCGACTGCATCCCGGCGAAAAACGCTTCTTTATCGATGAAACCGGAACCGGCAATACGCTGAACATCACCCATCCGCGCGTTCTGCAAATGGTGATGGATTCTTTGCGATATTGGGTGACGGAAATGCGCGTCGACGGCTTCCGATTCGACTTGGCCACCACCTTGGCCCGCGAGCCCTATGGTTTCGATCCCGGAAGCGGGTTCCTTGACGCCATTCGTCAAGATCCTGTGCTCTCTGAGGTAAAGCTAATCGCCGAGCCATGGGACGTTGGTCCTGGTGGATATCGTTTGGGGGGCTTCCCTCCCGGCTGGGCCGAGTGGAACGATCGTTATCGCGACACCGTGCGTCGGTTTTGGCGCAGCGATCAAGGCGTTGTTCCGGAGTTGGCCGCTCGTCTGGCGGGATCCAGCGAGTTATTCGAACGGCGCGGGCGCAGACCTTGGGCGTCCGTCAATTTTATTACTTCGCATGATGGATTTACGCTCAACGACCTGGTCTCATACAATTACAAGCATAACCACGAAAACACAGAAAATAACTGCGACGGTCACAACGAAAATCATAGCTGGAATCACGGAGAAGAAGGCGCCTCTTCCGACGCGAGTGTAATCTCTTTGCGTCAACGTCAAATGCGAAATTTTTTATTCACGCTGTTCTTCTCGCAAGGCACTCCGATGTTGTTGGCCGGCGATGAATTAGGACGCAGCCAGAACGGAAACAACAACGCCTATTGTCAAGACAACCCAACGTCTTGGTTGATGTGGCCGGAGTTGTTGAGTTCTGGCCGTGAGCAATTGGAGTTTACACGCGCGTTGATTCGACTGCGACGGCAACATCCGGTGTTGCGGCGTTCGGCGTTTCTCCATGGGCGTGATTCTTCCCGACACGGTGTGCGAGATATTTTATGGTTTTCAGGACAGGGAGTGGAGAAAACAATCGATGATTGGCGCAACCCGTCGGTGCGATGCTTGGGCTTGTTGCTGAACGGACAAGCCGGAAGTTATGTCAACGCAACGGGAAATCCTGAAAACGACGACGTTTTGTTGTTGGTTATGAATGCTCATCCGGAATCGATCCATTTTATTTTACCGAAGATCGATGGAGGAAGCGGATGGAAATGCCTGGTGGATACAACAACCGGAGCGGTAGAAACAGACAAAACGGTTTACCCGTCAGGAGAGACTTATTCGGTTGGCGGACGTAGCGCTTTAATGTTTGCTTTAATTCTCGAACCGACGAATGAAACCGTAATTGAAGACTGACATAGAACCATTAGAACCGTAAAATAAAAGGGTCCAGGGACTGTGTCCCTGGTCGTGGGGGATCATAAGGGGGGGAGCGAAAGCCCCCCTTATTCGCGGAGCGATCTTTCTCTGAAGCCGTTTGCAAATCGTTCCCAAGCCACTCTAACATGCTCTAACATAAGAGAAACGATCCGGACGCCCTTGGTAAAGCCAACCCATCGAAACTCGCAGAGATTTATAGAAATTCATAGTTTCTGAATTCAGTCGCAAGAAGAAATAAGGCCAAAACAGCGTTTTTTTATCCCATTCAACTTCGTTCCAAAAAAGATACATCCGTCCTCCAATGAATTAGGGAATTTAGGTCGTTAGCCCATCGCCCTATTGTACCATTATACTATCATACTATCATACCATTATCTCATAATATAAATAAACCCTAAAAATAAACAATTCCAGAGGACGATCGCTTCGCGAATAAGGGGGGCTTTCGCTCCCCCCT
>CAUYUA010000056.1:0-5207 GCA_963575675.1 Azospirillaceae bacterium
CCTGTCGTAGAACTCCAAGTCATGGTTTCCAAAGGCCTCCCGGCCTTTGGCGGGTTCAGGGCGGAGTCCCGAATTCATTGGGCGTTCCTTCTCGGGTTCTTAATTGGGAGTAGAATAACAAACTAAAAAGGGATCAAGGACTGTATTCTCAAAAAAACATTAAGCCCTCTCAGAGGAAGACCGCTTCTCGAATAAAGGGGAGAAGAACTTTCGTCCTTGGTCCGAAAGGAGCACGGTCCCTAATTCCTTTTATTTCCACAGAGATCACACAGACGAAACTCGGGAAATTACAGGCTTCCCCAAACAGCTCAATAATTTATTAAGATTAACAACAATTACAAAACACTCTCGCCATCGCCCCAATCCACGAATGATATCCGATCGCCACGAAACACCGATGTCGGGAGGCGGCGCAATCTCACAAAACTCCAAAGAAATCACTTCATAAACTTGGTCACATAAAATCCCAACGACGGTCGACCGCCTTCCAACCACCACATCCACCAAAACAATTCGACTCTTCTCTGTGATATCCGCAGCAAGCGCCCCAAACTTCACCCGCAAATCAATCACGGAAACAGCTTTTCCACTCACATTGATCATGCCGCGCATAAAATCCGGCATATTCGGCAATCGATGGAACAGGCTGATATTCAACACTTCGCGCACTTGAATAACATCGAATGCATATATTTCCTCGCCAACGCCACACACCAAGTAATTTTCCGCCACACTTTCGGTTCGTTTCCCCCCTTTTCGCGCGTGCGAATAAGAAAATATTTGCTTTCCCGACGAACCTCTCGCGGCGCAATCAATTTTAGACCAATAATCCATGGAAATTACAGTTCATGAGCAAGATGAACTCCGAGAAGGAATCAATCACGGAGCCGGAACCGCACGCGCCACACGGAATCCATAGTAATAAAAACGTGTGTTCGGAGCAATAGCGTTGCGATTGGCCGAACGCAAGAACATCGGCAAATTGCTCCAGGATCCTCCGCGAATTACGCGCAATCCACATCCAATGGACGTCTGAGCTTCACCATCGGTCGAAGATTTGACATAGACACCGAAACAATCTTCCATCCATTGGCTAACATTCCCCAACATATCGTACAATCCGAACCCGTTCGGGCGAAAACTGCCGACCGGAGAAGTATAGACATAGCCGTCGTTGCACGATGCAACCGGGCTCCAATTCAGGACTTTTTCCAGAGCAACGTCGGCGCCGTTGGCGTAGAGACATTGTTGCGAATGCTTGTTGTCGTCTTTCCAATAACGACGCCCTGTTGTTCCGGCGCGCGCGACATATTCCCATTCGGCTTCGCTCGGCAGGCGATAGGTTTGTTGCGTCCTCTGAGACAACCATTGAATATAAGCTTGCGCGTCATCCCAACTGACGCACACAGCCGGGTGTTGATCGGTTTGGCTGAATCCAGGAGAACGCCAATTCCGGTTTCCATCCGGCTTCCATTGATCGTCCTTCCAATACATGCAGCCGTCTAGATTGCGGCCAGAATCCTGAGCAAAGACGGCATATTGCCCGCGCGTAATAGGATACTTACCGATCGCGAATCCTCGATCGATTATCACCTGATGTTGCGGAGTCGCCGTCCCACGATAGGCAGCAGTCAGCTCTTCAGCCTCTTCTTCACCGGAAGCGGCGCCCATCAAATAGCTTCCGGGTGGAATCATCACCATCTCCGGACATTCCTGACAAGAATCTCCATCGGCCAACACATCTCGAAACGTCGTTTTGGCAACAAGGGCCGGTCGCTGTAGAGATTGCGTCACCGACGGAGACTGAACAACCGATGGGAATTGCATCACCGGCGGAAGATGTGCAACGGAGGTTTCGCGTTTCAACGACTCCATCTGCCGCCGCGCGAACCGCGCGCACTTGCCGTTGGGGAAATCGGCCAAATACCCTTCAAAATCGGCGGCTTGAAGACTGCTTTCCAGCCGACGACACATCATGGCGTCTTCGTCCACCACAGGAATCGAAGCGGAAGCCGAAACAGAGGAATCATGATTCGGACGCAATCCGACCGTCGCCTCCAAAGACAAACGGAAATAGAATTCTCCGGTTAAAGAAGAAGACTCCCACGGCACTTGCGTTCCGGACGACATCTTCGAAACACCGAAACGAACGCGCTTAAACACTTCTTCCACCGTCAAACCAGGCGTCCGCAAAACTTTCAGCAGCTCTCCGGTATATAACCCATGAGTGTCTTTTCCGTCAGAAGCCACTTTTCCAGGAGCCGTGGCGTAAGCCACCAAAGCGCCTTCCGGCGCGCTCATCTGCGCCAAACCGCCGGAAGCGCCGCGAAATCTCCGTTCGAAAGGATTATTTCGGCATGCATCCAATATGACCAAGCTCACTCGCGTGCGCGCCGCCGCCATTTGATCCAGAACGACTTCGGCGTCAACGGCCTCCAACTTAACCCTCTGTTCACTTCCGAGCTTGGCGTCAACCGGAATCAAATAATTGCGCCCGGCCACTTGCATTCCGTGTCCGGCATAAAACACCAGACCGACCGAGCCTTCTCCAAGTTTTTCTCCGAAGGCTCCGATTGCCTGCTCCATTTCACTTTTAACGACATCGACATGTAAAAGAACTTCAAACCCCAATTCTTTTAGGGCTTCGGCCATAGCGCGAGCGTCATTGACGGGGTTGGCGAGCGGCGACTCACGATAAGCCGAATTGCCGATCACGAGGGCGACACGTTTTTCCGCTCCCCGAGCCGACGCGCAGCACAATATAAACAGAGCCAATCCAATCAGCGCCGCCCTTGACGTCATAACTCCTCCAAAAGTTTTGATATGCTCCTTATCATACCAATGCGCCGAACGATTGACGCACGCCCTCAGACTCTACATAAAAACTTAGATGGAGCCGGGGATTGTGTTCCCAGTCGCTCGGGCCAAGGACTAAAGCCCCCCCCCCCCCCCTTATTCGCAAAGTGATCTTCGTCCGGGATTGTTCATCTTTACAACGGTTTGCTCTTATAACGGCTTACCATAAATCGCTCACGACCGAGGGCTTTAGTCCTTGGCCCAAGCGGCTGAGAACACAATCCCCGACGTCATCTAATTCTTATCTCGTCAAAAACCAAAAATCTTTTGGAAACAGCAACTCCCAGCTCATGAATTCTTTCAGCGCCCTGATTCACAATTTTTGATTAAAGCTAACGGCGGGAACCGCAACCAAACTCTGGGTCGCTGGAACCGAAACCAATTGCCCCCGATGAGTGGTGTAACGCGACGCGCCACGAATACTCTGATTGATTGCCTCGGCGATCACATTCACCAAGTAATGTTGCGCCTGTCCACGTCGCCGCAAATCATCGAAGCGATTATTGGCGATTTCTCGAAGCTCCGCCACCGCCTCTCGCAGACGACCACGCAAATCGTCGTCCAATTCAGCCATTCCCGCCTGATCAACGCGAAGCTGACGCGCGATCTCCTCGTACACCACAGAGGTCTTATGCTTTTCTGGAATTAACTTGGCCAAATCCGCAAGGCGATTCCGCTCCAGAGCGACAGATTCGCGTTCATACATATGAACCAAACGCTTCGAAAGATCAATCAACACTTCAGCGCGCTCGGCTGCGGATGTCGGCAGGCCGGATTTATCGACTTTCGGCTGGTTGAGGCACCGCAACTCAACAATCGGATCCCCATTGTTTCCCGCACTCGCCGCAGCCGCCGCGCGCGCGCCAGGAGACATCTTTAAAGAACGTCCAGCCATGACCTACACCTCCTGCGCCTTGATAAGCTCTTTTTCCACAGACGCCGCCAGCCCCAGACCACCGCGCTCTGTGATCTTTTTGGAATACTCATTCATCATCAAGCCACGAAACATTTCCTCGCCGCTTCCGCCACCGAAATTTTCATCCACCGGGACATTATCCCACATATGACTGAGCATTTGCGAGAAAAACATCGCTTCGAATTCTTGCGCCGCCTTATGAAGAGTGGCTTTTTTAGCCTCGCGCGTTGCGGTGTCCTTTACCTCCTTAATCACGCCGGAACCGTCCTTGGAAGCGGAGACGGCGGCGTCCGGAGCAGATGTTCTACGCTCTTCGGCTTCTTTGGCGACTTGATCGACCATAGCCTGGAAAGCAGCGCCACCGCTCCCCGTCTTGCCGCCAATGGCGGCTGCGTCGCCGATTCGCCGTCCGAACCCCGCACGAGTCATAAAACGATCGACCGGCGTTTCGCCCGGCGGCGGCAACGAGGTGAACGGCAGAAGAGGAAGATTATCGACGCTCATGGCTGCGTTCCTTAAACATTTCTTGCGTCAAAGAGGCGATCCCGGTCACATCACCAAGATTTCAGCTTGCAGAGCGCCCGCAGCCTTGATCGACTGTAGAATGGCGATCATGTCGCGCGGGCCGACTCCCAAAGAATTCAAACCTTGCACCAGCTCTTGCAGACTGATTCCTGAAGGCATCACGGCGAGGCGATTGTTGCTTTGCTGATCGACCTGAATGTCGGTGCGCGGAACAACGGTCGTCTGCCCCTGTTGACTGAAGGCGTTGGGCTGAGAAACCTGAGGCGTTTCAGTGATCTTTATAGTCAAATTCCCCTGAGCAATTGCAACCGTGCTGATGCGCACGTTCTCGCCCATAACAATCACGCCGGTCTTTTCATCAATCACGACGCGAGCCCCATGATCCGGCTCAACGCGAAGCTGTTCGATTTCGGTGATCAAACCGACGATATCGCCACGTCGGTTCTGCGGCACGGTCAACAACACCGAAGATGGATCCGTCGGTTGCGCGGCCGCAACTCGAAGTTGCTGGTTGATGACGATGGCGACTTTTTGAGCTGTGGTGAAGTCCGGGTTGCGCAACGACAAACGAATCACCGGCAGCTCGGCCAAAGAGAATTGTATCTCTCGTTCGACAATGGCCCCAGCGGCGATTCGCCCGGCGGTCGGCACCCCTTGAGTAATGCTCGCGCCCTGCCCCTGCGCCGAAAAGCCCGCCACCGCAACGGGGCCTTGAGCCACGGCGTAGACCTCGCCGTCGGCGCCCATCAGCGGCGTGACCAAAAGTTGGCCTCCGCGCAAGCTGTTTGAATCGCCCATCGCGCCGACGCTGACGTCGATTCGCGTTCCCTGAGCGGCGTAGGGCGGCAACGTGGCGGTGACCATCACCGCCGCAACGTTTTTGGTGCGCAAGCTGGTGGCGTCGCGCGTG
>CAUYUA010000057.1:0-5097 GCA_963575675.1 Azospirillaceae bacterium
TCGTCGCCTGAAAAAGTTGTCTGGAAAAATTTACAGAAAAGTTGTTGCACAGCCCACATCTCCGAGCCCCACGCCATGACCAAATCATCGACCAAATCATCCGCAACCCACCCTGATCTTTCCTATGAAACCCTCGCACGGCAAGCCGGGGCCATCCGCATCTGCGGAGTCGACGAAGCCGGACGCGGGCCTTTGGCCGGTCCTGTCGTCGCAGCAGCGGTAATTCTACCAAAATCCGGCCTGTCACAAGAACTGGCGACACACATCAACGACAGTAAAAAACTCTCCGCGAAGTTGCGCGAACGCCTGAATCTCAAATTACACGAAGAAACTCTGATCGGAGTCGGCGAAGCAAGCGTCCAAGAAATAGACCGCATCAACATCCTTCAAGCCTCATTGCTGGCGATGCGTCGCGCCGTAGAGGCCCTTAACGAAACGCCGGATTGGGCTTTAATCGATGGTCGCCATGCGCCCACCCTCGCTTGCCCAACCCAGACCGTGATTCGCGGCGACCAAATCTCGCTTTCAATCGCAGCGGCGTCAATCGTCGCCAAAACGACCCGAGATCGAATCATGTCAACTCTGGCGAAAGAATTTCCCGCCTACGGCTGGGAACGCAACGCAGGTTATCCAACCGCCGCTCATCTGAAAGCGCTTACCGATTGTGGTCCAACCCCACACCACCGACAAAGTTTTGCTCCGGTAACCCGGGCAATGGGGATAACGGATTGAGTCTACAGACGAAAAGCTTTTTTTTCTTGACGGCGACTCGAGAACGACTCAAGGTGGGCCATAGAATCGGTTTATCCCCGTTATCCCCATTTTCCCCAGATCACGAATGCGCCGAACATGAACAAAATTCTCCTTGGCGATTGCCTTTCCATCCTCCCAACCCTTCCGGCGCGCTCGGTGGATTTGATTTTCGCGGACCCTCCTTACAATCTTCAGTTGAATAAAGAACTGCTTCGCCCGGATCATTCCCGCGTCGACGGAGTCGACGCAGAATGGGATAAGTTCACAGACTTCGCCAGTTACGATAAGTTTACGCGAGAATGGATGGCCTCATGCAAAGAATTGCTGAAAGATAATGGAAGTATTTGGATCATCGGCTCTTATCATAATATATTTAGGATAGGGAATATTCTTCAGGACTTGGGCTTCTGGATACTGAATGATGTTATATGGAGAAAAACCAACCCTATGCCTAACTTTCGCGGCTCTCGGTTTTCAAACGCTCACGAGACCCTGATTTGGGCGGCAAAATCCAAGGACGCGCGCTATCGATTCAACTATGAAACAATGAAACACCTCAACGAAGACCTCCAAATGCGCAGTGACTGGGTGTTGCCGATTTGCACTGGAGGAGAACGTTTACGCGATCCACAGGGGCGAAAATTACATCCCACCCAGAAACCAGAAGCATTGCTCTATCGTGTGCTGATGTCGAGCACCGAACCAGGAGACTTGGTGTTGGATCCGTTTTTCGGCACCGGCACCACCGGAGCCGTCGCCAAACGCTTACGTCGAAATTGGTTGGGCATTGAGCGCGATCCCGGATATGCAGAAATCGCCGAACAGCGAATCGCTGAGGTCTCTCCGTCATCGGAGGAATCTTTGGACGTCAAACCAAAACGCCAAGCGCCACGCATTCCTTTTGGTCAACTGGTCGAGCGCGGACTCCTGCCGCCAGGCTCACAGCTCTTTGACCATCGTCGGCGTCATACGGCGCATATTCGGGCAGATGGAACTTTAACCGCAATCAATCATCTAGGAACGCATCGCGGATCGATTCACCAAGTGGGCGCGGCAGTTCAAGGACTTCCAGCGTGCAATGGTTGGACGTTCTGGCATTTCGACGCAAACGGCACACAACAACCTATCGACGCCTTGCGCGAACAAATCAGATCAGAAATACACTAAGCAATATCGAATTAAGACTATCGACACGCAGCGAAAAATAATAAGTTTAAAAAAATGGGGGCCAGGAACTCTATTCCTGGCCCCCTCTTTGATTCATTAATCTACCACCGGCGGCGTAACCACCGGCGGAGTAACGGGTCGCACGACAACAGGCGCAACCACCGGAGCAACCACCGGCGGCGGCGGTGGAGCAACAGTGCTTCGCAATGGGTTATTGGTGATGCTGGAGGTCAGCAGATCAGGCGGATCGTCTTCCCGGTGACGCCGGATCAACGATTTGCTTGGACCAAAATAAATCCTGATCCCAACCACGCCATATTCCGCGCCCTGCCCTGAAACGGCTCCGCGAGCATACATAGCCCCTCCAGGAATGGAAGAAATTCCCGGCATATACTCCGCCTCGAACAAACCGAGTTTCCTGTCAGGGTTTATTTCGGTTCCGGCAGTCAACTTAAGGTCGTCCGTCGGATAATACGACATCTTGACTTGCCCAATGGCTCCGTGACCAACGTCGCCGTTCTGGAAACCAACCTTGCTGTAAACGGTGAAACGACCAAGATAAGCTTCCCCGACGCCAAGAAAGCGATTGAGATCGATTCCAACTCGGCGCGTGTGAACATACCCAAATCCGGCCAAGCCAACCGCAGGGTCCCGCCAAAACACTTGTCCGTCGCCGCCCCACATCGAGTGGTAATCCGACTTACCCGCGCCGATGTCGAATTGGGCTCCGAAATCATGGCCGAGCGGAACCGCCAACGACGCAATTCCAAGACCGATGACTTGACTATAGCTCTGCCCCCCTTCCAGAGACAGCTTGCCGTTGATTGCAGAAACAGCGGGAGCTTCTCCGGAAACACCTGCGCAGGGCCACCCAACAGCGGCGACAATGACAATCAAAGACGCTTGGAGGATATTCCACCTCCAACGAAACAAAGATTCCATAGAAAAAACTCCACATAAAATCAAGGAAAAACCACAACAACGAGACAAACAAGTGTGTCTCATTACTACACTCTAGCTCGATCAAGAGTCCAAAAGCCACCTGGCGGCTTCATCGGATTAAAACAGCCCTCGCACCTTTGGTTATCTCAGTCTCCAAGTCATGGTTTCCAAAGGCCTCCCGGCCTTTGGTGGGTCCAGGGCAAAGCCCTGGCCTTTCTTTGTCCCTTATCTTTCATCTCTGCATTCTTTTCGGATTTTCGAGTAAACGAAACATATCAGGCATCACTTGGAGGCGGCGTAACCACCGGCGAAGTAACGGGTCGCACGACCACAGGCGCAACCACCGGAGCAACCACCGGCGGCGGTGGCGGTGGAGCAACAGTGCTTCGCAATGGATTGTTGGTGATGCTGGAGGTCAGCAGATCAGGCGGATCATCTTCCCGATGGCGCCGGATCAACGATTTGCTTGGACCAAAATAAATCCTGATCCCAACCACGCCATATTCCGCGCCCTGCCCTGAAACGGCTCCGCGAGCATACATAGCCCCTCCAGGAATGGAAGAAATTCCCGGCATATACTCCGCCTCGAACAAACCGAGTTTCCTGTCAGGGTTTATTTCGGTTCCGGCAGTCAACTTAAGGTCGTCCGTCGGATAATACGACATCTTGACTTGCCCAATGGCTCCGTGACCAACGTCGCCGTTCTGGAAACCAACCTTGCTGTAAACGGTGAAACGACCAAGATAAGCTTCCCCGACGCCAAGAAAGCGATTGAGATCGATTCCAACTCGGCGCGTGTGAACATACCCAAATCCGGCCAAGCCAACCGCAGGGTCCCGCCAAAACACTTGTCCGTCGCCGCCCCACATCGAGTGGTAATCCGACTTACCCGCGCCGATGTCGAATTGGGCTCCGAAATCATGGCCGAGCGGAACCGCCAACGACGCAATTCCAAGACCGATGACTTGACTATAGCTCTGCCCCCCTTCCAGAGACAGCTTGCCGTTGATTGCAGAAACAGCGGGAGCTTCTCCGGAAACACCTGCGCAGGGCCACCCAACAGCGGCGACAATGACAATCAAAGACGCTTGGAGGATATTCCACCTCCAACGAAACAAAGATTCCATAGAAAAAACTCCACATAAAATCAAGGAAAAACCACAACAACGAGACAAACAAGTGTGTCTCATTACTACACTCTAGCTCGATCAAGAGTCCAAAAGCCACCTGGCGGCTTCATCGGATTAAAACAGCCCTCGCACCTTTGGTTATCTCAGTCTCCAAGTCATGGTTTCCAAAGGCCTCCCGGCCTTTGGTGGGTCCAGGGCAAAGCCCTGGCCTTTCTTTGTCCCTTATCTTTCATCTCTGCATTCTTTTCGGATTTTCGAGTAAACGAAACATATCAGGCATCACTTGGAGGCGGCGTAACCACCGGCGAAGTAACGGGTCGCACGACCACAGGCGCAACCACCGGAGCAACCACCGGCGGCGGTGGCGGTGGAGCAACAGTGCTTCGCAATGGATTGTTGGTGATGCTGGAGGTCAGCAGATCAGGCGGATCATCTTCCCGATGGCGCCGGATCAACGATTTGCTTGGACCAAAATAAATCCTGATCCCAACCACGCCATATTCCGCGCCCTGCCCTGAAACGGCTCCGCGAGCATACATAGCCCCTCCAGGAATGGAAGAAATTCCCGGCATATACTCCGCCTCGAACAAACCGAGTTTCCTGTCAGGGTTTATTTCGGTTCCGGCAGTCAACTTAAGGTCGTCCGTCGGATAATACGACATCTTGACTTGCCCAATGGCTCCGTGACCAACGTCGCCGTTCTGGAAACCAACCTTGCTGTAAACGGTGAAACGACCAAGATAAGCTTCCCCGACGCCAAGAAAGCGATTGAGATCGATTCCAACTCGGCGCGTGTGAACATACCCAAATCCGGCCAAGCCAACCGCAGGGTCCCGCCAAAACACTTGTCCGTCGCCGCCCCACATCGAGTGGTAATCCGACTTACCCGCGCCGATGTCGAATTGGGCTCCGAAATCATGGCCGAGCGGAACCGCCAACGACGCAATTCCAAGACCGATGACTTGACTATAGCTCTGCCCCCCTTCCAGAGACAGCTTGCCGTTGATTGCAGAAACAGCGGGAGCTTCTCCGGAAACACCTGCGCAGGGCCACCCAACAGCGGCGACAATGACAATCAAAGACGCTTGGAGGATATTCCACCTCC
>CAUYUA010000058.1:0-5026 GCA_963575675.1 Azospirillaceae bacterium
AGACTGACCAGCAATGGAAGAGAAGCTTACAGCGGAGAAAGCGTTAATCCGTCGGCGTCCGGCGATGGGCGTTACGTCATTTTTCAAAGCAACGAAGCGGGTTTAATCGTCGGCGACAATAATGGACATTCCGATATCTTTCTACGAGACACGACCACCGGCCAAACAACGGTGGTCAGCAAATCGGTTGATTCCGTTTTAGGCACCGGCGACACCATCAACGGAACAATTTCAACCGATGGAAGATATATTGCGTTTGAAAGTGATTCTGACAATCTAACTCAGGAAGATTTCAACACGCATCGCGATGTCTTTATTGTCGAACGCAGTACAGGAGAGGTTACGGTTCTCAGTCAGTCCCAAGACGGACAAAATGGGAATAATAACAGCCGAAATGTAAGTTTGTCGGGAGATGGCCGTTACGCCGTCTTCGAGAGCGACGCCACAAATCTTATTGTTGATGATCAAAATGGATACACGGATGTCTTTTTAAGAGACAATCAAACCGGCGCAATCAGTCGAGTAAGCGTTCTTTCAAGCGGCGAGGAAACCAACGGCAACAGTTATCGCCCAGTCATTTCCAACGACGGAAGCACAGTTGGATTCTTTAGCTCCGCCGACAATCTTGGCGGGTATTTCGACGCCTATATCCGCAACATTCAGTCGGGACAGATCACAAGGCTAGGGAACGCCTCGGGAGATTCCATTCTGAGCCTCTCGGATGACGGGCAAACGGTGGCCTATAACGGCAATGGCGGAATCAATGTTTGGAAGGCGTCAAATGGAACGACGGTAACCATTAATGGATATCAGCCGTCGTTGTCGGGAGATGGGCGCTATATTGTTTATGGGACGGGAGAACGTCAGACCGCCGCCGACACCAACAATATTAACGATATTTATATTCGCGATCTCAGCACCGGATCGGTTTCTCTGGTTAACGTCTCCGGCGTTAACGGAATCATGATTTCAGGGTCGTCGGATCATCCCCATATCTCAAGAGACGGGCAATATATCGTCTTCACCAGCTCTTCACCAACATTGGTTGGAGACGACGGCAATACATCAAACGATGTGTTCCATATTATAAATCCGTTTTTCTCCAACAATCACACTCCGGTTGTGGACGCCGACCGCGTGTTGAACGTCGGTAAGAATGAGAGCCTACCGCTTACGATTTCTGCTCCAACGGATTCTGACGGCGATCCGATCTATGTGACCGTAACGTCAATTCCGTCTGAAGGAGCGATTTATCTAAACAACAATTACGTATCCAATGGACAGTCTCTGTCTGTGGCGGATATGGCCAATCTCGTATATAAACCGCCGAACGACTATGTGGGCGACGCCGGAACATTTGCATACAGCGTTCAAGACATCCATGGCGCAACCGCTCGACAATCTATCAGCTTATCGGTGCAGCCTGATGCTGTTCTAAATGTTAACAGCATATCCGTGTCTGAAGGCGACGCCGACACAACGGACGCCGTCTTCACTGTCAGCCTCTGGAGCGTAAGCGATCAGGATGTTTCCGTTGACTATACGGTTACGAGCAATTCCGCAACATCAGGAACCGATTTTACAGCCGTAAGTGGAACTGCGGTGATTCTGGCGGGACAACGGGAAGCCGCCATTAATGTTCCGGTAATTGGCGACACAGACATTGAGTTAGACGAGACGTTCACTCTGACGCTCAGTAATATTGTGGGCGCTCGATTCTCAGACAGCGCCTCAACGCGAAGCGTTACCGGAACGATTGTCAACAATGACTGGCCGACAATCACATTAGGCGACGCGACATTGCCAAAAGGCGATTCCGGCCTAAGTTACATGTCGTTCGACGTTGCTCTCAGCGCAATGTCTCCAAGAGACATCACATTCCATTATAACACTACAAATGGAACTGCCGACGCTTCCGATTACGTATTCACCTCTGGCGTGGGAACCGTCACAGCAGGTCAAGATCATGCGACGATCAATGTTCCAATCATCGGACAAACGCAACCAGGCCCAAGCAGAACATTTTCTCTGGTTTTAAGCGATCTTTCCGGCGCAATATTCTCGGGCGGCTCCGATCTTCTTTCCGCAACGGGAACGATCGTTAACAATCATATCAATCACGCCCCCGTTATGACCGGGGGATCGACCGTTGTTGATTCTCGATCCATCATTGCGCTGGACTCGTTGTTTACGGTTTCCGACAGCGACGACAATCAGATTGTAAAGTACGAAGCAGAGACGTCGGGAACCGCCGCTGCTTTAGAGGTTGGCGCATTGGCGCAACAAAGTGGCCAAGTCCTATCTCTTAATAACTGGGAGATGGCAAACACAAGCATTATCTTCGGACAGACGGTTTCTCATCAGATCATTCATGTGCGCGCTTTTGACGGCCTTGATTGGAGCGATTGGGCCGACATCGATGTCAGCACGCGGCCATTTGCCTTTTCTTCTCAAAGCGCTTCTTCAAATTATTCCGACACAAGCGCCACAGATAATTTCCAGGCGTTTTTAGGGGAGCTAACAACCAAAAACGCCGCAGAAACGGTCTTATACGGCGTTGAAGGTGGGACCACGTCAGGAGATATCGTAACCGCAACCGGAACTTACGGCTCGCTCTCTCTTAACGCGACAAACGGCTCTTATACATTTACGCCGAACAACGCGGCAATCAATGCGCTTGAAGCTGGAGCCAGTGAAACAAACTCCTTCACATTAACTGCCTATGACGGCGCGAACACGATCAATCAAGTCTTTACCGTGTCTCTGACCGGAGCCAACGACTTACCGACGGCGACAGAGACAATTCCAAATCAGTCCACAATCGAAAACAATTCTTTCTCTTATCAGGTCTCAAGCACCGCCTTCTCTGATCTTGACGGAGACACTCTGAGCTACGGCGCCACTCTAAGCGATGGCGGCGATTTGCCTGCTTGGTTGAGCTTCGACGCCGCGACACGCACCTTCTCCGGCGCCGTTCCGAACAATGCTTCCGACCTTTCAATCCGCGTCATCGCCAATGATGGAAATGGAGGAAGCGCCAGCTCCGATTTCACGCTGGATGTGAACCATCTTCCAGACGTCGGCAATTCGATCTCCAATCAATCCGCGATCGAAGGTCAATCGGTTAATTTCACGGTCCCAAGCAATGCGTTCTCCGACCCGGACGGCGACGCGCTGACATACACGGCGCAAGTGGTGACGGGTGACGGCGTTCAACCGCTGCCTGCTTGGTTGAGCTTCGACGCCGCGACCCGCACTTTCTCCGGCGCCGTTCCGACCGATGCTTCCGACCTTTCAATCCGCATCACCGCCAATGACGGAAATGGCGGAAGCGCCAGCTCCGATTTCACGCTGGACGTGAATCACCTTCCAGATATCAGCAATACGCTCTCCAACCAGGCGATCACCGAAGGTCAATCGGTTAATTTCACAGTTCCAAGCAATGCGTTCTCCGACCCGGACGGCGACGCGCTCGCTTACACGGCGCAAGTGGTGACGGGTGACGGCGTTCAACCCTTGCCCACTTGGTTAAGCTTCGACGCCGCGACCAGAGCCTTCTCCGGAACAGTTCCGACCGACGCTCCGGACCTTTCAATCCGCGTCACCGCCAATGATGGGAACGGAGGAAGCGCCAGCTCCGATTTCACGCTGGACGTGAATCACATTCCAGATATCAGCAATACGCTCTCCAACCAGGCGATCACCGAAGGTCAATCGGTTAATTTCATAGTTCCAAGCAATGCGTTCTCCGACCCGGACGGAGATGCGCTCGCTTACACGGCGCAAGTGGTGACGGGTGACGGCGTTCAACCGCTGCCTGCTTGGTTGAGCTTCGACGCCGCGACCAGAGCCTTCTCCGGAACGGTTCCGACCGACGCTCCGGACCTTTCAATCCGCGTCACCGCCAATGATGGAAACGGAGGAACTGTTAGCTCTGACTTTACGCTGACGACCCCCGCCAGAAATCATCCTCCTAGCGTTGCAAATTCGATCTCCAATCAATCCGCGACCGAAGGTCAACTCGTTAATTTCACGGTTCCAAGCGACACATTCACCGATCCGGATGGCAACGCATTGACGTATGCCGCTCAAGTGGTGACGGGTGACGGCGTTCAACCGCTGCCTGCTTGGTTGAGCTTCGACGCCGCGACCCGCACTTTCTCCGGCGCCGTTCCGACCGATGCTTCCGACCTTTCAATCCGCATCACCGCCAATGACGGAAATGGCGGAAGCGCCAGCTCCGATTTCACGCTGGACGTGAATCACCTTCCAGATATCAGCAATACGCTCTCCAACCAGGCGATCACCGAAGGTCAATCGGTTAATTTCACAGTTCCAAGCAATGCGTTCTCCGACCCGGACGGCGACGCGCTCGCTTACACGGCGCAAGTGGTGACGGGTGACGGCGTTCAACCCTTGCCCACTTGGTTAAGCTTCGACGCCGCGACCAGAGCCTTCTCCGGAACAGTTCCGACCGACGCTCCGGACCTTTCAATCCGCGTCACCGCCAATGATGGGAACGGAGGAAGCGCCAGCTCCGATTTCACGCTGGACGTGAATCACATTCCAGATATCAGCAATACGCTCTCCAACCAGGCGATCACCGAAGGTCAATCGGTTAATTTCACAGTTCCAAGCAATGCGTTCTCCGACCCGGACGGCGACGCGCTCGCTTACACGGCGCAAGTGGTGACGGGTGACGGCGTTCAACCCTTGCCCACTTGGTTAAGCTTCGACGCCGCGACCAGAGCCTTCTCCGGAACAGTTCCGACCGACGCTCCGGACCTTTCAATCCGCGTCACCGCCAATGATGGGAACGGAGGAAGCGCCAGCTCCGATTTCACGCTGGACGTGAATCACATTCCAGATATCAGCAATACGCTCTCCAACCAGGCGATCACCGAAGGTCAATCGGTTAATTTCATAGTTCCAAGCAATGCGTTCTCCGACCCGGACGGAGATGCGCTCGCTTACACGGCGCAAGTGGTGACGGGTGACGGCGTTCAACCGCTGCCTGCTTGGTTGA
>CAUYUA010000059.1:0-4863 GCA_963575675.1 Azospirillaceae bacterium
CGTCGCAGGCAAAGCCGTGACCACAATTGAAGGCGCCGCGCCAGAGTCGCGGATCAGTCGCTTGCAACAAGCGTGGATAGCCGAACAAGTTCCTCAATGTGGTTATTGCCAACCGGGAATGATCATGACGGCGGCGCTGCTCACGGAAACGCCGGTTCCGACCGATGCTCACATTGATGCGGCAATGACCAACCTATGCCGCTGCGGTTCTTACGACCGTGTGCGAAAAGCAATTCACCGCGCCGCCGTCGTCTCCGGTCAAGCCCCCGCCGCCAAGCAAGGAGACCGGCCATGACACAAGCCGCTGATCCAAGAACCATAGAAACGTCGGCGTCGGAGCTTGAATCGACGCGCCTCATCAACCTCGGCGCGGAAGTCTTATCACGACGCGCCGTTTTGCGCGCGGGCGCCGCCGCCGGATTGGTCGCCGCCGCCGAAGCCGGAGCCTTGATTTTAGGTTTTTCGCTCCAAACCGCCGAAGCGACGAGTTTTCCGCCTCTGGCGACGGCTGGGCGCGTTCCAGAGCGCGGCCCTCAGCCGGTGTGGTTGGGCGGCTGGATCTGCATTGCTCCGGAGGTGATCACGATTCGCGTGTCGCAAACGGAAATGGGCCAAGGCGTGTTCACCGCATTGCCTATGGCGTTGGCCGAAGAGCTGGCGTGTGATTGGAACACGGTTCGTGTGGAAATGGCTCCGGTCGAGCCGCAATACTACAACCCGATTTTCGGCATGATGGGAACCGGGGGCAGCACCAGTGTTCGAGCGTTCTTCACGCCGCTGCGCAAAGCCGGGGCTGCGGCGCGGCGCATGCTGATCGAGGCCGCCGCCGAAGCTTGGAGCGTGCCGTTCGAAGAGTGTTCGACAAACAATGCGAAGTAATTCACATCGGTGGTTATCGTCGAGCCACTTATGGCGTTAGCTCCTTTCGCCGCGCGTCGCAAACCTCTCGGGGACCCTCCGTTGAAGGATTCGGCGCAATGGACTCTGATCGGAAAGCCCGTTGCGCGTCTTGACATTCCGGCCAAAACAGCGGGGACCGCGATCTTCGGCATTGACGTGCGCGTTCCCAACATGGTCTACGCCGCGATTCGTCACTGTCCAACCTTCGGAGGAACCGTCAGCGCCGTCGATGACTCTGAAGTTCGCCTCAGACCCGGAATTTTGGCGGTCACGCTTCTGAAAGAAGCTGTCGCCGTCATCGCCGACAGCTATTGGCGAGCCCAGATGGCGGTCAACGCTCTAAATATCACTTGGAATGAAGGCTCCAACGGCTCCGTTAACGATTCCGCCATTCTCAGCTCTCTGCGCGGAGGTTTGACGTCGCGCCGTCAGTCCACCGCCTTCAAGCGTGGTTCGGTTGACTCCGCAATGAAACGCGCCGTCGCTTCGGTGGAAAGCGAATATATCTTGCCGTTTCTTGCGCACGCTACGATGGAGCCGATGAACTGCACGGCTCATGTCACAGAGGATAGCTGCACGCTCTGGGCGCCCACGCAAGGTCAAAGCCTCTATCTGCAAGTTCTTCCGAAGTTGCTTGGGCTGAAGCCGGAGCAGATTCAAATCGTCACCACCTATCTTGGTGGTGGGTTTGGGCGACGTTTCGAGTCGGATTTCGGCATCGAGGCTGCTCTGTTGTCTAAGACTATCGGACGTCCCGTTCAGTTGATCTGGAGTCGGGAAGAAGACATCCGTCGTGACTATTATCGTCCCGCCGCGATTCATCGCGTGATTTCCGGGGTTGATGAAGAGGGCCGAATCGCCGCTTGGAGGCACTGGGTGGCTTCGCCGTCGGTTTTATCGCGTGTCTTTCCGCAAATGGTTAAGGACGGCGTGGACGGCTCGGCGGTGGAGGGTATTTTCGATCAGCCCTATGCGATTCCGGCGATGCAGGTTGATTACTCTCAGCGCGAGGTCGGAGTTCCTGTGGGATTTTGGCGCTCTGTTGGACACAGCGGCAATGCGATTGTGGTAGAGAGCATGGTGGATGAATTGGCTCAAGCGGCCAAAGTTGATCCGTTACAGTTTCGGCGAGGTTTGTTGTCGGGATTGCCGCGTTTTCAGCATGTTCTGGATCGAGTGGCGATGCTTTCCGGATGGGGCGGTCCGTTGGTTTCCGGCGTTCAAGGAGCGCGACGTGGACGCGGCGTGGCGATTCATGAGTCTTTTGGCGGCGTCGTTGCGGAGGTTGCCGAAGTAACGGTGTTGGTCGATGGGTGTTTGACGGTGGATCGTGTTTGGGCGGTGATTGACTGTGGGCCGGTGGTGAATCCGGATACGGTGTATGTTCAGGTTCCAGGGCGATTTTATTTGGGTTGTCTGCGGCGTTGTATGGTCGGATATCGATTCAGGATGGACGAGTGGCGCAGGGGAATTTCCATGACTATCGGTTGGTGAGTATGACTGACACTCCGATAATTGAGGTGGAGATTGTGAAGGGTGACGCGCCGATGGGGGGGGTGGGAGAACCAGGGACTCCGCCGATTGCGCCGGCGGTGACGAATGCGATTTATGCCGCAACGGGAAAACGTCTTCGGAGCCTGCCGATCATGGACATTGACCTGACGTAGTAGACTGACGTAGCAGACCATAGCGGGCGTAGAGAAACAGGAAATGAGCAAATACAAGGGTCCAGAGACTGCGTTCCTGGACCCTTGTATTTTATTCGGAGGCGATTTGCGTTTCTTGGACGTCCTGAACATCCTGAATGTTTTCCTGATCCGAAACATCCTCCCGAGAGCGATCTTCTGTTGTGTTATGCGTAAGAATAGCGGCAAAAAAACCGTCCGTGTGGTGACGCGCCGGAAAAAGCCGCAAAAAAGGTCCCAGATCACCCGGCCATGGCGTCTCAGTAATAACATTCGTCCAGATCTCCGAAGCGTTCAGAATCTGGAAGCTCGGATTACGTTCAACGAACGCGGCGATTTGATCCTCATTCTCTTCAGTCAACAGCGAGCAGGTCGCATAGATCAATCGTCCGCCGGGCTTCACCAGACGCGCCGCAGAGTCCAGAATTCGCGCCTGTAATTCCACCAGCTCCGTCAGCCCCGGTCCAAGCGATCTCCATCGAGCATCTGGATTGCGGCGCCAAGTTCCTACGCCCGCACATGGCGCATCGACCAAGACTCGGTCGAATTTCTCTTTATGGCGCTTAACCCATGGATCGCGCTCGGAGCTGAAAGCGCGTGTTTCTATGTTATGCAATCCCGCGCGACGGAAACGCTCGGTCGCGCGCTTGAGACGGTTTTCCAAGACATCACAAGCGACGACGCGCCCTTTATTGGCCATAGCCGCCGCCACCGCCAAAGTTTTCCCCCCGGCGCCCGCGCAGAAGTCGACAACTTGTTGGCCCGGTCGAGCATCGACCAACAACGCGACAAGCTGCGATCCTTCGTCTTGAATCTCAACCCAGCCGTTTTGGAAAGCCTTCGAAGCCGTCAGAGCCGGGCGACCTTCGATTCGCAGAGCAAACGGAGAAAATTGCCCCGGCGCTGCAATGATTCCGTCTGCGGCCAGAGCGGCCAAAGCGTCCTCGCGTTGAGTTTTCATCGGATTAATGCGGACGTCCAACGGCGCAGGCTCAAGCAGCGCCGCCATTTCTACGCCGAAACGCTCGCCTAAACCGGCGCGCAAGGCAGCCTCGGCCCAGGGAGGGCACTCCAGCCGCACGTTTTCCGGCATTGCGGGAAGCTCCAGAGTGTGTGTTTCCAGAGCGCGCGCCAATCGTGTCTCTTCGGCGTTGGCCGCTTCGGGATGAAAGCGGGCGCCGTTGAAAGTCCGCAACAGGGCCGTCGCCGATTGCGGCGTGGTTAAGAGGATATTCGCCATAACCATGGCGCGCGAAGCGGCTTGAGGCGTGGGTGGGCAATAATCGGCGCGCACCAGCCACCAACTTAGGCGGGCGTAGCGTCGCAACACGGCGTAGACGTTTTCGGCGATGGCGACTCGATCTTTGGAGCCGATATAGCGCCGTTTGCGGAAAAAGGCGCTGATCACGGCGTCGGCTGGCCGAGCAATGGTCGCAACCTCGGTAAGAAGATCAATCACCGCTTGAATTCGCGCGCCGGGAGTCATTGGTGAACCATCGAGTAGAGAAGGAATCAGAGACACTCGGTCATCGCATTTGAATCGTCTAATGGCAAGCCGGAAACAAGCGATCGTATCCAAAGACAATCGCAAGAGATCATAAAAATCTCCTCTTGTCTTTGGTTCGAGTGGCGGAGGGCGCGTTTTGTTTCGGTTTTTCTCGTAATGGATTGATATAAAATATGTGAACGCCGTAATTGTTTTGGTTTCTGAAAGAATGAAAAAAAGTTTGTTTTTTTTTACTCTAGTAAATCACGGTTTAAGTGTTAGATTTGTCGGTGAGGGAAACGTATTTCAAAACATGATATGCATGTCATATTTGACTGGAGGGGAAGATGAACGTTTTTTACTTAGTGACCGGAAGCGGATCCATGTTGGTCATGACTTCTTATCCGAGTTTGAGCAATCCGGGGCTTCTTAAGAAGTTGACGCACAAAGGGTTGACGAAATTTTTCGCCTATACAATCACTATCGAGCAAGCTCGGGAGTGGTATGGCGATCATTTTGAGGTGGTTGCTCAGGATCTACGCAGTGTGGAGGATTTGCGAGTCATCGATTATAACGGGTATCGCGTGTTTGAGCGGCTTGATTTCGATAAAGTCGGCGCGCCGCAAGTCATCGAAATTCGGTGATCTTGTTCATCGTAGAAAGAATGGCGTGGAGTCATAAAAAGCTCTCGGCTTTCTTAAGAAAAGAAATAGGTCCGGAAGGCTAATCTTCGGACCTATACTCCGTTCGGTTGAGAACCCGAGAATCATGCGGCCTTCCCGAATTGAAACG
>CAUYUA010000060.1:0-4852 GCA_963575675.1 Azospirillaceae bacterium
ATATCCGTATTTGCAAGAGAAAAATATGAGTCCCCGTTTACGAGACTTGGTATAACAGCGCCGCCGCTAAACCCAACCAGCGAATGAACCGCCAATGTCGCGCCCTGTTCTCCGGGACGAGCGTGCGCAACAGCTCCGGTGGTCAGCGCCCCAGAATCAGCCGCAACCACAACATTATAAAAAAAGTCAACGCCACCACAACGCCGAAGGGCAAACCAGTGGCGAACCCCGCGCCAACTCCAGTAACGACGCTAAACCACGCGGCGCGTTGAATGAGCTTCTTCCGACCAACATGTAAGGCCAACTCCGCGCCGAGAATGCTGGCGGGAACACCGGCCATAACACACAGCGAAACCCACCAAGCAACGCCGCCGCCGTCGCGTCCAATGCTTCCAATGCTTCCAATGCTGTTGTTCCACGCAAAACTAAGAAAGGCCGCCATCCACGCCCGAAGCGCAAACAGCTCCCAACAATGGCCGCCATACGCAAAAACATAAGACAACACGGCGCGATTAGAAAAAACCGGGCGGAAATCAAGCGGATGCCGAGCAGGCAAGCCGGAAGCAACGGTTTCAAAAGAAAGAGATTCGGAAGCGACGGCGGCTCTAAGCGGACGAGTCGCCAAAGCCATAATCACGGCGGCGATCACGGGCCCAATCACTCCAGCCCAAAATGCGGCGGGCCACCCCCAAACTTGCCCGAACCAACCACAAATCGGAAAAGAAAGGCTCACCCCCACGCCGAAACTGGCTGTGTAATAGGGAATGGCGCGCAAACGGCCTCGTTCTCCGAGTCGTTCGGTCAACACCCGCAAACCGGGCATATAGGTTCCCGCCAAAGCCACGCCGACAACAGCGCGAAACAGAGTCGCCGACCATAGCCCTTGGGCAAACATAATAAACCCGACGCCGCCGATGGCGCTGATCATGCAGCTAACAACATAAATACGGCGAGATTCAATTCGATCAGTCAAACCGACCAGAAACGGAACCGCCAAGACATAGCCGCCGTAATAAGCTCCGGAAATCCACCCTCCATCAGCAGAGGTCAACTGCCACGACGCCATCAGCTCCGGCAGAGCCATGGCGAAACTGGCGAATCCTCCCATACTGAAAATCTCGGCAACAATCACCAGCACTGTAAGAGCGGCATTCGAATCGCGAACACGCGACAAGAAGGTCCAAAAGCTAGGCATGCCCCGCTTCGCCCGACAACATCGACAAACTGGTGGCGCCCAGTTTAGCAATGGCGCGCTCCCACTTTGTGTCGATGTCGCGATCAAACAACAAGTTAGCGTCGGGAATCATATTGAGCCAACCGTTAGAAATCAGCTCTGCATCCAATTGCCCAGGCCCCCATCCGGAATACCCCAACGCCAACAAAGCGCTCCGTGGTCCTTGACCTTCGGCAATGGCGCGCAAGATGTCGATGGTGGCGGTCAGAGCGACATGATCTCCAACGAGAACCGACCCTTCCCTCATAAAATCCGTTGAATGTAGGACAAACCCTCGACCGGAATCAATCGGCCCTCCGTAATGAACCGGCAAATCCGCGACAGGAACGCTATCGATTTCAAGCTGCTCCAACAGGTCGACGAAGGTGATGGAGCCGAATTGACGATTCAACACCAAACCCATGGCGCCTTCAGCGTTATGAGCACACAGAAAGATCACGGTTTTTTGGAACCGAGGATCCGGCATGCCGGGCATTGCAATCAGAATCTGGCCGGTCAAATAGTTCGAACCATAGGTTACAAGCGGCATGCGTGATCGCCTGTCCATTCAAAAGGGGGAAAACGCGGCAAAGAAGGCAAAGGGAAACCAGATCATCGGCTCTTCGAACCGAGTTTTTTGTGAGACCGAGTTTTTTGTGAGTGTGCCATTTCCGTTCATCGTTTTCTACTTAAATGCTGCCCCATCGAGGCAAAAGATCAACGAAGAGAAACCGGACGCTTACCTGACGTTTGCCGCGCGAATAAAAATTTCTCCCGAACGTTCACGACGGATATGAATTTTATTGCCCCTTTCTATGATGCAAGAAACCAAAAAACGCTTATAATTTAGCCCTCAACGGTTCGCCATGGCGACCGACGACCCAACGGGAGAACACACCCATGCCAATTCAGGTCGGTGATTCCTTACCTCCGGTCACCTTGAAACACCTAACCTCAGAGGGACTCCAAGAGACCTCGACGAAAAAGTTGTTTCACGGCAAGAAAGTCGTGATGTTTGCGCTGCCTGGCGCCTATACGCCCACCTGCTCCGCCAAGCACTTGCCGGAGTTTGTCGAGCGCGCAGATGAGATCAAGGCCAAAGGCATCGACGCCATTTACTGCCTGTCGGTCAACGACCCCTTTGTCATGAGCGCTTGGGGAAAACAGAACAACGTCGAAGGAAAAGTGTTTTTACTGCCCGACGGCAACGCCGAATTCACTCATGAACTCGGCTTAGGTCAAGATTTGACGATTAACAACCTTGGCTTTCGCAGCAAACGCTACGCCATGATCGTCGAAAACGGCGTGGTGCGTCATCTAGCCATCGAGAAGCCCGGAGAATTCACCGTCTCCAGCGCCGAAGCCGTGCTGAAGCTTTTGTCATAACGCCGTTTGCCCGAAGGAATCGCGCAAAGTCGCGCAAAGGAGCACGTCCCCAATTCGTCCTCAATCGTGAGGGAAGGAAGGGGAGGGGAGGGGAGGGGAGGGGAGGGACAGGGTGAGCGTCCCTCTCATTGGTTGCCGCAAAGCAAGCTGCGAACGACGAGACATTCGCCTTACGGCGATAAGGGGGGCTTTCGCTCCCCCCTTATGATCCCGCCCCCTTATGATCCCGCCCCCTTATGATCCCGAGCGACCAGGAACGCAGTCCCTGGACCCTTCCGAACGCGCACCTCTCCTTGTCAAATCTTGGCTGATGTGGCCGTGGTTAAAGACAAATCAGTAGAATCAATGAGCTGAATATCGCCGACAACTTGCCCTCCGGCTTCGACTTCCAGCTCGCGATATTTAATGACGCCGCGAATTCGACCGCTGCCACGCACCGTCAATCGACCACGCACGATCAAATCACCTTCAAAACGACCGGCGATAGTGGCTTCGTTGATCTCGACACTGCCTTTGAACAAACCTGTTTCACTAATCTCGATGACCTTTCCTTCCCGCAACCGCGCCTCAACCGTGCCTTCAACCACCAGCACATCGCAGGAGCTGATTTCTCCAGCCAAAGTAATGTCGCGTCCAACGGTGAGACGACGCATGTCGCTCCCAAGCGTGGCGGAGCCCGTGAGAAGGCCCGGCGGCGCGCCAATCGGAGTCGCCGGGCGCAGCGGAGACCCATCGGGCGACCGACGCCCGCCGCCGACAAGCGTTCCGGAATTGGCTTGCGCAGAGGCGACGGAGCCGAAACCGCCAAGCGAACTCGATGAAGGCGTCAAAGCAGGAGGCGGCTTAGTAGAGGTTGTCATATCAGCTCCTTTGTCGGCGCGCGAGAGGTCGGCGCTCGAACGATTGTGCGACGCGAGCGCGCCGGGAAAGGCAGGTGTTTCAGAGACGTTGTTCGACGACGCAGAGACGTCGCTTGAAACGACGGAAACAGAATCGCGGAAAGCTAAGGACGAACTCGACCTCTGAAGGCCAAGAGGCGCTTTGGAGGATTCAGGTGAAGCGGCGTCAAGAACGACAGGCTTCAACGTAGAAACATTGGAGGAGGTCGAACCGGATGCCGCCGAACCGGGAGAGGACAAACCGGAGCCCATGGTTTTGGGTATGGCGGCCGATGGGGTCTTGCGTCCAAACAACGACATAGGCGACGATTCCCAATAGAAGTCGGCGGGAAGGCGGGCTCGCAGGAAAGACCGACGCGTCGGCCATCTGCGGCGGAAGACTGCTGTGGTCGTTTGTCTACGGCAAAGAAGTCGCCCACGGCAAGACGTCGTTCACGAAAAGACATCATTCTTGAAAAAGACGGGCCTGAAAAAGACCAGCTCGAAAAAGACCGGCCACTAAAACAGCTCGGCCCTAAGAACGATGTGATGACGAGCGCCAAAGACGCGGAGGGCCATAAATCACATGCACCATAAACGCGCAGGCGACAATCGGCGCCAGCAGATTAAAGAAAGGCACAGACATCATGACGGCGATGACAAGTCCCGCTGAAAACATTCGTCCAGAACGCGCGCGGCGCTCTCGATGAGCTTGTTCGATGCTCCAACGCCGAAACGCGACCAACTCGAAGTATTCGCGCCCCAAAAGGTAGCCGTTCAGCGTAAAATAAACAAACGGAGCCGCCGGAGGAAAAAAATATAACGGCAAAGCGGCGACGTTCAAAGCGATTCCGATCGCTGCGAACTGAACGGCGCCGATCAACGCCTCACGCAACGTCTGGGACTGCGGAGGCGGCAGATCAGGGTAATAACGCCGCTCCACCGCCGCCGCAACATCTTCAAGAAACAACGAAGCAATCGCCGTGACGATGGTTGGAAACATCAAAATCAGAATCGCAACGACTCCGAATTCGACGGAAAGATCAGTCAAAACATTAAGCCACGGGATCGAAAAAATTGAAACCGTCCTCAACACAACGCCAATCGCAAAAGCGACCACGGTCGCCGCAACCATCGCGCCCAAAGCGCTCAAAATCGCCACGCGCCGAATCGCGGGGTCAAAGAGCTGGAAAAAAGCCAAAAACAAAGATCGAATCACGCGACGCCTCCGCACGCCCTTATCTTCACCAACACGCAACCACATTAAATTAAGAGTTTTTTTTTGGGAACCGGAATTCTATACTCTGTCCAATTGAGAATCCGAAAAAAAACTCCAAAAGAATCGGGGCTCCGCCCTCGACCCGCCAAAGGCCGG
>CAUYUA010000061.1:0-4799 GCA_963575675.1 Azospirillaceae bacterium
GCCCTCGACCCGCCAAAGGCCGGGAGGCCTTTGGAAACCATGACTTGGAGTTTGTGACGACCGAATGAGAGTGGGCCGTTTCAATTCGAGAAGACCGCATATTCTCGGGTTCTCAACCGAACGGAGTATATCAATGACTGAGAATTTATGGCCGATTTACACAGGCCAACAATTTCAGAGAAAAATCGCTTCGCAAATAAGGGAAGCTTTCGCTTCCCCCTAATAATCCCCCACGACCAGAAACACAGTCTCTAGACCCGTTTCCTTGTATCCGCCTCCCATACCTCCCCAAAACCTTACGTCATCGAATGCGGGTAGAGGTGATACAACATAAAGTACACTACAATTCCAGACAAAGACACATACAACCAAATAGGAAAAGTCCATCTTGCAAGCGCTTTATGAGCGCCAAACCGCCCCCCCCCAGCGCCCGAGACAACGTCAACACAATCATCGGCACAATAACAAGAGCCAACACCACATGGCTAATCAGCAAAACGTAATAAAGACTGCGCACCATACCCTGCCCCGCAAAAACAAAAATCGGAGCAGTAAAGTGATAGACCAAATAACACGCCAAAAACAACGCCGACACAACCACCGCACACAACATAACAAAGCGATGCGCTTTCCGCCGATCAGCTCGGATCATTCCATAAGCGACCATCAGCAACAGCGCCGACACCCCATTAAGAGTGGCGGTCACATGAGGGAAAAAAAGATTCAGGTTCACCCAGTGGTCTCACTATAAAAAATCAAAGGGGGTCCCACCGACCCTTTCCTGGGACGCCCCCTAAATTTCAGTTTTATTTACTCTCAATCATAGCGCGCACCGGGGAGACAACCCCCACCCCGCCCCCCCCCGCGCACCCAGGCAGGCCAACACCCCCCCGCGCCCGCGTTGTCATAGGAGGGCTGAGCAAAAACCCCCCCCCCCACCCCCCCCCCCCCCCCCCCCCCCCCCCCCCCCCCCCCCCCCCCCCCCCCCCCCCCGCCCCCCCCCCCCCCGCCCCCCCCCCCCCCCCCCCCCCCCCCCCCGCCCCCACCGCCTCTTCCACCAGAAGATGACGTGTTGGAATTGACCAACGTCATGGAAGACGATTCGACTCCGTCGTGGGCAATGGATACGGATCCGTTGGCGGATTTCCGTAACGCTTTGGCCGATGAACCGCCGCCTGAGCCGCCGCCTCCACGCGGCAATAGGTTTCGTGCGGAACCCTCTCCCGATAGCAACTTCCTTATTTCTCCTCAACCAGCAGCCATGGCCACTGCGGCGTTCTCGCAGCTCACAAACCGCCTTCAAACCGATCGTTTCGGCTCCATGCCGATCGGCGTCGGGCGCACGGTGGAAGAACTAATTATAGAGGTGCTCCGCCCAATGTTACGCGATTGGCTGGATCAAAATTTGCCGTCTCTGGTTGAGAGCATGGTGAAGAGTGAAATCGACAAGATTGTAAAGCAATCGCGCGGCTTTTAACTTAGACAAAACCTCGAAGAAGCCTTTCTTTGCCTATATCTCCGTTCGCTTATTGATTCGCGTTCCCTAAACCGGAAAACGGTAAAAACGGAGAATCGGCGCCGCACGTTACAATGTTATACAACATCAGCCAGAGCCTCCAGGGCGGGATGCTCCGGCTGATCTTGTGACGTATTTGTTCTTAATAGCAATGCGCTTACAGCGATTTGAATATATTCGATCGCCCTTTTGCAGTTGTTTTGATAATAGATTGCAGTGACTTTGACTGTTTCGGGGAAGAGATGTTGGACAAGACCTACCGACCCACAGAGGTCGAAGCCAAGCACTATCCGCAGTGGGAAAACTCCGGCGCTTTCGCCGCCGATGTCGATTCAACCACAGCGCCTTTCACCATCATGATGCCGCCGCCGAATGTCACCGGCAGCCTGCACATGGGGCACGCGCTTAACCACACACTGCAAGACATCCTGATTCGGTTCAATCGCATGAACCGGCGAGACGCCTTATGGCAGCCGGGGACCGATCACGCCGGAATCGCCACACAAATGGTGGTCGAACGGCAGCTTGAGGCCGCCGGACAAAATCGACATCAGCTCGGCCGCGACAAATTCATAGATCGCGTTTGGGAATGGAAAGCTGAATCCGGCGGAACCATCACTCGTCAGCTCCGCCGCCTAGGCGCCTCCCCCGACTGGAAGCGTGAACGCTTCACCATGGATGAGGGACTGAACCACGCCGTTCGTAAAGTCTTTGTCGAACTCTATAAACAAGGATTGATTTACCGCGATAAAAGACTGGTCAATTGGGATCCTCGCCTCCACACCGCGATCTCCGACTTAGAAGTCGAACCTCGCGAAATCAAAAGCCATTTATGGCATTTCCGTTACCCTCTGGTCGAAAATCCAGATCGCCACATCGTCGTCGCCACCACACGCCCTGAAACCATGCTCGGCGACACCGCTGTGGCGGTTCATCCCGAAGACGAACGCTACAAAGATTTAATCGGCAAGAAAGTCGCCTTGCCGTTGGTCGGTCGCGAGATTCCCATTGTCGCCGACGATTACGCCGATCCCACGACCGGCAGCGGAGCGGTCAAAATCACGCCCGCCCACGACTTTAACGATTTCGAAGTCGCGCGACGCCATGGTCTGGAAAAAATCAACATCCTCGATCGCGACGCCCGCCTCAACGACGCCGTCCCCGCTCCTTATCGCGGACTAGACCGTTATGAGGCGCGAAAGAAAGTTGTCGCCGACCTGGACGCTCTCGGCCTGGTTGAGAAAATCGAGCCTCACACCCACACCGTGCCCCACGGAGACCGCTCCGGAGTGGCGATCGAGCCGTGGTTAACCGACCAATGGTATTGTGACGCCAAGACTCTGGCCGGCCCCGCAATAAAAGCGGTGGAAGAAGGTCGAACCGTTTTCGTGCCGCGTCAATGGGAAAACACCTATTTCGAATGGATGCGCAACATTCAGCCTTGGTGCGTAAGCCGTCAAATCTGGTGGGGACACCAAATTCCCGCATGGTACGGACCTGACGGCGCCGTCTTTGTCGAAGAAACGGAAGAAGCCGCTCAAGCCGCAGCATCCGCGCATTATAGCGCCGCCGTGACCTTAACTCGCGATCAGGACGTGCTCGACACATGGTTTTCTTCGGCGTTATGGCCGTTTTCAACAATCGGTTGGCCCGACCAAACACCGGAATTAAAACGGTACTATCCCGGAGACGTCTTGGTCACAGGATTTGACATCATTTTCTTCTGGGTCGCCCGGATGATGATGATGGGCATTCACTTCATGGACGACGTCCCCTTCCGAACCGTCTACATCCACGCATTGGTTCGCGATGAACGCGGACAGAAAATGTCCAAGTCTAAGGGCAACATCATTGACCCACTGGACTTGGTCAATGAGTATGGGTGTGACGCGCTGCGCTTCACGCTTGCCGCCATGGCGGCGCAAGGCCGCGACATCAAACTTTCAAAAAATCGTGTTGAAGGTTATCGTAACTTCGCGACAAAGTTATGGAACGCAGCGCGCTATTGCCAAATGAATCAGTGCGCGCTCACCCCGAACTTCACGCCGGAAACCGCCCGCGAAACCATCAACCGTTGGATCATCGGCGAATTGGTTCAGACTACGCGCCGCATCACGGACGCTATCCAAGCGTTTAAGTTCAATGACGCCGCCAATGGACTCTATCAATTCACCTGGGGCGCGTTCTGCGACTGGTATCTGGAAATCACCAAGCCAATTCTGGCTGGATCAGACGAAACCGCCAAAGCAGAAACTCGCGCCACCACGGCTTGGGTTTTAGGGCAACTTCTCCATCTCTTACACCCGATAATGCCGTTCATCACAGAAGAGTTATGGGAGCACCTGACCAACGGACAAGGCGAAAAGTTATTGACGGCAACATGGCCGTCATATCCTGCGTCCCTGGTCGACTCTGCCGCCGAAGCGGAGATGAATTGGGTTGTGCAACTGGTGTCTTTGGTGCGCGGCGTGCGAGCGGAACTGAATATTTCGCCTTCGGCGCAGATTCCTTTGGTTGTGCGCGGCGCTCAAGCTGAGGCGATCGACTACCTTGGACGCCATAGAGAAGTCATTGTGCGTTTGGCGCGGTTATCCGGAGTTGAAATAGACGTTCCGACGCCCACAAAAGGATCGGTCCAGGCCGTTTTAGATCAAGCAACGATTGTTCTGCCATTGGCGGGAATCGTTGATTTGGATCAAGAACGGGCGCGACTAAAACGTGAAATCGATAAGTTGACGGCAGAGATCGGGAAGGTCGACCGGAAGCTTTCAAACGCTGAGTTCTTGGCAAAAGCGCCAGAAGAGGTGGTGGAAGAGAATCGTGAACGACGCGCAGAATCAGAAGCTGCGCGCGCCAAACTTCAAGACGCTTTCGAGAGATTAGCGGCTTCGTAATGTGAATGATCAAAACGTAGAAACAAATAATACACAAGAAACAACATATTAGACGGGTCCAGGGACTAAGTTCCTGGTCGTGGGGGATCATAAGGGGGGAGCGAAAGCCCCCCTTATTCGCAAAGCGACCTTCCTCTGGAATCGTTTATCTTTGTCGTTTACCTTTACCTTTCCTTTGCCTTTATCGTTTGTCTTTCTGTTGCTCATTGTTGATCTGTGGAGAACCTACACAACTAAACTCTTCCAGAAAAAGATCGCTTCGCGAATAAGGGGGGGGGGGGGGGGGGTGCCGAGAAGGGGTCGACGATCAGGGTGTTGGTTGGGGAGATGGGGGGGGGGGGTGCGGGTATTATCTCCGGTTTCACTCCCCGCGGGGTTTCCCTTTTCCC
>CAUYUA010000062.1:0-4693 GCA_963575675.1 Azospirillaceae bacterium
GTGATCGGGTCGGTGATCAACGCGCCGGGCCCCATGATTGCGATATGCTTTGGATGGATTTCCACCGCCTTTTTGAACATCGCCTCCAAGCTGAAGCCGACGGAATGCAGCACCATAAACGCCATGAAGCTGGCGCCTGAAAGCAACAGCACGGCTTTAATGATTTGCACCCAAGTGGTGGCGATCATGCCGCCGAAAGTGACGTACATAATCATCAAGACGCCGACAAGAACCACAGCCACAGCGTAGTCAAGCCCAAAAAGCAGCTTAATGAGCTGCCCCGCGCCGACCATCTGAGCAATCAGATAGAACACCACGGTGGCCAAAGAACCGCACGCAGCCAAAGACCGAATCGGAGTCTGAGCGAAACGATAGGAAGCGACGTCGGCAAACGTATATTTGCCTAAGTTACGCAACCGCTCGGCGATCAGGAAAAGGATGATCGGCCAACCGACCAGCCAACCGACCGAAAAGATCAGGCCGTCATAGCCATTCATATAGACTAAGCCGGCGATACCCAAGAACGAGGCGGCGGACATATAATCGCCGGCAATCGCCAAACCATTCTGGAAACCAGTGATGCCGCCGCCTGCGGCGTAGAAATCTTTGGCCGATTTGGTGCGTTTGGCGGCCCAATAGGTAATGCAGAGCGTGAAACCCACGAAAGCGACAAACATAAAAATCGCTTCGACATTCAACGCTTGCTTTTGTGTCTGACCGATAGCGTCCCCAGCCAGAGCAAGATGCGGTAAACTCGTCAGGAAAGCTGCGCCCAGCCCGGAAAAGAAAGAATGGCGAAACGCTCTCATTTCAGCTCCTCCAGAACCTGACGGTTCAAATCGTCGAAATAGGTGTTGGCCCGCCGCACATAAATTCCTGTCAAAACAAACGCCGAGAGAATCACTCCGACGCCGACCGGAATGCCGACGGTCATGATGCCTCCAAACAACGGCGTCGCCAGAAAACTTTTGGCAAACGCCACCGTTAGGATGAATCCGAAATAAATTGCCAACATTGTAAAGGTTAAGGCCCAAGCATAGGTCGATCGTTGCTTAACGAGATACTGGAACTTGGGATTATTCACTATTTGTTGCAAGTTATCTTGCTGCATTGTGCGTCCCTCACTAGGTGCCGAGTGATTATTCGTTTTCTCCCACCACGGCTAATCACTTTATAACGGAGAAGGACTAAACTTGGAAAGACAAAATGAACAAGAGGAAATGTTTGCACCGCAACCAAAACAAATCAGATTTATTTTGATTTTAACGAATTTTGCACTTTATTCCGAATTTTTATGAATTCGCTTCCAAGAACCTTTCCTCCTCTCACCTTCGTCCTCTTTTTTTTCAACCACCTGAAATTCTAAGGAAAATGTAATTTTTTTGAATCCAATCCGCATGCAAAGCGTTTTCTTTCAAAGCCGTCTCATCTTGACCATAAACACCATTTTTTGCAGAAATTAATAGCGCACCGCAATATCGCATCGCAACATCGTAAGCATTCCATTCTCTCGGAGTGACGATATGCCGCAAGCCCCACATAAGAATCAATCCGGAATCACAAAAAACCATACAACGACATCAAACAAACAATGCGCAATATGTATAATTTTTTTGCAAATCATCCCGATTCGCTCTGCTTCCCTTTCCATCCCCAACCGAATCACCTTCATCTCCGCCAAATTCGTATTTTCTGCCTCTTCCCCAAATCACAATAAATTATTTTGATTGTAATGCTTCATCTGGATCGCCCCCCCGAACACAACACGCCGCAACGCTCCATAACCTTGGAGCGCTCATATCTCATATTTTTATATGTCAATCATTTCAGACCTTAGCTCACTCTTGACGCAAAGAGCCGCATGAGTTGTAAATGATAGACACGTTTCGTCGGCCAATGCTCTAGAGATTCAACCTGCTCAATGGCCTCCTTAACCTCAAAAGGTGTTAGAGCCTCTCAAATCAAAAAATATACAACTGCGCCTAACAAAATTTTGGAAATCGTTCAGGATGCTCATCGAGGTGCTTCGGAGAACGAAGCGATCGTGGGGTGATGACCAGAGCATGATTCTTGAGCTTAGGCGCAAAGGCGTGATTTTGTATAAAAATCTCTAAGCGCGAAGATACGCTTCTATTTTGTAAAAACATCTTTACACTGACCTCTTTTTTCCAATACCACTTTAGCACGATTGCAGAGGCTGGCGATTAAGAGGTTTTCTTAATCAAAAAATGGAAATGTTTTTGTTTTTTCTAATAAACATCTTGCGTTCAAATAAAAACATACAAGGCTTTTTATGGGAACGTGTTGCGTTTTGAAACATGGTTTTAAAAATCGTCTTACTTTTAGGCCCAGGCAGAATAAACACCTGAATCAGAGACGGCTGGAAAAGCCTTATTATCTTGACGTCACTATTTACGAGACAACGTCAACATGGATGGACTGGATGATAAAAAAGAAAAAACAATAAAATTTAAGGCGCAAAAAAAGCGAATGCGATACAAGGAAGGCTGGTTCTTCCATTGGTCGCTGCGAAATCACCAGGAAAATGGTGTCATTGGTCAGCCTTAATATTAAATTTCATATTCAACCGTTGCTTCACCATCGAAGCGGCGCGCTTGTACAATAAATGGATATGGATCTGTGGGAAATGGTTGGCCTTGGAATGGGGTTATCGATAGGATTGGAGATAGCCGATGAGTTGGACTGACGAACGGGTCGAGGCGCTTAAAGCTCTCTGGGGGCAAGGCATGAGCGCCAGCGAAATCGCCGAAGCTTTAGGAGACATAAGTCGAAACGCCGTCATCGGAAAAGCCCATCGTTTGGGATTGTCCGGACGTCCTTCGCCAATCAAGAAAAAGCTGACGCGCGGCGCGACGATTTTGGCGCTCACCGAGCGGATGTGCAAATGGCCGATCGGCGATCCGAAGCACCCTGATTTTCATTTCTGCGCCAAAAACGCTCTGCCGGGAATGCCTTATTGCGCCGAGCACGCTGCGATCGCCTATCAATCAACGCCGAAAAAGCGAGACGACGATCGAAAATTCAGCTCAGGAAATTGAATTCGGCAAACGGTGACGTCACCATAGAAAAATCCGTAAAGGGCGATATCACGTTTGCTCTGAAGGCGTGGCTTTCTTCTTTATTGTCATAGCAAAGCATGATGGACCGAAATCTGCGTTTCGGTGTTTTCATTGTGTTTTTGCATAAAGCCACAAGCTCTCGCGCAAAGGGACCTCCCTTTGCTCTGCCAACAGATTGATGCGGCGCCTCCTGAACGCCGCCCAAGGATTATCATGAAAGAGGATACTTCTTGTTTTGTCGAAACCGCGTGCGGCCTCGTAAGGGTTGTTCCACGCAAATGCCCACTCTGCGGCGCAGACAACATACACACGCCGACCAACGAGCAACTTTCCAGCCCACCATGGCGCGTCATTTCGTGTCGGAACTGCGGATTCACCCACCTTCACCAAGCGCCGCTCTACGATGCTTTGTATTCAACTCTGGCTTGGGAAAAGACGACTCGGTTAGAAGAACAGCGCCGCTCTGAAATCAGACCTTTTTCGTATCCGATCAGCAAGGCCACACGTTTTCGCATGGGATTGCTGCCTCGACGCAAAGTGGCGGATATGGTCAACGGTCAAGCGCGCCCTGGACCGGTCTTAGATTTGGGATGCGGAGACGGACATCATTTGCTGACTCTGAATTCAGAGTACATCCCTTACGGCATTGAGATTTCCGCTGCAATCGCCGCTCGCGCCGCAGAAGCGCTGGCTACTCGCGGCGGTCAAGCAATCAACGCTTCTTGTTTGGAAGGCATTACTCACTTCCCCGACAAGTTTTTTACTGCCGCCATTCTTCGCTCGTATTTAGAACACGAACTCAAACCCGCAGAAGTCTTAAAGGCTTTGCATCGAGTTCTACAACCGGAAGGAACGCTTTTCATTAAAGTGCCGAATTTCGGCTGCTGGCAACGAAACTTGATGGGCGTGCGTTGGTGTGGCTTTCGCTTTCCGGACCACGTCAACTACTTCACCGCCTCGACTCTGAAGAGCATGGGCGAGATGTGCGGTTATCAAGTTCGCTTCGGCGTTCTTGATCGCCTGCCGACAAGCGACAGCCTTTACGCCACCATGATTCGAAAAAGCCCGCCACGACAGCTTCCATAGGACCAACAATATTTTATAAAAAGGGAGCCAGGGAAAACCCTTGGCTGAGGGACTCGGGGAGAAACTCTAAGTCCCTCCCCCACTGTTTATTTAAAAACGCTATCCCCAGCGATTATCCTCGGCGAATGGAGGCCACAAAACGCTCTGCGTCTTGCTGAAGACGTTGGAACTCCGTGGTCAAACGTGTAGCCGACTGCATCATTTCCGCAGCAGATCCCCCCGTCTCCGTTGATTTCGCAGCAATATCATGAACGCTTTGCGCGACGCTTCCTGCATAATTCGAAGCGTCCCGCACAGCTTCAACGATGTCTTGGGTATGGCCGAGCTGAACTGACACCGCACTCGACACCTCCGACGACAATCCTTCAACCTCGCCGATTGTGTCTCGAATTGAACGGATAGCGCCCACCACATCTTCCGTAGCGGCTTGAATCGCCACCACTTGAGCGCCGATATCCTCTGTAGCTTGAGCCGTTTGATTGGCTAGAGATTTGACTTCGCCCGCAACAACCGCAAATCCCTTTCCG
>CAUYUA010000063.1:0-4637 GCA_963575675.1 Azospirillaceae bacterium
CCCGCCCGGCCCAACCAAGCCGACATAGCGTCGTTCGCCGTTCCACACCGGCAGTTGCCCTGCAATATAGAGCTGATTTCCCGACAGCGCGTAAGGAGCATAGGCGGCTGCGGGCGGCGCGGCGTTGGGCAGTTCGATTCCCAAAGTTTCCAAGCGCTGGGCTATGGTCATAGAAGTCGCCCTTTCTTTACGAATGCGAGGTTTGTTTGACGGCGCGCCAACCGATGTCTCGGCGACAGAATCCCTCGGGCCAGTCGAGTTGATCGACGACGAGATAAGCGGCGCGTTGAGCTTCGGCGGGAGAAGGGGCGACGGCGGTTATTCCCAGAACTCGACCGCCGGTTGCGCGCCATGTTCCATCGGGATCGCGAGCGGTGGCGGCGTGGAAGATGGTGACGTCGGGCGCTGCGGCGTTGTTGAGGCCGCCGATGGAGGTTCCCTTGACGAAGTCGCCGGGATAGCCTCGCGCGGCCATCACGACGCATAGGGCGGTCTCGTTGCGCCACTCCAATGCGACGTTCTCATCGAGTCGCCCCTTTGCGGCGGCGAGTAAGATGGGCAAGGGATCGGAGGTCAGACGCGCCATAAGGGTCTGGCACTCCGGATCGCCGAATCGCACGTTGTATTCCAGAAGTATGGGAACGGGAGTTCCGGAGGCGTCTTTTCGGATCATCAACCCGGCGAAGAGCACGCCTTGAAAGGACGCCCTTCGGCGGCCATGGCGGCGACGGTGGGGTGAATGATTTCGCGCATTACTTGATCTTGCAATGTGGGGTCAGCGCCGGGGCGGGGAGTAGGCGCCCATTCCGCCGGTGTTTGGGCCTTGGTCGCCGTCGAAGGCGGCTTTGTGGTCTTGGGCGGAGGCGAGGGGGAGGGCGCGTTCGCCATCGACCAGCGCGAAGAAGCTGACTTCTTCGCCGTCGAGGAATTCCTCGATGACGGCTTCTGCTCCGGCTGCGCCGAATCGACCATCGACCAGGATTTCGTTGATGGCGGCGAGGGCTTCTTCGACGGATCGCGCGACGGTGACGCCTTTGCCTGCGGCAAGGCCGTCGGCTTTGACGACGATGGGGGCTCCGCGTTGTTTGACGTATGCGCGAGCGTGTTCGACTTCGGCCGAGGTGAAGCGGGCGTAGGCGGCGGTTGGGATGTTGCGCCGGGCGCAAAGGTCTTTCATGAAGCCTTTGGAGCCTTCGAGAGCGGCGGCGGCGGCGTTGGGGCCGAAGGCGGGGATTCCGACGTTGCGCAAACGATCGGCCAAACCGGCGACGAGGGGGGCTTCAGGGCCGATGACGACGAGGTCGATGGCGGAGTCGACGGAGAATTGGACGATGTCCGAGATTTGGTCGACGGCGAAGGGGAGAAGTTCGGCGACGGCGGCGATTCCCGCGTTGCCGGGAGTGCAGTAAAGGCGTTCGCACAAGGGAGAGCGTGCGAGCGCCCAACAAAGAGCGTGCTCTCGTCCGCCGGATCCGACAACCAAAACCTTCATGATCAAATCGCCTATTTGGAGTAAATTAGGCGGATACAGGGACTGCGTTCCCAGTCGTTCGGGCCAAGGACGAAGGACGAAAGCCTTCCTTATGATCTCCGGCGACCAGGAACGCAGTCCCTGGCCCCGTTTGATTTTTACGCAAAAAAACAAAAAGAAATCAAAGATCATATCTCGATGGATAATTAATGAAATCATTGACAGGATTTATCCCCAAAATCTGGGGATGAAACACTGGAAAAGTCTGTGAGACATGGCTCAAACACTATGGTTTTGGACGTTACAACGACAAACTACAGGATGTCGCGCAGATTCAAAAAATCCACAACAGATCGCTTTTTTTCTATAGATTTGGTATTGACACGAGTTATCCCCAGATTCTGTGGATGGAATCGTGGAAAAGCCTGTGAGACATGGCTCAAACACTGGATTTTCTTTCGGCCTCCAAAGAGGATGTTCCTGTGTGTTGAGAGAGTCGAAAGGAGTCTATCCATAGATTTATCCCTATAAGTTTGGTCTTGACATACATTATCCCCATATTCTGTGAGCGATACTGTGGAATATCCTGTGAGATGCGAATAAAACTCCGGTTTTTTTCCGACGCCGCCGAAAATCGACGCCGAGTTATCCAGAGTCGTCATGGGGACTATTTATAGGGCAGCGTCAATAGATCAACCCCCGAACCGATCGCCCCTATATTGTGTGGATGATATCGTGGACAAAATAGACTCATCGACAAGACATAAAATAAACAATATTTTTATGGTGAATCGAGACCTCCGCTTTTCGGCTTTCTCTCTCGTCATATTCTGTGTAAAGTCGCAAAAGAAGCCGTTGGCGCTAAAGCACCCGCCCTCAACGGCCTGTCTTCCGGACCTAGACCAAAAGAGGTTTCATTCATGCGCCGATTGATGATCGCTGCTTTGATCGCCATCTTCGCTTCGGTCTCGGCAATCGCGCCGTCGCAGGCTCAGGTTCAGCCGAAAGCGCCCGCATTCCCCACGCCTGCTCCCGTGCCGGTCGTCATCACCAAGCGAATTGATCCGGTTTATCCCGTCGTCATCGGTCTGGGAGCCATTGCCGGCGTTGCGTTTATGAACCTCGCCAGCACAGGCGCCGTCGGCGTGCCTTTTGTCCGTCGCGTCGCCGCGCGTTTGGCAGGATCCACCACCGCCGCAGCAGCTTCCAACGCCACACTCTCCATCAGCCGCTTTTACACCGTCACCTCCGCCGTAGTCGGCGCTTGGGTGGGAAACTGGCTCTACGGTCGATAAGCCGCGATCATTTAGAGGCTTCGGCCTTCAGAATCACGTCGTTCGAAGATGCGTCGGAAGACGTCTTTCGGATTCCATAAAAAACCTCGCTGTGGGCCCGACTTCCGGTCCAATTCAGGGAGAGACCATGCGCAACCCAATCGCCCGCACCGTCGCTATCCTCACTCTTAGCCTGGCGTTGGCGCTGGCTCCGATGGCGTCCTCGATCACGGCGCAGGCTCAGACGCAATCCGCCGCGCAGATCGCTCGTAAGAACGACGACTCCGATCCCAAACGCATTTACGCTGTTGGTTTAGGCGCTATTTTTGGTGTGATCGCTTTTAATTTCGCTGCTTATAATTCTGCTCCGGCGCGCGCTTTCCTGAATCGAACATTCCGCTCAATCGCCACGATTATTCCATCGACTTCAGCGGCGCCGGTTCGCGTCGCAGCAACGACGGCAACCCGCGCAGCAACCGCAGCAACGACGGCGACCGCAGCGGCAACCAGCGTGGCCTCAACTGGGCCTTCCTGGTTGTTGGAAACACATAGCCGCGCTTTGATGGTCGTGGCTGCTTCGGTTGGCGCGCTGGCTGCTCATGTGGGGTATTTCACTTATAACGCCTTCGCCGGAATCGGCAATCCGAAGAAGTAAGCCGACTTCGAACAAGCGCTCAGAACGGTCGAGAAAGGATTTTTCGGTCGCCTTGCGTTGTGTTGAGTTACGCCACGAAGTCGGAAGAATAGCGTGTGAGGTCTTCCGACGTGTTGTCCATCCTCCGAATGAAATTAAAAGGGTCCAGGAACACAGTCCCTGGACCCTTTTAATTTCATTCGAAAGTATCTTCCGAGCGGTTCATGGTGTTTTCAGCACTCCTCTTTTTGATCGTCGTTGGATGCTGCGGTTGGGCGTTCACCGGACTAACATTAATATGGCTGCGTCATCGGCAAATCCTTGATCATCCCAATGAGCGCAGCAGCCATAGTCTACCGACGCCGCGAGGCGGTGGATGGGGAATTTTATTAACCGTCCTGCCAACAGCCGGTTTTTTAGGCTTTCAACACGATGAAGTCTTGCGCATAGCGCCCTTTTTGTTCGGCGCAACACTGTTGATGATGGTGTCTTGGGCTGATGATCGCAGACGACACGGACTTCCGCCGTTGATTCGCCTATCGGCGCAAGCTGTGGCGGTGGCGACGGGATTGGCGATGTTTCCTGACAACGCTCTGATCTTCCAAGGGTGGATTCCGCTGCTCCTTGATCGCGCCGTTGCTTTTCTGGCTTGGTTGTGGTTCATCAACTTGTTCAATTTTATGGATGGAATCGATGGGCTGGCGGGTGGCGAGGCGGCTTCAATCGGCCTAGGCGTGGCGTTGGTCGCCCACATAACCGAACTGCCGCCGATGATTGAAGAGCTTAGTCTATGCGTCGCCGGAGCCGCTTTCGGCTTTCTGATTTGGAATTGGCAACCGGCCAAGATTTTCATGGGAGACGTGGGCAGCATTCCTTTGGGGTATATTCTGGGCGGCCTGCTTTTGGCTTTGGCGGTTACCGGAGCATGGGCGGCGGCGCTGTTGCTTCCGGCATATTTTTGTGCCGACGCCACTCTGACATTATGCCGCCGCGTCCTGCGTGGAGCGTCGGTTTGGCAAGCTCACCGAGAACATGCATATCAGAAGGCGGTCCAAGCGGGACGACGTCATGCTGAGGTCACACGTTTTGTGATTTTAACGAATATTGTGTTGATCGCTCTGGCGGCGTGGTCGACAACGGACGGAATATTTCCGTCTATATTGATTGGCTCTGCGTTGCTTGGCGGCTTGTTGCGGTTTTTGCATAAAAGCAATAAATTAGACGGGTCCAGGGACTGTGTTCCTGGTCGCCGGGGATT
>CAUYUA010000064.1:0-4547 GCA_963575675.1 Azospirillaceae bacterium
TTTGAGAGCTATGACGCCGCCAATCGCGTGAAAGCGCGGCTTACCGGCATGGGGGCTCAAGTGTCACCCGCCATGGTCGGCAAGAATCGTTTGTTTCGCGTGCGGATGGGGCCTATGGCCTCGGTTGAGCAGGCGGATCAAGTCTTGAATCGCGTGATTGCCGCCGGAAACCAAGAGGCTAAGGTGGTCGTCGATTGAAAATGTCCGAAAAGATTGAAAACGCCGCTCTTCTTTTTTGGAAGAGAGGGAAATCGCGTTGGGGCGCGGGTTTAACCACCAACGATTCAGTGTGTGAATAGCGAGGATCATGGTGATATCTTGACGTGGCCGGCGGTTGATGGATTGACCCGCCTGTGACAAATCTGAAACAATAGGCGTTAGGCGGTGGGTCGCAGCAGTATTGAAGGTGAGCGTCCTTATCAATTCGGAAAAGACGCTGAAGCTGTGTGTTGGCCAAACTTGCGTGTCAGGGTGTGGCGTTGAGCTGTGTATGGCGTTGGGCTGTGTATGGCGTTTGGTTGTGAATGAGGAAAGTCTCATGTCCGCAGTGCGTTCGCGCGTTGTCGTCGTGTTGTTGGCGTTGTCGATTTGTGGGATGTCGTTTGCCATAACGAGGTCCGCCGTCGCGGCGACGATCGATACTTCGGCTCGACAGGTCATTCTCACGGACCTCACCACCAACACGATCTTGTTCGAAAAAAACGCGCGCCAGAAAATGGCCACGTCCTCTATGAGCAAGATCATGTCCATGTACATGGTGTTCGAGGCTCTGAAATCCGGTCGGTTGTCCTTGGAAGACACTCTGCCGGTCAAGGAGCGCGTGGCGGATGCAAGCTCCAAGATGTTTGCAGACTGAATAACCGCATAAAGGTTGAGGATCTGATTCGCGGCGTGATCATCCAGTCCGGAAATGACGCTTCGATTGTGTTTTCAGGCTTTGGCCGGATTGAAGACGCTTTGCCGCGGTGATGAAACGCGCTCGCGAATTGGGATGCTCGATAGTAATTTGTCAACGCCACTGGTTGGCCGGATGAGAATCACTACTCCGGCCTATGACATGTCGTTGTTGGCGCAGCATCTGATCATCGATTTTCCGGAGTATTATCATTTCTACTCCGAGCGCGAGTTTGTTTATCACGGTATTAAGCAAGGCAATCGCAATCCTCTTTTGTACCGCAACATCGGCGCTGACGGGTTGAAGACGGGGCATACGGATTTGGCTGGATATGGTTTGACCGCTTCGGCGATTCGCGATGGTCGGCGTTTGGTGTTGGTGGTCAACGGGTTGCCCAATATGCAGGCTCGCGCGGATGAATCGGCTCGATTGATTGATTGGGGGTTCCGTGAATTTAGTGTTTACACTCTGTTTAAGCCTGATGAAGTGATTGATGAGGCGCCTGTGTGGTTGGGTGAAGCGCCGACAGCGCCGGTGATGGTGCAGGGTGGATTGAAAGTGACGATGGCGCCGGAAGAGCGTCGGAGTATGAAAGTGGTGCTTTCGATGGATGTGCCGGTTCCGGCGCCTGTGGTGAAGGGAACCCGACTCGGGAAAGTGGTGATTTCCGGTAGTAACTTTGTGACGCGCGAGATTCCTGTGGTGGCGGCGGCCAATGTTGATCGTTTGGGAATGGTTGGACGAGTTTTTGCGGCGGCGCGTCACATTGTTTTCGGCTCCCCATAATTTTCTCACTGAAGTTTTTACTGAAGAGTGAGCGCGTCTCTTAAACGGATACAGGGACTGAGTTTCTGGTCGCTCGGGATCATAAGGGGGGGGAAAGCCTCCCTTATTCGCGAAGCGATCTTCTTCTGGAGCTGTTGGTTTGTTTGGCCTCATAATAAACTGGCGCGGTAATTTAAATTGGCGCGGTGATTTAAACTGGCGCGGTGATTTAAACTGGCGCGGTGATTTTTGATATCGCTTATTTGTTTTTAATTTTATGGGACTGTTATGGGAACTATGCGGGGGCGTTTTATCTCTCTGGAAGGGGGCGAAGGGGCCGGGAAATCGACCCAAGCGCGTTTGTTGGCGGAATTTCTGCGCGGAAGGGGGATTGTCGTTCGCCTTACGCGCGAACCCGGCGGTGTGGAAGGCGCGGAAGAGATTCGGCGATTGTTGACGATGGGAGCGCCCGATCGTTGGAGGCCAATGACGGAAACCTTGCTGCATTTGGCGGCGCGGGTTGAACATTGGGAGCGTTTGATTGCGCCGTCCCTGGCGATTGGAGAATGGGTGATCTCGGATCGTTTTTCTGACAGCGCCGTCGCCTACCAAGGCTATGGGCAAGGGGTGGGCGCCGCAGCGGTGGCGCGTCTGCATAGCGAAGCAATTGGTGGACATCATCCGGATATGACGTTGATTCTCGATCTGCCCGTAGACGTCGGTCTGGCGCGCGCCGCCGAGAGGCGCGGTCGAGAAGCGCGCTATGAACAAATGTCTTTGGATTTTCATCATCGGGTTCGCGAAGGCTTCTTGGCGATCGCGCGGCATGCGCCGGAGCGTTGTCGCGTGATCCGCGCCGAAGAGCCCGTTATGGCTGTGGCCGCTGCGATTCAAGCGTGTATTATGGCGGCTGAATGGTTTTGACAGCCTCAAAAACAACAATTTTTTAAAATATTACATTTCTGCGGCTTTTTGCGTCGCCAAACCTTGCGAAAGCTCTGCGATCGGGGTTATAAGCGTCCCAGATCAAGTCGCTGGACGTGGCGTCCGGCGCGACGGCTGTCGACGCCGCTCTCTTCCTGCGCTGCCATGGATGAGCGGGCCGTTTCGGCGTCGTTTTGGTTCAACCCAAGGAGTATCAATGGCACGGCAATGGCAAGACCGGCGAAGGCAAAGGCGACGATGGAAAAGCTTCGCCGCACTGTTGGAAGAATCACTCGGCGCGGGTGGCAATCTGGAAGGTACGGTCGTCAAAGGCCGGGTTGTCGCCGTCGAAACGATATGGTGCTGATTGACGTTGGGTTGAAGTCGGAAGGTCGAGTTCCTCTGAAGAGAATTCGCCGGTTCGAACCAACCCGCCGAGCTGAAAGCCGGGGACACCGTCGAGGTTTATCTCGAACGGATGGAAGACAAGAACGGCGAAGCCGTTCTGAGTCGCAAAAGGCCAAGCGTGAAGAAGCGTGGACGTTGTTGAAAAGCGTTCACCGATCAAGCGCGGGTGACCGGCGTCATTTTCGGTCGGGTCAAAGGTGGTTTCACGGTCGATTTGTCCGGCGCCGTGGCGTTCCTGCCCGGAAGTCAGGTCGATATACGGCCGGTTCGAGACATTTCTCCGTTGCTGGGCACGCCGCAGCCGTTCCAGATACTCAAAATGGATCGTTCGCGCGGCAATATCGTGGTTTCCCGACGCGCGGTTTTGGAAGAAAGCCGCGCCGAGGCGCGTTCGGAGTTGGTGGCCAACCTCAAAGAAGGCCAAGTTCTCCAGGGCGTGGTCAAGAACATCACCGATTACGGCGCGTTTGTGGACTTGGGCGGCGTCGATGGCTTGCTCCACGTCACCGACATCGCGTGGCGGCGCATCAATCACCCCTCCGAAGCCCTGCAAATCGGTCAAACCGTCACCGTTCAGGTTATTCGCTTCAACGCCGAAACTCAGCGCATCAGCCTGGGCATGAAGCAGCTTGAAGCCGATCCATGGGAAGGCGTGGAAGCCAAATATCCCGTGGCTTCGCGTTTCAAAGGGCGGGTCACCAACATCACGGACTACGGCGCCTTCGTCGAGCTGGAGCCGGGCATCGAGGGCTTGGTTCACGTTTCGGAAATGTCGTGGACCAAGAAAAACGTTCATCCGGGCAAGATCGTATCGACCTCGCAAGAAGTCGAAGTCATGGTCCTGGACGTCGATCCCAACAAGCGTCGCATCAGCCTTGGCCTCAAGCAGTGCCTGGACAATCCTTGGGAAACTTTCAAGGAGAAATATCCGGCGGGCACCGAGCTTTCGGGCGAAGTCAAGAACATCACCGAGTTCGGTTTGTTCGTCGGTCTTCCCGGCGACATCGACGGCATGGTTCATATGTCCGATCTCGACTGGAACAAGTCGGGCGAAGAAGCCATTGCCGAGTACAAAAAAGCCGATCAAGTTCGGGTTAAAGTGCTTGACGTCGATGTCGACAAAGAGCGCATCAGCTTAGGCATTAAGCAGCTCTCCTCGGATCCGTTTGAGGCCGCAGCCGCTGGTCTGAAGAAAGGCGACGTCGTCACCTGCACCGTCACCGGCATTGCCGACGGCGGAATCGAAGTCTCGGTCGGCGACGGCTATCAGGGCTTCATCCGCAAGTCCGATCTGTCGCGTGACCGCAGCGAGCAACGCCCCGAGCGATTCGCCGTTGGCGAGAAAATCGATGCTAAAGTCACCCAGATCGATCGCAATGGCCGCCGGATCAGTCTGTCGATCAAAGCGCGCGAGATGGAGGAAGAGAAACAGGCTATGGCCGAGTACGGTTCGTCCGATTCGGGCGCCAGCCTGGGCGATATCTTGGGCGCCGCTCTTAAACAGCGGGCGCAGACTTCTCCTAAAGACGAAGAATAATATACTCTGTGCGTCTTA
>CAUYUA010000065.1:0-4380 GCA_963575675.1 Azospirillaceae bacterium
GGACATTCTCAGAGCAGCTGCTGCCAGATCGGATCAGAGGGCATGCGCGGCGGACATTCTCAGAGCAGCTGCTGCCAGATCGGATCAGAGGGCATGCGCGGCGGACTGCATCGGGAGCGACCACAGCGACCGAACGACGGCGGCTGCGGGAGAGCGAGCACGAATTAACGCCGACGCGAAGCGCAAGAGAAAGAGAGGGAGGGAGAGCGAGAGAGGGCTGGACAACGAGCTGCTACCAGAGGGCTGATGGCGGGCGACGTTGGCGAGTAATGGCAGAGGGTGGAACCATCCATTCGGCTGCCATTGCCACCGCGTCGGAGCGGTCTGGCGAGCGGCCGAGTTCCGATATGATTTGCCTTTTGGGCATCATTTCGATTAGTCCAGATTTTGTATAGCGATATTGTTGGTGCGCTATATCTTGTATTAGTGTCTCGTCTGGTGGCAGTTGGATTTGTCCTCGTTCTATCATTGTTGCCAATTTTCCGTAGGAGGACGCCCGACGATTTGTGTAGCGTTTTTGCTCCGAGGGCGTCCGTGGTTCGTCTGCTCCCAGGAATTGCTCTATTGGCGTTGGTGTGATTTGTCGCAGTCGGTCTACGATTCCGATGCCGAGTCCTGCTGCGTCGATTAGTACGCGTTTTATGTTGTGCCGTTCAATCAGCTGTGCGATGTTTTGCGCTTGCGTCATTAGGTCGGTTGCATTTAGTTCCGTGATTTTGTGTATTGTGCAACCATTGCAAAATGCAATGATGGTTTTATCTCCTCCGGTTCGAGCCACGTCGATGGTTACGAATTCGGGTTCGAATTCGCTATCGATGACGCATTTTCGAACGTTGGACTCGGCTATTAGGTATTCGCTTGAGCTGAGAGGAAATAGCCCGAGATATCGTATTCGGAATTCGTCATTTGGTTCGTAGAGCTGCTTCTCAAATTCGAAGGTTTCGTCTGTTTGGATCTCTGCTGGTTTGCACCAATCCCGTATGCGGTCTTTTAGTGCTTTATATGTCGTTGCGCCAGGGATGACGGTCGCTTTGTTTGTTATGTTTGGGTGCGTTAAAGCGGAGATCCTTTCGTGGATCCACGATTCGCGAGTCATGATTTCGTGCAGAGTCGAGGCCGTTGTGTTTGGGTTTCCGATTGCAAATATGTAGTTGTTGTCGCCTACTGCGATGCCTTCGAGTGCGTTTAGTAGATCGATTTTGAGTCCGGATGCTTCGTCGAGTAGGACGAGTAAATTTTCTGCGTGGTATCCCTGGAGGCGTTCTGGGCGGTCGGTTGCGAAGCCTGTTAAGTCGAGTTTCTCGGTGGCGATTCTTGGTGATGCTGGCCGCTCGATGTCGGGTGTTTGTCCGGCTGCGCGAAGCGCGGTCCAAACTTGCGGCCAGAGAACATCTCTTACCTGTCGGTTTGTCGGGGCTATGAGGAGTATTTGGCTGTTTTCGTGGTGGTATGCGAAGCTGGCGGCTATGTCAGCCGCCAGATGTGATTTACCGACTCCGTTCGCTGCTGCGACAGCGATGCGGTGTTGTTCTGGTAGGTGCGCTGCTACGCGTGCTTGGTCCGGAGACCAGCTTCCTCGCCACGAATGTACACGCCATGTCATGTGTTTGATGCTGAGTGAACTGCGATTTGTACGTCGACGAGTAGTCCTGCGGTGGCTGCTGCCGCGTTGTGTGCGTATCCTATCCAGTTTCTGGTCGTCGTGCCGTCGGCTTTTGCCCTCTTTTTGGCTTTGCCGGATGCGGCGGCCGCGATTGGATCTCCGGCGGCAATTGCGCCGGAACCGTCTGACTCGATTTGGACGACGGAGTTGATTTGGATTTGCGCCATGTACGGCGCGGCCGAGTTTTGGTCGAAGCCGACGATGACGCCGAGTGCGACGGCGTCGGCGCTTGGGTAATCCCAGTATGCCTGACCGGAAACAGGTGCGGCCATGCGGTGGAGTACCGGGACTGAGTTAAACTCTCGCGTGATTATTGTGCCTGTTAGCTGCTGCATTGATTTGTCCTCGTGTTTGTTTGTTCTTATGGTTGGTCTATGGTTATTTATTCATGCCGTTTATGCTGCATGAAACATGGTCTTTGAAATATGGTGAATGATGCATGCCGTTTATGCTGTTTGAAACATGGTTTTTGAAATATGGTGAATGATGCATGCCGTTTATGCTTTTTGAAACATGGTTTTTGAAATATGGTTAATGAAACATGCCGTTATGAAACATGGTTTGTTGTTTGGTGTTTTTGGACTGCGCGAAGCGCCAAAATGAACGCAGCCGCGCAGCCCTGCTTCCCCGGTTTTTTGCTCCCTCCACACGCGGGACGAACGTTATACTGTGGTTGCTGTGTAGCAGTAGGCGCCGGTGATTAGTCCTGATCCGTCTACTATTCCTGGTTGAATGTCACACGTGATGGAGCCTTCTACCATCCATGCTCGGCGGTCGTCGTCTCGCCATGATCGGAGGTTTAGACCGTAGGTGCCGGTTGTTGCATCCGGCGCCAGCAGCATGATGAACGAGGCGAAATCGTAGAGTCCGAGTTCACCTGGTTGTTGGTACAGTACGATGGCGACGTCGGTCGAACCTGCAGCCTGGCTCAGGTCTCCGAAGATGTAGTCTCCCGTGTAGCTGGCTCCCTCTGCTGCGGTGTCGTATACTGCGTCCCCAGTGACGACTCTGAGTCCTTTCAGGTGCTCGTGCATGCCGTCGCGGTCGATGTAATTCGGGTCGGTGTACTGGTAGATGGATTTGAGGTCATCGTGGTCTGCCAGGTGTAGCATGGTTCGCTTTGACATTGCCAGTGTGTTGGCCTGTTTCATGATGTTTTTTTCGATTTTGATTCGCGCGTCTCGGATGTTGTTGAGAGGGTCGGAACCCGTTCCGGCCGCTGATGTTTTGTTCCAACTGGTTCCGTTGGCGCCGGTTGTGAGTGTGGTTTGATAGCCGCTGGCGTAGTTTGCGGCTGTGCAACAGAGACGGCTTACGAGGATTTCCTGGTCAATCATCAGCCGGTTAAAGATGTGTTTGGCTGCGTCCCGCAGGGGCTGCAACGGTTTGTCGCTGATCTGCAGTTCCTCGTCTGATACTGGGATTTTGTACGCGTATCTGTGGCATGCATATGACACGTTTGTTACTGTTGGTTCGATTTCAACGGCGCTCGCCTTTGGTCCCTGGAGTGATGACAACATGCGCTGATTTGATCCTAATGCCGGTCCTTTTGCGTCCTCGCGGTTTAAGACCGTGATTTTGCCGGATGGCATTTTAACTCGCTTGGTGCTGCACAGTTTTGTTGCCATGAATTGTTGGGTGTCGTTAGATAATGCGATGGCGTAGTCGGTAAGCGCGGTGTTGATGTGCAGAGTCGAGAGGTTAGGCATTTAGTGTTCCTCCGGCTGACACTTCGACTGCTGCGTCAGCGTAAGATAGATTTTTCGTCGCCATTTCGTTGCGGATTTGCGCTTCGACTGGGTCGACTATGTTTGATGGGACGATTGTTTCGGTTGGTGTGATGGTTTTCGGTTTTTGGAGGAGGGTTATTATTTGCTCTGGTGTTGCTGTTCCTGCAAGTGCTGCCGTGGCTATGTCCCGAATTTCAGGACTTGCGTCGATGTGGCCGTTTTTCACAAGATCATCTACAGTCAGTTCGAGTTTGACTTCGTTGATTTGTTTGAGCAGCGATTCCTCCGATGTGCCCGTTAGTAGCATTTTGATTGCCTCACGAACGCGATTCATGATTTGGTCTCCCGTTCTGCTGTTATGTGCAGGGTGTATGTGTTGCCAGATTTGTTGAATCTGGCGTCCGGCAGTTGCGCCGATTCTCCGGGTTGGAGGTTGTCAATGATTGATTTTCCGGTTAGTGCGATGAAGATCGAGTATATTACTCGAAACATTTTGTTGCCTCCATAAATCGATGCGGCCCGCGCTTTATGCAGTATTCCGGCCGGGCTTCGGCGTATTTCGTGGCTGCCTGTCTGGTGGTGCCGCGAATGGCGGCCAGTTCGTTGATTGAAACGTACTCTATGCTGTTTATCGTGATTCGTCGTTCCATCGGTCTGCGTTTTCTCATCTGTGTGCGTCCATCAGCGTGTATCTTAGCCGTTCTATTTCGATTTGGAGTGACTGCTGTGTTGACTTAAGCGAGTCGTTTACTGCTGCTAATTCGACCAGTGCTTGTCGTACGTCGTCCTGCGATCGCAGGGCTTTTTGTAGGAGTCCGATTGCTACGGAAAGTAGCAATATCATGGATGCGGCTATTGAGGTGAGTATTGTGCTGTCCATTGCTTATTATTACCGAAAATGAAAAAAAAATTGTAATGGACGGCAGTCGTCAGCTCGCCAGACCGCTCCGACGCGGTGGCAATGGCAGCCGAATGGATGGTTCCACC
>CAUYUA010000066.1:0-64557 GCA_963575675.1 Azospirillaceae bacterium
TTACAGGTGCGAGCGCCGTTACACTCAGTGAAGACGCGACCGATCTGAGCGTTGACGATGCGACGACCCTGACGGGTCTTGATAACTTTGATCTCGGCGACAACACCTACTCGGTTTCGGATACGGCGGAGAATATCATTGCCGGAGCTGAGAGCGATGCGGTTACAGGTGCAAGCGCCGTTACACTCAGTGAAGACGCGACCGATCTGAGCGTTGACGATGCAACGACCCTGACGGGTCTTGCGAACTTCGATCTCGGCGACAACACCTACACGATCAATGATACAGCGGATGCGATCATCGCAGGCGCTGAGTCCGATGCTGTTACAGGCGCGGCGGCGGTTACACTCAGTGAAGATGCGACGGGCCTGAGTATTGAAGACGCGACGACCCTCACCGGTCTTGCGAACTTCGAGCTGGGTGACAACGCCTACTCGATTTCGGATACGGCAGAGAACATTATTGCCAATGCCGAGAGCGATATCGTCACGGGTGCGGAAACTGTCACTCTGTCTGAAGATGCGACCGATCTGAGCATTGCCGACGCCACGGCCTTAACAAGTGTCGATGGCTTCGATGTTGGTGACGCCAGCTACTCGATTTCGGATACGGCGGCGGACATCATCGCCAGCGCCGATAGCGAGGTGCTTGCGGGTGCTGAGACGATTACACTCAGTGAAGACGCAACCGATCTGAGTGTTGAAGATGCGACGACCCTCACCGGTCTGGATAACTTTGACGTCGGTGACAACACCTACACGATTTCCGACACGGCGGCGAATATCATTGCCGGCGCTGAGACGGATGCCGTCACGGGTGCTGGAACTGTCGGTCTCTCTGAAGACGCGACGGATCTGAGCGTTGAAGATGCGACGACCCTCACCGGTCTTGCGAACTTCGATCTCGGCGACAACACCTACTCCATCACCGACACGGCGGCGAACATCATTGCCGGTGCTGAGAGTGATGTGGTTACCGGCGCTCAGGCTGTCGGTCTCTCTGAAGACGCGGCGGATCTGAGTGTTGAAGAGGCGACAACCCTTGCTGGCGTCGAAGGCTTTGATGCAAACGGGTTCAGCATCACTCTTGCGGACAGCATTGAAAATCTGACGGATAACACAGACGCCGGTGGAGCAACCAGCTACACCGTTCTTGACACGGCAGAAAACATTATTGCCGGCGTTGGTGGCGACATTGTTACGAATGCTTCCGCCGTTACTCTCTCTGAAGACGCGACGGGGCTCAGTATTGAAGACGCGACGAGCCTGGTCAGTCTCACCGGCTTTGATCTAAATGGCCATACCTATTCGATTTCTGACACGGCGGAGAATATCCTCGCCGGTGCGGAGAGCGATGCGGTTACGGGCGCAGGAGCTGTCAGTCTTTCCGAAGACGCGATGGATCTGAGTATTGAGCACGCGATGACCTTAACCGGCATCTCGGGCTTCGAAGCAGGCGATCACATCTACGAGGTTACTGACACTGCGCGGAACATCCTCGTTCATGTGACGAATGAGGCCGTTACCGGCGCGCATGCCGTCAACCTGTCGGAAGACGCAACCGGGCTGACCGCCGCCGAGCTGGAGACCTTGTTTGCTATTGAAGGCTTCAATGCAAACGGTCATAGCTTGGTGTACACGGATACTATTGAGAACCTGATTGGCCATATCTTTGAAAACAGTGGCGCAACCTACGGCGTTCTTGATACGGCTCGGAACATTGTTGACAACGCAGGCCACGAGATTGTTGACGGCGCCACTTTCATCAAACTCTCGGAAGATGCGACAGGACTCTCGGTCAATGATGCGATAACACTGACGGGGCTTTCGGGCTTCGATCTGAATGAGCACACTTACTCGATCACTGCTTCGGCTGCCGATATTCTTGCCAGTGCGACGGAGGATGGAGTAACGGGTGCGGCGAGTGTTGTTCTCTCTGAAGATGCAATAAACCTGAGCATCGATGAAGCGACGATCCTCCTTGGTCTCGCCAACATTGATCTCAATGATCATACTTATAGCATCCTCGATACGGCGGTGAACATCATCGCCGATGTTCAGAACGAGGTGCTGACGGGAGCGACTGCTGTCACTCTCTCTGAAGACGCAACGGGCCTGAGCATTGAAGACGCGACGACCCTCACCGGTCTCAGCAGTCTCGACTTCGATGGTTACACCTACAGCATCGCCGACACCGCTGCGAACATCATCGCGAATGCAACTGCTAGCGTTGTGACGGGGGCGGCGGCAGTCACACTCAGTGAAGACGCAACAGGGTTGACGGTTGCGGAAGCCACGTCTCTGGCTGGGGTTGATGGTTTTGATGCTGATGGCCATTCTGTGGCCCTTGAGGACAGCATCGCCAATCTGACTGGGCACACGACAGCAGGCGGAGCCGATAGCTACACCGTTCTTGACACGGCGGCGAATATCATTTCCGGCGTGTCTGGCGATGTGGTGAGTGGAGCCGACGCTGTTATGCTCTCGGCCAATGCGACAGCTCTGACGGTTGCGAATGCAACGTCTCTGACTGGTCTTAACGGCTTTGATGCAAACGGTTACACCTACACGATTTCCGACACGGCGGCGAATATCATCGCTGTTGCAACAAGCGGCGCTGTGACGGGGGCTTCTGCGGTCCTCCTTTCGGAAAACGCGACGGGCTTGACCATCGCCAATGCGACGACGCTTACCAGTGTTTCTGACTTTAGTCTGAACGGACACACTTATGCGATCGCCGACACGGCGGCCAACATCATCGCCAATGCAACGGCTGGAATTGTAACTGGGGCCTCTGCGGTCAGTCTCTCGGCCAATGCGACCGGGTTGACGGTTGCGCAGGCGGCAACGCTGGCTGGCGTTTCCGACTTCAGCGACACCACGCACACCATCGGTCTTGCCGACACCGTCGCCCATTTGACCGGGCATACGACGGACAGCGGCGCCGATAGTTATAGTGTGGTTGACACGGCGGCGAATATCCTTGACGCCGATGACACCTTCTTGACTGACGCCACGTCCGTTCTCCTTTCGGAGAATGCGACTAGGTTGTCGATCGAGAGTGCGACAACTCTGACCGGCCTCGACGGCTTCGGTCTGAACGGTCACACCTACTCGATCACAGACACTGCGGCGAATATTCTCGCCAATGTGTCTGGTAGTGTCGTGACGGGAGCTGCGGGCGTCAGTCTTTCAGGTAACGCAAGCAATCTGTCGATTGCAAGCGCTCTGGCGCTCACCGGTCTCAATGGTTTCAGTCTGAACGGTCATTCATATACTCTCTCTGACACTGCGGCGAATATCCGTGCTCACGCATCGGAAGACGTCGTGACGAACGCCGCCTCCATCAGCTTCTCAAGCATAAGCGAAATGTCGATTGCGGAAGTGACGCAATTGATGGAGGGTGGAACTACTGTTAGCGGCTATTCCATCACCGACACCGCAGCAAATATTCTTGCGAGTATCGCGAGCGGAACTCATGTGGTGAGTGGCGCCACAAATGTTTATCTCTCGGCCAATGCGACAGACCTGACAGTTGCGCAAATCACGCAATTGGTGGCTTTGGGAACTGCCCTCTCTCGGGATGGGCATACGCTCGAAATCGTTGACTCGATCGGCAACTTGATCGACAACACAACGGCTGGAGACGCAAGCAGTTATCGGATCGTTGACTCTGCCGGACACATCATTGCCGCTTTGACGAGTTCGCTCGTCACGGATGCAAACCTCCTGCAACTGTCGAACGATGCAAACTTGAGTTTGGCTGACGCTGCTGCGTTGGCTCGTATCGGCAATCTCGATATGAATGGTCACACTGTGACCATCCAGGACAGCCTCGCGAATATCATCAGCGCGCGGCGAGTTGTTTCGAGCCAAATCACTTCCGGCACCAATGTGGTGGTGGCGGGAGCGGTCAGCGTCGCTGATCTCAGCCTGATTGATGCGGTTAACGGCAGCGGTTCTCTTGGCTTTACGTCCTTGAACGACACTGCGGCCAATTTGGTTCCGTCCGGCGTTGCCTCTGGGTTCATCACTTCGGGCTCCAATGTCACGGTAACCGACGCCGCAGGAGCAAACGTCGCCCAATTGTTGGCGATCGATAACGCCAATGGCGGTGGAACTCTGACTTATACCGCTGTGAAAGACACTGCGGCTAATTTGGTTCCGTCCGGTATTGCTTCCAGCATCCTCAGGGGCGGCGTTGGTGGTAATGCCAATGTTACGGTGACGGATGCGGTCTCGGTGGCTCAGCTTGCGGCGATTGACAACGCCAACGGCTCCGGCTCACTGAGCTTTACCACGCTGTCTGACACTGTGAGCAACTTGTTGCCGTCCGGTGCGGCATCCAGTCGTGTTTCGTCTGCGGGCGCCGGCACCAATGTCGTGGTGACGGATGCTGCCTCTGTGGTTCAGATCACGACCATCGACACCGCCAACGGTCGTGGAACATTGGCCTATACGGCTCTGAGCGACAGCGCCGCAAACCTGTTGTCTGGAGCTGGCGGACGCGCCTCGGCCGCCATCCGTGTCGGCACCAACCTTACGGTGACGGGCGCCGCCTCCGTTGCTCAAATCACGGCTCTTGACGCAGCAAACGGCGCGGGCGCAGTTTCCGGTTCTCTGACGTACACGGCTTTGAATGACACTGCGGCAAACCTGGTTTCTGCGGGCGTTGTTTCAACTCTTGTCCGCTCCGGCACCAATGTTACGGTATCGGGTGGCGTCAGTCTTGCTCAGATCACCGCGATTGATGCGGCCAACGGTGCGGGGTCTCTGGCTTTCACGGAGATCGCCGATACGGCGGTGAACCTCTTGCCGTCGAACACCGCTTCGTCTCGCATCAGCGCCAGAACCAAAATTACTGTCACTTCAAGCGCAACTCTTGCTCAGATCACTGCGCTTGATGCGGCTAATGGTAGCAGCCTTGTCGTTGCGACGAATTTGAGAGACACTGGCGGCAACCTGGCTCTGGTGAACATCTTTGGCGATGTTGTCGAACTCCACGGCGTTTCTTCCGGCACCAATGTGGTGTTGACAGGGGCGGCGAGCCTTACTCAGATGAGGGCGATTGACACGGCCAACGGTTTCACCGGCACAGTGACTTGCACGACGATCAGGGACATTATCGGAAACTTGGCGAACGCCACAACAAAGGTTGTCGTTGCGGAAATCAAGGCTGGAACCAATGTGATCGTGACCGATAACAATTCGTTGGACGCTACGGTTCTTGCCGCCATTGACGCAAAGAATGGCACGGGAACACTTACTAGACAAATTTCTACGACGCTGAACACTCTTGAAGCGAGCGTGGATAACGTGATCCTTACCGGAACTGAAAATATCAATTCCGCTGGTAATGATAAGAACAACACAATCACCGGCAACTCAGGCAACAACACCCTCAATGGTGGTAAGGGTAACGACATTCTGACGGGTGGCGCTGGAGCCGACACGTTAATCGGTGGTGACGGAAACGACACCTATCGGTTCGTTCGGGCCTCTGACGCGGGTGACACGATTACCAACTTTGAGGCTGGGAAGGACAAGATTCAACTTGTCAGCCCCAATTTCGGGAACATCACTGCCGTTAGCTCAACGACGTTCATCACGAACACCACGGGGAATGCGGCCGCTGGAAGCTCCTCTGCTCAGTTTATCTTCAACTTGTCAAACGGTGGGTTGTATTATGATGCAGACGGCGCTGGTGGTGGTTCGTCGGTGTTGTTGGTCACGTTGACCAATCGGTCGACTTTGGCTGCGACCGATATCGCTTTCACTCCGTCGTGATTTCTTGAAAAGCCCCCTCTCTCTTTTCTTCCGGGAAGAGAGAGGGGCATGGCTTAGGGTTTCGCATCGTTTGTGAGACCTGGACCTTTGTTGCGTAAAGCAGTGTGAGAAATTGAAAAGGTCCAGGAACAAAATTCCTGGACCTTTTTTTTCGGCGCTTTTTTTGTTAAAATGCGTGTTCCTATGGACAATAAAGTTCGTTGAAAAGTGTCTTGACATGGCTCTGAACTGAGCTTAGTCAAAATGACTTGCTTATTTGCGGCTTTTGGATAATAAAAGCTTTACCCTGGTTTTAGGATTTGTTCCAAAAATTGGACGAAGGTTGAGGGTGAGCTATACCGGCGAATAGAATGATTAACGCATGGCCTTTAATTCTTCTGAATAAGAACTATATGAACTCAATGGGGAAGGCCTCAGTCTTTGGGTTCGATGACTGGAGCGCTTTCCTGGCGTCCTATCGTTTTTATTCGGAGACGTCTTCTTCGGATTTTTCGGACAAGCTCTGAGTGTGTTTCTATTCGTGATGTCAAAATCGGAAAACAACATAGGCTCTCGAGAAAGATGGTCAATTCAAAGATTGATGGTGAGCCTGCCGGCGCGGTTCAGGAATCTGGAACTGCGGCATCTGTTGCTTCGAACGCTGACGTCTCCCAGGTTGCCAATTCCGAACCGGTGCGAATGTCGGGATTGGAAGGGCTGGTTTTGGTCGCTCGCCATCACGGCATAAATACGACTGTTGCGCAGCTTGTTCATAACAATGCTTTGCCGCCACGGGACGTTTTGCCGCACGAAATTCCGCGTCTGGCGCGCACGATTGGCATGAAGGCGCGTAAGTCGCGGTTTAAGTGGGAGAAACTGATTTCGTTGAACAAAGTGTTTCCGTTGTTGCTTTCTCTTAACAACAAAAACACAGTGATTATGATCGGCATTCGCCGAGACACTCCTGAGCCTATGGCTGTATTGGTTGATCCTCTTGCTTCACGCCCGGAACCGTTTTTCGTCACTCGTGAGCAGCTTGAAGCTCAATGGAGCGGCGATGCGGTGTTGTTGCGGAGAACTTACGATCTTACCGATTCCGAGCAACCATTCGGTCTACGTTGGTTCATCCCGGAAATGTGGCTTCAGCGCGCCGCCTTTCGCGATGTGGCTATTGCGGCGGTGGTGTTGCACGTTATCTCGCTGGCGACGCCGATGTTCTTTCAGTTGATTCTTGATAGGGTTATGACCCATCAAAGTTATTCGTCATTGTACGTGTTGAGTGGTGGAATTATCATCGTTATTATATTCGAGGCGGCGTTTAGTTTTGTTCGAAGATTCCTTCTGCTCTTTGCTTCCAATCGCATCGATATTCGATTGGCGACTCGAACATTTTCTCATTTGGTTTCGTTGCCGATTGATTACTTCGAACAGACTTCTGCGGGCATCACCGTTCGCTACATGCAGCAGGTCGAGAAAATTCGGCAATTTTTGACGGGGCGACTTTTGTTGACGGCGCTCGACGCCACGGCGTTGATTGTGTTTTTTCCGATTCTACTGCTTTACAGCGTGCGCTTGACGTTGGTGGTGTTGCTGTTTACGGCATTGATGGCGCTGGTTATCTTTCTTATGCTGGGGCCGTTCCGTCAACGATTGAAAAAGCTTTCCGGTGCGGAGTCGGAACGTCAGGCCATGTTGGTTGAGACGATTCACGGAATGCGCACCATCAAATCGTCCGCAATCGAGCCGATCCAACGTCGTAAGTGGGAACAGAGCGCCGCAAATGTCATTAAGATGCAGTTTCAGGTGGGTGAAATCGGCGCTTACGCTCAGGCGGTGATGCATGCTCTGGAAAGCCTGATGAAAGTGGCGGTTGTCGGCGTGGGCACGAGCGAGGTGTTCGATCAGACATTGACCGCAGGCGCGCTTATTGCTTTTCAGATGGTGTCGGGGCGAGTGGTGTCGCCGCTGGTGCAGATTGTCTCTCTGGTTCAGGACTATCAGGAGACTTTGTTGTCTGTAGAGATGTTGTCGAAAATTATGAACAGGCCGCCGGAACGCAGGCCTGGCGTGGCGGGGTTGTGTCCGACCATAACCGGAAAAATAGACTTCGACGGCGTTCGTTTTCGCTATGGTTTCAGTGGGCCGCCAGTGCTGGACGGCATCAACTTGCATATTCCCGCAGGCGCTGTGGTGGGGCTGGTTGGGCGCAGCGGTTCCGGCAAGACCACTCTGACGCGCTTGATCCAGGGATTCTATCCGGTGCAAGAGGGAGTGCTTCGTTTCGACGGCGTCGATATTCGTGAAATTGATCTTCCTCATTTGCGTCGTAGTTTAGGCGTTGTGTTGCAAGACAATTTTTTGTTTCGCGGCACTGTTCGCGACAATATCGCCATAACGCGGCCTGAGGCGACTCTTGAGGAGATCATACGTTCGGTTCGTTTGGCCGGCGCCGATGAGTTCATCGAGAAGCTGCCCTTGGGGTTGGACACGATGATCGAAGAAAACGCTTCCAACTTTTCGGGAGGGCAACGTCAGCGCTTGGCTATTGCGCGCGCTTTATTGCCGCAGCCTCGCTTGCTTATTCTTGACGAGGCCACCAGCGCGCTTGATCCGGACAGTGAAGCGATTTTTATGGCAAATCTCGCCGCCATAGCTTCCGGTCGCACAGTGTTGTTGGTGTCGCATAGGTTGACCACGTTGGTGAGGTGTAACGCAATCCTTGTTATGGATCGAGGGCGCATCGTTGATGCGGCTCCTCATGCCGATTTGCTCGGTCGTTGTGATATTTATCGTCACCTTTGGACGCAGCAGAACCATCAATGACCAGTCCCGAGACTCCAAATGTGCCCGTTGTGGCGAATAATGCGCAGACGGGCAAAAAAGCTTGGTTTTGGTTGCGGCGCAATCGAACACAACTTCCATCGCGTGAAGAACTCGAATTTATGACGGATGCCGAGGCGATAGAGTTTCAGCCGCATCCGGTGGTGACGCAAATTACGTTTTATCTGCTTTTGTCCGTTGTCGTAATTATGGTGTCCTGGGCCAGCCTTTGCGAGATTGATCGCATTGTGGTTTCTCGGGGAAAGCTGGTCACGACTCAGCCGACGATCATTGTTCAACCGCTTGAGACCGCGATTATTCGCAGCATCGATGTGCAAGTTGGGCAAGTGGTTCATGTCGGAGAGTCGCTTGTTACTCTTGACAGCACCTTCAGCGCCGCAGATGTGGCTCATATGCTGTCTCGGCGTAAAAGTTTGCTGTCCCAGAGGCGGCGGGCGGAGGCGGAATTAAATGGAGATTCTACCTTTTCCGTCCCTGATCCCGGTGACGAGGAAGCTGTGCAAATCGTCGTGTTTCGTGAGCGTCAAGATAGCTTGCGGGCCAAAGTTAAGTATTATGAAGAAGTTCTTAATCGTCTTACCACGCAACGGACAAGCAATCGTAAAGACATCGAGTTATTTTCTCGGCGGCTTAAGGGATTTGAAGAGATCGCCTCTATGCGCGCCGATCTGTTTCGTAATATGACGGGTTCGCGCCTGAACTTCTTGGAAGTTGAAGACCAGCGGTTGGAGATGGCGCTTGAAGTCTCGAAATCGCAAAATCGCGATATGGAATTGCGTCAGGAAATGGCGGTGCAGGAGGCCGAGCGCGACACCTTCTTGCGCGAAAGGCGTCAGAAGGTTGCTGAAGAATTAATTGATGTTATGCGAGAAGTCGCAAATGTTGAAGAACAGCTCGCCAAGGCGCAGCGTCGTCGTGAATTGGTTTTGTTGACTTCCCCGGCAGAGGCGGTGGTGTTGGAAGTTGCGCCGCGTTCTATCGGTTCTGTGGCGCGAGAGGCCGAACCTTTGGTGACTTTGGTGCCTTTAAACGCGCCTCTACAGGTTGAGGCTCAGATCGCAGCGAGCGATATCGGTTTTATTCGCGTCGGTGATCATGCGAATATTAAGGTTGATGCTTTTCCGTTTCAGCGTCACGGCATTCTTAAGGGCGTCGTCAGCACGATCAGTGAGGATGCTTTCACCTCGGATAGTCAGCCTGGTCAGATTACATCGATCTCTCAACGAGGGCACTCGGTCGAGTCATTTTATCGCACGCGCGTCGATGTTGGGCCGGCGAATTTTCGGTCGGTGCCTTCAGGAACGCGCTTGTTGCCGGGTATGACGGTGGGCGTTGAGATTATCGTTGGTCGTCGTTTGATTATTTCTTATTTCCTCTATCCTATACTCAAGGCGTTTGATGAGGCTATTCGCGAACAATAATGTCTGTTTGGGTGTCTGTTATGGCTGACTCCAAGAAAGGACGTTAATCGGGATGGGGAGGGGAGCGTGAATAAGGGAGGTTTTCGCTCCCTCCTTATGATCCTCTGTGACCGACGCGCAGCCCTTGGGCCTTTCTGACCTTGGGCCTTTCTGATTTTTATGGGTTGGTTTTTATGTGAAGGCCGAGGGGCGTGTATCGATCATTCGGCTTGTCGGCGTGATGCTTTTCGATGAACAAGAATCATCGAAAAGTACGGAACAGTTTCCGGATCAATTTCGTGCAGTGGTAAGATGCGCTGGTTCGGCAACGTCGCCCTCTCAATATAGCGCGCCGTTTCGACAAGTCCTATCTCCTCAAGGACTGCGCGAATTTTGCTGAAATGGCGACCGATCTTCATAATTACGGCGGCTTCCGTCTTCAAGAGTCTCTCTCGTAGATCCTCTGCGTCCAAAGGTCCCGGCAACACCGTCAACACATCGTTTCGCGCCGTCAAAGGCATGCCTAAAGCGGCGGCGCTCGCGGTGAACGAGGTTATGCCGGGAACAACCTCAATCGGATGGTGTGGAGCCAAGCGCTCGAACAGGTATTGAAAGCTGCCGTAGAAAAATGGGTCGCCCTCACATAACAAAGCGACGTTTTCTCCGGCGGAAAGATGTTCGGCGAGAACGGCGGCGGCTTGATCGTAAATCCGTTGCGCCGGGGCGCGATCGAGAGCCACAAACGGCAGGCGTATTGGAATCTCGATTTGTTTTTCTGGCCGTCCTTTCAGCAGATGCTCAGAGATGATCGAGCGCGCGAAGCTCTCGCCGTTTTCAGAGGCGGGATAAGCGATGATCGGCGTTTGTTGTAGAATGCGCAGGGATTTTAAAGTGATCAGTTCCGGGTCTCCGGGGCCGACGCCTAGACCGAATAGAACGCCTGAGGTGGGCGAAATGCGCGACGAAGAGGTCATGATTCGGGCCGAAATGCAAGAGAAGAGGGAATGTTCTTTTAAATACAGAGGCGTAATGACTTTTTTGTTCTCTCTTAAGAGCGAGCGTTCCCCCGTTTCTGTAGATTTTTCACGGGCGACTTGATTTAGGCGCATCACCCTGTCCGGGATTCCGGAGCCGCCTCATTACGTAACGCTTCAACCGCCTTCGCGAGACGTTCCGCCAACGGAAGACAGGAGACGTCGGCGTTGCGCGCCGCGCGTTCGGTTTGCGCCGCCAAAGATTGTAGTTCTGTAGCCGCCAAAGCGCCTGCTGTGCCCTTGACGGTGTGAGCCAATCGACTGATTTGTTCAAGGTTGTTGTCGCGAATGGCGGCTCGGATGTCGTTGGGAGTTTTGGTGTGACTGGACGCCGCAGTGGCCAACAGACGGACAATAAAGTCTTGTCGGTCGCCGTAGCGCGCCTTGAGTTTGGGAACATCGATCATTGGGGGAGGCAAAGAAGACACGGAATCGACCTTCGGCTTGACGCGACGAAGAATGGTTGCGACTAGAATATCAAGATTGATCGGCTTGACGATGCATTCGACCATGCCGGATTCCAAACAACGAAAGCGTTCTTCTTTCATGGCGTGAGCGGTGAGGCCGATGACTGGAAGAGGAGTCGGCAATGAAGCGATCGAACGAGCTAAGTCATAGCCGTCCATTTCCGGCATTTGAATGTCGGTGATAACGATGTCGAAAGCCGACGCGCCCAACTGCTTCAGGCGTTCGAGCGCCGATCGGCCGTTCTCGCAGCTTACCAGAGCGGCTCCTTCGTGATGCAACATATTTTCCAGCACAAGCCGGTTTACTTTATTGTCTTCGGCGGCGAGAATGGAAAGTCCGGCCAAACGCGCGTCGCAAGAAGGTCGGAGAACAACGTCGCGCTCTTTCGTGGTCAGCAATGCGCGAATGTGGCGTGGGCGGAGCGGTCGTTCGAGCGTCGCGACTTTGTCGCGTAAGTCGAGCGGTTCCTCGTTCTGCCCCGGAGTGGTCGCGATCGCAATGCGCCGACCGTGGGTTAACTCTTCTTTGATTTGGTCCGGAACGCCGGATTCGCTCAGGCTGGCGTGATTGAAGATGATTATTGCAGCTTGCTTCGCAACCTGACGAAGCTGTTCGAGCGTCTCAAGCGGATGACATCTTTGCAAGGCGCGACTCAAGCACGACGCTTCTTCTTCGGGAAAACCGAACAGCTGATCGCGTCCCATGACGTGGTGTAAGAGCCGGCAGCCATCGCGGATTTTCGATAGGGTTCAGGCGCCGGTTGTCACACTGCGGCAAGAGGCGGAAGTGCGTCAGGATTATCGCTCAACGACACGATAGTTTCCAGTGTCATGTAGCGACGCTGGATAGCCCATTCGTCGGTTTGCTCAAGAAGGATCGCTCCAGCCAAACGGAAGATTGCATCTTCGTTTGGAAATATTCCAACGACGTCTGTTCGACGCTTGATCTCTCCATTGAGGCGCTCTATAGGATTCGTGGAATATATTTTTACCCAGTGCTCTTTTGGAAAGGACATGAAAGCAAGAACATCCGTTTCTGAGACATCCATTATTTCTGCAAGCTTTCGAAATTTCGGACGTAAATTATCTGATACTTTTCTCCATTGCTCACTTGCGGCCTTGGCGTCTCCCTGAGCGAACGCCGTGCGAATCATCGCGGCAACCATGGGGCGTTGATCTTTGTCGGAAACGTGAGAAAGAGCATTGCGCATAAAATGAACGCGGCAACGCTGCCAAGATGCCTGTAAGGTTTTGGCCGCAGCCGCTTTGATCCCCTCATGACAATCGGAGATAACCAGCTTGACGCCACGCAAGCCGCGTCGCGTAAGAGTGCGCAAGAAGCCTGTCCAAAAGACTTCGGCTTCCGACATGCCGATGGCCATGCCCAGAACCTCGCGTCGGCCGTCGGTGTTAACTGCCACAGCGATTATTACGGCAACAGAAACGATGTGACCGGCTTCTCTCACCTTGATATAGGTTGCGTCAAGCCAAAGATACGGCCATTCCCCTTCAATCGGACGGTTGAGAAAAGCACCGACGCGCACGTCAATATCGGCGCACAAGCGCGACACTTGGCTTCTTGAGATGCCTGTCATGCCCATTGCTTGGACAAGGTTATCGACCGAACGGGTCGAAATGCCTTGCACGTAAGCTTCTTGAATAACGGCGACCAACGCTTTTTCGACAGTCCGGCGCGGTTCAAGAAATGATGGAAAATAACTGCCTTTGCGTAATTTCGGCACATGGAGTTCTATTCGCCCGACACGGGTATCCAACGGCCGTTCACGATAGCCGTTACGGCTGTTAACCCGATCGTCCGATCGGGCATGGAGCCCAGCTCCGCACGCAGCCTCAGCTTCCATATCCATTAAGCGCTGCAAAGAAAACGCAAGCACGTCCTTCAAAAAATCCGCGTCTCCACCCTTTTCAATCAGCTCGGCAAATGCAATCCTGGGATCGGTCATCGTGGTGTCTCCGGTTGGGTGTTATGGGTCGCACCTGAACCCTATCGAAAATCCGCGATGGCTGCCGGCTCTTACACCACGTCATGGGACGCGATCGAACAGCTCGATGGGAGCGTCAGAGGCGTCCGTCGCGACAGTGTTTGCTGAGGAGCCGTTGGTCGGGTCGAGAGCGTCGACAGGAATGCGAAGAGGCATTCGCGCTTCGAACACGCTTCCCTGTCCAGGCGCGCTTTGCGCCGTAATGGTTCCGTCCATCAAGTTCATAAGATTTCTGGAAATCGACAGTCCCAGGCCGGAACCGCCAAAGCATCGGGTGGTGGAGCCGTCCGCTTGCTCAAAAGGTTGGAACAGACGCTCCATTGCTTCAGGAGCGATCCCGATGCCGGAGTCTGCGATCCGGAAGATCAGAACTTCGGCCTCGCGGGTTGCGGACAGCAGCACCGAACCGCCAATCGGAGTGAATTTGACGGCGTTGCTCAATAAATTGATCAGGACCTGCTCAATTCGTTTGGAATCGCCGACAATATGCGTCGGCAAATCGGCGGCTTCCTCGATGTTCAGCCGCAATCCTTTGGCGTAACTCCGCATGGCGATGGTTCGGATCGAACAATCAATCACTTGACCGATCTCGACAGGCGCGATTTCCAAGCTCATGCGACCGGACTCGATTTTCGAGAAATCAAGAATGTCGTCGATCACGCCGAGCAATCCTTGTCCGGAGTCGAGTATTTGCGTGAAGATTTGGTAATTTTTTCGGTCGTTGCATTCGCGTGCTCCGATTTGAGCCAATCCCAAAACCGCGTTCAGCGGCGTTCGGATTTCATGGCTCATGTTGGCGAGGAACTCTCGACGGAGATGCGCGAGTCGCTCGGCTTCGTTGCGGGCCTTCTCCCGCGCCTCTTCGACGGCTTTTCGTTCGGAAATGTCGGTCATGAAGGCGATGAAGCGGGCGGGCGCGCCGCTTGCCGCAGGCAGGCAGTGAAGGACGATCTCGACCGGAATATTCCGTCCGTCCTTGGCGGTTTGGACTGTTTCGAAGATCGTGCGACGTTGACCTTCGAAGGTTTCAACCATTTGGGCGAGCTTCTTGTTGGTGAAGTTTTTGTCCACGTCCTGAATGCGCATTCCGAGCATTTCTTCGACGGTGTAGCCCAACATCTCGGCTGCGCACTTGTTCACATAGAGAAATAATCCGGTTTGAGCCTCCACCCAATGAATCCCGATGCCGACCGATTCCATCGCGAACTGGGTCGCCGACAATTTGTCGTTGGTTTCCTGCAATTCTGTGGTGCGAGCCGTGACCAACATTTCCAAATGCTCGCGATATTGCTTCAGTTCGGCTTCCGCAATTTTGCGGTCGCTGACGTCGCGACAGGCGCCGTAGGCGGTTCCGTCATGGAGCAGAATTGCGTTGATTTCCACCGGAACGCGGTCGCCGTTTCGACGTTGGAGAATCAGCTCGGTGGTTAAACGGCCAGTGCGTTGCAGTTCCTGAAACGTCTGGAGGGTGCGTTCTCTGTCCTCTTCGGGAGAAACGTCGGCGATCGAAAGGCCGATCAACGCCTTTCGATCGCATTTCAACAACCGCCCGGCTTGACGGTTGGCGTAAATATAGCGTCCTTCTCGATTAACGACGAACACCGCGTCGGCGGCGTTGTCCAAAACACTGTGATAACGCGCCTCGCTTTCTTCAAGCGCGCGGGTTTTTTCCTTCAGCGGACGCAGATCAATGTAATTGACGATGAAGCCGACCGGATCATTGGTGGTGTTGTGGATGGTGGCCAGAGTGGCGTAAACCGGAATTTCGTCGCCATCGTGGGTGAGATAGGCCACATCGCCCGACCATGTGTCGTCCTTCAACGCTCGAAGTCGAATATCTTCGACATTTTGAGGATGTTCTGGATCATTGGCGAACAGCGCGCTCAGAGGCGCGCCGACCAGATATTCGGCGGTGTAGCCCAAAACATTGACGAAGGCGGGGTTGACATAAGTAATCCGAGTTTCGAAATCGGTCAACGCCGTAGGAAGCCCCGATTGTCGGAGGGCTTGACTGAGACAATGTTGCTCTTCGGTGGCGCGTTTGCGCTGAGTAATGTCTTCCGAGAAAATCATGATCCCGCCGATTGCGCCTTCTTGCGTGCGCCACGGCAGAATCTCCCATCGCAGCCACTGCACGCCGCCATCGCTTCTTTCAAACCGATCTTCATCGGCGCGTAAAATTTCGCCGGCCAGACCGCGACGATGCAATTCTTTCCAGGTTTCCGGAATTTCCGGGAATATCTCGTAATGGGATCGGCCAATGATCGCTTGTTGTCTAAGGCCATAGTCTTCCAGCCAACGATGGCTGACGGCCAGATATCGCATTTCGTGATCGAACATGGCTAGAGAGGCCGGAGCGTGCTCGATAAACATTTTTAGGCGTTCTTCGCTTTCCCGCAGGGCGGCTTCGGCTTGTTTTCGCGCAGTGACGTCAAGAACAATGCCGATGTATCGGGACACCTTGCCTGCGGCGTCGCGGATGGGTTGTCCTCGACTGAACAACCAGCGCTCCGAAGCGCCGGGCGGACGGCAAGTCTTCCATTCAACCTCGAATTGTTCGCCTCGCGCCACCGCCGCGCCGATAAACGCCTCGACCCGATTGTCATGGTCCGGGTGGATTGTTTGCCGCCACAAACTATAGGTCGGCGATGCGGAGGACGGCTCCAAATCATAGAGCCGCCAAATCTCTTCCGACCAATGGTTTTCGCCGGTGGCGATGTTCCACTCCCATGTGCCGGCGCGGGCCGAGTCCAGCGCCAAACGCAACCGTTGTTCGCTGTCGCGCAACGCGACATTGGCGGCTTCGGCGCGCAGACGGGCGGCGACTGCGTCTTCCATCAGATTGAGCGCGGCCACTCGCGCTTGACTCTGGGTCTCTAAAGATTCCTCCTGCGTTTCGCGCAGAATCTGCTCTCCCCGTTTGCGTTCGGTGACGTCGAAGAACGTGACGAGCACGTCTTGGTCGAGCACGATGCCGGAGACTTCCACAATTCGAACCGAGCCGTCTTTGCAGACGATGCTGCGCTCATAAGGAATAATGCTATCGTTGTTCTCGGCGGCGCGTCGTATGACATTGTTCCAGGACGTCAATCCCCTTCGCTGATAATCCGCGTCGGGATGCGCCATTCGCCACCATGTCTCCAAATCCGGCGCGTTGGCGCAGTCATAACCGAACAGTTGCGTGAAACGCGCGTTGACGTCGGTTATAAGGCCGTTTTCACGAACCAGTCCCATCGACACCGGCGCCAAATCAAACAAACGACGAAAACGCTGCTTGCTGGACAATTGGCTGAGCAACGCCGCTTCACGCTCCGTCGCTTCATGTTCCAAGCGGTCGCGCAAATCCTTGATCTCTACAATCGACGCCGGAGGAAGCGTTTGCTTCGACGTTGCGGAAAGCGCCAACAATGATCGCGACAAACGGGCGCCTCCCAATCGTCCTCCCATGACTCCAATCAAAGTGGCGCCCAGAATCATCATGGCAAGCTCGATGATGACTTGGCGTGTTGCGGCGTCGAAAAGGTTGCGCGGAATTCGTAAGGTCACCGACCAGGCAGACAAGGCGGAGGGAATCGAGAAATGCTTTTCGCTGTGTTCGGTGGAGGGGGCTGTCGCTTGCGTGGCGTTCGGTTCGCGCCAAGCAATGATTTCGCCTTTGCCGTCCTTCATGACGACCCCCCATTCGGGCGGTAAGGCGAGTTCGTTGAGATGTTGTTGGAATTGTTGGGACTCGATGACGGTGATCAGCAGGTGAATCGGAGTTTCGTTGCGCGTCACCGGCACGGCGATAGCCACCAGTTTTTGTTTGGCGATCGGCCCCAAAAATTGATCGCCGACCGCCGGTTTGCCGGTGGTCAAGGCGGTTGGCGCGGCGGCGTTGCCATCCACGCGCGGCAGCTTCGGCAAGGGCGTTCCGAAGGGCGCGCGGGTGTTGAAGCGCATCTGGAAATCCAGATCGGCAAGCAAAACATGACTGCCGAAGTTATGATAAAAACCTTGAGCCTCGCGGTAGAAGTCGCTCCATCGGGCGGGAGTGTCCGCCAGAGGCGATTCCGCCAAGACCTGCATCGCGGCGATCTTGGCGGCGAGGTGGCGATCGATCGAAGTTACAATATTTTGCGCCAATTGAGACGCTTCCTGATCGCGCAAAGCCTCCAGCTTCTGCACATAACCAACGGCCAAAAACGTCGACAACGCGATCAGAGGGATCGCGTCCCATGACGTGGTGTAAGAGCCGGCAGCCATCGCGGATTTTCGATAGGGTTCAGGTGCGACCCATAACACCCAACCGGAGACACCACGATGACCGATCCCAGGATTGCATTTGCCGAGCTGATTGAAAAGGGTGGAGACGCGGATTTTTTGAAGGACGTGCTTGCGTTTTCTTTGCAGCGCTTAATGGATATGGAAGCTGAGGCTGCGTGCGGAGCTGGGCTCCATGCCCGATCGGACGATCGGGTTAACAGCCGTAACGGCTATCGTGAACGGCCGTTGGATACCCGTGTCGGGCGAATAGAACTCCATGTGCCGAAATTACGCAAAGGCAGTTATTTTCCATCATTTCTTGAACCGCGCCGGACTGTCGAAAAAGCGTTGGTCGCCGTTATTCAAGAAGCTTACGTGCAAGGCATTTCGACCCGTTCGGTCGATAACCTTGTCCAAGCAATGGGCATGACAGGCATCTCAAGAAGCCAAGTGTCGCGCTTGTGCGCCGATATTGACGTGCGCGTCGGTGCTTTTCTCAACCGTCCGATTGAAGGGGAATGGCCGTATCTTTGGCTTGACGCAACCTATATCAAGGTGAGAGAAGCCGGTCACATCGTTTCTGTTGCCGTAATAATCGCTGTGGCAGTTAACACCGACGGCCGACGCGAGGTTCTGGGCATGGCCATCGGCATGTCGGAAGCCGAAGTCTTTTGGACAGGCTTCTTGCGCACTCTTACGCGACGCGGCTTGCGTGGCGTCAAGCTGGTTATCTCCGATTGTCATGAGGGGATCAAAGCGGCTGCGGCCAAAACCTTACAGGCATCTTGGCAGCGTTGCCGCGTTCATTTTATGCGCAATGCTCTTTCTCACGTTTCCGACAAAGATCAACGCCCCATGGTTGCCGCGATGATTCGCACGGCGTTCGCTCAGGGAGACGCCAAGGCCGCAAGTGAGCAATGGAGAAAAGTATCAGATAATTTACGTCCGAAATTTCGAAAGCTTGCAGAAATAATGGATGTCTCAGAAACGGATGTTCTTGCTTTCATGTCCTTTCCAAAAGAGCACTGGGTAAAAATATATTCCACGAATCCTATAGAGCGCCTCAATGGAGAGATCAAGCGTCGAACAGACGTCGTTGGAATATTTCCAAACGAAGATGCAATCTTCCGTTTGGCTGGAGCGATCCTTCTTGAGCAAACCGACGAATGGGCTATCCAGCGTCGCTACATGACACTGGAAACTATCGTGTCGTTGAGCGATAATCCTGACGCACTTCCGCCTCTTGCCGCAGTGTGACAACCGGCGCCTGAACCCTATCGAAAATCCGCGATGGCTGCCGGCTCTTACACCACGTCATGGGACGCGATCATCAGAGGCGCTACGCATCCCCAGACGAGTCCGGTCAGAAAGGTGTTTAGTCTCATGGAGCCTCTTGCGTCGCGCAACCCAACAACGACGGCGTTCGATCAAAGAAACTTCCTCCGTTTGAGGGTTCTCTTTCTTGCGGAGAAAGAAATTCGAATCTCTTTAAGAGACTCTGGAATATCACTTTCCGATGATATGGTTCAGAAATCTTAGGCAGTAAGGAGGGTCTTGCCCAAGTTGTTGTGACAACTCATTCACCTGCCGCTTCAGCTCCACCATGTTCATTTCCCGTCCCACAGAGGCGCGGTTGAACCGCTCTAATTCTTCGTTGCGCAAGCGCAATTCTTCAGTCTGCCGCAACATCTCTTTGGCTTGTCGTTGCAATTCGTTTTCCGCATGTTTTCGCTCGGTGATGTCGCTGATCACGCCGATCAGACGCGCCGCTTTTCCGTCGCCGCCATCGATCGGATCGGCTCGATTGCTGATCCAACGAATTTCGCCGTCGGGACGACGGACGCGAAATTCCGCAACAAACGTCTTTTGCGTCTCCACCGCTCTTCGCGCTTCCGTCATAACGTGATCTGCGTCTTCGGGGTGCAGTAGAGCGATTAAATCGTCAAGTGTCGCGTTGAAGTCCGTGATGCCGCAAATACGGCGGCATTCGGGCGACCAGTAGACTTTTCCGGATTCCACACTCCACTCCCACACGCCCATTTGCGACGCCGTGAGGGCGAGCTGTAGTCTTTGTTCGCTTTCTTGCCGCGCTCGTTCCGAATTTTCGCGTTCGCTGACGTCCAAGACAATTCCGATCATCGCCGGTCGTCCATTGTAGAAGAAGGACCGTCCATGAACATCAATGAAAAAAAGAACCCCGTCCAAGCGACGCGCCGGAAATTGTCCTCGAAACTCCGACATCGGGGTGTCGAGACAACGCCGTATCTGGTTCATTGTCTCTATGCGGCGCTCCTGCGCGATCAGCGTTTCCAAAGACAGGTTTTGAATGGCGTCGGCTGCGGAAACGCAACCGAACATTTCGACAAACGCTCGATTGACGTAAAGAAAGTTATTTTCCTGTAAAATATAGACGCCCGCCAATGATTGATCGATCAGAGGGCGGAGCTTCGCTTCCGCAGCGTTTCTTTCGGTTTGGCGAAGTCGCCGATGGGTCAACGAAAACAGCACGCCCATGGCGAAGAATACCCCGATTGGGATGATTGAAAAGGGGGTTTCGAGCTTGAACGAAAATTGTTGGGGGATAAAGACGTACCAGACCATCAGAGTGGAGAGAAAGGTCGCTGCGACGCCGCCGACAACGCCGCTGATCCAGGCGCTGAAGTACACCGCAGGATAGAACAAGAGCCATGCATAGGGTTGAAGATGCTCCCAGAAGGTCCATTGCAGCGCAAAGGCGACGATGGGAGGAGCCAGAGCCGCCGCCAAACGCAACCAACTCCAATCGCTTTCATCCAATGGCGGAGTGGCGGGGTCGGCGTCCGGAGGAACCGCCCGTAATGTCAGAAAAAGCATCACGGCGGTTAGCGCGACAAACATCAATCCGTTGGTTGTGGCGAACCGGATCAAGGCGGTCGAAGAAACCAGAGCCGCCATATGGTCGGAAAAGGCGATCCAAAGCGACGCGAAAACAACATAACCGACCGTAGCTTTAGCAATGAAGCGACTACGTAAGGACAAAGACATCACGACGTCTCCAAAACGACCGGACGTTCCTTTCTATTCTTCATGTCGATCCGTATGTCGACCAGTCGAGCCGCCGTTCTGTCTGAACGACGGTTTGCGACTGTTGCTGATGCCGTCATAAAAATCGGCGCGGGGTGTTCTTGGCGTCGAAAGCGGTCCGAACAACGGAAATGAACTCTTTGACATTGAACGGCTTGTTGAGATAGGCGGTGACGCCGTGTTGCAAGAAACAGACGCTGTCGTTCGGCATTGCATGGGCGGTGATGGCGACGATCGGAATGTTTGGATCGCAATCGTCGATTTTTCCTGAGCGAATTTGTCGCGTCACTTCCAAACCATCGATTTCAGGAAGTTGGATGTCGAGAAGAACAAGATCGAAGCGCTGTTCTTTCAGCAAGTGGAGAGCCGTTTTGCCGTCCTCGGCGATCGAAACCCGCCATCCGGTTTCCGCCAACAGCTCCACCACCAATCGAAGACAAAACCGATCGTCCTCCACCACCAAGACGCGAGCTTCGGAAGAGACGTCGGAAGATGATGCGATGATCGCAGGCGATAGAGAATGCCGAGCCGTAATGACTCCGTTCCGAACAGTCCACCGAGCCATTTCGACAATCAAAGAAAAACGAGCGCCTTTTCCCGCGGTGGAGTGCAGTTCAATTCGTCCTCCCAACAAATGAGCCAAACGATTGGCGATCGCCAAACCAAGTCCCACGCCGCCATAATGTCGAGTTGAGGTGTTGTCTTCTTGTTCAAAAATCTCAAAAATACGAGATTGGTTTTCTTCCTTCACGCCTGGGCCAGTGTCCGTGATGTGAAACGCCAACAACATTGAGTCGTCGCAATCAGAAAACGTATCTGTGGATTTAAGCGAGGTTGAGAGGATGTTTTCTTGTGATTGATCGTTTTTCTGATTGTTCTGTCGCACGACGTCCAACAATTCGACGGCAATCTCGACGCCTCCTTCGGAGGTAAACTTGACGGCGTTGCCGATCAAATTGATTAAAGTTTGACGCAGCAATCGTGCGTCACCGATAAGATGAGAGGGAACGCCCTGACCGATGGTCACGGAAAAGCCGAGGTTTTTACGTTGAACTTCAAGCTGAAAGTATTTGGTCATCAACGCCAGTTCATCCAAGAGAACAAAAGGCCGAGGCTCAACCATAGGGCGGCCCGCTTCAATGGACGATACGTCGAGAATATCTTGAATGATGCGCAAAAGATTGTCGGAGGCTTGACAAATGGTGTCTAAATGCTCTTTCCATTCCGGCTTGTGAACGACGTCGCGTAATAACTGTCCAAATCCGCTGATGGCGTTCAGCGGCGTGCGCAACTCGTGGCTCATGATCGCAAGAAAGTTGCTTTTTGCGACGCTGGCGGCTTCCGCGCGGGTTTTCGCTTGCTCTAATTCTTCCAAGGCGCGCCGGTAGTCGGTGACGTCCCAGTGGCCGCCCAGAAGGCGCGTTGGTTTGCCCATGGCGTTTCGACGCACGGTTGCATTGACTTTGAACACACGAATGTCCCCGTCTCGTCGCACCACCCGAAACTCTGAAGCAATGTCTCCTTGACCATCCAACGCCTGTTGATATTTGCACATCATCCTTTCTATGTCGTCGGGATGAACATGCCGCAGCATATCGGAGAAGTTGAATGAAAATTCGCCCTGAGGAATGTCGTGCAGGCGGAACATTTCATCATTCCACGTCAGATGACTTCCCCCTATATCATAATTCCACACGCCGAGTCTTGCTGCTTCGGTCGCCAACCGCTCCATATCTTCGCTGCGCTCACGCAAAATTCGGGTTGCCCGACTTAGCTTTAGGTGGTTTTTGACGCGAGCCAGAACAACCGGCGGGGAAACCGGCTTGTGGATAAAATCTTCGGCGCCTAAAGACAATCCTTGGGCCTCATCGGCGTCGCTTTCCAATCCTGTTAAAAAAATCACGGGAATGTCGCGAGTTGATGCATTTTCTTTAAGATAACGACAGACTTCAAAGCCATCGATATCAGGCATCACCACGTCGAGCAAAATCAGATCAACGATGTTGCCGCTGTTAATGTGCTCTAACGCCGCCCTTCCGTTGGAAACGCTATGGACAGTGTAAAAACGGCCTAAGATGTCATCCAGGACAAGAATATTCTCCGGCTGATCATCGGCGATTAAGATATGGCATTGTTCTAAGGGCATGACGGATGCTCAACTCTTTCGAAATTTATGGCGCGCGGCTAAGCATAAAAGAAAGACGCTTGTGCCGTAGAACTCAAACGTTGTCTCTAAAGAATTAAAAATATCCACATATCATTGAATAACGCAATGGTTTAAAATACCCTAAAATAGGTTAAGGCAGAGTTAATATCGGTTCACGAAATAAAATAATCCTTATTTATGATCGCAACGGCGCGCCACACTGCCATTTCTGATTGTGGAGGAATCTAAGAGATTGCTGGGGAAAGTTTTATGTAAAAATCAAAAATCAGTTATCAAAAGTGGAAAAACTTTGGCGAGCGTGCCAGTATCGCCGCGCCAATATCGCATTGAACAACCCTGCGAAATAGTTTCTCGCAGGGACGCACACAAGGTTACACACCGATGCCGCCCAAGAAAAATCCATTGAAACTCAACTCGTTACAGCTAAAGACCTTGGCTCTGCTTCAGGCGTTCGCCCGTTTGCCCGGTTACGCAATCGAAGCGGAAGAACCCGGAGCCGTGCGGTTTCCAAAGCTTCCCCATCCACACGGGGATCATTTTCATGTCGGCGGAGCATTGGCGCTTACGCGCGACGCCACAGGACTGCACAATCCCTCTGTGTTGTTGGCTCTGAGCCGCAAAGGACTTATTCATGTCGACGCCGCTCATGAGGTGATTTTGACCGCTAACGGCGGCGCTTATGACTGCGGCCTAGATCAGCCGCTGCTGCATCACGGCGACCATTAAGGCCGAGGGACGCGGACAATGGCGTCGGACTCCTCAGAATCAAACAAAAACGACAGAGACGCGCGTTTGGCCGCAGCTTTGCGAGTCAATCTTCAGCGTCGAAAAGTTCAGGCGCGCGGGCGCGATGAGGAAAACAACGGCGACAACGTGGCGTCGAAAAGCGCATCGGTTGCCGAACTCGAGAGACCGCCCGAAAACGAACATCCGTGATTCCAAGGATTTTCGGTAAATCCATTGGTCAAGACAAATCTTATCAAAAGCATAGGGAGTCTTTAATCATGAATCGGATTTTTTCAGGCATGCAGCCGACGCGACAATTGCATTTGGGAAATTATTTGGGAGCGCTGCGTCACTGGGTGGCGTTACAACACGCCTTTGATTGTGTTTTCTGTGTGGTTGATCTTCATTCATTGACTCTGCCGCAAGATCCGGTGGTGTTGCGGCAGAATATCCGCGAAGTGACGGCGGCTTACGTTGCCGCTGGGATTGATCCCCAAAAATGCGTCATTTTTGCGCAGAGCGGAGTTTCAGCGCACGCGGAGTTGTCATGGATACTATCTTGCCACACTCCGTTGGGGTGGCTGAATCGAATGACGCAATTCAAGGAAAAAGCCGGAAAACATCGCGATAACGCCGTTTTAGGATTGTACGCCTACCCCGTTTTAATGGCCGCCGATATCTTGCTGTACAAAGCGACGCATGTTCCTGTGGGAGAAGACCAGAAACAGCATTTGGAGTTGGCTCGCGATATTGCGGGAGCCTTCAACCGGCAATATAATCAAGAGTATTTCCCGTTGCCGGAGCCGCAAATTTTGGGAGAAGCGACAAGAGTCATGAGTTTGCGAGACGGCTCCAAGAAAATGAGCAAGTCGGATGTGTCCGAATACTCGCGGATTAACATGACGGATGACGCCGACGCAATTGCTCTGAAAATTAGAAAGGCAAAAACAGATCCCGATCCGTTGCCTGAAACGGTGGAAGGTTTGGCGCCGAGACCGGAGGCGGATAACCTTGTGACAATCTACGCAGCTTTGGCGGGGATATCGCGCGCAGAGGTTTTGACCCAACAGGCGGGAGCGCAGTTCTCAGCATTCAAAGGGCAATTGGTGGATATGGCGGTTGAAAAATTGGCGCCGATAACTCAAGAAATGAATCGCTTGATGGCGGATCCGGCGGAAATCGACAACATTCTTCGCGCCGGCGCCGAACGAGCGAATGTGTTGGCGAGTCGGCACTTAAAAGAGGTCAAAGAAATTATCGGACTTCCTAATTTATAGTTCGAAAATAGTTGGCGTGAAATTTACGAACGAGTCGAATGGTTGACGCATGCCCTTTAATTTTTGCTCAATTTCGGATTCTTTCAGTTTTATGAAGAATCGAGGGCATGTGTCGGTTATTCGGCTCGTTGCCGCTTTTAATGAGCTTGGGCTGGGCCAAAGATGTCACTTAATGAAGTTGCGTCCATCAATTGGTCCATCCACTCGTCTAATTGCTCACTGGAAGCTTCTCGAACACGATCTTCGATATAGTTAGGCACGGACTTGAAGCGACGATAAAGTTGACGAAAGAGCATCTCGGCTTTTCCTTCAGCTTTTCCTTCGGCTTTTCCTTCGGCCAACAGTTGTCGCTTCCATTCATGTGTTCTTGTCGCCAACATATTGCGGACCTCCATCAAATCATCTGGAAGTTGAACGTCTCTTTCGTCACCCATGTTCTGGACAGATTGAGCCGCGACTTCCGTAAACAACAATTTCAGCTCGTCATAACCGGGATGGTTCCGAAACCATCCGATCACCTCGTCGATCAATCCGACAAGGTCGTCGAGATGATGACAATGCTCCAGGCGAAACAACAGGGCCGCCAATGTGTCTCGTCGAGCCAAGTCATCTTTGGGAAACGCGCTTTCGTCGATTAAATAATAGCGTGAAACGGGCTGCCAAGACCAAAGAGGAGAATTCGGCGCAAGCGGAATCAACTCTGAGCCGTCGAGCGGAGCATTCCATGAACGGTCTCCATTATATAAGACGATCGGCAAAACGGGTGGAAGTTTGTCGCCGCGTTTGAGTTTTTTCTCTTGAATGATCTGTTGCCATAATAAGCCGGTGTAAACCTGAGTGCGAACGGCCATCCATTCAATGATTTTGGATTGAAACTCGAAGAGCAGATACAAATAAATATCTGCGCCGTCCATCATAGGAAGTCTCCAGATGACGTCTCCTTCGCGGCGTTTTCCTCTTCGTGAGTGGAATTTGGCGTTGACCAACTCCATCCGAGCAAAATCTAATCCAACCGCCATGGCTTCCGGCACGAACTCGCGCAGTAGTTGCTCGACCATGATCGAGTGGGTGAACAGACGATGGTAAATGGAGTCGGACTGTTGAGCCATTGCCGCGTTACCAAGCTATTTCCCAAACACTTTAAATCATTGTTGTCTTTTTTGCGCGGATATGTGGAACGTCTGTTGCGCTTACTTTTTCCGTTTTTCGAAACCATTTTTCATGAACATAGCTTAACGACCTTCTGGGCAATGTCGCTCAGAGTCAAAACATGACAGACGCCGCCAAGACGAATTGCCTCGGCGGGCATGCCGAACACGACACAACTTGCTTCGTCTTGAGCGATTGTAACGGCTCCAGCGTCTTTTAGCTCAAGCATGCCTTGAGCGCCGTCGCCACCCATCCCGGTCAAAATCACTCCGACTGCATTGCGTCCGGCATAGCGCGACGCCGAACGAAACAACACATCGACCGAAGGGCGATGTCGAGAGACCAGGGGACCGTCGCGCACCTCGACATAATAATTCAATCCATTGCGCTTGAGCAAGGTATGGCGATTTCCCGGCGCAATTAGAGCCAAACCTCGTGTAACATTGTTACGATCTTCGGCTTCTTTGACGGTGATTCGACAGGATTGGTTCAAGCTATCCGCAAAAGTACGAGTGAATTTTTCCGGCATATGCTGAACAACGACTATTCCCGGAGCATCTCCCGGCATGCTTTGAAGAATTTCACGCACGGCGTCGGTGCCGCCGGTTGAGGCTCCGATCACCACCACTTTGTCGGTGGTTTGTATTTTGGCCCGGTTTGTGGCTTTTGCAAGCACGACGTCGGCGGTCAATTTTTTCTCAATTCGAGAAAGCCGTTGTGGTCGCGCTCGGGCTGCGGCCTTAATTGCGTCGCAAATCGTGATCTGCGCATCGATCAGATAGTCTTTGACGCCGATCTCAGGCTTGGCCAACACCGCCACCGCCCCCAGCTCCATCGCCCGTAATGCGGTTGCACATCCGTTCCCGGTCAGGGATGAGCACATCACCACCGGAATCGGATGTTGAGACATGAGTTTTTCGAGAAATGTTATGCCGTCCATTCGCGGCATCTCGACATCCAGCGTGATGACGTCCGGCACTTCTTTTTCAATGCGATCCGCCGCGATAAAGGGATCGGAAGCGGTTGCAATGACAGTAATCTCCGGGTCGGATTGCAGAATGTCGGTCAGAACTTGCCGAACCAGAGCAGAATCATCGACAATCAAAACTTTGATCTTGTTTGCCATCAATCAATCCTGTCGAGCAACTTTTAGTGCTTCTGAAAAACCGTTGGAGCGACTGTCTTCAAACCGACTGCTTCGCCGTTGATGGTCTCGGAATGACCAATAAAAAGATACCCTCCCGGCGCCAAGCGACGCGCCAGATGTTTTATCAATTGAAGCGTCGCGTCGCGATCAAAATAAATTACGACATTGCGACAAAAGATGATTTCAAATGACTCGGAACCGCCGGCGTCGGGCGCCAACAGATTTTCTTTGGCGAACGTCACCGTTTTCCGTAATTCTGGAACTATTCGAATTTTTCCTGCCTGCCGACCATGTCCATTCATGATAAAGCGATCCTGATAGTTCTGCGGCACAGGCTCTATCATAGTTCGAGGATAAACTGCTCGTTGCCCGATCGAGATGACCATTTCCGAAATATCGGTGGCTAAAATGTGGAATCGCCAGTTCTCCTCTTCGCCGAAATAGTCGGCCAAGACCATCGCGAGACTCCAAGCTTCTTCGCCGCTGGAGCATCCTGCGCTCCACGAACGCCAGGTTTTCAAACCTCGCGGGCGCGGCAGCCCCGGCAAAGCCGTTTCCTGTAAATAGGTAAAGTGGTGCCGTTCTCGGAAGAAATCCGTTTTATGGGTCGTTAAGACATCGACCAGCGCCGATCGTTCGGCTTTTCCGTCCGGAGAGCTGCGAAGATACTCAACATAATCTTCTAGGCTTGAAAGTCGCAGGGCTTGCATTCTGCGAATCAATCGAGCTTGGATCATGGATTTTTTTGCTGTCGTCAGCCGAACGCCAGATTCTGAGTGAACAATATCTGCAATGAAGTTCGCATCCGCATCACCCAAAGTATGATGCGCAAGCCCCACTCCATAAGAAACCATAGCCATCACCAACATAAAATTTTTGGTCGCTCACTCTCGTTTACCCATTCATCGTATTCAAAACACATTGATTTGGAAACTCAATAATTCTATCGACATCTCGAAATTTGAGCAATTCCACAAAACTTCGAAAGAACAAAGAGATTTTTATGGAAGCTTATCCCGTTTTTCCCAAAAAACGGGACTGGAAAATTTGTGAATTGAGTTGTTCTTACAGATTTTGCCCTTGCAGTCTCCGTGTCACATAATGAAACAAAAGTCGAATTTCTTCGGCTGCGGCTCCCCGAGGCTCAGATTCAACCACTCCGGAGCCGGACGCCGCAGACATCGCATATTCAACTCGGTCGATGATTTGAACCGGGGCCAGTTTTCCGGCATCCACCAAAACTCGGGCTGCTTCTTGAACCAATCGAGTTCTCGGTTTCACCTGCGTCAAAACAAAAGCCCATCGCCGCCCTTCCAATAGTCTCAAAGTTGCTTTGACGGCAGACAAGTCATCGGGTGATGGACGAACGGGAACTAAAGTTAAATCCGACAAATCAACGACGGTTTGAACGAAAGCATGAACCGACGGCGGCGTATCGACAAAAACGATTCCGTTTCCGGCGCGTCGCAACAAATAAAATAAACCATGAATATCTTCTTCATATCGAATAAAAGCCGGTGCTTTCGCTTTGCGACGGTTCCACCAATCGGTTAGGCTTCCTTGCGGGTCGGTGTCGAGAAGTCCGGTGACGCATTGACACTCACTTCCAGCGACTGCAAGGTTGCGAGCCAAGGTCGTTTTTCCGGAGCCGCCTTTTTGTGATGCGATCGCGACTATATGCATTTCTTTAACATATGCATCTTTTGCAAAACTCTGCGACAAGATGGATTTTGAAGTATTCCTTCGCTCGCATTCCGTATAATGCGCCAAATCGGGGGGCGCGCCATATGCCAGAGACTGCGGACGAGGGCGCTGCATGACACTTTATCCTGTTGTTGAGACTCATTCAAGGTGAACTTTTTCTGAGTCTTGTTTTTTCATAAAAATTGAAAGGGTCCAGGGACTGTGTTCCTGGTCGCTGGGGATCATAAGGGGGGAGCGAAAGCCCCCCTTATTCGCGAAGCGATCTTCTTCTGGAACTGTTTAATGGTTGGCTTCTTTTGTGATGGATGTTTTTAATTTCCAGATGGAAATCGAAGGACATGCATCATACCATTCATACCATTCATGCCGAATATTTGACACATACGGCGGCGCGCGCGAGCATAATCGCCCGCCGTAGTCGCGGCGGGATGCCGTCGGCAAATAATGGGTCCATTTATAAGCGCGACGGCATCAATCGTTTTCGGCTTGTTGAGCGTTCGGTTCGTTGGCGTTATCTGACAAATCTTGCTCATAACATATTTTATTGATACGATAATGCCGACACGATAGCTGCAATACCACAAAGGTGATGGTCGTGAGCATATGCGAAAACGTCGATTTGGAAGCAAAAACCGAATTAGAGACCACTAAATCCGCGCAAACCCTTCGCATCGAAGCAACGATAACATCGCGCTTAAACCTCGCCTTTCATCAAAACGCCGCGCCCGTGTTGCGCGAATTGACGCTCATCAACGACGGCGCCGCCCCGTTCCACAACATCGAGCTGATGTTGGATTCTGAGCCGGAGTTTTTAGTTCGCAGAATTTGGCGCATCGACGCCATCGGCCCTCAACAACGTGTTCCTATTTTGAAACTTGATGTTGGGCTCAAAGGCGCAATGCTTGGTCGCTTGACGGAAGCCGAAACTGCAACGGCGATCTTTACCGCCGTCACGTCCCACAACAAAACAGACGACGACAAAACAGAGTTGGCTCGTCTCGTTTTGCCGATTGAATTGTTGGCGCGCAACCAATGGGGCGGCCTCGGCCATATGCCGGAGATGATCGCCGCCTTTATTCAACCTAACGAACCGGCCATCGAGCGCTTATTGAAAAAAGTCGCCGAAGTGCTGCGTGAGAACGATAAAAGCCCAGCTCTCGACGGCTATACGGGAAACCCTCGGCGCGTCTGGGATCTGACTTCGGCGGTGTGGAGCGCCCTCGGCGCGCGCGGATTGGACTACGTTTTGCCGCCTCCCAGCTTTGAGCGCGCCGGGCAGAAAGTGCGCAGCCCCTCTCAAATCATAGAGAGCGGCATCGCGACCTGTCTGGATCTGACGCTGTTGTTCTGCGCAATCTTGGAGCATTGCGGCCTCAATCCACTGGTCGTTTGCACCAAAGGACATGCTTTGGCCGGCGTCTGGTTGGCGCAAGAGGCGTTCTCGTCGCCGGTGATCGATGACGTCGCCACGCTGCGCAAGCGGATCAAATTGAAAGAATTGGCGCTTTTCGAAACGACGTTCGTCACTCACCGTCCGTGTCCGAGCTTTACTCAGGCGACGGAACAGGGCGCCCGACAGATTAGCGAGTCCGGAGAACACAAATTCGAGTTGGCGGTGGATGTGCGTCGCGCCCGCATGCAACGCATTCGACCGTTGGCCGCCGCCGAAGCCGTTTCCGCTTGCGTTTCCGAAGTGGAAACCGATGTTTCCCAGCCTATCGAACCTACGTTCAGCGAGGCGCCCTCCGACCTTCCCGACGAAATTATCTCACTTGAGACAAAGCCCGAGCCGTCGACGCCGAAAGGGCGACAAGAGCGTTGGCAACGTAAATTATTAGACCTCTCGTTGCGGAACGCGCTTTTGAATTTCCGCGTCGGGAAACGCGCCATTGCCTTTGACGCGCCGGATCCGGGAACATTGGAAGACATCTTGGCCAGTGGGAAAACGCTGCGAATACAGCCGCGTCCGAAATTGATGGAAAACGACGACCCACGCAGCCTCGCCATTCACGAAGATCGTTTTCACGAAGACTTGCGGCGCGAACATGCGCGCGACGCGCTGATGCGGTCTGAAGTCTTGGCGGACCTTTCTCCCCAAGAATTGGATGAACGCCTCACCGAGCTATATCGAATGACGCGCGCGGCTCTGCAAGAGGGGGGCGCCAATACGCTGTTTTTGGCGTTTGGATTTCTATCATGGACCCGCGACGCCAAAGACTCCAAGAATTGCCGTGCGCCGTTGATCTTGATTCCCGTCACGTTGCAACGAAAAAGCGTGCGTTCGGGATTTAGCTTCACTTTGCACGACGACGAACCGCGTTTCAATCTCACGCTGTTGGAGATGTTGCGACAAGATTTCCGATTGACGATTCCGACCGTCGAGGGCGCTTTGCCGCGCGACGACAGCGGTCTGGACATTGCCGGAATTTGGAAAACGGTCGGACGAGCGGTGAAGGACATCGCCGGATGGGAAGTGGTGGAAGACGTGGTCCTCGCCACGTTCTCTTTCGCCAAACATTTGATGTGGAAAGATTTGGTCGATCGCGCCGACCAGCTCAAGAAAAACCGAGTGGTGCGGCATTTGTTGGAAACGCCGCGCGATCCCTATAACGGCGACGCCTCCGGCGGAGGCGGCGCTTTCCCTAATCCGCGTTCGCTCGACGCCACATATGGACCCGATCATATTTTTTGTCCGTTGCCGGCGGATTCCTCGCAGCTTTCGGCGGTGACGGCGGCGGCGGCCGGTAAAGATTTCGTTCTGATCGGCCCTCCAGGCACAGGCAAGAGCCAAACCATCGCCAATCTGATTGCTCAATGCTTGGCTGAACGAAAGACCGTGCTGTTCGTGTCGGAAAAGATTGCGGCGTTGGACGTGGTCTATCGGCGATTGCGCGAGGTTGGGCTCGGCGAGTTCTGTCTAGAGTTGCACTCCAACAAAGCGCGCAAACTCGACGTGCTCGGCCAGCTTCAGAAATCATGGAGCGCCAAAGGCGTCGGCGATGCCGCCGCTTGGCGTCGAGAAGCGCAACGCTTGAAAACAGTGCGGGATCGCTTGAATGATTTCGTTCGTCGTCAACACTCTAGGCATCGCAATGGATTGAGCGCTTTCGCCGCCGTTGGTCGAGTGGTGGCCGGACAAAACCTACCATGGTTGGGACTATCATGGCCGTCGCCCGATATCCACGATGAAGAGGCGCTCGACGAACTGCGTGAATTGGTGGATGGTCTTGCTTTGTCGGCGCGCGCAATCGGTTTCGTCGGCCAAAGCGGGGGTGAAAATCCACTTGCCCTGATTGCTCGCGACAATTGGTCGCCGAATTGGCAGAACGACATGATCAAAGCGACGCGCGCTTTGGTCGTCGTCGCCGACGCTCTGGAAGCCGGGGCAAATGCTTTTCAACACGCTCTGAGGTTGCCCGAGCCGCCGCTTAACAGCAGAGGCCGCAAGACCTCTGCGGATTTAGCCCGCGTTTTGTATTTCGCCGCCGGTCGCGATCGGCGTTTCCTTCTGCGCTCGGATGTTCTCGCCATCGTCGGTCGGCTTCGTGAAGGGCTTGACCTTCTGGAGCAGCGACAGGTTTTGGTTGCGCAGATATCTCCTCCTCTCGCCGAGACGGTGATCGATGGCTTGCGACGCGGCCTGAAACTGCTTCTCCGACGTCGGGAAATAACCGAACACATCGCAATTCCCCTTACGTTCGACGCCGACGAAGTCGATCCGCCGATTTGGGAGCAAACGCGGCGCGACGCTGCGCAGGCATTGATTGCCGCCGCTGAAGAAATGAAGAAAAAAGCGATTAATTTTCAAAATCTTCTTGGATTTCCAGAACAGCGCTTCGATCATGGCGCGCGCGATGGGTTGGCGAGATTAGCGCGTGTTCTTCCTCGCGCGGTCGGACGTGATTGGCGTTTGGTCCTTCATCCATCCGCCGAAAAAATCTTTGAAATAATACGTCGGGGCATAGCGCTTCTAGAACGTCGCCGCGCTTTGATTGAACAATTGCCGTCTCCCTTCACGGAAGAAGAAGCGCGCGCTTTTCGGCGCGGTTTGGAGTTTCTGGCGGCGTACAAACAAACCATGGAAAGTCTCTCTACGCCTTATTACGGCACGGTCACGATCGAGATCGATGCGGTTCGTTTAAAAGACGATTGGATTAAAGCCAAGCAATCGTGGGGGCCGTTACGCACATCTCGCCTCAAGAAGGTGGAAAAAACATTGACGGCCTGCATCATCGGCAATTGCGCTCCCGATGTTGAGTCCGATCTAAAACAGCTCATCGTGTTACAGAACCTCGAAAAAAAGGGCATCGATCCTCTCACGCCGATCTTAAGCAAGATTTGCGTCGCGTGGACGGGAGCGAGCACCAATCCGGATCATGCGCAAGCGGTGTTGGCCTTTCAAACGGCGCTGACGGCGGCTTTGTCGGCTCAATCTCCGACGCCTCAATCTTCGCGCGAAAGCGAGCGCCTATCTGCAATTGCAGATGGTCGGTATGGAGAGTCTTTTGCCGCTGATTGCCAACGTCTGCTTGAATTGCAAAAATTGAACGAAGGCATTCGCGCTTTATCCGATCTAAGCACGCTCACAAACGGCCTTTGGGCCGGCGCGCAGTCGAGCATCGAGGATTTGAACGCCGCGTTTTCATTTCGACAAGAATTAACGGCGGCTCTCTCTTTCTTAACCACGACATCCGAGCCGTCTGCGGCGTTTCGGGCGTCATTGGTCCGTCTATTGAACAACGACGGCAGTCTGTTGAAAAACGGAACGCCGATCTCTGAAGCCGGAGAAGATTATCTCGTCGCTTTGGCGCGCTTCAACGCAACACTCAATACATTTGCGATTATTTCCGGTCTTTTGACGTCCGATCTCGAACAGAGCGTGCTCGTCGACCTGGAGCGCTACGCTGAAATTCGCGCCTTGGATGAAAGCATTAATGCGTTGACTCCATTCGTGATGGAGATCGGCCCGGCGTGGGCGGGATCAACCGGAAACCCGAACCATGCGCAAGCGGTTCTTGCGTTTCAAACGGCGCGCGCGGCGGCCATTGTTGCGGCCCCATGGAGTGAGGCGGAAACAACCGCCGTCGCCGAAGGGCGATGCGGCGAGGTTTTGGCCGCCGACTATCGACGTTTGCTTGATTTGCGGCAATTGGATGAAGGCATCTCCTCCCTGAACAATCTAACAGCTCTTACCGACGGTCTGTGGAGTCGCTTGAAAACAAACCGCGAGGAAGTCGAAGCAATTTTTGTCTTGCAGAGCGCCTTGTCGGCTTTCATCGTTGTCGCCGCCGAGACGCCGGAACAATTAACGGCTATCAAGAGCGCATTGGAGTCGTTTTTGGGCGATGGCAACGCTCTTTTGGAAAAAGGAAGAACGATCGACAAAATCTGTGATTCTTATGTTGTCGCGACGGAGGCGTATGAAGAGGCCTTGCGCCCCTTCTCTGAACTTACGCACGGATCGACGCAGGACATCGAGAGGATTGCAGACGAACATCCGAAAATCACCGCCTCCGCGTGTCGTGGTCTTTTAGCGCGCGAACATAGAATAAAACCATGGTGCGCTTGGGTCAGAGCGCGTGGCGAAGCTCAGAAGAAAGGCTTGGGGCCTTTGATTGCGGCGCTGGAGCGTGGAGAGGCGACGGCTGACATATTGCGTCAGGCGTTTGAAACGGATTATTGTCGATGGTGGTTGAATGCAACGGTTGAAAACGACGAAGTGTTGCGTCTTTTTTCTTCGACCGAGCACGAAAAACGCATCGCTGATTTCCGAACTCTTGACGATCAATTCACGGACTTGACGCGAAGTTATGTTCGCGCCGGATTGTGCGGAGCATTGCCGGATCAAAATGACGTCGAAAGGAACTCTGAGTGGGGCGTGTTGCGTCACGAAATGCAAAAGAAAAAACGGCATATGCCGTTACGGGATTTGATGGGGCGATTGCCGACCGCCATTTCCAAACTGACGCCCTGTCTTTTAATGAGTCCGCTTTCGATCGCGCAGTTTCTGGCCCCGAAGGCCGCGTTGTTCGACGTGGTGGTGTTCGACGAAGCGTCGCAAATTCCGGTGTGGGACGCTATAGGCGCAATTGCGCGCGGCCGACAAGTCATTATGGTCGGCGACACCAAACAACTTCCGCCAACCTCCTTCTTCGAACGCGCTGAAAACGACGACGCGGATGATGTTGAGGACGACAGCGACTTGGAAAGTATTCTCGACGAATGCTTAGGCGCAGGATTGCCGACGCTCAAATTGTCATGGCACTATCGCAGCCGTCACGAAAGTCTGATCGCATTCTCCAACAGCCGCTATTATAACGGCGAACTGGTCACTTTTCCATCGCCGGTGACGGAAGATCGCGGGGTTCGTTTTCACCTCGTCCCCAACGGCGTTTACGAGAAAGGCGGCGCGCGTCACAACAAACCCGAAGCGCGCGCATTGGTTGCGGACATCGTGGCGCGACTAAAGGATCCTGAGTTCTGCGCTTTAAAACGAACAATTGGCGTTGTGACCTTCAATTCCGAGCAACAACGCTTGATTGAAGACTTGCTGGACGATGAACGGCGTAAATATCCGGAAATCGAGCCCTTCTTCACAGAAGAGGCCTTGGAGCCGGTGTTCGTCAAAAGCTTGGAGAGCGTTCAAGGCGATGAACGAGACATCATGTATTTCTCGTTGGTCTATGGTCCCGATTTGAGCGGCGTCGTGTCGATGAACTTCGGGCCTATGAACAGAAACGGCGGCGAGCGTCGTTTAAACGTCGCGATTACGCGCGCACGCAGCGAGCTTCGAGTTTTCTCAAGCTTACGTCCGGAACAGTTCGATCTTGCGCGCACCTCAGCGAAAGGCGTGCGTGATCTTAAACACTTCTTGGAGTTCGCCGAACGTGGGCCACGCGCTTTGGCTGAACAAGACTGGGGAAGCGTCGGCGATTACGACAGCGTGTTTGAGGAGGCGGTTGCTACGGCTTTGGCGCGAAAAGGTTGGCAAACGCATTCTCAGGTTGGAGTTTCCAAGTTTCGAATCGACTTGGGCGTTGTCAACCCGGATACTCCCGGACGATACTTGGCCGCTATTGAGTGTGACGGCGCGACCTACCATAGATCGGCCACCGCCCGAGACCGCGATAAATTGCGCGAGCAGGTTCTACGCGGCTTAGGATGGGACGTCGTGCGGATTTGGTCAACCGATTGGTGGATTGATTCTGAGGGCGCTCTGAGCAAGGTCGACGCGCGTCTGACCGCTTTGTTGACGCAAGATCGCGCTCAACGCGCCGAAAGAGAAGAACGGAGACGTAAAGAAGAATCCACAAAAGAGAGCGTGGAAACAAAAAGCGTCATAGAAAAAACAGACGAGCCGCTCGCCAAGAGGATTCCTTCCGCCGATGATCTCTTTCAAGGCGGCGATCTTATGATGTCAAGATCGGTTCCGACGATCCAAACGCTTTCAGTCGCTACGTTTCGCGAGGCAAATCCACGCGAGGCGATCGAAATCGCTCCCAATCCGGAGGCGTTTTTTGATCGCACATACGACGCTCGCCTTCTAGCGATGATCGATCACGTCGTGACGGTTGAGGGACCGGTGCATGAAGATGTTCTGGCGCGACGCATCTCGCGCGCGCATGGCTGGGCGCGCACCGGAGGACGCATTCGCGATCGCATATTGTCGCTTGCGCTCAGACGCTTTCCGACGACGGAAGAAAATATCGGTTTGTTTTTGTGGCCAGCCGGTGTTGATACGGCGATATACTCGGCGTTTCGTCGCGCATCCGGTGATGAGGCGCGTCCAATTGACGAAATTGCGATGCCTGAGTTGATCGCTCTTGCGCGGGAGGTTTGCGCGTCTGGTTTGACCGGCGAGACGGCGATTTCAGCCATGGCGCGTGAGGCCGGTCTCTCGAAGCTTCGCGCCACCGGTCGCAGCCGACTTGAGCACGCTTACACCGTTTTCACGAAAATTTGAGTTGCATTGCCTATGCTCTTGGGTCTTGCATAACATAAAGAGAGCCGGGGACTGAGTTTTGGGTCGTGGGAATTATAAGGAGGGGGGAAGCGAAAGCCTCTCCCTTATTTGTGAAGCGATCTTCTCTTGATGGCTGGTCTGCACGAATAAACGATTTCAGGGGAGGAGCGATTCGTGAATGGGCCACGAATTAGAGTAAACATGTTCATCTAATGTAAAACTTGTTCTTTCTGGCGGATATGGGCTAAACTTCAGGAAGAGAATTTTATGTTTTTCCGTAGTTTCTTTTCAGTGAAAATGCGTTGATAACTCAACAATCCGATTCTCTTTACCATCGGCTGTTCACTCATCCGGTTATGGTGGAGCAACTGGTGCGAGAATTTGTGCCGGAAGCTATGGCGGTCGGGCTGAATTTTGCTCGGATGGAGCTGGTTAACGCGAAGTTTCATTCGCGAAGAGGGAGGCGTCGTGAAGGAGATGTCATTTGGCGACTGCCGACCAAGGAAGGCGTAGATATTTATTTGTATTTATTGTTTGAATTTCAATCTACGGTCATTGAGTGGATGGCTGTTCGCACGCAGGTTTATACCGGATTATTGTGGCAACAGATCATTCAAGAAAGAAAGCTTAAACGCGGCGATAAGTTGCCGCCCGTTTTGCCGATCGTCTTATACAATGGAGATCGAAGATGGGATGCTCCGCTTGATGTTTCAAAGTTAATTTCTCTTCCTTCGAGTTCCATGCTTTGGCTTTGGCAGCCGATATCACGTTACTATTTGCTCGATGAGGGTGTGTTTCCCAAGGATGACTTGATGCGTCGCGATACTTTGGCGGCGTTGTTGTTCCGCCTGGAGCACTGTCATTATCTCGACGATCTTGTCGGATTGATCGACGAAGTGATTGGCTGGTTTCGGAACCATCCCGGTTACGATGAGCTAAAACTGTTGTTTACGGAAGTGGTGGCTCAATCCGTTCAAAACATGGACGACACAGGAGAGATTCAGCTTCCGGATGGTTTGATGGAGGTCCGTAATATGTTGGCGACGCGAACGCATGAATGGAAAAGGCAACTGTTGGCTGAGGGTGAGGCGCGAGGAGAAGCGAGAGGAGAAGCGAGAGGGGAGGCGCGAGGTAAGGCAGAGATGCTTCTTCGACAACTTCGTCGTCGGTTTAAGTCTTTGTCTCGCCATATCGAAGATCGCGTCCAAAAAGCTTCCAGCGAACAGCTTGATGAGTGGAGTGAAGCCTTCGTTGACGCCGGTTCATTGGATGATATTTTTGGTTCAACTCAATCTCATTGAAAACTGGAGCGCGAAGCTTTGTCCAAGCGCACATAAAGAATGTGACGCTTGCGAGGATGGTTAACAACTTTCAGGTTTTTTTTGAACCTCGGAAGGAATGCGCGCCGGAGCTTTCAAGACATTCCAACCGGATGTTTTGCTTTCTCCGCGAGGGTTTCACTGTGATTGCGAAGCCGTCGAGTCTCGGTTTCAAAAAAATCTTTCGCATCAGCAAAGCGCGTAATTTATTTCGAAGACATGATCTCTCTGATTCCATTGGGCAAGCCGCAACAAGGGGCGGCGTTGCAACGGCTTTGCGAATATCTTCGCGCCAATGGTTTTTGGTTTGTCGGGCAACGCCGATGCTCTGTTGGAATGGGTTTGCCTTTGCGTCAGAGGATGATGTCCGTATTTCCTCGGAAATAGTTTGCATTTCATGTGCTGGAACTGAAATAAACATGCGTCGGGAACGATCAAACATTCTTCGCGACTCAAGGCGCAACGCGAAGACAAGTCTTGACGAACCCTAGAAGACAACGGTATAAGCGGCTCAACATCGGAATTGGGGCTTCCTTCCGGAAGGGATAACTCGTGGCAAATCATAAGTCCGCAGAAAAACGTATTCGTCAAACCGAGCGCCGCACGGAAGTTAACCGCGCGCGTGTGAGCCGGATTCGCTCCTTTGTGAAAAAGGTCGAACTCGCCATTCAGTCCGGCGATAAAGTCGCCGCTGCGGCCGCGTTTAAAGAGGCTCAGCCTGAAATGCAGCGCGGCGTGACAAAGGGCGTGTTGCATCTTAATACGGTTTCCCGGAAACTGTCGCGTTTGTCGGCCCGCATTAACTCCCTTTAAAACAGACGTTCCCTGCTTGCTGTTTTTAAAGGTTTGCTTGGAAAGTTAAACGGGTCCAGGGACGCAGTTCCTGGACCCGTTTGATTTTTAAGAATCTTCTTAATCCGGGTTTGTGTCGTGTCGTGGCGCAACATGCACCGTCAATTCGCGAATCCGGCGTTTGGCTTCGCTGCGAATCGCTTCGGTCAATTCGGGGTGGTGGGCTGCGATCTCGCGAAAGTCCGCGATATCCAATTTCAACAGAGTGCAGTGTTTCAGAGCGACGGCGGTTGCCGTGCGGCGTCCGCCGGTGATCAGCGCGATCTCGCCAAAAAAGGCGCCTTCCGGCAAAGTCAGTGGTTTTTGCTCGATTTGCACACATACTTCTCCGCTGACGATAAAATACATGCAGTCTCCGGGATCGCCTTTGCGGATGATCACGGTTCCCGCAGAGGCGTCTCGTCTTTTCAAACGGCGCGCCACCTCTGCAATAATCGAAGGTCCGGCGTCGTGAAAGATCGGCACATGCGCCACCAAGTCCCATGTGCGCAAGAAGCCCATGCGCTTCATTTCCTGCGCAAAGCCGGTGGCGATAATGCCCGAAAGCAGCGCGAACACTGAAATGCCGCACACCATCACAATGCTGCCCAAAACGCGGCCGAACGCGGTGGATGGAATTACATCGCCGTATCCGGTGGTGGTGAGCGTGGTGATCGACCACCATAGAGATTTTGGAATTGAGCCGAAGAATTGCGGTTGCTTGGAGCCTTCGATGACATTCATCAACACCGACGAACACAGCAACACTACTAAAAAGGCAAAGAGAACGCTGGATAGGGGTTCCCATTCTTGTTGAAGAACGCGTCCCAGCACCGACAGTCCGGGCGAGTAACGGGCCAATTTGAACACCCACAACACGCCGAACAACGTCGCTTGCGAAGGTTCGACGTGGAACAACAGAGCAATGGGAATCGGAAGTATCGCAGCCGAATCCACCAACCCTATTGGTGAAAACACCCAGCGTAAGCGCGCGCGGAGGGCCGAGGACGACAAAGGCTCAACAATGGCCGGAGCGATCCACAGTCTGAGCATGTATTCGAGGGTAAACACGGTTTGAGTTAAAATAATCAAAACGACGTCGCTGATGGCGACTTCTGGAACCGTGCTGAAGATGACTCCGGAGACGCCGCCGAGAATGACAATCTTTAGAACGGCTCGAACGACGCGCGCTTCTAAGGCCTGAGAGTGTGTGTCAAGGGCGACGAAGACAGTGAGTTTCATATGAAGGCAATCGTATAGTGTATAGCGAACGGCGATGGTCGAGGAGATCATGCGCTGAAGAGCATTTCTGAGCAAAAAGAATTAATAAAAATTAAATGGGTTTGGTTTCTGGTCGTTCAAGGCCATAAGGAAAGCAATGGCGCCTTTTATTCGCGAAGCAATTTTCCACTGAAATCGTTTGTGTCTGGAGTTTTCTTATATCCCCCGCTTGATTGAGAGATTGAGAATCATGCGGCCTCTCTCCGAGTTAAAACGGCCGACTTTCATTCGGCCGTTATAGTCTCCAAGTCGCGGTTTCCAAGGGGGCTCCGGCCTTTGGCGGGACCAGGGCCGGAAGAGAGGCCCCCCCCCCCCCGGGCCTTTCTATGAATATAGAAGAAGCCGCTCTTTCAAGGCGCCCGCGCAACCATGGCGTCTGGAGATGGCGGGGAGGGGGGCGGCGCGTCCTGACTGGGTGGATGGTCCTGTCGTTTCATCGCTACCGCCAGATCCACCACCACGGTGCACATTTCGCCAAAATCCACCGCTAAAGTGCGAGGAGGTTCGTCTCGTCGGACCACTCGACATGAAACCCACCCGCCGACAACCACGCCCGGCGTGGTCAAATAGAATTTTGCCCTCGACCCTTCCGTTAAAGGTCCGTCATAATCTTCTAGTAACAGACCTCGCACCGACCAATTTATCGTGCGGTATCCTACGCCTCCGATATCCGCCACCAAATGAGGGGAAACGTAACGTATTGCGCGACGACGCTCGACTCCGTGATAACGATTCATTTCCGCTTCCGCCGCCACATCCGCGAGTTTTCGGGTTGCGGCGCGCTTTGTCGCGTCGTCAATCCCCTGTTGGCGGGTCATCAATATAATCGCAAGGCGACGCTCTACAGCCATTTTGAACTCTGGCCCTGCGCCATGCCGCAACGCCAGACCAAAGAACTGCTTTGCTTTGCCTAAGAGTTCGTTTCGAGCCGCGTCGTTGCCGTTCCGAGCGAATTCCGAAGCTTGATTTAGTAAATTCTCGACGTATTTCTGATAGCATATCTTTTTCAAACCCACCAATTCTTCGGTGAATTCTTTACGCCGCTGATGGGGGAATTCCTTGATTTTTAGAATCTCGACGATGACTTTGGAATGTTCCTCAAAGACTTCTGGATATAATACTTCCGCAAGAGGGCGTAAATCTCTCATTGCCGCCTCTGCTTGCCGGAGCGCGGTTTCTTCTAGCTTGAACCGACTTGCAGAGTCCATTACCTGGGCCATGTCGCCCCTCCTCCCTTTGGCGCCAAGTCCCTCATCTCAATTTCCGTCACATCGCGATTTTTTTTGACGCCGACATTAACAGGAAACGATGATTGCCCCAATCATGCCACTGTAATTGTTAAAATTTCTAGTTTTTCATCGATTCCCTAATTTTAATTCATCTTTTTCCAGACGCTTTCAATGATTGATAAATTGATTCTATTATAACAATTGCAATTTTGAGGTGTTTCAGTAAAATTATTTGCAATTTCTTGATATGAGGCGGGAATCTTATTCGTTTCCAATTTTGAAATCTCAAGTCATATTTTTCTTTAAAATTTCTTGTGTCGCAAAGCGCCCTCAATGAATCCGAAAGGCCCAAAGGTTGGAGTGTTTCTTTGGGTGAGGCTTTTTTTGGTTTTCAACCGGACGGAGTGTTCATATGAATTTTTATGGGATTGCTTTTTTGTGCGTCCTTCCTCGAAAGGTTGATTGTGCGCGATAGGGGAGCGTCGAAGTCAAAGAAAACGACTCAAAAAAAAACGACTCAAAGAGGGAGGGGGGCGTCATTTTTCTGAGTGCTCAGCCAAGTTTCCAAATGTCTAAGCGCGCGATGCGTGTAAGCGAGCTTTCGGTCTCGTCCGCGTAGGCGGCTTTTCCGTCCAGTCTTGTTTTTGACGGAATGATTTGCGTCGGATTCGGCTGCGTTGTTTTCTCGGGTTCCCGAGTCGGGTGGGGAGTCGGCGTTGTCTTCCTCCGGAGGAGGAAACAGGCCGAAATTAATGTTCATAGGCTGGAAACTGTCGGCGAGTGCGCCGCCGGTGATGTGATGAAGCAAGGCTCCGAGCGCGGTGGTGACGGGGGGTGGGGTGAAAGTAAGGCCGAGTCGGCGCGCTGCGGAAAAACGCCCGGCCAGCAAGCCGACGGCGGCGCTTTCGACATATCCCTCGCAGCCGGTGATTTGTCCGGCGAAGCGCAAGCGCGGCAGAGCTTTGAGGCGCAGAGTCGAGTCAAGCACGCGCGGGCTGTTTAGGAAGGTGTTGCGGTGCAAGCCGCCAAGTCGAGCGAAGACGGCGTTTTCCAGTCCGGGAATCAAGCGGAAAACGCGGGTTTGTTCGGCGTGTTTAAGTTTGGTTTGGAAGCCGACGATATTATAGAGCGTTCCCAAAGCATTGTCCTGGCGAAGCTGGACTACGGCGTAAGGGCGTCGTTCGGCGTGAGGATTGGTCAGACCGACCGGCTTCATGGGGCCGTATCGAAGCGTGTCGGGGCCGCGTTCGGCCATGACCTCGATGGGCAAACAGCCCTCGAAGTAAGGCGCGTCACGCTCCCAATCATGGAACGACACACGTTCGGCGGCCAGCAGAGCGGATAGAAAAGTTTGGTATTGCTCGCGATCCATTCCGCAGTTGATGTAATCGCCGTCCGGGAGTTCACCTTTGTCGTAGCGGGATTGACGCCACGCTTTGGTCATATCGATGCTGTCCGCGTAGACGATGGGCGCAATTGCGTCGAAGAACGCCAAGGATTTTTCCTCGGTTACGGCTTGCAACGCTTCTGTCAGCGGCGGCGAGGTCAAGGGGCCGGTGGCGATAATGACTTCATCGCCCCAATCTTCGGGGGGGAGACCGGTAATCTCTTCGCGAAGCAGGTGGATTAAGGGGTTGGTCGATAGACGGTCGGTGACGGTTTGCGAGAATTGTTCGCGATCGACAGCCAGGGCGCCGCCGGCGGGCGCTCGGCAAGCGTCGGCGCAAGCCATGATGAATGATCCGCAGCGTCGCATTTCTTCATGCAGCAATCCGACGGCGTTGGTCTGGCTGTCATCCGAGCGGAAGGAGTTGGAGCACACCAGCTCCGCCAGCTTATCGGTGTGGTGGGCGCCTGTTGGGCGGGACGGCCGCATTTCGTGGAGAACGACGGGCAATCCTGCGGAGACCAATTGCCACGCCGCCTCACAACCGGCCAAGCCGCCGCCAACAATGTGAATAGGAGAATGGGATGGAGACGGGGACATCAATGACGGCGTTCCTGGTTGCGAGGAAGATTCTATGGGGAGCATAATGAAGTCTTTAAAATCTTCTGATCTGAGTGGAAATCAGAAGAGGCTAAGAGATTATCCGAAAAAATATCAATGTCTTTGGATAGGTTTTAAGGGAGGGCGGATAGGCTCTAAGGGCGGATAGGCTCTAAGGATTGTGTTTCCAGTTGCTCGGGCCAAGGGCGCCCCCCCCTCCTTTTATGATTCCGAGCAACCAGGAACGCAACCAGGAACACAGTCTTTAGACCTAGTTTCTATTCATCTGTTCATTTGGTGGGAGAAGGAGGTCTTCGACGCGCAGGTCTCGGAGAGAAACGCGCTCTCTCGGAAATAATGGGCGTTTCCGGAGCCGATGGTTGAACCGGAGCCGGCGTCACTCCTGTTGCAGACGTCGCCACCGTCGTGGTCGCCGTTGCGGTCGTCGTCGCAGGCGTCGTTGCCGTTGCAGGCAATGCGGAGGTTGCTTTGCGTTGCGCTTTGGCCGCCTCATAGCGCTCTATCGAGTCGCGCAACAGCTTTCCAAGAGGCTGAAACAAATGCGTATTGGCGGCCAGCACAGACCCCGTGTAAATCGGATTGCGTTGACCATTGACCTCGCTGACGAATCCGCCCGCTTCAGACACCAAGATCACTCCTGCGGCGATGTCCCACGGACTGAGGCCGGTTTCCCAAAATCCTTCATAGCGTCCGGCGGCGACATAAGCCAAATCAAGCGCCGCCGATCCGAATCGCCGAATCCCGGCGGTTTCGGCCATAACAGCCTGGAGCTGCGCAGTGAAGGCGGGGTGATCGCCGCGTCCTTTGAAAGGGGCTCCGGTGGCGATCAGAGAATCGTCGAGCCGTCGTCGTTCCGAGACGCGCAAACGCTGCGAGCTGACAAAAGCGCCTTGACCTTTTTCCGCCCAAAACATTTCGTTGCGAATCGGCTCATAGACAACGCCGGCAATGATTTCATTGTCGCGCTCCAGAGCGATCGAGATCGCCCAATGAGGCAAGCCGTGAAGAAAATTTGTTGTGCCGTCAAGGGGATCGACGATCCATCGGTGGCTTTTGTCGGCTCCGGCGGAAACGCCGCTTTCCTCCATTAAGAAGCCGTAGTCCGGACGCGCCTTGGAAAGTTCGGCGCGTAGAGTTTTCTCGGCCTTTAAATCGGCGGTCGAGACGAAATCAGCCGGTCCCTTGCGCGAGACTTGAAGCTGTTCAACTTCGCCGAAGTCGCGAACCAAACTCCGGGCGGCTTGTTCGGCCGCGCGGATCATGACATTGATATTCGCCGAGCGGGGCGCCATGCCTGGCCGTCCAATGCTGGATAGAGATCAGAACAGAAGCGAAAAGACCATGAGGCGATTGTCGTCATCGCCTCTGAGTTCCGCAGAAGGGGCAATCATCAAAAAGCGACGCGCGCTTATTCTTTGTAGCGCTCCAGATAGGTTGCGTCGCTGGTGTTGACCACAATGCGCGCGCCGGTTTCGACATGCGGGGGAACCATTACGCGCACGCCGTTGTCGAGCCTCGCCGGTTTGTAGGAAGACGCCGCCGTTTGCCCTTTCACCACGGGATCGGCTTCGACGACGGTCAGAACCACCGTTGCGGGCAATTCGACAGCCAAAGGCGCGCCTTCATAGCTCTGAACCGTTACTTGCATGCCGTCTTGCAGAAACACCGCAGGCTCGCCGATCACATCGCGCGACATCGTCACCTGTTCGAAGGACTCATTGTTCATGAAGGTGAAATTATCATCCTCGGCGAACAGGAACTGCATTTCGTGTTCGTCCAATCGCACGCGCTCTACGGATTCTTGAGTGCGGAACCGCTCAATTGTTTTGGTGCCGGAGCGCACATCCTTCATTTCAATTTGAATGAAGGCGCCGCCCTTGCCGGGCTGAACAATGGCGGTTTTGGCGACGACCCACAGTTTCCCATTATGTTCCATAACGTGGCCGGGGCGCATCGTGTTGGCGTTCACCTTCATGGTCGGGTACTCGAATCAGGCTGGAGTGCAATGCGGCGGGACCCTACCGCAACCAAGGAGCGGCGGCAAGCAAAGAAGCGCGTTTTTCAGTTTGCGACAAGTTATGTGAACGGTCGGATGGAAATAACAAATCAGAAGGGTCCGGCGACTGGGAGCACAGTCGCCGGACCCTTCTATCATATCAAGCTGATTTATCAAGCCGCAGCGGCTTGAGTAATTTGCGCCGCCGGAGCTGACGTTGTCGTCGGGGCTGAAGTTGAAGCGGCGCGGACGGGCGTCATGTCGTTGATCGCAAAACTCACAGCCATCAGATTCGGCAGAGCCATCGTCGCCAACAGAGCCGTCCACAATTGCAGAGCCACAGTTCCCAACGGATTGCACAGAGCGGAAACCGTCGCCGCCGCCAGCAAAGCGCCACTCAACCAAGCCTCAGGCCGAGCGCAGAACCGACCAGGAGCCCGCTGACCGCCTTTGGAGGTCACTCGGAACACATCGCGTTTGCGCATCGCGCCACGCAGAACCGCCAGAGCCACCGTGCTGGACAAAGCCATGCCGACCGCACATCCGGCCAAAGTGTCGCGCCACCCGTTCTTCGAAATCCATCGTGAGGCCGCGACGCTGGCGGCGACGCGCAATCCTAGGGCCATCAAGACGCCGGACGTTGCTTCAACCGGAGGCAAGTGCAGAGGAAGGATCAACATTCCGAACGTCCAGAGGATTGCCGCAACCGAAGCAAGCAAACCAAGAGCGTCCGACCACCACCGTATCCAGTTGCTCAAGTATCCGATTTTCTGCCGTGCGCTCAGAGCCTTTGATCCAGGTAAGAATTTCCGCCAGTGCGTCCGGAATATCTGCGTGCTGCCGAAGACCCAACGATCGCGTTGTTTGCGGAATTGCATGAAATTGTCGGGGGCCAGACCTTCGCCTAAACGCTCGTCGGTGTAAGCGGCGCTCCATCCTGCGGACAAAATTCGCAACCCCAGTTCGGTGTCTTCACAAATGCCCTCTTCCGACCAACCACCGACGCTCTCCATTGCCGAGCGGCGCAGCATGATCATCGTGCCGTGGCAGATAAAGGCTTGACTGACCAGGCCTTCTTGCATTCCGATGTCGAAGAACGGACGGTATTCCGCCGACATCGCCGCCTTCAGTAGATTTTCGTGGCCATCCCGGTGTTCTTGCGGAGCCTGCACAATTCCCACTTGCGGGTTGGCGAACGCGGGAACCAAGCTCGACAACCAATTCGGAGACACCGTGTAGTCGGCGTCGAGAACCGCCACAATTTCCGCTTCCGGCGCCGTGTGTTTCAACGCCGCGTTCAGAGCCCCGGCCTTAAAGCCCGAAATTTTGCGATGCCAGTGGAATTTAAACTTCGGTCCCAGAGCGGCGCATAAAGTTTCCACGGGGCGCACCAGAGACTCATCTTCAGTGTTGTTGATCAGAACCACTACTTCATAGTTTTCGTAGTTCAATCGGGCTAACGATTGCAATGTTGCGCCCAGAACGTCGGGTTGTTCTCTGCACGCTGCGACGTGGATCGAAACCATAGGTTGGTTTGCCGATGGCGTTTCGCCGGAAAGCGGGAGCGTTCTCGGCAACAGAGCCGAAACGCGGCCGAGGAAGAACCGTCGCGCCACATCGGCGACGTCGGCGAAGGCGATTCCCAGCATCACGGCGCCGAAGGCGAACGCCGATCCCCAGGTTGTTAAGGCTCCGAAGGTGAAGTATTCGCCGAGCGCGCCCGTTAACGCCAATCCGGCGGACGCTCCCACCAGATGCGCGCCGAACGCCGCCGCCGCCGCATAACCAAGATTGCTGCGTCGTCGCGTCACGGCAAACGCCGAGAGCAGCATGCCTAAGGCCACCGCCGTCCAACCGCCGATTTGCTCGCCGATCGGCGCAGGAACCGCTCCGGCCAACGGCCATTTGGGAGCGCGGTCGGCGTCGAGGATGCCCCAGTGTGGGCCCGGCGAGCCTTCGATTTGGGTTTTCCATACTCCGTCGAAGGCTTCGATCACATTGAACGGCAGGCGTTGAGCTTTGGCCTCGGCGGCAAAAGTCCGAATCAGCGTCGCTTGCGCTTTGATCGAGGGGAACGCTTGATGAAAATTCTCGCCGCCGCTAGGCCAACCGACTTCGCCCACAAACAACGGTTTTCCGGGGTGCGCTTGCCGAACCGATTGCAACCGCAAGCGAATCCACTCCAGCGCGTGGTCCGCCGGGACGCCTTCCCAGTAGGGCAGAACGTGGACGCCCAGGTAATCGGAAGCTCGGGCGGTTTCTTTGGCCTTCACGATTTCAGACCATACGTCGGCTGTCCCGACTTTGATCCACCGTGGAACGCCCGCGCGCGCTTGCCGCACATAAGCCGCAAGTTCTTCATCAGAGACCTCTCCGCGCAGCAAGGCTTCGTTGCCGACCACCACGCGAGTCACTCCGCGAGTTGATCGCGACAGCGCAATTCCACGTTGAATTTCTTCGGCGTTGCGGGCTTTGTCCTTCCCGATCCAAATTCCCAAAGAGATGTTTAACCCGTGCTTGGCGGCCAAGGCAGGCGCTTGGCCTTGATAGCCCAGCGTTGAGTATGTGCGAATTCCGCCGGCGAACTGAGCGATTGCCGCCATATCCTTATCGATGTCGGTTGCGGAAGTCTGAGCGGATTTGGGATCGTAACTGCGGCCGGCGGGTGAGTAAGAGACCGAGTCGATGCGTCGAATCTCCGCCGCAACCGGGGTCGGCGCTGTGCGCCAGGACCAGAAAGCGGCATGACCAACGGTTGCGACCATCAGAGCGGCGGCAACGGTCGCCGACCGCTTCGAAAGAGAAGGTTTGCGCATGGCGGATTGCTTATCGACATCAAAATCAGGGTGGTCTTGAGCCACCCAACATTCCAATCAACACCCTGCGCGAGGAACTATTCCGTATTTTTGTAAGAAAAATCGGAAAGAATTTTGGAAGGCGTTTTCCTTATGTAAATTATAGTCGATTGCGGGTGACGTATCGCGTCGCCATATCCAGCCCCACGACAATCACCGTTAGAATCGGCAAGATTTTCACCAAGTATGTAACGCTGTATTTTTCCGTCATCGGCACGATTTGTTCTAAAATCGACCAGAAAATGTAGGGGATGAAGCTTCCGACCGCAAAAATCTTGAATTGATCGCTTTCAATATAAAAGTAGTAGCGCAGGAAGCCGACGCACACCACAGCGAATATCGTGGAGAGGATTAACTGAGACAGGCTGTCGAACATATGTCCGAAATACATAATCAGCACCATGCTGGCGGCTGTAAAAACCATGTTCAGCTATCCCTCGTCTGAAGCTTTTCTGACGACCAGAATTCTTTGATCGTTTTGCTGTTTTTGAGACCTTGCATGATCTTTTCTGATCGTTTGCGCTGGAGAAAACGCGGCGGACAGAGAATAAAGTCAGGCAAGAAAAGCGCACGGCGTCCCATATTGGATTCTTATCATCCATACCAGCGATCGAACAAATCGTCTAGTCTGTGTGGCAAGTTTTTTCCTAAGAGTCTGCCCGAAGAAAATATCAATGCTTTCAGCGGCCTTTGCGGTCGTCCATCGGATCGAATTCCCTGCCCGTCGCTTTGTTGCGCTTACGGGCTTTGATCTCGATGGATTGGCTTGTTGAAGCTGCTGGAAACATTGATATTTTCTTCGGGCAGGCTCTTATGGGGGCTCCGCTGAAGTTATTGGCGTTTGTTCGTGATGGGTTGAATAAGAATTAGGCGGGGTTAGGGACTGCGTTCCTGGTTTTTCGGGATCATAAGAGAGGTTTTTACTTGTGGTCTAAGAGGCTGGGAACGCAATCCCTCGTCTCGTCTAATTCTTATTCAGGTTTGGGGCGCGTCACATTGGAAGCACTGTTCAATTCGTTCCAAGATTTCGCGTCGAAGCAAAGGGGGCAAAGATGCGCCGATTTGGGAGTCCGTAAGGGCGCGCCAACGCGCCATCCATGACAGGCTCCGCAAGCGCACCCATTGTCGCGTCGCTTCACGCCACGGCGCCGCCATTTGCGCCAATGCGCTTGGAACGGCGTTCATCCAAGTTTCGTAAAATATCCGGCTTTGTTCCGGAGACAATACAATTTTGCGCCCGCTTGCCCACAACAAAGATGTCGGAAGTTCAGCGTGGGCCAAATCCACCATGGGGCAACCGTAAGAGAGTTTTTCTAAATCGACGAACCATCCTTTTCCTTGCGCGTCGATCAAAAAGTTTCCGGGGTGCGTGTCTACGCCGATGAGCGTTGTCGGCGCCGGAGTTTCAATAAGAGAAATTGCTTTCCGCGCTTGCTCCATGTCTTCGCGTAAGCGTTGGAGAGTCGTTTTAGAGAGACCGGCTGCGTTGAAGAAGGCGGTTTGAGCTTCTGTTTGGCGCACCAGAGTCGCCATTGGGTCTGGGGGCGAGGCTAATGGTGGGCGTTGCTCCGGCGGGGGGAGGGGAAGGCGGTGTAGGGCCGCTAGAGTTTGGGCGATGATCGGCAGGTCGTCGGGAAGAGTTGGGGGGTGGCCTTGTATTTCTTCGATGATAAGGCCGCCGAGAGGGTGATCTGAGGTTGGCGGCAGAGGATTGAAGAGTCGGGGGGTGACGGTTGATGGTTCTGCGCGTTGGAAGCATATGGCTTGGTGCGTTAGATCGATTCCGAGGGCTGCTCCGCGTGGGGTTCGCAGCAAGAATCCGCTTTCGTAAGAGCGAAAATGCGCATGGCTGACGCCTGGAGCGGGGAGGGGATGGGTTTCGAAGCGCATGGAACGAAGTTATGCCCTTTGACTCTTTTGAACAAGCCTTTGACTCTTTTGAACAAGAATGAGACCGGGTCTAGGGGGAGGCTGGACCCGGTCTCATTTTTTTGTGTTTTTTTATGAGTTGTGCGGTCTCTCGCCTTTTAGGAGCGGACAAGCTCATCATAAGAAGTTAGAAGGGTTTTCGTGATTTGGCCGGGAGTAAAGAATAAATCGTCGATTTGGCCGACCGGCGTAACCTCTGCGGCTGTTCCGGTGATAAAAACTTCTTGAGCGTTCTTGAGTTCATCTGGTTGAATATGGCGCTCAATCACCTCTATCCCATGTTTTTGGGCGAGGCTAATGACTGTTTGGCGTGTAATTCCATTCAGGAAGCAATCCGGGGTAGGGGTGTGGAGTTTGCCGTCAATGGCGAGAAAGAGGTTTGCGCCGGTGGCTTCGGCAAGGAAGCCGCGATAATCGAGCATCAAAGCGTCGTGGCATCCTGCGTTCTCTGCGGCGTGTTTGCTCAGAGTGCAGATCATATAAAGGCCCGCCGCTTTTGAATCAGTGGGAGCGGTGTTGGGGGCCGGGCGACGCCAACGAGAGGTTTGTAATTTGATTCCCGCCATGCGGGCTTCGGGTGAGAAATAACTCGGCCACTCCCAAACGGCGATGGCCAGGTGAATTTTGGAGGTTTGAGCGGAGACGCCCATCATTTCGCTGCCGCGCCAGGCGACGGGGCGGACATATCCGTTGACGATATTATGCGCTCTGACCACTTGAAGTGTGGCGGCGTCGATTTCTTCAACCGAGAAAGGAATCGCGTACCCGAGAATCTCGGCGGAGCGAGCGAGGCGCGCGCTATGCTCCGTGAGCTTGAAGATGCGGCTGTTGTAGACGCGCTCGCCTTCGAAGACGCAGCTTGCGTAATGCAATCCATGGCTTAAGACATGTAATTGAGCGGTGCGCCATGGGATCAGGGCGCCATCGAACCAGATGTCGCCGTTGCGGTCATCGAAAGGAAGAACGGACATAGTTTGTTGAATCCTTGTTGGAATATACCTCGTTCACCTGAGAATCCGGTCTTTGGTTAGGGAGATCGGAGGGGGGGGACTTGAAGTTTATTTCTCAAGGAATCTGGGTATATATTCTTTTTCCGTAGTCTTTGGTAACATTGGTTGTGTGGGCTGTCAATGCGGCGACCAATTGACCAATCGATCAATCAACCCGTCAATGCAACAATCGGGTTATCGTATTATAAATCGTATTATGAAACTAAAGAGAAGCCGGCGGCTGAGAACACAGTTCCAGGATACTCTTCAGCTTTCATTTTATTTTATTAATTAATCACCCATTCGTCATTCTTCCGGAATGAAGAATTGGACGCCCAACCAACGCCACCGGCCTTCCTCTGCGGGCAAAGTGCAGTTAATGCGCGCACGTCCCGGCGGGAATGGGTCCGCAATGCGGACCTCTATACGGTTAACGTCGAGTCGCTCCAGAAGCGTGCGGCCTTGGCCGGAAGCAAAACAGGCCAGCCGGGCGACGTCGGAGATGTCGTTGGATACAGAAAAACCAAAATTCGGAGGATTGTTGCCCGCTAAAACCGGATCGACAGGCGTGATGTCGGTCACGGGCAGAGGCAAGGCGTTGGCGGCGATCTGGAAACGCTCGATGCTGCCATAGGCTTCATTCAGAATGAACCGAGGTAAGGCAAAGCGATCGGAGCGCGGCGACGCGACTCCGGATTGTTGCCCGAAAGCGGCCTCAAAACCATGATCAATAACGCGCGAACGCACTTGCAAACTATACTCGCCATAGGGGTAAGCAAAGAAGGCCGGCGTTACGCCGAGTTCGGTTTGCAGCCTTTTCATCGTGCGCAAGATATCTGCGTGATTTTCTTCGTCGGTTTGTTCGGCCATGGCGGCGCCGGAGGCGGGAAGAGCGCCGATGGCGACTCCGGCATTGACCAAAGCGCGCAACTCGGCCCAGGTCATGTGTGTTCCGACGTGGCGATCGATGGGATCAGAGGCGACGAACAACGTGAAAGGCACGCCAGCGGCGCGCAGACGAGGAAAAGCGTCTCGAAAAACCGAACGCGAAGCATCATCTATCGTTATAGCGACTGTTCGATCAGGAAGAGGTTCGCCGGAGCGAAGGGCGTTGATGATGCGGGACAGCGGCAAAACCGTGTAATCTTCCGATTTCAGCTCTTCAAGATGGGCTTCGAATTGATCGAGGCGGATGCTGTTGGCGGGAGAGCGGTCTTCCCCAAAGAGATTATACGAAAAGATCACCGCGCTTCCGGACGCAGACGCGGGAAACGCGCTCTCGATCGTCGCGCCCAGCCCGGCGGAGACGCTCAGCGCGAACCAAAGCGTTTGAACAAAAAAAGAAGGGATGTATCGAAGATTCCGCGCCATTCCCGCCTCGTGGACCGACCAGACAGATGTTGCACAACAGTGAGTTTCTGCCAAGTCATTGACCGGCTTTGGCGCTCGCAGAGCTGGAAAGAGTCTCCGATCTGCCACAGTTTGCCGTGGCTGCGGCGGCGCGCGCTCGCGCGCCGGGACGAATGCGCCAAACATTCGGCTCGTTGGTGTAATATGAAGACGAAAAGAGGTCGGAGGCGGCCCTTTTTGTTTTAGTTTCGGGGCGCAGATGAAAGACGATATTGTTTCTTTAACGCGCGATCATGTTTGGCGGCCGTTTACTCAAGAGGCGATCGCTCCTGATCCTATGGTTGCCGTTCGTGGGAAAGGCGCTTATCTCTACACTTCCGAAGGACGCGCTGTTCTTGATTTGATTTCATCTTGGTGGGTTAATCTGCATGGTCATGCGCATCCTGATATCGCGCGCGCCATTGCTCGGCAGGCCGAAACTCTTGAGCAAGTTATTTTCGCCGATTTTACTCACGCTCCGGCGGCGCGGTTGGCGGCGCGGTTGGCGTCTCTTTTGCCGGGCGATCTTGACCGCGCGTTTTTTTCTGATGACGGATCGACCGCCGTTGAAGTCGCGTTGAAAATGGCTCTGCAATATTTCGCCAATATCGGGCAAGAAGACCGCACGCGCATTCTTGCTTTCGAGGGCGGTTATCATGGAGACACCGTCGGCGCCATGTCGGTTGGACGTAGTTCGGGATATTTCCGGGCTTGGGAGTCTTTGTTGTTTCCCGTCGAGGTCTTGCCCTATCCCGAGACTTGGATCGGCGATGACGCAGTCGAGGCCAAAGAAGCCGCAGCGTTGACGGCTTTAGAGAAAGCTTTAACGCCGCAGATCGCCGCCGTAATTGTCGAGCCGCTCGTTCAAGGCGCGGGAGGCATGCGAATGTGTCGTCCGTCCTTCTTGCGGGCTCTGGCGGATCGTGTGCGCGCGGCAGGCGCATTATTGATTTTCGACGAAGTGATGACGGGGTTTGGCCGCGCCGGATCGGTGTTCGCGTGCGTCGGCGTTGGGGTGACGCCTGATTTCGTGTGCTTGTCGAAAGGGTTGACCGGCGGATTTTTACCGATGGGCGTCACCGTGGCGCGTGAGGCGATACATCAAGCGTTTTTGGGGAAAACATTGCAAAAGGCGTTTTTGCATGGTCATTCATACACGGCGAACCCGTTGAGTTGCGCTGCGGGATTGGCGTCTTTGGATTTGTTGCTTTCAGACGATTGTCGAGGACGAATCGCAGCGGTGGCCGCGATTCATTGTGATCGTCTTTCAAGGTTTGTGGGATTCCGTCCTCGTTCGGTTGGAACCATTGCGGCGGTGACGATTGGAGAGGGGGGATATGAGGCGAGCATTGGGTCTTGTTTGAAGGAGGTCTTTCGCAAACAAGATATGTTGTTGCGACCTTTAGGTTCGGTGGCCTATTTCTTGCCGCCTTATTGCATTGAGCCTTTGGATTTACACCGAGCTTGGGATGTTTTGGAGTGTGCAACGCAAGGGATGCGCAGTGGGTTATCTAAAACTCTAAACGATCCCGGAGTCTGAACGATCCTAGAGAAAGACCGCTTCACGAACGAATAAGGGGAGCGTCCTTGGTCCGAGCGATTAGGGGGCCGAGCGATTGGGAGGCCGAGCGATTGGGAGCACGGTCTTCGGTTCCGCTTGATTTCACAGCATATACTCTGTCCAATTGAGAACCCAAAAAAAACTTCGAAAGAATCCGGGCTCCGCCCTCGACCCGCCAAAGGCCGGGAGGCCTTTGGAAACCATGACTTGGAGTTTGTAACGACCGGATGAGTGTGGGCCGTTTCAATTCGGGAAGGCCGCATGATTCTCGAGTTCTTAATCAACGGAGCGTATATAGCCGTGAAATGAAATTTTTCTCGGTCCATTAGAGTGTGATCGCGCGTAGGATGTGCTAAACCTTCTCAACCGCGCTTATCGGAATTGGTTCGAGGCTTTGACAACGCATGGCTGGTCATTCTCAGTTTAAAAACATCATGCATCGCAAAGGCGCTCAAGACGCCAAGCGAGCCAAAATCTTCAACAAGTTGGCGCGCGAGATCACTGTCGCCGCAAAAGCCGGGCTTCCTGATCCAGCCGCCAACCCACGCTTGCGCGCCGCAATTCAGGCTGCTCGCGTGCAAAACATGGCGCGTGATCGCATCGAACGCGCAATTCGCAGCGGCTCTCCCGGTGGCGACGCGTCCTCTTATGAAGAGGTCCGTTACGAAGGCTACGGTCCCGGCGGCGTCGCTTTGATCGTCGAAGCCCTTACCGATAATCGCAACCGCACGGCGGCCGAGATTCGTTCCGCCTTCACTAAATATGGCGGTTCTCTTGGCGAAACCAACTCGGTTAGCTTTATGTTCAGCCGTATGGGGTTGGTGCTTTACCCGGCGGCGGCGGCGAGCGCCGATGCTATGTTCGAGGCGGCCTTAGAAGCCGGAGCCGACAATGTTGAGTCGTCGGAGACCGAGCATGAAGTGACCACCGCCATTGAGCGTTTCTCGGTGGTGCGGGATGCGTTGGAGGCGCGGTTCGGCGTGGCGGAAACAGCGCGTTTGACCTGGAGACCGCTGAATACGACGGCCGTTGATGAAGACGTTGCAGTTAGTTTGTTGAAATTGTTGGATGTGTTGGAAGATAACGACGACGTTCAAACGGTCGAAGGCAATTTCGACATTTCTGAGGCGTTGATGGAAAAGCTTGCGGGTTGAGAGCTTGTGCGAAGTCGCGTCTCTGGAAAGAGCGCTTGTTGAGTAGACTCGATAAAAAACGGGTTCCAAGGGTGTTCCCTTGGCTGGGGGGGCTGGTCCCCCGGCCCCTTCCAGCCAAGGGAACACCCTTGGAACCCGTTTTTTTGTGCGCGTCTTTTGTGCGCGTATGCGTCGGAGGTTTGTTTTGAGCGTTTCTCGGCTGATCGGCATAGATCCCGGGTTGCGACACACGGGCTGGGGACTGGTCGAAGCCGACGGCAACCGCTTAAGATATCTGGGCGACGGTGCGGTGGATTCTGATGGCGACTTGCCGTTGGCCGAGCGACTGCGCCAACTACACGATGGTTTGATGACGGTTATGGCGCATTATCAGCCGAACGAAGCGGCGGTTGAGGAGACTTTCGTCAACCGCAATCCCGCGTCGACGCTGAAATTGGGGTTGGCGCGCGGCGTGGCGTTGCTGGTGCCTGCGTTGGTGGGGTTGCCGGTGGCGGAGTATTCGGCGAACGTAATCAAGAAATCCGTGGTGGGGACTGGCCACGCCGACAAAACTCAAGTTCAGGCGATGGTGAAGATTTTATTGCCGGGCTCATGCGCGCGCTCTGCGGATTCCGCCGATGCTCTGGCTGTGGCGATTTGTCACGCGCATCATCGAGCGACGCGCTTGGTCTGGAAAAGCGGAGGCATGTCGTGATTGCGCGATTGACCGGGCGACTCGGCGGCGCAGGCGCCGATTGGGTGATCATTGATGTCGGCGGGGTTGGGTATCAAGCGTTCTGCTCGGGGCGCACGATCTCTCGCCTGACGGCGGCCGCAGAGAGCGATGGAATCGTTTCGGTGCAAGTCGAAACCCAGATACGCGATGATCGCATCGTGTTGCACGGGTTCGCCGACGCTGCGGAACGTGAGTGGTATCGGTTGTTGTTGACGGTGCAAGGCGTGGGGCCGCGCGTGGCGCTGGCGATTCTCACGGTTCTGTCGCCGGACCAGATTTTGCAGGCTTTGGCGGCGCAAGATCGTGTGGCGCTGTCTCGGGCCGATGGGGTGGGGCCGAAGCTGGCGGGGCGGATCGTCTCGGAGCTGAAAGACCGCGCCGGCGCAATGGCGCTCGGTCCGGCGGCGAGCGGCGGCGCAAGCGGAAACCTTGCCGGCGGCGGAGCGGGTTCGACTGTCGGCGCGGCGTCCGGAGCTTTGGCCGATGCGACCTCGGCTTTGATCAATTTGGGCTATGGGCGGTCGGAGGCGTTATCGGCGGCGAGCGCGGCGCGGCGGGCTTTGGGGGAGAGCGCCGATGTCTCGGCTTTGATTCGACAGGCGTTGAAGGAGCTGGCGCGATGATCGGTTTTGTGAGCGTCGTTGCTGCGGATGTTGTCTTCGGGGTTGATTTTCGGCGATGACCAAACCGATGGCCAAGCGTTCGGCGACTCGCGCGCCCTTACCTTCGTCTGCGCCGCCGTCGTCAGCGGCTTCGTCTGCGGCTTTGGCGGCGTTTGATGATGTGACTTCCGTCGCGGTCGAGGGACGATTGGTCGAACGCCGCGAAGAGCCTGGAGATTCCGGAGACGCAACGATTCGGCCTCAAAGTTTGTCGGAGTTCGTCGGTCAAAAGGCGCTGCGGGAAAACCTGGCGGTGTTTATTCAAGCGGCGCGCGCGCGTGGAGAGGCTCTGGATCATGTGTTGTTTCACGGGCCGCCTGGGCTCGGAAAAACCACATTGGCGCAAATTGTGGCGCATGAGCTGGGGGTGGGATTCCGAGCGACCTCTGGCCCGGTGATTGCGCGCGCGGGAGATTTGGCGGCGTTGTTGACCAATTTGCAGCCGCGCGATGTGCTGTTCATCGATGAGATTCACCGTTTGTCTCCGGCGGTCGAGGAGATTCTCTATCCGGCGATGGAGGATTTTCAACTCGATCTGATCATCGGCGAGGGGCCGGCGGCGCGATCGATTCGCATCGATTTACCGCCCTTCACTTTGGTTGGCGCGACGACGCGGTCGGGTTTGATCACCAGGCCGTTGCGTGAGCGCTTCGGGATACCTCAGCGTCTGAACTTCTACACGCCGGAAGAATTGGAGTTGATTGTACAACGCGCCGCTCGGGTTCTGAAGGCGCCGCTGACTCGCGACGGCGCCGCCGAGATTGCGCGTCGGGCGCGGGGCACTCCGCGAATCGCCGGTCGGCTGTTGCGCCGCGTGCGCGATTTCGCCGCCGTCGCCGAGGCCGCAGAGATCAGCGCCGCCGCCGCCGATGAGGCGCTCACCCGACTCGACGTTGATCGAATCGGTCTTGACGCCATGGACCGACGCTATTTGGGGCGGCTTGCTTGCGACTATGGCGGGGGGCCGGTGGGTGTGGAAACTTTGGCCGCCGCTCTTTCGGAACAAAGGGATGTTTTGGAAGAAGTGATCGAACCGTATCTTTTGCAAGAAGGGTTCTTGCAGCGCACGCCGCGAGGGAGGATGTTGGCGACGCGCGGTTGGAGCTATTTGGGATTGACTCCTCCGCCCTCATGGAACGGCGGTGGAGGCGGCGGTTTGAATCGCGAATCTCATCGCTCCGCCGATTCTCGGCAGGGCGATCTGTTCGCGCGCGCGCCTGCGTTGAACGAGAGCGGGCGCGCGCAGGTTGAGCGGGTTCGGCAGGAAACGGAATGGGACGCCAATGATGATGACGCGATCGGAGAATGATCAAGCCGTGATTGTCGAAACCGGAATTGGCCATGGGCGAATCGATGACGGCGTTCATGTTTTCCCGGTTCGGGTTTATTATGAAGACACCGATTCCGCCGGAATTGTTTATTACGCCAATTATCTGCGTTTCATGGAGCGTGGGCGCACCGAGCTGTTGCGCTCTTTGGGAGGGAATCACATCGCCTTGTCTGAGAGCGAGGGGGTGTTGTTCGCCGTTCGGCGATGCGAGATCGATTACCTCAGTCCGGCGCGGCTCGACGATGCTTTGGAGGTGCGCACTCGGATGCTTGATATCGGCGGCGCCGCCTTCCAGGTTGAACAAACGATATGGCGGGCTCATCAGAAGCTGATTCACGCCGAAGTGCGTTTGGCGTGTCTTAATTTGCAAGGACGACCGGCGCGCATGCCTGCCTCTGTGCGGGCGGCGTTGAAGCAGTTTGCAAATGTTGCAGCGCATCCGTAATTTCAACATATTCTCATGTTGAGGTTGCTTTCGGTTATCCCTGGTGGGGTTAGGACCAACGAGCTAAGAAAATGATGCTATTGACGCGCAGAGGAAACAACAAATCAAACGGGTCCAGGGACTGCGTTCCTGGTCGCTCGGGATCATAAGGGGGGAGCGAAAGCCCCCCTTGTTTGCCGTAAGGCAAAATACGATGTTCGCCTTGCGGCGATAAGGGGGGCTTTCGCTCCCCCCTTATGATCCCGAGCGACCAGGAACGCAGTCCCTGGACCCGTTTGATTTGTTGTTTTTTCGAGGGCGTCAGACCGAACACGCCTGTTTTGAGGATATGTTTGTTTTGAGAACAGAGTTCGCGGGGGAGCGCGGCGATTCGGTGCAAACACCAAGAGCCGGAATTTCTCGACTGTTCCATCTTTCGACACGGGGACCGAACCAGAAATGAACCAGACGATGATGGACGCCGCTCAGGTGGGCGGCGCGTTGGCCAAACAGCATGATTTGTCGCCGATTGGGCTGTTTATGGGCGCCCATTGGGTGGTGCAGATTGTTATGTTCCTGCTGTTGGCGGCGTCGGTGTGCTGTTGGGCGATCATTTTTGAAAAATCGGTGCGGATGCGGCGCATTAACGCTCGCGTTGCCGATTTTGAAGATAGTTTTTGGTCCGGAGGCTCTTTGGACACTCTGTTCGATCAGGTGAGCAAAGGCGCCGCAGATCCGATGTCGGCGACATTCGCCGCAGGGATGCGCGAATGGCGGCATGCTTCTGATCGTGGTTTGCCGACGACCGGCAGTATGCGCGCCAACCTGCAACAGCGGGTGGAGCGCGTGATGTCCGTGACCATCGGTCGCGAAATGGCCAACGCCGAGCGTTATATGACTTTCTTGGCTTCGGTCGGGTCTACGGCGCCGTTTTTGGGATTGTTCGGCACGGTGTGGGGAATTATGCACAGCTTCACCGCAATTGCCGCCACCAACAACACCAGTCTGACGGTTGTGGCGCCCGGCATCGCCGAGGCTCTGTTCGCCACGGCTTTAGGTCTTGTGGCGGCGATTCCTGCGGTGTTGGCGTACAACAAGTTTTCCACGGACATTAACCACCTCGGCGAGCGTCTGGATGCTTTCGCCGGAGAGTTTGCTGCGATTTTGTCGCGGCACCTCGAAGAACCCAGGAGCTAACAGGCCATGGGCGCTCAATTTGCGGGCAAGAAATCTGGCGGTCGCTATCGTCGTTCTGGATATCGCGCGCAGTCCGACATCAACGTCACGCCGTTCGTCGACGTGATGTTGGTGCTGCTGGTGGTCTTTATGGTGGCGGCTCCTCTTATGTCGGTCGGAGTGGCGGTTGATTTGCCGAAAACTCAGGCGTCGATGTTGCCCACCGAAAAGGATCCTCTGATCGTTTCGGTCAAACCGGACGGCGCTATTTTCGTTATGGAGACGCCGGTTGAATTGACGAGCCTTGTGCCGATGTTGGCGGCGATCTCCGGCGGCAATCCCGACACACGAATCATGGTGCGAGGCGATCAACGCCTCACCTATGGCCGAGTTATGCAGGTCATGGGGGCGATGAGCGCCGCCGGATTTAAAAAGGTCGCTCTGGTCGCCGAACTGCCTGCGCCGTCTGCATCCGCGCCGAGTTCTTCGCCTGTGACGTCCTCGCCGGCCAAACCGGCCCTCAAGTCTCGTTGACGCCATGCGCAACGGTCTGATCGCCTCGGCGGCGCTGCATATCGCGGTCTTTCTGTTGGCTGTTCTGGTCATGCCGCCGCCGGAGATGAGGCTGGACCTTTCCAGCGGCGCCATTCCGGTCGATATCGTGGACATCGGCGCTCTTACCAGCGCGCCGCGCTTAGGACCGGCGATGCCGGGGCCGATGCATTCGCCGTTGGGGCCTGCGCCATTGCCGCCGGGACCGCCTCCGCCGAAACCGGCGGCTCCATCTCAAGAGCCGGCGACTGCGGAAGCGCCGCCATCGCCGCCGACTCCGACGGCGCCGACTCCCGAGCCTCCTCCGCCTTTGCCGAAACCGCCGGAACCGAAACCGCCGGAGCCGCCAGCGCCGAGAGCGCCGGAACCGAAGCCTCCTGAACCGAAGCCGCCGGAGCCGAAGCCGCCGGAGCCGCCGCCTGAACCTCCGCCTGCGCCGAAACCTCCCGAGCATAAACCGGCTCCGCCTCCCGAGCCCAAACCCGCAGAACAACCGAAACCACCGCCGGACACTCATGGAACGGAACCGCCGCGCGCGGCTGAAGCGCCTAATCCTAAACCTCGCGCCAAGCCGCCGGACAAGCCGCCGGACAAGCCTGCGGAAAAACCCGCAGACAAACCGGCGGATAAGCCTGTGGATCGTCGCGTCGCCGACCATAAACCAGGAGAGAAACCAGGAGAGCATAAGCCGACTCGTCCGTCTCCAGCCGCGTCGGATCCTTTGGCGGGGCTGTTCAACAGCATCGATCGTCTGAAGCCGTCAACTTCAACGAGTCGCGCGTCGGTGGGCGGATCTGGGGGAACGGGATCGACTTCCGGGGGCGGAACGACGCACGGAGCGACGGGGTCTCGGGCGCCGGTTGCGGGAACGGGCGGCGGCGGCGGCTCAGCGCCGCATGTGTCGGATCGTTTGTCGGTGTCGGAGGAAGATGCGTTGCGGCAACAAATCAGCGGCTGCTGGAATGTTGACCCCAGCGCCCGCGAGAAGAATCTTGTTGTAGACATTAAGATCGTCGTGAATCCCAATCGCACGGTTTATAGCGCTGAAATTGTTGATAAGTCTCGTTATCAATCCGATCCCGCCTATCGTTCTATGGCCGAAAGCGCGCGACGGGCTCTTCTGAACCCCAGATGCAGCCCGCTGGCGTTGCCGCCGGATCAATATGATCGTTGGCGAGAAATTGTGTTCACTTTCAATCCCAGGGATATGTTCTGATCATGAGGGCTTTTACGCACCGCCTGGGCCGGGTTCCGGTTGTTGCAGGCATACTCATTTGCTGGATGGTCGTTGGCGCGGCGTTGTTCTGCGTCGGCGTGGCGCGAGCCGAAATTCGGGTCGACATCACGCGCGGCACGATCGAACCCGTGCCGATTGCGATTCCCAGCTTCGTCGGCGGCGGCGGGCAAGAAGGTCGAGTCGGCGCCGACATCGCCAAAGTCGTGTCGGCTGATTTGGAGCGTTCCGGCTTGTTTAAGCTGATCGATCCCAAATCCTTCATTCAAGACGCTGCGTCGTTGAATCAAGCGCCGCGCTTTCCGGATTGGCGCGTTCTGAACGCCCAGGCTTTGGTTGGCGGCATGGTGTCGGGGCAGGGCGACGGTCGTTTGCGGGTGGAGTTCCGTTTGTGGGACGTCATCGCCGAAGCGCAGCTCACCGGCATGGCCTACACCACCACAGCGGCGGGATGGCGGCGAATCGCTCATATCATCGCCGACGCGATCTATAAGCGGATTACGGGCGAAGATGGGTACTTCGACACTCAGATCGTCTACATCGCCGAATCCGGCCCGGCGACTCAGCGCGTGAAGCGTTTGGCCATTATGGACCAAGACGGCGAGAACCACCAATATCTGACGGATGGTCGGACCTTGGTGTTGACGCCGCGCTTTTCGCCTTCGGCGCGTGAGATCACCTATCTGTCCTATTTCAACAAAAAGCCGCGCGTGAATCTGTTCAACATCGACAACGCGCGTCATGAGGTGTTGGGCGATTTCCCCGGCATGACCTTCGCTCCGCGTTTCTCGCCCGACGGCAACAAAGTGGTTATGAGTTTGGCCGAAGGAGCCAACAGCAACATTTACACGTTGGATTTGCGCACGCGGCAGCAAAATCGTCTGACCAACAGCAACTCCATCGACACATCGCCCAGCTACTCGCCCGACGGAAGCCAGATCGTGTTCGAATCCGATCGCGGTGGGTCGCAGCAGCTCTATGTTATGAGCGCAGGCGGCGGCGGCGCGCAGCGCATTTCCAACGGTCAAGGTCGTTATGGCGGTCCCGTGTGGTCTCCGCGCGGCGACTTGATCGCTTTCACCAAAATTGTCGGCGGTCACTTCGCCATCGGCGTGATCCGGCCCGACGGAACCGGCGAACGGATTCTTGCGGAGTCCTATCATATCGAAGGCCCCACTTGGGCGCCGAACGGTCGGGTTCTGATGTTCTTCCGTGAGTCGCCTTCCTCCGACGGCCGGAGCCGGAGCGCTCGTTTATATTCGATTAATCTCTTCGGCAATAATGAGCGCAGCGTCGTTACGCCGGTAGACGGCTCTGATCCGGCATGGTCGCCTTTGATTCCCTAGATCCCTTGATTCTCCGGTCTTCGTCCTTTACTTTGCGTTCGGGATCATGAGGTCGGAACGCGCGCCATTCGTCGGGGTCTGGCGATACGGCGGAAAAGTCGCCCGGCAGCCGATTCCGGCCAATATGTTCACGTTTTGCAACACGCCTCAATGGGGGGTCTGAAGAATGTATTTGAAACTTTTGAGCATGCTTTTCGCCGTTGTTTTGGTTTCCGCTTGCGCGGATGATCCGACCAGCTCCAACAAAAACACGGGCGGCGGCGGCGGTCTCACCAGCTCCATTCGTCCGGGATCGCAAGAGGACCTCGCCGCCAATGTCGGCGATCGCGTGTTCTTCGAGTTCGATCGCTCGGATCTATCGGCGGAGGCTCGCGCCACTCTTGATCGTCAGGCCGCTTGGTTGAAGAACTACGGCTCCGTCTCCTTCACCGTTGAAGGTCATTGCGACGAGCGCGGCACGCGCGAGTACAACATCGGCCTCGGCAACCGTCGCGCCGCCGCTGTTCGAAACTACTTGGTTGCGCGTGGCGTCAGTGGGAACCGTTTGAAGACCATCAGCTACGGCAAAGAGCGTCCGGCTGTTCTTGGTTCGGGTGAATCCGCCTGGGCCCAAAATCGTCGTGGCGTTTCCGTCGTCGACTGATTTCGACGAGGGCCATTCGACTATTCGGAACGGCGCCGCGTCGGTAAACCGGGTTTCGGTTTCATCGGCGTGGCGTTTTTCTTTTGTCTGTCTATACTGTTTGCGGTTTTCTTTTTTCTCTTTCATTCTTAAAAGCCCGTTTGATGTTTAAGAACCTGTCCGGAAAGAATATCAATGTTTCCAACGCCCCCGGCGGTCATCCATCGGATGTCGCTGAAAACATTGATGTTCTTTCCGGACAGGTTCTAAGACGGTGCCGGGGATTGTGTTCCTGGCTGCGGGGGCGTAAGGGAGGCGAATGTTCCTCTTATCGCTGTAAGGCGCACGCCTTGCAACTTGCGCGAGTTTCGTTTTTCGGCATAAAGAGGCGCCTTTGGTTCCGGCGAATGGGAGCTTGGTTTCTGGGCCCATCCAATTTCTATTCAGAAGAGTCGAAACCCCGTTCTCAACGACTTCTTGGGGAGCGTCAATGACTGTACTTTCAACCCTTTCCGTCTTCTCTTTTGGAGGCGCGTCGTCTTCCAAACCTTCTGTCGTTTCGGTTTTTCCCAAAAGGGCCGCGTGGGCGGGGCTGTTGTGCGGCGGTCTGTGGTTGGCGTGTGGTTCGGTTTTCGCTCAATCTTGGAGCGGCGATTCGGACGGGCTGCAAAATCGAATCATTCGGATTGAAAACGAAATCCAAATTCTGAACCGGCAGATCGGGCGCAGCGGCGGAGGACTTCCCGGAGGTTCAGATCACGCAGCCGATATCGAAGTGCGTATGACGCAGCTCGAACGCGCGGTTCAGAGTATGACGGGGCGATTCGAAGAAACTTTGCTTTCGCTCAAGCAAATGGAAAGCCGTCTTAGTCGATTGTCCGGCGATGTTGATGTGCGTTTGGGGCAGCTTGAAGGTCGTTCCGCTTCGGCGTCGTCGGAGTCTGCCAGACCGAGCCGACAGCAGCCCGCCGCTTCTTCCTCCGCATCGAGTTATGATGCGGTGA
>CAUYUA010000067.1:0-4334 GCA_963575675.1 Azospirillaceae bacterium
TTTTTGGAAAGCGGGAGGTTTTCCCCACCATTTGGGATTGTGTTCTAGAACTAATGATGATCCTGAATCGACGTTGGTGATTCGATAAGGGCCGTAGGATAGGCCTGCATGAGTTGGCTCCGTTCGGTATAGGCTGCGATTGCGGTAATTATCCGGATCGGCTTCGAATATTGGTTTTTCCACATGCGCCGGAAGTAGTTCGAAATCGTTGATTCCTTGATAGTCGCACATCCTTTTGGAAAGATGGATCGTGAAGGTTGTGGCGCTTTTGGCGGTGATTTCCAAAATATCTTCGTTGAAAAATTGTGTGTTGGAGAATCCGCTTTTGGGGTGTCGACCAACGCGCCATGTGAAGAGTACGTCTTCGGTGGTGATGGGGGTTCCGTCGTCCCAGCGGGCTCCAGGGCGAATCGTATAGGTGACGGACATGCCGGGGCGTCCGTCGGGGCGTGTTTCATAAGAGGCTGTTCCGGCTTCTAATGATGGCAGCTCTGTGCAGAGCATGCAAATCAACGACCAGTTCTCATTATAGGTGGTGAAGGGGCGGCGGGTCATGCCGAGAATGTAGCTTGTGACGGCCATAGCGTCGATCGAGGGGTGGAGTGAAGCGGGAAACTGGCTGACGCCGATGGTCAGAGTGTCTTTGGCTGTGGCGGGGGAGGCTAACGCCAAGAAACACGCCGTCGCCGAGAATCGCGCAACACGTCCGATCATGATCGTTGCCTTTAATAAAGAGGTTTCAACGACATATCTTTGGCGGAGCGGAGCCCCGACCTCTTGAGGTTTTTCGGTTTTCGAGCGGAGTAGAGTTATATGCACGGAAACCTGAAATAGAAAGAAACGGTCCAAAAACACAGTTATTGGACCCGTCTAACCCAGATTTTCAGGAGATGTGGGTGGAATTTAAGCGCGGCCTTTTTTAAGTTCTTCTGCGATTAAGAAAGCCAGCTCCAGAGATTGGCTTGCGTTCAAACGCGGATCGCAAGCCGTATGATAACGCAAGCTCAATTTGGTGTCGGTGATCTCTTGAGCGCCGCCGGTGCATTCAGTGACGTCTTGTCCGGTCATTTCGAAGTGGACGCCGCCGGCGTGAGTTCCTTCGGTTTTTGTGAACCTCAAAGAATCCGCGAACTTCCGCCAAAATCTGATCGAATGGTCGGGTTTTATATCCGCTGCATGCTTTGATGGTGTTGCCGTGCATGGGATCGCACACCCATACGATGCTCCGTCCGGCGCGTTTCACCGTCTGAACCAGAGGCGGCAATTTTGTCCGACTTTGTCCGCTCCCATGCGAGAGATCAAAGTCAAGCGTCCGGGTTCGTTGTTGGGTTGAGCGCATCGATCACGCGAAGCAAGTCGTCGGGATCGGTCGAGGCCGACTTTAACGGCAACAGGATTTTGACGCCTTAGGAATTCGATGTGGGCGCCGTCTGGTTGACGGTGCGGTCGCCGATCCACAGCATATGGGCGGAAACGTCATACCAATCGCCGGTGGTGCTGTCGATCCGAGTCAGCGCCTGTTCGTAGGGCAGCAGCAAGGCTTCATGGGCGGTGAAAAAATCTGTTTCACGAATCTGAGGCGACGTTTCACCTGTGATCCCGCAGGCCGCCATAAAGGCCAGAGTTTCATCGAGGCGGTTGGCCATTTCCTGATAGCGGGTTGCAGCGGGGCTTTTGCTCACGAAGCCTAAAGTCCATTGATGGACTCTGTGCAGGTCGGCGTAGCCGCCTTGGGCGAAGGCGCGAATCAGGTTGAGGGTTGCGGCGGCCTGGAAATAGGCCTGTGTCATGCGATCCGGATCGGGTTCGCGGGCGGCGGCGTTGAAGGCGAGATCATTGATGATGTCGCCGCGATATGAAGGCAGAGTCTCGCCGCCGAGCGTCTCGAAATCTGCCGAGCGGGGCTTGGCGAATTGTCCGGCCATGCGACCGACCTTGACCACCGGCATTGCGGCGCCGAAGGTGAGGATCACCGCCATTTGGAGCAAAACGCGGAATGTGTCGCGGATGACGATCGGGCTGAATTCGCTGAAGCTTTCGGCGCAATCGCCGCCTTGCAGGAGAAAGCCTTGTCCTGCGGCGACTTTAGCCAGAGATTCTTTCAATCGCCGGGCTTCTCCGGCGAAGACCAGGGGAGGGTAGCCGAGGAGCCGTTTTTCTGCGGCGGCTAATTTCTCTGAATCCGTGTAGGTCGGCATCTGACGCATTGGTTTTGATCGCCAGCTGTCCGGAGTCCATGTTTCGCCCTTCATAGACATCTCAACTCCTTGTGTGTTTCCTGAGCGTAAAGAACTCTGATGTTATTCTTGTTGTTGGATTACGGATAGATGCTCTTTGATCTTGTGTGAAATATTAAATAGAGCCGGGAACGGAAGCTTCTCTTCTTTGCCGTAAGGCAAAAATAGGGCAAGCTGCGAGAGTTTTGCCTCACGGCAAACAAGGGAGGGGAGGTGGACGCGGTTGCGCCCTTCGTATGATCTCCGGCGGTCAAGAACTCAGTCTGCCAAGAACTCAGTCTATGGCCCCATTGAATTTCTTATTAAGAGTTAACCTTTTTATTAAGAGTTAACCATTGTGTATGATTTTTCGAGGATCAAAAGCGTCACGCACCGCTTCTCCAATAAAGATCAATAAGCTCAGCATAATTGCTAGAACCGCAAACGCCGTTATTCCCAACCATGGCGCTTGTAGGTTGTTTTTGCCTTGCGCCAACAGCTCGCCCAACGAAGGATCCCCCGGCGGCAGGCCGAACCCTAGAAAATCCAACGCCGTCAAGGTCGTGATCGATCCGTTCAAGATAAACGGAATATACGTCAAAGCCGCCACCATGGCGTTGGGCAACACATGTCGCGCCATAATCACAGCGTCACGCGCGCCTAACGCCTTGGCGGCGCGCACATAATCGAAATTGCGTGCGCGAAGGAATTCGGCGCGCACCACGCCCACCAAAGACATCCAATTGAACAACAACTGCAACCCCAATAACCACCAGAAATTCGGAGTCACGATGCTGGACAAGATGATCAATAGGTAGAGCGTGGGCATTCCATGCCAGATTTCGATGAATCGTTGAAACAACAAATCGGTGGTTCCGCCAAAATATCCTTGAATTGCGCCCGCCACCACGCCGACGATGGACGACAGGCATGTCAAAGTGAGGCCGAACAGCACCGAAATTCGAAACCCGTATATCAGACGCGCAACAACGTCTCGGCCTTGGTCGTCGGTGCCGAGCCAATTGTCCAGAGAAGGCGGCGACGGCGCCGGAGTCGGCATGTGATAATTGATGGTGCGGTAAGAATAGGGAATCAACGGCCAAACCATCCAACCTTTTTTATTAATCAACTCGCGGACAAACGGATCGCGATAATCGGCTTCGGTGGCGAATTCTCCACCGAATTTGATTTCGGGGTAGGTTTGAAAGATGGGGAAGAGCCATTGGTCGTCGAAACGAATCACCAAGGGCTTATCGTTGGCGATGAACTCGGCGAACAACGAGATGAACAGCAAAAACAAAAAGCCCCATAAGGAGAACCATCCACGTCGGTTGGCGCGGAAGTTCTCTAGGCGTCGCCGCGCCAAAGGGGAGCGTGCGAAGCCGCTGTCGTGAGGTTTGCTCTTATGTGGTTCAATCGGCGCAAGATCGGATTTATCGAGGCTCGGTTCGGAGGTGGTCATGAGTTTAACGGGCCTCGAAATCGATGCGGGGGTCCACGACGACGTACATAACGTCTCCGGCCAAATTCATAATCAGCCCCAGTAGAGTGAAGAAATAGAGCGTTCCGAACATCACGGGATAGTCGCGGTTGATTGCGGCTTCGAATCCCAACAATCCCAGCCCGTCCAAAGAGAAGATGACCTCGATCAGCAGAGACCCGGTAAAGAGGATGTGAATGAAGGCGCCAGGAAAGCCGGCGATCACGATCAACATGGCGTTTCGGAAAATATGGCCGTACAAAACGCGGTTCTCGGTGAGTCCTTTAGCGCGGGCGGTGGTGACGTATTGTTTGTTGATCTCTTCCAGGAAGGAGTTTTTGGTCAGCATCGTGAGGCTGGCGAAGCCGCCGATCACCAGTGCGGTTACGGGCAACGTGATATGCCACATATAGTCGAAGGCTTGTCGCCACCAAGAGAGGCTCGCCCAATTATCAGAGACCAAACCACGTAATGGGAACCACGAGAGATAACGGCCTCCGGCGAAGACGACGATCAACAGCACGGCGAAGAGAAATCCGGGAATGGCGTATCCGATGATGACGATGGCGCTGGTCCAGACGTCGAAGGTGGAGCCGTCGCGCACGGCTTTTCGAACGCCCAACGGAATTGAGATCATA
>CAUYUA010000068.1:0-4264 GCA_963575675.1 Azospirillaceae bacterium
GAAGGCCGCTTGAGAAGGCCGCATGATTCTCGGGTTCTCAACCGAACGGAGTATATTAAGTTGGCGACTATAAAACACTGAAATTGACCGTCAGCGAAGACAAAACCTTCCAAGGGAAAATCGCTTTGCGAATAAGGGGAGATTTCGCTCTCCTCTTATGATCCTCCATGACCAAGAACTCAGTCCCTGGCCCACTCCAGTTTTTTTGTGTTCTATTGTTTTATTTGGAAAGAACCGGCGTTTTTTTAGGCTTGATTTGTTTTTTTCTTATGAGCGACATTTTGTCGCAGTTGACGTATTCCAAAGCCGTTGTGGTGTGTTGCCAAACCGATATAAATAAGCGGCCGAAGTATGTGGCTGCGGTGTGAAATCGTGCGTTTGTTTGTGATAAAACCGTTCTGGCCTTGCGGGACAGGGCAAGCCCCTCGAACGAAGCCGCGGTTAAACCATAGGAATCAGCTATGAAAATGACCCCGGAAGTCAAGAAGATCCTGTCTTTCTACGAGAGCGACACTCCTGGCGTGAAAGGCAACTTAGCCCGCATTTTGATGCAAGGTCGCTTGGGCGGCACCGGAAAATTGGTCATTTTGCCGGTCGATCAGGGGTTCGAGCATGGCCCGGCCCGCAGTTTTGCGCCGAATCCTCCGGGGTATGATCCTCACTACCACTATCAATTGGCGATCGACGCGGGGCTCAGCGCCTATGCGGCGCCGCTCGGCATGTTGGAAGCCGGAGCGGACACCTTCGCCGGACAAATCCCCACCATTCTGAAGCTGAACAGCGCCAACAGCCTGTCTCGTGAAAAGGAAGCTCCCGATCAGGCCGTTACCGGCTCGGTGAAAGACGCTCTGCGCCTGGGTTGCGCCGCCATCGGCTTCACTATTTATCCAAGCTCCGATGTTATGTATGCTCAGTATGAGGAGTTCCGTGAACTCTCTGCTGAAGCCAAAGCCAGTGGTTTGGCCGTTGTGTTGTGGTCGTATCCGCGAGGCGGCAACCTGTCGAAGAACGGCGAGCTGGCTGTTGACGTTATTGCCTACGCCGCTCATATGGCCGCTTTGCTGGGCGCGCACGTCATTAAGGTGAAGCTGCCTTCGGCTGACCTCGAAAATCCCGACGCCAAGAAGGTGTACGAGGCCAAGCATATCCCGATCGCCACGCAGTCGGAGCGTGTCTCCCACATCATGGAGGCCGCTTTCAATCGTCGTCGCATCGTTGTGTTCTCGGGCGGCGCCGCCAAGGGCGAAGACAGCGTTTACGAAGACGCCCGCGCGATTCGCGATGGCGGCGGCAATGGTTCGATCATTGGACGCAATAGCTTCCAGCGCTCACGGGAAGACGCTTTGGCTCTTCTCGACAAGATCGTTCAAATCTACAAGGGCGACGTGGCTTAAGTCGTTTTGAGTCCCGTCTGAAGAACGTCGTCAATGGATCAGGAGGCGTTTTACTTTCCTCGTTTTCTGTTGTAAGGCGTTTGTTGGTTCTTGAGCCCTCAGAGCCGTTTTCGGACGCTCTGAGGGTTTTTCCGTTATGCATATTTGTGGATGTTCCGATGTCGTCTTGTCGCCTTTATTTGGTGACGCCGCCCGTTTTGGATCCGGCGAATTTTGCGCCCATTCTGGCGGCGGCTCTTGACGCGGGCGATGTGGCGTGCGTCCAGCTTCGGTTGAAAGATTGCGCCGATGACGAGATCCGTCGCGCTTGCGATGCTCTGCGACCGGTGGCGCAACAGCGCGATGTGGCGTTCTTGCTGAACGATCGTCCGGACCTTGCGGTGGAAACCGGGTGTGACGGCGTTCACATCGGTCAGAAAGACGCTCCTTACGCCGAGGCGAGGCGTCTGATCGGCGTTGACGGCATTGTCGGCGTCACGTGTCACGACAGTCGCCATTTGGCGATGGAGGCCGGAGAGGTCGGCGCGGATTACGTGGCCTTCGGAGCGTTCTATCCGACGACCACCAAGCCCTCGCTCTATCGTCCCGAGCCGGAATTGCTTTCGTGGTGGAGCGAGTTGATGGAAGTTCCGTGCGTGGCGATTGGTGGGATTACGCCGGAGAATTGCACGCCGTTGGTGCGCGCCGGGGCTGACTTCATCGCGGTGGTGACCGCTGTGTGGAATCATCCGGAAGGTCCGGCGGAGGCCGTCCGCGCCTTCTGTCAGGCCATCGCCGCCGCGTGATCCGAGAACATGAACGAAAATAAATTTCGATATCGCGCGTTCGGTGTATAGTATCGTCCGTTGTCGTCAAAGACTGTCGATCGCTCCCGCAACGGAACCTCTGTGATGGATTACGAGACTTTTTTCGTCAACCAGATCGCTGCTCTAAAGCGCGAAGGCCGCTACCGGGTGTTCGCTGATCTTGAGCGACACGCGGGAGATTTTCCGCGCGCCACATTCTATGGCGGGGAGACCCCGCGTGAAGTCACTGTTTGGTGCAGTAACGATTACCTCGGCATGGGGCAAAACCCGGTTATTCTTCGGGCTATGCACGAAGCCTTGGATCGATGCGGCGCCGGAGCCGGTGGAACGCGCAATATCTCCGGCACCAATCACTATCACGTTTTGCTCGAACAAGAGTTGGCTGATCTTCATGGGAAGGAAGCTGCTCTGCTTTTTACTTCAGGGTATGTTTCGAATTTGGCGACACTGGGCGCGTTGGCTCGCATGTTGCCGGATTGCGTGGTTTTCTCCGACGCCCTTAATCATAATTCCATGATTTCCGGCATTCGCGACAGCGGCGCCGAGAAATATATCTTCCGTCATAATGATCCGGAACCCCTTGATCATCTGCTCGCCCGCTTCCCCAAAGAGCGCGCTAAATTGGTCGCGTTTGAATCGGTTTACTCGATGGACGGCGATTTCGCCCCTATCAGCGAGTTGTGCGACGTTGCCGAAAAACACGGCGCGATTACTTATCTGGATGAAGTTCACGCTGTTGGTATGTATGGCTCGCGCGGCGCGGGCGTCGCTGAACGCGATGGTTGCATGGATCGTCTGACGGTCATCGAAGGGACGTCGGAAAAGCCTTCGGCGTTATGGGGAGGCTATGTTACGGGTTCCAAGCTCTTGTAGATTGCGTTCGTAGTTTCGCCGCCAGCTTTATTTTCTCTACTTCGCTTGCTCCTGTATGCCGCCGGCGCTGGCGGGTATTCGTTACCTTAAAACCAGTCAGGTCGAACGCGAGAGGCATCAAGAACGCGCTGCGACGTTGAAAAAGAGGTTGAGCGACGTGGGGCTTCCGGTTATGATGTCCGATAGCCACATTGTTCCGTTGTTGGTTGGCGATGCTCATTTGTGCAAGCGCGCCAGCGATGAATTGATGGAGCGGCATAGCATTTATATTCAGCCGATCAACTATCCTACGGTGCCGCGAGGGACCGAGAGATTGCGGATTACGCCGACGCCTTTGCACGATGACGCTGCGATGTCGCGTTTGGTTGATGCTTTGCTGGATGTATGGAGCCGTTTGGAGATTCGGCAGAAAGCTGCCTGAGCGATAAAATATCTGCAAACATCGACAGGAAACAAAGATAGTGAATTAGAAGGGTCCAGGAACATAGTCCCTGGACCTTTCTCGTTTCTGTTCATTTGATTTTGGTTGGTTTTTCTCGATGCGGGAGATTTAGGGGAGTGACGGGCCAAGGGGTTCTTTTGCCGATCCGCGACTCGAATTCTTTGTCTTGGGGCGCGCATGATGATGTTCCGTGGATGGTGTGGATTTTTGGCCAAGATTACGAATATTTTCAGGGACGTCTTGCGTCTTTGCCCTCTCATTGACAACGGCCCCGTTGGCGAAGCCCTGAATCGCATCGCAGAGCAGCACAAAGACACACTCATCAATATAGACTCTTTTTTGTTGCGTTCGAGCGATGATCGACTTGCTTGGGACGCTTCAGATGTTGGAGATAGAAGCCTGCGCGAGAATTCGGCGCCTTTGTGTCGCGCTTGGTTAATGATCGAGGCGATTCAAAGCGGCGGGCGGCATGTCTTCTGGGTGGAGGATGTTGGTTTCGCTCGCGCTTTGTGGCGTGTTGCGCGCAATGCAGGGGTGTTGATCGGTTGGCGTTCTCCGAATGGGCGACCGGGGATGCGTGAGGCGATCGAGGCGTTTGATTGTTTTGTTTGCGATCTTCACGCCAAGTGGGAAAAACAAAAAAACGGCGTTCGGTCGCTTTTAAAGAATCGCGCGACATTGCGGGCTCTGCGGCAAAATAAATCTCCAATCGCCGATATTCGCATCTGTGATGTTTTGATCATGACGTG
>CAUYUA010000069.1:0-4183 GCA_963575675.1 Azospirillaceae bacterium
GTTCTGTCGTCAGCCGTCGCCGTTCAGAGGTTAGGCGGTCACGTTCGGCGTGAAGTTTGATCAACTCCGAGTCGCGCTCTGCAATGACTGCGGCTTGTTTTTTGGCGCGATCTTCTGAGGCCGCTTTTTCTGCTGCGAGTTCTGATTCGCGTGTTTCTAAGGACGTCGTGAGTTGATTGATGCGGTTTTCCGCCGCCGCTTTTTCCTTCGCGAGAGTTTCTTTAAGCGTCGCGAGTTCTGCCCCGCGCGTTTCTAGGGACGCCGCGAGTTCGCTGATTCGGCCATTCGCCGCCGCTTTTTCCTTCGCGAGAGTTTCTTTGAGGGTCGCGAGTTCTAACCCGCGCGTTTCCAAGGACGCCGCGAGTTCGCTGATTCGGCCATTCGCCGCCGCTTTTTCTTTCGCGAGAGTTTCTTTTGTGGCTGTGAGTTCCGACCCGCGCGTTTCCAAGGACGCAGTGAGTTCGTTGATGCGGTTCTCCGCCGCTGTTTTTTCTTTCGCGAGGGTTTCTTTGAGGATCGTGAGTTCTGATCCTCGCGTTTCCAAGGACGCAGTAAGTTCTTTAACTCGGTTTTCCGTCGCCGTTTTTTCCGCCGCAAGAGCCTCTTTGAGCGTGCTTAGTTCTGATTCGCGCGAACTCAAGGACGTCGTGAGTTCGTTAATGCGATTCTCAGTTGTCGTTTTTTTATCCGCAAGGACTTGTTTCAGCGTCGTTGGTTCCGCGTCTTTTGTCGCCGCCAAATCTGTGGGATGCTCAATCTTACGGCTCTGTTCTGAAGTTTCCTCGTTTGGCGTCTCAATCGAGGCCGCTTCAACGGTTGGAAAAATCGCAGACGTCACCGTTTCTTGAGCATTGGGTGCGTCCGAAAAATCCGCCGGTGGAGCTTCTTCCACAGCAGCGGCAATCACAGGCAAAACCGAAACAGGCTGTTCCAAAGTCGCAGATGTTGCAACTCGGTCGCGTTTGGCTCCGGCGATCACGCCTTTGCCTCTCACTTTGTTCTTGCCTTTGTTCATGGCGATCTTCGGCTATCGGAGCTATGAGGAATATCCATTGCGGGAAAAAAGGATATCTTAACCCAGGGGGGAAGGGGAAGACCGAAATCCAATAGGGCATTCGCTCAACAGGCGAAATGTCGCGCGGCTTCGAGACTCTTTGCCCTTCAGGCAAATAAGAGGGGCCGTCGGGCCCCCCTTATGATCCCCCACGACCAGGAACGCAGTCCCTGGACCCATTTGATTTTTTAATGGGATGGGGTTTGTAAAATTGTGAGGATATGTTCTCCGATTGCTAACGCCGACGTCAACCCAGGCGACTCCATTCCGAATAAATGAACAAGTCCGGAGATTTATGATGTTTTGGCCCCAAAATCATAAAATCAGCCGCAGATTGTCCTGGTCCCGTTAGTTTTGGGCGGACGCCTGAATACGCCGGAACCAGCGACTCTTTCGGCAATTCTGGCCAATACCGCCGAACTGCGCCATAAAAAGCATCTGCCCGTTTTGGATCGACGCTGTAGTCAATTTGTAAGACGTCGTTATGGCTCAGCCACTCGACGTCCGGCCCGAATCGCGCTTGTCCCGCCAGATCGAGTGTCACATGCACTCCTAATCCTCCATCGTCGGGCATGGGGTAGATCAAGTGACGAAACGGCGTTCGGCATCCGGAAAGTGTGAAGTAATTTCCTTTCGCCAATACGAGAGGCGGAATCATTGGGGCTGAGTTTCCGTGGATTGCTCGCGCGACTCCTTGAGCCCCCAATCCCGCACTGTTGATCAGCGTCGAGCAGGTTATCCGAGAGGGAGAAGCGCCGCCGATCTCCACCTCGAATCCGCCTTCGGGGCGCACTCGTCCTCTGATGACGGGGCTGTTAAGAGCCACAACCGCGCCGTTTTTCTCTGCGTCCCCCTGAAGCGCCAGTATCAAGCCATGGCTGTCGATGATGCCGGTGGAGGGAGAAAACAACGCAGCGACGCATTTAATCTGCGGTTCGCGCGCGTGGACTTCTTCCGGAGATAAGCGTTGTAGATCATGCACGCCGTTGGCTTGAGCTTGTTTATGCAGGGCGTCTAATTTTGGAATCTGCGTTGGGTCGGTCGCCACTAAAATTTTCGAGTCGCTGATGCACACAGTGTGACTGCGAAACGCGTAAAGGAGTCTCGCCCCTCTACACAAAGACGCGCGGACGCTTCCGGTGGGATAGTAGATTCCGGCGTGAATCACTTCGGAATTACGTGCGGAGTTCCCGCGCCCACGGCGTGGGTGGCTTCAACCACGATTGTTCGCGTCCGCATTGCGCCAAAACCCGCGCTATCGCCAGCCCCACGACGCCGGCGCCGATAACCAAACATTCGACATGATCGGTCATGTCTTTTCCTTATGAAAAATTAGATAGGGCCAGGGACTGTGTTCCCAGTCGTTCGAGATCATAAGGGAGGGCTTTTGTCCTTGGTCCGAGCGACTGGGAACACAGTCTCTGGCCCTATCTGATTTTTGTCTAAAAATCTGTTCGGAGCAGTCTAGGTCGTTGACGTCAGACGCGATTTTTACTTTTCGTCAAGACGTCGCGCATTTTCAACAATCAACACATAAAGCTGTGCGGACAACTCGCTTGGCCGCATTCTTCCGAACGGCATGTTTTCTTGGATATATTTCATCATCGCCTCGGATGGCCGACGCGGGACGATTTCATACCCGGCCTTGTTCAACGCTTGCAACACTGCCGCCGCTTGTTTGGCGTAGTTCTCGTTAAACATCGAGGTGTCGGCCTTTTTAATGGCCGCCGCGATAATGTCCCCGATATTTGCCATGGCGCGTCGTTCTCCATCCGCCTTTGGTTTCGTGATTTCAGAGCTTGTCCGGAGAAAATATCGACGTTTCCGGCGCGTTCGGGGAGGAAAAACAATCGGATGCGCTAGGAGGATTGATATTCTCTCCGGACAGGCTCTTAGGAACTTTACGTATTTGCGACAATGACGCAAATACTTCATACTCCACCCTCGTCCGCGATTGCGCAAACGATCCGGATGCGACGATCGATTCGGTGAAACTCTGAAAGCGACGTCGTCCAAACCCACGCATCTAACCTCAGGCGGAGACAATGGGATATAGAGTTGCGGTCATCGGCGCCAGCGGCAATGTCGGTCGGGAAATCTTGAACACTTTGGCGGCGCGGAATTTTCCGGCGGATGAAGTGATTCCTCTGGCTTCTGAAAGGTCAGTGGGCAAAGAGCTGTCCTACGGCGAAGACAAGACCTTGAAGGTTCGCAACCTCGCCACTTTTGATTTCACGGGCGTGGATATTGCTTTGTCGTCGCCGGGCGCCAAGGTGTCGGCTGAGTACTCGCCGAAGGCCGCCAAGGCTGGATGCGTGGTGATCGACAACACCTCTTATTTCCGCATGGATCCGGATGTGCCTCTGGTGGTGCCGGAAGTCAATCCGGAGGCTTTGGCTGGTTACAGCAAGAAAAACATCATCGCCAACCCCAATTGCTCGACCATCCAAATGGTCGTGGCGATGAAGCCGCTTCATGATTTTGCGCGAATCACGCGCGCTGTGGTTTCTACGTATCAATCCGTCTCGGGCGCCGGGCGCGACGGGATGGACGAGCTGTTCAATCAGACGCGCGGCATTTACGTTAACGATCCCATTGAGAAGAGAAAATTTTCCAAGCAGATCGCTTTCAATCTGATTCCTCAGATCGACGTCTTCATGGATGACGGCGCGACCAAGGAAGAATGGAAGATGGTGGTCGAGACCAAAAAGATTCTCGATCCTTTGATTAAGGTGATCGCCACTTGCGTGCGTGTGCCGGTGTTTGTCGGACACTCGGAAGTGTTGAACTTGCAGTTCGCCAAACCGATCACGACGGAGCAGGCTCGGGAGATTCTCAGCGCGGCGCCGGGTGTGTGCGTCGTCGATAAGCGCGAGCCGGGGGGATATGTGTCTCCGGTGGAGTGCGTCGGCGAGGATGCGGTGTATGTCAGCCGTATTCGCGAAGACCCAACCATTGAGAATGGTTTGAATATGTGGGTGGTCTCCGACAATTTGCGCAAGGGCGCGGCGTTGAACGCCGTCCAGATTGCGGAGGCTTTGATTGAAAGGCATTTGAAGAAATAAAGGTTAAATGGGTCCAGGGACTGTGTTCCTGGTCGTGGGGGATTATAAGGGGGGCGCGACCGCC
>CAUYUA010000070.1:0-4177 GCA_963575675.1 Azospirillaceae bacterium
TGTGGCGAAGTTGAGCAGAAATCTCATAAAAATGCATGCTGGTGATCACCACAGCATAAGAACCGCTCGGCAACGCCTTGATCTGCTCAACCGAAAACACAGGCCTTCCTGCGACGGTTCCGGTTTTTTGGTTGTCGACAAAACCAATCACCGGATAATCCGACCGCTTGTCGAGAAGCCGCATCAAGGCTTGTCCGCCTTCCCCGGCGCCAAACAAATAGAGCGATGTTAATTTCGGCAAATCCTCAATCGCCCGAAGCGTCTTCATCATTGAGGCGATCCTTAAGAGGGGGAAGCGGCAAAAAAAGATTCGATGATCCCGGAAATCCTCTCCGCCGCGCGACCGTCGCCATAAGGAGAAACACCGCGCGCCATCGCGCGATAAGCCGCAGGATCGTTCAACAAAAGACTGGTCTTGGCCAAAATAGACCCGCGATCAGGGCCGACCAAATCGACCACCCCAGCCTCAACCGCTTCCGGACGCTCCGTTTCGCGACGCAACACCAACACCGGCTTCGCCAACGCCGGAGCCTCTTCCTGAACGCCCCCGGAATCCGTGAGAATAATGTAAGCCCTTTGCATCGCCGCAACAAACGGAAGATAATCCAACGGCTCGCAAAGATGGATGCGATCAACCCCGCCCAGAAGAGCCCGAGCAGGGTCTTGCACGTTCGGATTGGGATGAACCGGATAAAGAACGCATAAATCAGGATGGCGCTCAACCAGATCTCGCACCGCCAAAAAAATTTCGCGTAATGGCGCCCCGAAATTCTCGCGACGATGCGCCGTCAAAAGCAATAGTCTTTGATCCTCCGGAAACGTAAACCCTAAATTCGGCTTCCGGCCCGCAGTCTCCAACAAAGCGTCGATCACAGTGTTTCCCGTCACGAAGATCGTCTCGGGATCAACCCCCTCCGCCAAAAGAAACTGTTGCTGACGCTCGGTGGGAGCAAAGTGCAGTCGAGCCACGCGACCCGCAACCACGCGATTAAACTCTTCCGGAAACGGGTTGTTCAACGAGCCGGTGCGCAATCCCGCTTCAACATGTCCAAACGGGATCCCCAGGTAAAAACAAGTCATCGCCATAGCCATCACCGTCGTGGTGTCGCCCTGGGCCAAAACCAAATCAGGTTTCTCTTGCAGAAGAGTCGGCTCCAAAGCCTCGAACAGGCGAGAGGTGAGTTGCGCCAAGCTCTGACCCGGCCTCATCAGGTTAAGGTCGATCTCGTGATCCAAACCAAAAGCAGCCATGCTGCGGTCAAGCATTTCACGGTGCTGAGCCGTGGCCAAAACACGGACTTCCGCCCACGGGCGACGTCGCAATGCAGCGATCACCGGAGCCATTTTGATGACTTCCGGTCGCGTTCCGACCGTGCAGAGAATCTTACGAGACATATTTTTACCGCCAAGCAAAAAGCGTCACCAAGAAAAGACAGAAATACGGAAATCCCTCTCGCGCTCAAAGTCGAGAGTTCGGAACAACCCACAGAAAATCGGCTTGGGTGTTTAAGAGCCTGTCCGAGAGGTCGCCGGAAACATTGACATTCTTTCCGGGCAGGCTCTAAGAAGCGTTGATCGCCGCCATAACTCCAGCGATGTCCGTGACGATCCGGGCCAACACATCGTCCCACGCCCCAGCTTGAGACTGGCGGTACAAAGTCATCGTTGGATACCACGGCGATTCAGACGTCTCCGTCATCCATCGCCAATCCGCAGAAAACGGTAAAAGCGTCCAAACCAGTTTTCCCAAACCACCCGCAACATGCGCCGGAGCGCTATCAACGGTAATCAACAAGTCCAAAATAGAAATGACGGCGGTAAGGTCCTCAAAATCCTTGATGTCCTTGCCAAGGTCCGGGATAACGCCGCTCAAACCGAATTGATTGATCTCTTCCGCCGCCTTGTCCTTCTGCAAACTGTAGTATTTGATCATCTTCTGCATCGGAAGACCAAAAAATTGCCGGAGAGACAATGAACGATTCTTATCGTTCCCATGACGCGGATTGCCGGCCCACACCAAACCGATCCGGACAACGTCTTGTTGTTCTCCCATCCGATTCCGCCATAAAGACACCCGCTCAGGATTGGGCGTCAAATACGGACAGGCGTTCGGAATAGTCTCCAACGAAGTCTTGAAGATAAATGGCAAGCTCAATATCGGGACTTGCAGATCAAAAGGCGGAAGAGGTTGTCCCGCCGGAACCACCGCGTCCACCCCCTCTAAACGGCCGAGCAAGCCCATTTGAGACGGCAAGCATTCCAACATAACCCGCCCGCCCCCGGAACGCGACGGAAGCATAGGCAAATACCGACAAAACTGGATGACGTCCCCTAACCCTTGCTCGGCGTGAACCAACAAACAGCGGCCGGGAAACGCTGAGCCGTCCCATTGCGGTTGAGAAAAGTTGCGTTTCGGAGACGGAAAAGTGTCGACCTTCCAACGCCATTCATATTCTCGGAACCCTTCCTCAAACTGGCCCAGAGCCATCAAAGACAAACCGAGATTATAGTGCGCCTCGGCCAAATCGGGGACCAAGCTAAGCGTTTTGCGATATATCTCGACCGCAAGGATAATTTCGCCCATTTCCTTGAAGACGTTGGCAAGATTATGCCACGCCTCGGCGTAGCTCGGCTTATATTTGACCGCCTTTTGAAAACAAGCAACCGCGTCGTCGAATTTACCTTGGTTGCGGTGGAGGTTGCCGAGGTTGTAAAGAGCCGTCGTGTGATCAGGCTGCAAAGAAATCGCATGTTCGTAGGATTCTATGGCCTCGTCGACTTTCCCCAAAGCAGACAACGTGTTTCCGAGGTTGTAATGCGCCTCGACGAAAGTTGGACGAAGCGCTATGGCGCGTCGAATCATTTTCTCGGCGTCCGGGTTCTTGCCAGAGGCTCTCAAAACCAAGCCGGACAAGTGCAGAGCGTCTACGTTGTTCGGGTCGAGTTTTAGAACGTGGATATACCCCTGGACGGCTTCCTTAAGCTGGCCCGCGCGGTGAAGCGCAAAAGCTTGTTGAAGCAAATCCGCAACCGAAGGAGCGTTGGAGCGCGAGCCGGAGTCAGAGGGCAGAGTCGTCGACATTGCGCAAAGAGCCTTTATCCGGAAAGACGCTTTATCATGAACAGTCGCACGATTGACGCAAGAGGTAATTGTGGTTTTGGTGTTTGTTCTGTGCAGGGCTATTGCGAAAAGACCGAAAATAACACACTGCCGTCGTCATGGAATAATAAATTAGAAGGCCGTCCGCGTCGTCCTCCTAAGCAATGAGCATAACCGCAAACGATCCCCCCATCGCGAAGCGATCTTCCCATCAACCAGTTTGTCTGTATAAAACCTTCTTACGATAAAATCAGAAAGTAGACGCAAATGACCAAAACGATCTTAATTACCGGCGGTTCCGGGTATCTCGGAGGACGTTTGGTCGCTGCGCTCAACAAGACGCGATCCGACGATATTCAGACCATTGTGACGTCTCGACGTCCAGAGACGGTTTTGACCCTTGCTCATAAAATTAAAGCCGTAACCTGGCGCGCAGCCGAAAATCTAGATGATCTTTGTCAAGACGTCGACGCAATCGTGCATCTGGCGACGCTAAATGAATCAGGGTGTCGAGCCGATCCTCGTCAAGCCGTTCACGACAACGGTTTAATGGCGCTCGCGTTGCTGGAAGCCGCCAAACGTTGCGGCGTCAGGCGTTTCCTCTATCTTTCGACAGTCAAAGTTTATGGAAAGCGCGCGGCAGGCGTGGTAACCGAAGAGACCCCAACGCGCCCCGAAACTCATTATGCAATCAGTCACCGTTTGGCCGAAGATTACGTCCTGTCAGCCCATGATCAGAAGTCAATCCTAGGAATGGTCCTGCGGTTGTCCAATGGACTGGGGCCCCCAATTCATCCAAAAATTGATTGCTGGAACGTGATCGGCAATGATTTTTGTCGCCAAGCCGCGCAACGTGGTCGAATCGTGTTGCAAAGCTCCGGGATGCAGTGGCGCAATTTTATCGCGCTGTCGGATGTCGTGCGCGCGCTGATTCACGCCTTGGATCTGCCCGCAGCAGAAATCGGAGATGGAGTGTTCAATCTCGGGGGGGAAAAGTCATGCCGTCTGCATGAGTTGGCGCAGAGAGTGGCGAAATGTTGTGAACGGACCCTCGGACATCGTCCCGAAATCGTTCGG
>CAUYUA010000071.1:0-4135 GCA_963575675.1 Azospirillaceae bacterium
AGGCGGCGCTTTAGGCGCTGTCGGTCGTTATCTCGCCATGGGAGAAATCAGCCGTTGGCTCGGCATGGGGTTCCCCTGGGGAACATTGATCATCAATGTCTCCGGTTCTCTTTTGATGGGAATACTGGTCGAGCTTGGAGCATTGCTTTGGCAACCGAATCTTACCTTGCGCGCTTTTCTGACGGTCGGGATTCTCGGTGGCTACACAACCTTTTCAACATTTTCGCTCGACGTCGGTTTGATGATCGAGCGCAATCAATGGGCGGCGGCGACAGGATACGCGCTGTCGTCGGTCATCTTATCGGTAGGAGGGTTATTCGTGGGATTGTGGTTGGTTCGGACGTTGTCCATATGACCGAAGAGACTTCTCGCACGGCGCAGAGCCGCACGGTTGCGTGGATGAGGCGGAAATCCGTTTGATCGTTGGTTTCGCCGGCTTATCCGACAGTGAATCACGGGCTTTTGGAGCCTTGCGCACCGGACAACCATGTTGATGGGCGGCGAGTGAAGCTGGAGAACGCTTGGAATCCGGGCAGACGATACGATTCCGCTCAAATGGTGGACGCGAAGGCGACCGAAACAACGATCGGCGCGCGCAATCGATCAAAGAGCGAGACGCGCAACGAGCGACATAGCGTTTGTGCGCAGTCTTGTGCTGTATCGAGACGATTCTTTGATCGAGAAGCCTGCACTTGGCAGCAGGGAGCAGCCACACGTCATCTGGATGGAATGCTGGACGGACTTCAGGTCGAAGCTTCGGAGAGGCCGCGCTTAGTCCATCGTTTGGACAAAGAGACCAGCGGGGTTTTGCTTTTGGCGCGCAATGTGAAGGCGGCGTCGGCGTTGGCCGAAGCGTTTCGAACGCGCAATGCTCATAAGTTGTATTGGGCGCTGACGGTAGGCGCTCCGCGTCCGTTGCAGGGTCGAATCGATGCTCCTCTGATCAAGGCCGTGGAGCGCGGCGGCGAACGCATGGTGGTGAATAATGAGAAAGGACAACCCGCGACGTCATTGTATCGTGTTTTGGACCATGTCGGAAAACAAGCGGCGTGGGTCGCCGTGGAGCCTTTGACGGGACGAACGCATCAGATTCGCGTTCATTTGGCGGCGATTGGGACTCCGATTGTGGGAGACGCCAAATATGGGGGAAGCGAATCGGATGTCTCGTCGATGGAATTGGCGCGAGGGTTGCATTTGCATGCGCGTCGGTTGTGTTTGCCGCATCCGAGACGTGGAGTGATTGACGTATCGGCGCCATTGTCGTCGCAGTTGTTGGTTTCTTGGAAGAACTTGGGATTTGATGTTTCTGACCCGGAAGCGTCGGCGCTTTTAGACCAGTAACGCCGCAGCGCGTCATGATTGATCTAGCGGTTTATTGGTCTTTTCGCTCTTGTGGAACTCTTCTGAATAAAAATTAGATGAATGCAGAGACTATGTTCCTGGTCGTCGGGGATTATAAGGGAGACCTTTGTCCTTGGTTCGAGCAACTGGGAACATGGTCCCTGAAATCATCTAATTTTACGCAAAAAACTTGCCGAAAACAGCAAATCGATTGTTTTGGAGATAAGGCTGTTGTTTTAATCCGGCGAAGCCGCAAAGGACCGTCTTTATTCGATTGGAAGGTGGCGCAAAGCGACCTAAGAATGTATAGTCAGCACACCGTGTCTCTGCTTTTCGAGCACGACGCTGCGATAAGGATTTTTAATATGCCGGCACTGATCGCCTTTGTCTTTGCGATCTTTTTGATGATCGGCGCGCTCGTTCACGCACAAACCGTCTCCAACCAAAACAACAATGCTCAACAAGCCGTTGAAGCTTTTCACCAGACCTTGATCTCTGTGATGAAAGACGGCCCAAACTTGGGCTTCCAAGGGCGCGTGGCGATTCTGGCGCCTGCCGTTGAAACATTTTTCAAAATTCCTTTAATGACCCGCATGTCCGTTGGCCCGCTGTGGAACAGTTTTACGTCTGCACAACAAACCCATCTGATCGAGGCGTTCAGCCGATTCAGCGTCGCCAACTACGCCGCCAGTTTTAAGGAATTCGACAGCGAACGATTCTCCACCGAAGGCGTCCGTCCAGGGCCGAACGGCGTTGGGATCATTGTTGAAACCATTCTGCATCCGAAGAAAGACGCGCCCGTTGCTCTTAATTACCTGTTGCGCGACAACGACGGTCGGTTTCGGACCATCGACGTTTTTCTTAGCGGAACCATCAGCGAATTGGCCTCGCGCCGTTCAGAGTTCTCCGCTGTAACGCGCGATGGCGGCGCAGACGCCCTGATCTCGCTGCTGGAAAAGAAAGTGTCCGAACTGTCCCAAAAATAAAAAACGGCTCGAAACCATGGAGAAGCGATCTCTCGCCAAAAGATCACTCTCTCGTTCGAACATAGCGTGCGCGGAGTTAACCGTCCTGGTCGTCGAGGACGAAGCCTTCATGCGAACCGTGTTGGATCCGTATGTTGAACGCTTTAGGATGCCGTAGAACTCACCAGGCGGAAGACGGCGTCAGCGGTTTGGAAGCCGTCCGCGCCTACCGTCTCGACATCATTCTGTGTGACGTCGAAATGCGCCCTATCGATGGGCTTGGTTTTTTGTCCGGTTTGCGAGAAGATCAAGACGAAGCGCTCCGCCGGTTGCCGGTTATCTTCGTGACGAATCGGATCGCCCCGGCGGTCGTCGACACGGCTTCGGCATATGACGCCCATTCGTTTCTTGCTAAGCCGGTTTCGGCGGCGATACTGAAGGATCACATGCTGCATAATATACAGAAAAAAACGTCTTGATAATCTTGTCCTTGACAACCGCGCCAAAGCATAAAAGAATCTCTTCTCTCTGTTTTTTTCTGAAGTTTCTTCCAAGTTCCGTTCTCTGTGAGCAAGGTCTTTTTTTTCGGCGAGAATGCGCCTCTGCGGAACGAGGCGCTTGAAACGAATTGTTATTTGACGAACCATTCTCGGCCGTTTTTTCTCCTGGTCGCCTTAGTGTTTCATGAGTTCGGCCCAACAATGGATCGCATGCCCTCTCGTCCTCTTCAGACTTGTCTCCCGCTGCCTGCGACGACGACGACGGCGAATGCTTCGAACGCCATCCGGCCGGAGCTTGTTCGCGCCGCGACGCCGAGCGTTGATTCTCGAAGGCCGCGTTGCGTCAACGACGCCAGATGTCCGGTGATGCTGGTTCGCTCCAACGACATCGTTGCCGTCGACGGTCGTTTGATCAACGACCCAGAGCCGACTCGGCTTTGGCGTTATTACGCGCCCGCCGGGCTAATTACCCAACCACGACGAACTGAATCGAAGACCGTCTTCGACGCTCTTCCGCCCGGTCTTCCTCGAGTCGTTCCGTAGGCAGGTGACTACAACACCGAGGGACTTTGCTGTTGACCAACGACGGTTTGTCTCGGCATTTGGAGCTTCCTGGAACAGGCTGGCTGCGACGCTACCGTGTGCGAGTGTTCGGGCGCGTTGAGCCGGACAAGCTGCTTGCGTTGGCCAAAGGCGTCACCATCGACGGCGTTCATTATGAACCGATCGAGGCCACGCTTGATCGTGAGCAGGGAGCAAACGCTTGGCTGACCGTCGGTCTGCGCGAGGGAAAAAACCGCGAAATTCGAAAGGTGATGGAGTCTCTGAACCTGACGGTCAATCGACTGATTCGCGTTGCGTATGGGCCATTTCAGCTCGGCCATTTGGAAGAAGGGGCCGTGGAGGAGGTTCCACGCCGTGTGTTGAAGGATCAACTTGGAGCGGTTTATAACGGAACGCTGCGAGACAATCCGGAAAGCGAATCATCCTCAAAATCTGCTTCCGTCGCAAAGCCTCCTAAAGCGGCGAAGTCTGGATTCGCCAAGACCTCTTCTGCGGGAAAACCGGCGTCGAACCAAAGATCGGATCGCAAGCGTTCTTCTACAGATTCGGCTTCTGCGGGAAAACCGGCGTCGAACGAAAGGCCGGATCGCAAGCGTTTCTCTCCAGATTCGGCTTCTGCGAGAAAACCGGCGTCGAATGAAAGGCCGGATCGCAAGCGTTTCTCTCCAGATTCGGCTTCATCCACTGTGTCCAAAGCTCCTTCCGTTTCCTCATCTTCATCTTCATCTTCATCTTCCGCTGCGCCGCCGGCGCGGCGTCGACAGA
>CAUYUA010000072.1:0-4059 GCA_963575675.1 Azospirillaceae bacterium
TAGAGGCGCGCGGTCCCATTTGCCCCCGCGGGGCGGTTTTTGGCGCCAGTTGGGGGTGGTGGGGGGGAAAAACGCCGGTTTGGTGGTTGGGGGGGTCCCCCCGCGTTATGGGCGCGCGGCGGGTCCAAAGTTGGGGTGCGCCCCCCCGGTGCGGGGGGGAGGGAGTGACGGGGGGGGAGGGGGGGGGGTGTTGTGGTGCCGTTGGGAGAGGGGGGCGGGTTGGAGGGTGGCGAAGAAGGGAAGTGGTGAATAAAAATCAAAAGGGTTCAGCGACTGGGAACACAGCCCCTGAACCCTTTTAGTCTTTTTGTTTCTTGCGTTTGTGTTCTACATCATTTTTAACAAACGAGGCAGCCACAAGGACATTATCGGCACATATGTGACCAGTATCAAAAAAAACCAACATCGTCAGCAGCCAAGGCCAGACCGCTATCGTTAGCTCGGTGATTCCCATCTTGGCGATGCCGCTGGCGACATAGAGATTTAATCCGACCGGCGGGTGACACATGCCGACTTCCATGTTGACGGTAATCAAAATGCCGAAGTGAACCGGATCAATACCAAGCTGCATGGCGACAGGAAACAAGATCGGGGCCATAATCAAGACGATCGAAGAAGGCTCCATTACGTTTCCTGCCAACAACAGCAGGATGTTGACGAAAAACAAGAACATCCAAACGCTCAGATGTTTGTCGATAATCCATCCGGCCATAGCTTGTGGAATGTTCTCGGAGGTCATCAAAAACGAGAACAAGACGGCGTTGGTGATGATGTACAGCAACATCGCCGACATGTTGGCGCTGGCGAGCAAGACTTTTGGAACTTGCTTGAAGGTCAGGTCTTTATAGACAAACACTGCGATGACAAAGGCGTAGACGGCGCTCATCGCGGCGGCTTCGGTGGGCGTGAAAATGCCCGCATAAATCCCGCCGATAACAATGACGATCAGCAACAATCCCCAAATCCCCTCGCGGAAAGCCAGGAATCGCTCTTTCCACGACGCTTTGGGAAGACGAGGATAATTGTTGCGTTTCGCGCGGAACCAAGTGACGGCGCCCAACATAGAAGCCAACACCAGTCCCGGTATGACTCCCGCCATAAAAAGCTGTCCGACCGAGGTGTTGGTCGAAACGGAGTACATCACCATAACAATTGAGGGAGGAATTAGAATCCCCAATGCTCCGGATGTGGTGATGACGCCGGCTCCGAATTTTCTAGGAAATCCCTGCGCCGCCATTGCAGGCAAAATGATGGAGCCGATCGCGACGACGGTTGCAGGGCTGGAGCCGGAGACTGCGGCAAACAAGGCGCACGCCATAACGCCCGCGAGCGCCAATCCGCCGTGCCAATGGCCGACCATTGACGAGGCGAAATTGATCATGCGTCGCGCGACGCCGCCATGCGTGAGAAAGTTTCCGGCCAAGATGAAGAACGGGATCGCCATGATCTCGAACTTTTCGATGCCGGTGAACAACTTGAGCGCGACCGCTTCAATCGGCGCGTTGGTCATGGTGAATAAGAACGTCAGAACCGTCAACCCCAACGAGATGGAGATCGGCATGCCGGTCAGCATTAAGGTAACCAGCAGACCGAAAATGATCAGAGCGCTCATGCCGGTCCTCCTTCCTTGGCGGCTTCAAGAACATCGATGCCGTCGACCGGAGGAATGCCGTCGACTTTGGCGTGATCGTGAGACGGCAGATGTCCCGTGCGCACGAACGTCCAACACACTTGCAGGAAGCGGAAGCACATTAGGTAAGAGCCCAAAGGTATCGCCAAATAGAGTATCCAGCTCGGCCATTCCAAATCGGGCGTTGTTTGCTCGGTGAGCGCTATTTTATAGACGAGTTTTGCTCCAAGAGTTCCGACGATTCCAGTGAAGAACGCGCCGGCCAGCAAGCCGAAAGTAATGAACCTGTGACGCATGCGGGGATTGAGGCGATTTATTAAGACGTCGACGCCGACATGGATCCCGGTGCGGACGCCATAAGCGGCGCCGAACTTCGCCATCCAGATGAACATATAGATGCACAGTTCTTGAGCCCACGAGAAGTTCCAGTGTAGGATGTAATCCTGTAAAACTGGAACCCCGGAAGCATAACGATGAACCACAGCGATGAAGATGACCATCGTCGCCGCAGCCATAAGCGTGGCGATGATGATCTCTTCTAAACGATCCAAAATTCTAAGAAACATCGGATTCTACCGGAATTGGAAAAAGGCGTGCTGTGGCTTATCAATTACTGCATTTTGAATCCGGCGGATTCGGCTTCTTTATAGATGGATTGGATCAATTCTTTCCCGACTCGTCCCTCGACATCCTTATGTATCGCAATCAAGGCGCGCCGCCACATTTCCAACACTTCCGGGGTTGGAGTATAAAACGCAGTTTTTCCAGATGCTTTCATGCTCGCCAAAGATTTGTCGTTTTCTTCTTGCGCAATTGCGTTGGCGTAATCGGAGGTTTCTTGCATGGCGCTTTCCAAACCGGCGCGGACGTCGGCGGGGAGGCCTTCCCAAAATCCTTTGTTGACGATCACGGCGTATCCCAAATAGCCGTGATTGGTGATGATCGCGTGACTCTGAACTTCGTGCATTTTTTGAGTGTACATGTTGGACGGAGGATTTTCTGTTCCATCCACTACGCCGGTTTGGAGAGCTTGATACACTTCCGAGAACGCCATGACTTGAGGCAACGCCTTCAGAGCGCGCATCTGAGCATCCAATACTTTTGAGGACTGAATACGCATTTTCAGCCCTTTCATGTCCTCCGGAGCCGTCAGCTTTCGATTGGCGCTGAAGATTTTAAAGCCGTTGTCCCAGAAAGCCAAACCGATGAATCCTTTGGTGGATAGTTTGTCCATCAAAGATTTTCCGATTGGACCTTTGATTACGCGATACAGAACTTCTTTCGAAGGGAAAATGTAAGGCATGTCGAAGACTTCGAATTCTTTGGCGCCCAACGGGCCGAATTTTGCCAGAGACGGAGCCAGCATTTGCACGGCGCCCAATTGCAACGCTTCCAGCTCTTCTTTGTCCTTGTAGAGTTGGCTGTTGGGATAGACCTCGACTTTGACTTTTCCGCCTGTTTTCTGCTCTGCGAGAATCTTGAATTTTTCAGCCGCCTTGCCTTTGGGCGTGTCTGCGGCGACGACATGGCTAAATTTAATAATGATCGGTTCGGCGGCCAAAGCGGCGGCGCTGGCCAATAACGCGCTTGCAGCAATCGCCGAAACAAATAACCGACCAAACATCACTGATCTTCCTTTCAAGTTTGTTTTTGCTTTACGGTCGACGTTCATGGTGCGTTCCTCAGAAGTCATTCGTGTTTTTGTGGAGCGTCGATCGTTTTAGCTTTCGACGCATTCCCTCTTTATCTCATGCTGTTGTTGATAATCAAAACATGAAATGACGTCGATTTTTTGAATAAAAGTTAAAAAGGCTCAGAGATCGTATTTGTGGCCGTTTATGTCCATAATTAGCAATGGAAAGCTCCTCTTGTCCGCGAAATGATCTCCCTCTGGAATTGTTCATACTCGGCTCATTCGAAAGTTTGATTCATTCGAAAAATCGAAAGATGCGGAGGCGGAAAAAAGGCCAAAGAAAAAGGCTAGGGCTTTGCCCGTATTCGTCGACGGCTTGGAAACCATGACTTGGGAATCATGACAACTGAAGATGTGAGCGCCGTTTTCGTGTTTTCAGGGCGTCCAACGCCAATTTTCGATCCAAAGCGTCGAAGGATATTGATGTCCTGTAGGAACAATTCCAGTCAACGCTTTGGGTTTCAAGTAGGCATCGGCGCGAAAAAATAATGGAAGAGCCGGTAATAATTCGGTATATTGTTGTTGTAGTCGTATCCAAAGCGCGTGATTTGCGGAAGGTTCGCAGACGACTTCTAAATCATCAATAATTTTGTCTATATCCAAGTTGCGTAATCCAATATAATTCTGCCCTGCGAATCCATTTCCGGTTGTTGGAATCATCGTCGAATGCAGCATCGTTCTCGGGATGCTGTGAGGAGCGCTCAACCAAGCAAACATCGTCATGCCGGAAAAGCGT
>CAUYUA010000073.1:0-4058 GCA_963575675.1 Azospirillaceae bacterium
GCGCGTCGAGCGATGTGCGAAGAGGATGGATCAGCACTCTTGCTGCTTTGAGGTCGCCGGACGCGGCGTTTTCAGACGCAGGGGGAGGGGAGGCCAAATGATCAAGCGTCTCGGATATCTGCTCGATGGACCGACCTAACCCTTGATAGTGGTTTTGTTGCTCTGAGGCGCTTTTCGCCGCTTCCAAGGCCGCTGCTTCGGTCGTCAGACGACGGCCCATGTCCGATAGTTTCAACGCCGTCACAACCATGGGCATGGTTTGACGTGTGATGCTGTTCATCAAACGCTCGACGGCGCGGTAGGTTTCCCAGCTGACGGTTCCGGCCAGCATGGTCATCGTGATGACCGCGCCGACGGCGATAACCAATTTTCCTCGGATTCCCAAACGCATCGTTCTTCTCACCCAAGCGTGGGAGCGTTTTGAAAGCAGCAAAAGCAAGCTGATGATATCAAGGTTAAGTAATTTTTATAACAATTTTCTATGCCTTGGGGCGAAATGAGGGCGTTAAAAATGGTTCGCTGTGATTATAGATAAAAACCTGGAGAGCGTTAAGTGTGGGTTGATCTGATGTTTTGTTTTCTTAAAAGAGCGCAAGGTTGTCGCCTAAACGTCTCTCCAAGAAAAAGACCAATGTTTCCAGAGGCTTTGGTGGTTGTTCATCGGACTGAAGCCCTTGATTTATTGTAAACTTCGAAAAAGTGAATATCTGATTTTTATGTGGAGGGCTTGTCATCAAACTGTCATATGAGCGGTCTATAGAAACTATGTCGTTAAAGTTAATATCCGATTGTTTTGCCGTTCGTGGAGCTTTCCTCTCGTTCAGGATGAATTTTAGGACGCGTGATTTGGCGTTTACAAGAATATGATGTAAGTTGAATCTTATTGAGGCGTCATATCTTGGTTTGGTGGCGTTGTCGAGTTGCCTATTAGGGAATCGCCTATTAGAGGATTATTGTCTATAGAGAATCAAAGCCTGTGTTTCCCCCTTGACGCGATGGCCGATCATGCATCCTTTGAGTTCTTTGCCATTCATCTTTTTCATCGCGGCCGCCGGAAGTTATTTTTGGGGGCGATCTCTGGCGATTCGCGCAGCGATCTCCGCGCCTCCTGTTTCCAATGGTCGCAGTCGACTACATTCAGTCCCGGGCTATCACGGCGTTTTAACGATGCTGTGGACTTTGCTTCCCGCTGTGGTTCTATGGCTTCTTTTTATTGCTGTCGCGAATCCATTGCTTTTAAAACTGGCGATGATCGGCGCGCCAAATGTTGCTTCGGAAGGTTTGCGGTCTCTGTTTCAAACGGAAGTTCTCAATCTTTCCCAAGGTTTCTCCACCGCCCAAGCGCCGTCGTCCGAGGTTCTTGCCGTCACGAGTCGTTTCTTGCGCGTTCGAACGATCGCCGAGTGGGGGCTTGTGGCGTTGTGCATTGGTCTTATGGTTGCTGGTTTTGTGCATGGAGGGCGACTCATCACTCCTGGTTTGCGCGCGCGCAACCAAGTGGAAATGATGGTGACGGTGTTTTTGGCGCTTTGCTCGTTGGTGGCGATCATTACGACTTTGGGCATTGTGCTGTCTTTAGCGTTTGAGGCTTGGCGCTTTTTCGAGCGCATTCCGGTTTTGGATTTTCTCACGGGGCTGCAATGGAGCCCACAAACCGCCATTCGCACGGATCAAGTGGGCAATCGCGGCGCATTCGGCGCGGTTCCCTTGTTCGTCGGAACCTTGTTGATTACTTTCGTTTCTTTGTTGATCGCGGCGCCGATTGGTCTGATGGCGGCTATTTACATGTCGGAGTACGCTCAGCCGCGCGTGCGCGCCATAGTGAAGCCGGTGTTGGAGATATTGGCCGGAATTCCCACTGTGGTTTATGGTTTTTTTGCCGTTCTTACTGTGGCTCCGGTGATGCGCGTCGTCGGAAGAGCGTTCGGCTTGTCGGTCAGCTCAGAATCGGCGTTGGCCGCAGGAGTTGTGATGGGCGTGATGATTGTGCCGTTTATCAGTTCGTTGTCTGATGACGTCATTAACGCCGTACCTCAATCTCTGCGCGACGGCTCTTATGGTTTGGGCGCGACTCGGTCTGAAACCATTCGTTTGGTGGTGTTGCCCGCTGCATTGCCTGGAATTGTGGCGGCGATTATGCTGGCTGTGAGTCGTGCGATTGGCGAGACCATGATTGTTACTATGGCGGCGGGGCTGGCGGCGCAAGGCGCGTTCTGGGATAATTTTAATCCGCTCAACGCCGTCACCACCGTCACCACTCAGATTGCGACGTTGTTGGTTGGCGATCAAGAATTTGATAGTCCGAAGACTCTTTCGGCTTTTGGGTTGGGGCTGGTGTTGTTTTTGGTGACTCTCAGTTTGAACGCCATTGCTTTGTGGGTGGTGCAGAAATATCAGGAAAAATACGACTGACGCATCTTGTTTCGTTTGTTGTTTTATAAGTTGAACGGGTCCAGGGATTGTGTTTCTGGTCGCGATGGACCATAAGAGGGGAGCGAAAGCCCTCCTTATGATTCCCCGCGACCAGGAGCGCAGTCCCTGGACTTACTTAATTCTTATGAAGAAGACGTGAGCGCTAGGCCGTCGCGCATCATATTTTTCTTGATCGTCTCTCGGCGATTTTATATCTTTTTTTCATCCTCTATTTTGATAAGTCACGGTGACGCTATGTTTAATTTTGTAAGTATACTTTTTCGATGGGTTTTCTCTTTGACGGTCGTGTGTGCAACATACAACCCAACCGGATACTCATATTACCACTGGATCGTCTCTCCTGTGACGTCTCCATCGAACACGTTTTTTCTCAAGCTTTTCTTTGGCATTCTATTGACGACCATATATTGCGTTTATGGAACGGCTATTTGGCGATCTGTTGGTCCTGTGGGCATCTCTTTGGTTATGGCCGCGTTTATGGCGTTGATTTATGTCTTGTCTGAACATCAACTGCTTGATCTTCGGAACAATGGAGCCATTGCGACTGTTTTCAACGCGCTGATCGCCACTTTGTTGACGGCGGGAGTTTCTTGGTCGCATATTCGCACAAGACTTACCGGGCACGTCGACGCCAAAGATATTGCTTCTCGTTAGCTGTCTCGTTAGCTGTAGAGGGATGAAAAGATTTTTTTGTGTGAGTTTTCTTGCGCGTGGGAATTGGTCTATGCAAGGTCGCTATGCGAATAAGGGGGGCTTTCGCTCCCCTTATATGATCGTCGGCGTCCAGAAACACAGTCCCTGGACCTTATTAATCTCTATTCGGCTCAGCTCTATTTTTCTTTCTTCGTTTCGAAACGAGCGCTTTAAAACGAGCTTAAAACGAGCGACGTGTCGCAATGATCTTTTGATAAAGTCCGCCGAAGTAGGTCGTTTTGGTCCAAGCGAATTCTTCCGCCTGAGTTGATGCGTAGCTCTGAATTTCGCGTCGCCATAATGTGCTGGCGAAGGGCTCTAAAGTGGCGAAGACGAGCGAGATAATCGGTCGGAGTGGGTTCCACCACTTCGGTTTATGATAGTCTATGAATACGGCCTTCCCGCCGGGCGTTACCCGAGACAGCAACGCATCGACAATTCGATGTTTGTATTCTTCAGGAACTTCGTGCAAAAGAAAGAAACTACACACCACGTCATAAGGGCCTTCAGGTGGAGACACTGCGTTTCCTAGAAAAACATGTGCGTGCGAATAGTTTTTCAGTTTTCGGCGGCAATGTTCGACTTGAATCGGCGCAACGTCGATGATGTCGAGTTTGCCTTTCGAGGTAATGGTTGTGGCGAGGCGTGCGGAAAGATTGCCATAGACGCTGGCTGCTTGGAGCATGCGCGCGCCAGGAGAAATTTCTTTTTGGACGGCTCGGATTAGTCGGTGGTAGTTGCCCCAAAGAATTGCCGAGACGACCAGAGGATGATCGAAAACGGCTCGACCAATTGGGCTGAGATAAGCCCATCCGTAGATTTCTCGTAGATACGCTGGAGTTAGATCGGTGGCCTCCTGCGTCTCGGACAACCGATGATAGGTTTCTCCCGGGGCGGCAAGGCTATGGTCTGTGGGCATATGAAGGCTCTCC
>CAUYUA010000074.1:0-3995 GCA_963575675.1 Azospirillaceae bacterium
TGTGAGGGCCATTTCAATTCAGGGAGGCCGCACGATTTTCGCACTCTCAAGTAAGTAGAGCATGAAATATTACTTAAAAGACAGCGCTCCTGGTGTTCTTGTCTGTTTGGAATAAAGACGAGAAGCTAAATTTTACCGTAGAAAGGTGACGCCATGAAGATGTTCTCACGACGAGTTGCTTTTATTGTGTTTTTATCCGCATCTGTTTTTATGTGGCTCTATGGCGGCTCTCCAGAGGCAAAGGAAGTTCTTCGTGGCGTCGCACGAGTGGTTGATGGAGACACTCTGGTGATCTCAGGGCAAAGAGTGCGTTTGCTCGGAATTGACGCTCCAGAGTCAAAACAAACATGTCGTAACGCCTCTGGAAAGAACTATGCGTGCGGCGTTGCGTCAACGCAGCATCTTCGAACCTTGATCGGTGGACGCGAGGTGCGATGTCTCGGAGAACAACGCGATCGATATCAGCGGGTGTTGGGTGTCTGTTCCGTAGGCGGAATGGATTTGAACCGGCAGATGGTCGCCGATGGAATGGCGGTGGCCTATAAGAGATACTCAGATCGTTACGTAAAATCCGAGCAATCAGCCCGCGCAGCGTCAAAGGGACTCTGGCAGGGGAGTTTTACTCCGCCGGAACAATATCGTCACAAAGATTGACACACGCTCTTTGATTTTTTTTCCGACGCTCCATGAAAAAAACAAAAAGATACAGAGGAGGTATTTCTGAACTCTTTTGTTGTTACAATTTTTATGTTTGCGTCCTTTATACTTACGTCATCGCATTCATATCAAAAAGTCTCTGATATTCCATCAATGCATAACGATCAGTCATCCCAGCAATGTAATCCGCCGTCAATCGCGCACGTCTTTCTACACACAAAAAACCATCGCACTCTTTCAACTCCCTTTGCCACTCCGCCGGCAAACAATTCGGCTCATTCAGAAATAGAGAAAAAAGATCGGAAACCACACGCTTCGATTTGCTGGTCACACGGTTTACAAGATAATACTGATACATGCGCTCTCGAAGAAATGCTCGAAGCGGTCTCTCTTGCTCCCTCATGTCATTCGAAAAAGAAATCAACGGTCGTCCAGCAGCCCTCACTTCTTCCGGAGACTCAGGTCGTGTTTCTTCCAACCGACGCCGACTCTCGTCAACCAAATCCGTTACCATAAGATTAATTAATCGTCGAATAGTCTCATGAATCAATCGAGAACGCTCTAATTTTGGATAACGCTCTTTCAATCCACGAACGATCGGCCCAACCAATGACAATTCCGCGATTTCATCAATCGAAAACAACCCGGCGCGCAATCCATCATCAAGATCATGGTTGTTGTAAGCGATGTCGTCGGACAAGGCCGCCACTTGCGCCTCCGGCCCAGGCCACGTGTTCAACTCCAAGTTACAGCGCGCTTGAAACGCAGAAATGGTTGGCGGCAGACACTCGCCTTTAGAAAGCGGCAACAACGGCCCGTTATGCTTGACAACGCCCTCCAAAGTTTCCCAGGTAAGGTTTAATCCATCAAAATCGGCATAACGACGCTCCAGGTGCGTGAGAATACGCAGAGTTTGATCATTATGCTGGAAACCGCCATAAGACGCCATAACAAGATTAAGCGCGGCTTCTCCGGCATGACCGAATGGCGTATGCCCAAGATCATGCGCCAACGCCATTGCTTCCGTGAGGTCTTCATTCAAACGAAGCGTGCGGCAAATCGAACGAGCGATTTGTGCGACCTCCAGACTATGAGTCATCCGAGTTCGATAATAGTCTCCCTCATGATAAACGAAGACCTGAGTTTTGTACTTGAGCTTTCGAAATGCGCCGGAGCGTAAAACACGGTCTCGGTCACGCTGAAACGGCGTGCGATTTTCGCTCTCAGGTTCGAGGGCGATTCGTCCTCGACTGCGACTCGGATGGCAGGCGAAGGGAGCGAGATCATTTTGAAGCATGGCGAATGGAAGAATAAACTTTCATAAACGGAAGTAGGGGCTAGAGCCAAAACTCAATCAGCCGAAACCCATTGACGCTCATCCACTTCGCACTTCGGTTGTGGAAGAAAGAGCCAAGCGCTGGACCAATAGATTGCCGAGACTATATCTGACCCCAGGCTATAGGTCCACACAGGCAAACAATTTCAGAAGAAAATCGCTTTACACGAATAAGGGGGGACTGTTAAGCCCCCCCCTTATGATCCCCACAACCAGGAACACAGTCCCTGTATCCGTTTTATAAAGACAGGCTTTGGAAAGAAGAGCTACGCCGGAGTGCGATCTCCACCACGCCGCTCAGAATCGCTTCGACGATCAGAATAAATATAAAGAGGCTTCGCTCGCCCTTCGACGACTTCGCGATTGATGACGATTTCCGCCACGCCTTGCAGACCGGGCAGCTCAAACATCGGCTCCAACAGGATGGTTTCCATAATGGACCGCAAACCACGCGCGCCGGTCTTGCGTTGGATCGCTTTGTGTGAAATAGACCGCATCGCGTCTTCGGCAAAATGAAGACGGACATCCTCCATTTCGAAAAGTCTTTGGTACTGCTTGATCAAAGCGTTTTTGGGCTTCGTCAAGATTTCCATCAGCGCGTCTTCATCCAGATCGGTCAGTGTGGCGACAACAGGCAAGCGTCCAACGAATTCAGGAATCAACCCGAACTTGAGCAAATCTTCCGGCTCGCAATCCCGGAGAATTTCTCCGGCGCCGCGCTCATCCGGCCCGCGCACATCGGCGCCGAATCCAATGGAAGTCCCCCGACCACGCTGAGCGATGATCTTCTCCAGCCCGGCGAACGCGCCGCCGCAGATGAAGAGAATGTTCGTCGTGTCGACCTGAAGAAACTCTTGTTGCGGATGCTTACGTCCGCCCTGAGGCGGCACGGAAGCGATGGTTCCTTCCATAATCTTGAGCAAAGCCTGCTGAACGCCTTCGCCGGAAACGTCGCGGGTGATGGAAGGATTGTCGGATTTTCTGCTGATCTTATCGACTTCATCGATATAGACGATGCCCCTTTGCGCGCGCTCGACATTGTAATCAGCGGCCTGAAGGAGTTTAAGAATAATGTTTTCAACATCTTCGCCGACATACCCCGCTTCCGTGAGGGTTGTGGCGTCAGCCATTGTGAAGGGGACGTCGATAATCCGCGCCAAAGTCTGAGCAAGCAAAGTCTTGCCGCAACCTGTCGGCCCGATAAGGAGAATGTTTGACTTTGCGAGTTCGACATCGCTGTGTTTGGCTCCGTGAGCCAAACGCTTATAATGATTATGCACGGCAACGGCAAGAACGCGCTTGGCGTGGTCTTGGCCGATGACATAATCATCAAGCACGGCATGTATATCGCGAGGCGTAGGCACGCCGTCACGGGACTTCACGAGGGTTGTTTTATTCTCCTCGCGAATGATGTCCATGCACAGTTCGACGCATTCATCACAGATGAACACTGTCGGCCGGGAAATGAGTTTGCGGCCCTCATGCTGGCTCTTGCCGCAAAACGAGCAGTAGAGCGTATTTTTTGCATCGCCGCCGCTGGATTTGCTCATTTAAACCCCGTCAAACCTGCCGGGACGGGACGACCCCGCCGAACACGCCGCAACGGAGCGCGGAAGAACCGGCCCCGCCAAACTCTGATTGAGAAACACCGGCTTTGCGTCGTCTTGAAGTGCTCCAAGGACGCTCCAAGCTTCTATTCAACAACAGCTCTCCGGCCATGATCAACAATTTCTCGCCAAAAGTCGCAGAAATATTTTATTTCGGCGGATTGGGAGACTTGTTCCGTGGTTGAAAGCCGCTCCTTGAGGAACGGCGGTGAATATCCTATTAGGTTTCATTCGCCGGGCCTGGCCGTTTGGAGACGACTTCATCGATCAGACCGAAAGCTTTCGCTTCTTCTGGAGACATGAAAGTATCGCGTTCCATGGCGTTTTCAATATCGGCCATAGGTTTTCCGGTATGTTTTGCATAGATGTCATTGAGTCGTTCGCGCAAGCTGATG
>CAUYUA010000075.1:0-3970 GCA_963575675.1 Azospirillaceae bacterium
GCAAGCCTTGCTCAAATTTCGGCGATCGATGCGGCGAACGGCTCCGGTTCCTTGAGTTACACAGAGTTGAGAGATTCCGTCGCGAATTTTGTAACAAACGGCATTGCGTCAAGTCGCATTTTGGCGGGCACAAACGTTGTCGTAGCGAATGCAGCAAGCGTTGCTCAAATAACGGCTATTGATAGAGCAAATCGTTCTGGAATGGTGACTTATACTGCATTAAGCGACACGGTAGAGAATCTCATGCCGTCCGGTGTTGCATCAAGTCGCATTTTGGCAGGCACAAACGTTGTCGTAGCGAACGCAGTAAGTATTGCTCAAATAGCGGATATTGACAGGGCAAACCGTTCTGGAATGGTGACTTATACTGCATTAAGCGACACAATAAAAAATCTCATGCCGTCCGGCGTTGCGTCAAGTCGCATTTTGGCAGGCACAAACGTTGCCGTAGCGAACGCAGCAAGTGTTGCTCAAATAACGGCTATTGACAGAGCAAATAGTTCTGGAATGGTGACTTATACTACACTAAGTGATACGGTAGAGAATCTCACGCCGTTCGGCATTGCGTCAAGTCGCATTTTGGCAGGCACAAATGTTGTCGTAGCGAACGCAGCAAGTGTTGCTCAAATAGCAGCTATTGACAGAGCAAATCGCTCTGGAATGGTGACTTATGCTACACTAAGCGACACGGTAGAGAATCTTACGCCGTTCGGCGTTGCGTCAAGTCGCATTTTGGCAGGCACAAACGTTGTCGTAACGAACGCAGCAAGCGTTGCTCAAATAACGGCTATTGACAGAGCAAATAGTTCTGGAATGGTGACTTATTCCCTGATCGATAGCGCGGAAAATTTGGCTTCTTCGTTATATGTAAAATCCGGGATCAATGTAACGATATCTGGATCAGCGACAACGACGCAAATTTCCGCTATTGATTCTAAAAATATCACTGGAGTTATTTCTTGGCAGGTGAATGAAACAACCAATCTTTCAAGGATATTTAACGTCACAAATCTGATGTTAACTGGAAACAGTAACATCAATGGAACCGGAAACTTAAAAGCGAATATAATTACCGGAAATTCTGGAACAAATACGCTTTTCGGCGGTGGAGGAAACGATATATTAGTCGGAGGCGTAGGAAGAGATACATTAATTGGTGGAACTGGAAACGACGTTTTCAGATATGTCTCTTCATCTGAAGGCGGAGACACGATTACTGATTTCGTGAGAGGAACTGATAAGATTCAGCTCGTCAGTTCGAACTTCGGAAACATCACGTCTTCCCAGATCATAGCAGGCTCTGCGTTTGTCTCGAATTCAACCGGAAGCGCCGTAGGCTCATTAAATCAGCTCATCTTCAACACCAGCAACGGCAATTTGTATTATGATGCGGATGGTGTTGGCGCAGGTTCATCTGTTCTATTGGCTTCGTTGAATGTCAGAACTCTGAGCGCATCCGATATTTTGGTTGCGTCATCGTAATCTTTGTTACTTGAGTCAAAACCCAATCAACCGGAACCCATTTTTGTTTTTTTGTTGCAGGAAAATAGATCAGAGGGTTACTGGTGATTGGGTTTTGACCCTAGATGATTTACTCGTCGTAACGAAAACTAAATGATATGTGTTTCTCCTGGAGGCATATACTGTCTTGTTTCTTCGATACGTCCCGGTGAGAAGGGATAGCTCTTCACAGAGCCATCCCTTCTGGATCATGGCAGTCTTGGTCACTGTTCCAACTCACGCCCGCTATCGCGGAGCAGCTCTGACCCTCAGAACGTCCACCATAGGCTTTTTTAAGACGTTGATGCAAAACTCAAGACTTTTGCACCAAAATTAGGTCATTGATAAATGTTATGATTTTTATGCGCACAAGTCAAGTTTGAAATGATTGTCTAAAACGTTTTACAACTATCGTTCTGTGTATTATGATTTACAGAGATAGGGGTATGGCGTGCGCATTTTTAAAACCAAATCGTTTGTTCGTTTTGCACAATGTGAGCAGATAATGGACGGTAGCCTGAAGGAGGCAATCACTCGGACGGCGCGTGGACTCGTCGATGCCGATCTTGGCGGCGGCATCATTAAACAACGCATAGCGCGGCATGGCTTGCGGCGGACGCCGAAAAGATTGAGCAAGCCCTACAGAAAACGCTTTACAGGAGATTGACGATGACGACAGCGATGCAACCTAGCCGGTTATCCGAGGCTTTGTTGGAAATGGCTGATGACGCGCATCGCGTCGGCGTGATGGACGTCGCGGCTCACGAGAAGATTACACTGCGTTTGCTTGGCAATAAAGCGAACGTGGTGGTCGAACCCATGACGGGCGACGAAATCAAGTCTCTGCGTGAACAGGCGCATTTGAGTCAGGCGGTGTTCGCTCGGTTTCTTAATCTTACGACCGGATATGTGTCTCAGTTGGAGCGAGGTGCAAAGCGAGCAACGGGCCCTGCGCTTGTGTTGCTCAATGTCATTCGCAAAAAAGGCATTGAAACAATTCTTTAGACGGCGAGTATGGGCTCCTTGCGTTGACCAACATGAAAGCTTTGCGCTTTAAAGGCTTTTAGGCTTGCCGTGGTGCGTTCGACGCTTTAATTATGACGAAAAGGCCGATAATCTGCAAAAGCTTTATAGCTTTAAGAGTTGAAGTTATGTTGGTTCGCCTAAATTATAGGCAATGCCGTTCTTTGTTTTTTTAGCATGCTAAATTCCAATCCGGAGAAAAACTTTGCCTATCTTAGCCATCGCCACATCCAAAGGAGGAGCCGGAAAAACAACCCTCGCCGCGTGTCTGGCGGATTATTGGGTTAGAATGGATCAGAAAGTCGTTTGCATCGACACTGATCCAAATCGAAATCTTGATGATTGGATCAAAAACAGTCAGATTTGTTCGACTTCCATCGTTGTTGAAGAAGAGGGTCTCTTAGACGCCGTCGAAAAGTCGGTTGACGCCGTAGACTGGGTTATTATTGATGTGGCTGGATCATTGGCTAGAGGATTGTTATATGCGGTGTCGGCGGCGGATGTTGTTCTGATGCCGTGTCGTTGTGATCGTAAGGATGTGATCGAGGCGTGCCGGACGCAGGAAATCATCCAATCGGCTGGAAAGATGATGCGCCGAACGATTGCGCATGCTGCGGTGTTGACACAAGTCAATCGTCGAGCCGACGTTACAAGTCATACAATACAACAACTAAAAATCATGGAAATCCCTGTTCTTTCGGCAACTGTTCCAATTAGAACCGCATATCAAAAAGCGTCCTACACAGGAACGCCTCTTAGCAATACAGAGATTCGAAAGGACATTGCGGCAATTGTTGAAGAAATCAACGCCATCATCAGGAGATGAAGCATGAGCAAATTGAAGCTTTTTAATGCAGACAACATTCGATCCGCCGTTCTTCCGATTGCGCAGACTTTGCCGTCGATGAATTCCAAAACCGTCGCGCCGCAAGAGCCCGGCACGATCGAAGAGTATGACGCTGTTATACGCACTTTGTGGACAAACGCTCAGCAGACCTTTATTGATATTGGAAATCATCTGGATCGAGCACAAAAAACGCTGCCTCCCGATGATTTTAAATCTCTTTGTGATCGTCTTCCTTTTGGAAAATCGGCGCGATCACAATTGATGTCCGCTTACCGGCTTGTTGAGTCTAAGAAAATACCGGATGGTTGTGAGCAGGCGGGATACGCGACGATCTATTTGTGCGGCACATTGACGGAAGAAGAGCGGCTCGAAGCAATTCGCATCGGAACGATTGCTCCGAACATGTCTCGCTCTAAAATCATTGAGTTCAAGAAAATGAAGAGATTATCTGATGACAAATCCAGTCGTTCACGAAGAGATTATCTTGAGCAAGAAATATCTCGACATGAACGGATTATTTCAGAGTTAAAAGAAGAGTTGTCTCTTTTGTAAGCGTTCTCCCGCCCCCACATTGTTATGCTAACTATCGGATGAAATAAT
>CAUYUA010000076.1:0-3882 GCA_963575675.1 Azospirillaceae bacterium
CACGGCATGCAGTCGGCTGCCGATGGAATGGAAGAAATAACGGCCTCTGCCGAGAATAGCGATCAGGCTTTTGTGTCTCTGGGCCGAGATGCGCCGACGTCTGAATTGTTTGAACTCGGTGATATGGGAGAGAAGCTTCGCTCCGGACTGGAAAGCCTCGCGGGCGAGACCGATCAAATCTCCCAGAGCTTGAACGAATTCGGCGCTGCCGGAGCCGCCGCCGGTGGAGCCGTTCAAGGTCTGGTGCGAGGATTGATCTCGGTCGGGCCGGTCGGTCTGGCGTTGGCGGCGGCGCTCGGAGCCGTGACCTATGCTCTCTATCAGTCTTATGAAGGGGCGGTGAAAGCCGAGAAAGAACACGCTGATTTGGAGCGTTCGCTGCGCTCTGCGGGAGCGTCGGCAACGCACACCGTCAAAGAGTTGCAGAACTATGCCGAAGCGATTTCAAAAACGACGCTTGCTACTCGTGACGATGTCTTGGACGCCGGTTCTGCATTGGCGAAATTCCATTCTGTTCTTGGTGATGACTTTAAACGCACTTTGCAATTGTCCCAGGATATGGCGTCGGCTTTGGGCGGCGATGTTAAGGCCAATGTGCAGATTTTGGGAAAGGCGCTGGACGAACCGACCGAAGCGGTCGATCTTCTGACCGAAGCCGGAGTACGTTTGTCCAATGAACAAAAAGACTTAATCAATGATCTGGCCGAAACCGGCCGAGCCTTTGAAGCTCAGCAGGTTATTCTGAACGCCGTTGTCCAGGACGTCGGCGGAGCCGGAGCCGGGGAACGCGCCGGTTTGGTCGGTCAGGTTCGGTCTTTGATCGACGCTTGGAACGATCTGGTGAATACCATTGTCGGAACCGACAATCGGATTGCTCAAGCCGCAGGCGGAATCATCAGCGGCGTTACGCAAATCATCACCGGCATCAATGCGGCGATCAATCCTTCAATCGAAAGCGAAATCAAGAAACAACTGGAACTAAGGCAATTCTGGGAAAAGAAAATTCAGGAATTCGATAAGAACAACAGCACAGAGGGCGGCGTTGGTTCCTGGATCAATCGAAATCTCGGGATTGATTTTGGAAATCCATTTGAAGAGTACGAAAAGCATATCGTCAATATCGATAACCGGCTGGCGGAGCTTCGCGAGCGGCAAAGCAAAGAGGCTCAAAAAGGCCGAGCCGATGAAATTGCCGCCGATATCGCTGCCGAAGACAAAAGAAATCAAACCATCGTTCAGCAACGGGATCTATTGAACAATCGTTTGGCGGAACTGCATCGAGAGAATGAAGAGAAGCTCAAAGAATTGTCTCAGGATCGGATTGCTCAGATCAACGACTGGGAAGAAAAAGAAATCGCCAAACTGAACGGCATGCGCAAGGAGGCTTTAGAGCGCGGAGCCGATCCTAAAATCACCAATAAAGCCTATGACGAAGAAATCAGAACCATTCAGAAGATCGGTCTTGCCGAGCGGGCTCGGGCCGAGGAGAAGGAAAAATCCAGCAAAAAAGAGATCGACGCTAATGAAAAACTGATCGAGAATATGCAATTTGAGCTTTTTGTCTTGCATATGAGTGATCGAGAGCGCGCGATCGAACAAGCGGCTCGGCGTTTGTCGGCGGAGGCTACGGAAGAACAAATCCGATGGGTGCGAGAGCTTGCCGCCCAGCTCTATGACGAAAAGCAAGCCATGGAGCAGCACCAGAAAGAAACCGAAGTCCTAAAAAAGCTGCGGGAAGAATTGGCGGCAATCACCAATGATCTATCGGAAGCCGATCGAGCCGCCGCGCAAGCGGTGAAATCGCTCGGCGACAATGCCTCGGAAGCCGCCAAAAAGGAAGCAGAGGCTCTGGCTCGCAAAATCACCCTGATGAAAGAAGGGAAGAAGTTAACCGATCAATACCAGGACAGCGAAGAAACATTTGCAGAAACGCAAGACCATCTCAACGAATTACTTCGAGAAGGCGCGATCGACGCCGACACCTATGCCGATGCATTGGACGATGCTTATCGTAAGATGCTCGATGACTCGGAAGAGGCCGAAGACGGATTGACGCGGGCTTGGCTGAAATGGCGAGATTCCGCCTACGACAGCGCCAAGCAAGTCGAACAAATCTTCAATACAACGATGAAAGGTCTTGAGGATGTTTTCGTCAACTTCATCAAGACCGGAGAGATCAATTTTGACAACTTTACCGATCGGATTATTGAGGACTTGGCGCGAATATTCTGGCAGCGTCAAGTCATGGGTCCGATCGGCGATGCGTTATTCGGGACCGGGGATGGTAGAAACGGGAATTCGCGAGGCTATAACCCGAATGAGCCGATCGGAACCATTATCAACGATCCCTATGATCCGGGTGGATTTGATTATGGCGGTGATCTGGTCACCTTGCCGGGAGGGGTCGATTATGGCGGCGACTTGGTCAATTGGGGCGGACTTTTTGCAAAAGGCGGCGCTTTTGATCGCGGAATTCAAATAACGGCATACGCCAACGGCGATATTTTTGACAATCCGACGTTGTTTAAAACCGCGTCGGGTTTGGGCGCGTTAGGCGAAGCCGGTCCGGAAGCGATCCTGCCGTTGCAGCGTCTTCCGGACGGCAGGCTCGGCGTGACCTCGTCCGGGGCGAGCAATGCGCAGATGGCGGTGGATGCCCCGACCTACGTCATCAATGTGGACGCGCGCGGAGCAAGTGATCCGAGAGCGACAGCACAGCAAGTCCAACAAATCGTCGCTCAAACGCTCAGTCAGATGATCCCCGGCATTATCGAGCAATCGGCAAGAAAAGCGCAGAAATCGGTGTTTGACTCGATCCAAAGACGAGGCGGACGATTACAATGACCGCGATTTGGCCTTTGAAGTATCGGCCGGAAACTCAGTCGTTTTACGTCCGAACCCTGACCGCGCGCTTTACCAATCCTTACACCTCCCAAACCCAAGTCCTGGAGCGCGATGGAGCCATGTGGGTCTCGAGCCTGACGCTGTCATTATCTAGTGATCTTGCTTTGTCTTTTGAAGCTTTCCTTGCCGGGCTGAAAGGCCCGGCCGGAGAGGTTCTGGTTCCGGACTACCGCAGGTTGAAAGCGCGAGGCTCACTGCTCGGAACGCCGCAATTGGCGAGCGGCTCCGGGACCGTCTTGACGCTTTCCGGTTTCATCCCAAACGCCGTCGGTGTGCTGAAAGCCGGAGACTTGATCCAAACCAGCATCGGTCGCGTTCATATGGTGCTGGACGATGTCACGGCCTCGGGTTCCGGTAGCGCAACGATCTCTATCCGACCGAGGCTGCGTGATCCGGTTTCGGTCGGACCTCTGGTTACCAACAATTGCATGCTGCGGATGAGATTGTTGTCGGACGACGCCGGAAAGAACCAAACCAAGCCGCCGTTGAAGGCATCCTATCAAATTGATCTGATCGAGGCTCTGTCATGACTGCGCCGATTGCATGGCCTGTGGATTGGCGTCCGACCGAGATGACGTTTTACGTCCAAACTGTGACGGCGCAAACAAAATCGGCGCTCTCCGGCGTCTCTCAGGCCAAAGCGCGTCCGGGGGCTCGGTGGGTGGCGACCATGACGGTGCAGGCGCTCTCGCCGAGGTTGTCCTGGTTAGAAGCGCTCATTACCAAACAACACTCCGGAGCCGTCGAAATCTTGTTGCCGTTCTTCGGGCATCAGGCCGGTAACTTTCTCGCCCCTCGCTCCTTTGATGACTATGCCGCCGAAATTGGAGAACTGAGCTTCGACGACGGCACCCGGTTCTCCGACGGACGAGGCTTTGTCGAAGGTTCCGGAACGCCGAAGATAACCGGCGGTTGCGGCGATCGGATGATCGTAACCGGCTGTTATCCCGGCGTGAGTCCGTGGTCGGAGGCTTTACT
>CAUYUA010000077.1:0-61039 GCA_963575675.1 Azospirillaceae bacterium
ATGGTTTCCAAAGGCCTCCCGGCCTTTGGCGGGTCCAGGGCGGAGCCCTGGCCTTGGTGTTTGCAATTTTGGGTTTTTGAATGAACGGAGTAGAACGTTCTTGGCGTTCGAAGAGGTTTGACGTCGAAGATAAGACGTCGGGGGGAGGGTCCTGAGGTCGTTAGCGCCGAATGTCGTCAACAAAGGCCGACAATTCCAGAGGACGATCGCTTCGCGAATAAGGGGAGCTTTCGCTCTCCCCTTATAATCCCCCGCGACCAGGAACACAGTCCCTGGACCCTTTCAATTCAGTTGCTTTAAGTTTCGGCTTTTAGAACGGAAGCTTCATGCCGGGTGGAAGTTTAATGCCGCCCATCAGTTTTTGTGTTTCGTCGGCCACAATGGCCTCAATTTTGTTCTTGGCGTCGTTGCACGCGGCGACAATCAAGTCTTCCAACATCTCAACGTCTTCAGGGTTGACGATTTCTTTCGACAATTTGATTCGCTTCAGCTCGCCCTTTCCGTTGAGCGTCGCTTGAACCATTCCTGCGCCGGATTGCCCCGCAGCTTCGATGTCCGCCAATCGCGATTGCATCTCTTGCATGCGCGACTGCATTTGCTGCGCTTGCTTCATCATCTGGCCGAAGTTCTTCATAGGCTCCAGAATTCTCCTTCTTCGTCGATGGTCTCTAGGTCGGCTGAAAACTCCGCCGCCGCGTCAGAGTCCGAATCGTTCTCTGTTTCATCGCTGACCGTCAGAGTCAGTTTTCGAATATCGCTGATGCGAGCGCCGGGAAACGTCTCCAACACAGCGCGCACGACCGGATGTTGAGCTGCTTCTTGACGTTCTTTTTCGACCGTCGCGTTTTCTTGTTCGGACAGAGTCGGCAATCCCGGCGCAGAGGAAACGCTTACCCACCACCGACAACCAGTCCATTGATACAGCAACGCCGAAACTCGATTCGCCAAATTGACCGGCGCTTGCGAACTTGGGCGAATTTCTAAAATTCCGGGACCGAACCGCACCAAGTGAACGTTAGCGTACAAGTGCGCATACAATGTTCCCTCTCGTCGTTCGGCGAACAGGCGAACCAAAGCAGGGAAATCGGCGGGAGGCTCTGAAAGAGGCCCTGTGGGAGTGGAGGGGGCTTCGATTTCAGGCGATGACGGTTCTGCATTTCCAATCAGACGCGGCTTGCTTTGGTGAACGGAGCCGCTTTCGATTCGTCCAACAACGGACGTCGTTCCTGTGGATGCGCGCGCCGTGATGAAAGAATCATTTCCAGCGCCGGAAAACGCCGCGACGGGGGAGGTCGCGGTGGGGGAGGGAGGCGACGCCGTTGCGTTTGCTCCACCGCCGGAGGGCGGCGTTGAGCGTCCGCCTCCACTGGGAGCGCCGGATGCCGAAGAAGTGTTCTGCAAGCGTCGCATTAACTCAGCCGGTGGAGGCATATCCGCCGCGAAAGCCAATCGAATCAAAATCATTTCAACGGCTTGTTGGGGGCGAGGCGCAGATTGAGCCTCGTTGAACCCTTTCAACAACATTTGCCAGGCGCGCGCCAATATGGACATCGGCAATTTATTGGCCAAAGCTCCACCGCGCACGCGCTCGGTTTCTGGCGCGCCGGGGTCTTCGGCGGTTTCCGAGATTAATTTGAAGCGGCTAAGAAAGTGGACAAGGTCCAACAAATCGCGCAGCACAGCCAAAGGATCGGCTCCGCGTCTGTCAAGATCGGCTAAAATATCAAGCGCGTCTCGCGGACGTCCGGCCAGCGCGGCTTCGAGAAGATCAATAATGACTCCACGGTCGGCCAATCCGAGCATCTCACGGACTTGATTCGCAGCGACGAAACTTCCTCCGGCGGCAATGGCCTGATCGAGAAGGCTGAGTCCATCGCGCACCGATCCATCGGCGGCGCGAGCGATCATGGCGACGGCGTCGGGTTCGATTGTGACGCCTTCTCGTTCCGCGACGCGCAGGAAGTGTTGCGACAGAACAGCGGTTTCGATGCGGCGCAAATCGAAACGCTGGCATCGCGAGAGGATCGTGACGGGAACTTTGCGGATTTCTGTTGTCGCGAAGACGAATTTTACATGCGGCGGCGGCTCTTCCAGCGTTTTCAACAACGCATTGAAGGCGTTTTTGGACAGCATGTGGACTTCGTCGATGATGTAGAGCTTATAACGGGCCGAGCTGGGCGCATAACGGGAGCCGTCTATAATTTCGCGAATATCTTCGACGCCGGTGTGTGAAGCGGCGTCCATTTCGAAAACATCAACGTGACGATCTTCGGCAATGGCGCGACAGTGAACGCACACGTCGCACGGAGAAACCGTAGGGCCGCCTGCGCCGTCTGGGCCCACGCAATTGAGCGCTCGGGCGATGATTCGAGCTGTGGTCGTTTTTCCGACGCCACGCACGCCCGTCAGCATAAATGCCTGAGCAATTCGTCCTAATGTCAGAGCGTTTGAGAGGGTGCGCACCAAAGCTTCTTGACCGATCAGCTCGGCAAAACTGGTTGGTCTATACTTCCGTGCAAGAACGCGATAAGCGACTCCAACATTTGCGTTGAAGGCGACCGCAGGAGGCCCGGAGGCTTCAGTGAACGGCGGTTGCGTCACGGGAGGGCTTCATGCCGGCGTCCACGGGGAAGGCTTTTGGTTGAAGCTCCGGGGCCTGACTTGTGTCATGGAGCGGGAGCTTTGCGCTTAAATGACGCTTGGTATGGGTGAGAGGCTGAACAAGTGACCCAAACGAGACCTCGTTACGGCTGCTTCCTTCCGGACCTGACCGGATTGGCGAGACGTTTGTCCACCGCCAACCTCCCACTCTATTTATCTTGAAGAATGCGGCGGAAAGCAAGTGAAATGCGCGGGAATGGCGATAAAAAGATGACGGATAGAAATTGGAAACAAAATCAGATAGGCTCAGGGGGCATGTTCCTGGGCCTATCTGATTTTGTTGCTTTAGTTTGCGCTTTTTCGGACTCCGGAAATGAACTGATCCGCCTTGAACGACAACTGAGTCGCTTGTTCCGTCAATTGATTGGCGTTCTGTAGCAATTCGTTGGCGGCGTCCCCAGTGATTCGCGCCGATCCTTCCAGTCCTCCGATCGCATAAGCCACCTCTTGATTGTGGGTCGCGACGTCATGCACGCTCTTCGCAATCGCTTTGGTGACGGCGTCCTGCTCTTCTATGGCGGAGGCAACGACAACCGTCGTGGCGTTGATTCCAGCGATAACCTGGGAAACGGCGGAAACGTCAGAGACCGCCGCTTCGCTTGCTTGCTGCATTTCTTTGATTTGTTTTGTGATTTGCTCTGTCGCATGAGCGGTTTGAACCGCGAGGTTCTTGACTTCTCCGGCGACGACGGCAAAACCTTTGCCTGCGTCTCCCGCTCTCGCCGCCTCGATTGTCGCATTGAGCGCCAATAGGTTGGTTTGAGCGGCAATGCTCGTAATCAGCTTAACGATCTCGCCTATTGCGCCGGTTTGGTTTTCTAGAGAACGAATTGTCTCCATCGTGGTCTCAACGCGCGTGACGGCGTTCCGAGCGATATCGACGGAACGAGTGACCTGGTGAGATATTTCGGCGATGGAACATGATAGTTCCTCGGCGGCAGAGGCGACGGTTTGAATGTTTTTCGAGGCGTTTTGGCTGGCAACCAAAACATTGGCGGCTCTTGACAACCCTTCGTTCGCTGTTCCGGACAACTGACCTGCGCCGCGCTGCACGTCCGAGGCAATCGTCGAGATGCGTGTCGCCACAGACGCAATTGAGCTTTCAAAGTCCCGAGCCATCGCTTCCATGGCGGCGCGGTTTTTGATCGAATGGGCTTTCTTTGCTTCTTCTTGTTCTAGGCGCAATCGTTCGATAGCCAGGGCGTTTTCTTTAAAGATGATGATGGCGCGACTCATTTCGCCGATTTCATCGCTGCGATCATTGTCGGCGATGGAGACCATCATGTTGCCGCCCGCCAAATCCCGCATAACGGTGATCAGGCCGGAAAGCGGGGCGACAATTCGGCGGCCAACGAACCAGAAGGAAATGAACAGACCAATTGAAACAGTCGCGGCGCCAAGAATCAAAAGAAAATTTGACCTCTCGTCAAGAAGATTATGAGATTCTTTAGTGGATTGCTGAATATAATCTTGAGCTTTTCTAATCAACTTCTGAACATCTTGAGAGATTTCTTCCGTTATTTTTTTGTTTTCTTCGATCAGCGCGGTTGATTGCTCGAAGAGATCAAGTCGGCGAGAGCGCAGCATCTGAATGCCTGAATTGGCGTCGCCGATTTGTGCAATCTCGTCATAGAGCTTTTGAATGCGCCCTTTCTGAACGTCGGGAAGATTTTTCAAAGCGGAGCGAGTCGTTTTCATCGCTCCTCGGAACTTTAGAGCCGATTGTTTGACGGAGTCGAGATTCTTGGCGCCGAAGATATCAATCAAAGCGCCGGTCGCCACTTGTATTTCGCTTTGGAGCGTCAACATGGGTCTACTGTCGGCCAGAGCGCCGGCGAGATCGACAGACATCGCCGTGACGTCTTCTTTTGTGGCTTCGGCAATTCTCTCTTTGATGGTTTTTCCGATCAGAGTGATCCGCATATTCAAGGTGTTGATCGCCGGTCCAATTTCCGCTTGCGCGGCGTCTCTGGCTTTGATCATGCTTGTCAGCAACACTTGAGCCGATTGTTCAATTTTGAGCCCTTCGACCACCAGCGCGTCAATGCGAGCAAGATTCTGTCCTAATCGCCGCACGCCGTTTTTGACGGCGTCAAGATTGGTTGCGTCAAGATTGGAACGACGCAATGTCTCTAAATTTTCTTCCAGCAGCGTCATCTGGCGGGTGATGGCCTGGAATTTTTGCTCGCGTTCGACGGTTGATGCGCCACAACCGCCCGAGCGCTGACGTTGAGTCGTTCTCCGTCGCGCGCCAGCGTCAAAGCCGCCGTCATCACCGGAACTCGTTGATCTGTTATTCCGCTCAGAACGCGCGCCAATTGATCGAATGAAACGACGGCTATGGCAAATCCGCTCATCGCCAAGGCGACGATAAGCATCTGAGCCCCGATTAAACGGCCTCCAACGCCATGAAGATAGGTCATGGCCCGCGCCGTTCCGCGAAGAGAAGACGACATGGTCATCGAGCTTACCTTTCATGATAAAGGCGAAGACTGCCGCTTTTTGCAATACTCGGAAAGTCTGAGTACACGGTTTCTTTGACCCAGCGTCGGCTCTGCCCATCGAGGCGCCATTGTCCCGTTCCCAAAGGGATGACCGAAAAATTATGCTCATTGAAGGCTATTTTTCCGGCTACGGTTTCAACCGCAGTTGCTTTCAGCGCTTTGATCAGAGCCGCAGGATCTGCGCTGCCTGCGCGTTCCAGAGCTGAAAACAAAACATCATATGCGGCGTCGTTCAGACCGAGGAGAGGAGAATAATATTTTCCGGGATTCGCGGTCTCGTAAGTTTTGATCAAAGCGGCGCCGTCATAATCGCCATATTTGGAACGTCCTGAAAACGCTTCCGACCAAAAGTCGCACCCTGCAATGTCCTCGGCGTCTTTTCCAATCTCCGCCATGGCTTCGGCGAATCCGGAGGCTTTGTCGATCATGTAAAACTTCGGCTTGAAGTTCGCTTTCCCCGCCGCTGTGAGGAAATTAGCCAAATCTGGTGGTGGTAGAACCCCGGCGACAACTTCGACGCCCGCTTCTTTAAACTTGGCGACGATGGGAGAATAGTCCGCCAACCCTTCTTCCATATGCCCGGTAAAAACGCCCTGCCATTTTTCTTGGGTGTAGGCGGGGTTGAACAGTGTATAAAACACCACGCCGTCGGGGTCGTTGGGGTATAGGTAGCCGATTTTTCCGTTGAATCCTCCAGGAATTGCTTTTAGCGTATTGACGTGATTGCGAATGAGATCGGCAACCTGGAAGAAGAAATGAAATCCGTATTCCGTGTCTCGCGGCTTTCCATCGGCGCCCAACAACCAGGCTTCGATAGGCGTAGACGTGGTGATGCATGGAATTTCGTATTTTTCACACATCTCCGTTGGTTGATTTGTGGTGTCTGGTGTGAACGACGCCATGACGATATTGACTTTGTCTTCGACAATAGCCTTCGTCGCAGCTTCATTTGAACCGGCGGGGGTTGATTTTGAATCGTAATATTTAATTTCAATATCGCAACGCCGCCCGCCGATGACAAGGCCGCCTTTTTTATTAAATTGATCGATTTTGAAGGCGTCAATCCATGGATGCACCAATGCCGCCGGTTGGAGCGCTCCGGTCATTGGCAGAACTCGTCCGATTTTCACCGAGCATTCGGCGCCGATGGCTGAGGTCGCCCATGAACAAAGCAGAGCCGTCGCCCAAATTGCAGTGCGGACTTCAAAGCTTTTGGCGACATTATAACTTCTGGAGGTTGTCATTGGCTTCCTCTCCATTGGAGCTTTTCGACAAGACTTTCGCCGGAATTTGGAGAAAAGTATTCGCTCTAAAATTTAGCAATGAATTTCAGCCAAAACTTATCGCCTTGAGGCCGATTTTCTGTGACGACTTCATGGTGCCATGTTCCGTTCAAAGACATGGAGCCGAAATCATATTTGACCGAGGGACCGAACGCCAACGCCATGCCTCGGTTTCCATCTATGACTCCGGCAGCTTTGTCGTCGGTTGTCTGTTTAAACCAATACCCGGCAACGCCCAGCGTCCATGAGTTGAAATGTTGAGCGACTGCAAAATCCGTATGAAACGCTTGGCCCGAGGTGTAATGAGTGTCGGGATTTTCCAAGTTGAACGCATACATTAATTTTGCAGAAACTTCGGCGCCGCTGTCGCTGAGGTAGGTTCCAGCAACCAATGGCTCTATGCCCAGGTGATTGGCCCCGATATTGAGCGGTTTGGAGCGATCGTATTCTCCCGTAGGGAGAATGAAGTCAAGTCCGGTCGCGATATGGAAATTCTTGAAATGCCACGACAAGATGAACGGGTCGATCGTGATGTCGCCTAAGCCGGTGCGATGGAAGGAAAGTCCCGGCAATCTGTAGTCGAGGCTCACGATCGGCAGCAAAATATGCGCGCCCAGATTGGCGCCCAAAATCGTGAATTCGCTTACATAAAGAAGCCTGACGACTTCCGCCGTTGCATTCAGGCTGATGCTCGTGGGAGCCTTATTGCCGGATTTGTCGTTCAGTCGATCCGCAGTATAGTGAGTTAAGTAGTTGAGAAGATAAAGTCCCGGAGGAGGCACTGCGCCTGCCATTAAACCTTCTGCTCCATCCGGATATTGTGAAGCCGCTTCCGTCGCCAACGCCGAAGTGCTTCCTGTCGCCATAGCGAGCATCGTCGCGCCAAGAAAAATTTTCTTAATGCGTAGCATGTTGTCACCTCAAAAAACGCAAATATTTATGCAAGCTTCAGCCTTTGTTGTCTTATCAAAGACTATTTGCAAATATTATTTTTGTAAACGAAAAAAACGCAACCGTCAAATATGTACTATAATTGATATGATTTTGTTATAAATAAACATCATGGGGCATTGAAAATACATTCTATTGATATTCTTAAAATCATTATAACTGTTCTCCTAAAAAATACTTGTGTGTTTATACAAAATAAATTCTTTTATAAAAAATCTATATTTACTATATTTTCAATTTCATTTAAATAAAATATTTAATTTTTTTTAAGAGATGATTTCCGTAGAAAAATGACTCTATAATTTTTTAGAAAAATATTTCTGCGATGCTATATCAATCAAAATAGATGAAAAATCTTGTTATAGATTTGCTATTGCGTATTTTTTGGATTAAATAATCCTTATGTTTCGATTTGTCATAATTTTATATCGTGCTTTCTTAAAGAGCTTGCGGTTATTGCTTTTACATCTTTTTTGTTTTTTTTCTGAGTGGGGCGGAATGGAATTACATCAAAAGATATTGTGGAGGTAAAGAACGTATAGAGCTTGTTTGAAAAAAATATTCATATTTTCGGCGTTTTCCGGAAAACTCCTTAATATGTGGAGGGGGTATAAAAATTTTACGGATGGTTAACGCAATCCTGCTATTTTCACGGGTTTTCATATGTTCTATAATCAAAAACGTCGTGCAGCACAAAAACAAGTACTCCCATAAAAAATGAATAAGAGAAAATTTATTTTGTCCTAAATGAAATACGAGCAGGGGGGCAAGAGAACGCTATGACGGGGCATGTGTCTGATAACGATCTGATGTTTATTGACGATAATGAAGAAGAAAAAAAAGAAAGTGTGAGCGCAACATCGGAGTTTTGTCGTCTTCCCTGGAAGATACTGATTGTTGACGACGATGATGAGGTTCATGCAGTTACTCGGGTTGTTTTGGGAGATGTTGTTTTCGAGGGGAGATCTCTTCGTTTCTTGTCTGCGCACTCTGAGGCGGAGGCGCGGAGGGTCGTTTCAGCTCATCCAGACATCGCGGCCATTTTGTTGGATGTGGTGATGGAGACGGATGACGCAGGATTGCGGCTCGTCCGTTATATTCGGGATGAACTTCACAATAAAGCGGTTCGGATTATTTTGCGCACAGGGCAGCCGGGACAAGCGCCGGAACGGCATATTGTTGTAGATTACGATATTAATGACTATAAAGCCAAGAGCGAACTCACCGCGCAAAAACTATTTACATCCACGATTTCAGCATTGCGCTCTTATCAATACATCGCCGATCTTGAGCGCAGTAGGCAAGGGTTGGAAAAGATTATTGCGTTGTCTTCGGTGTTGTTCGGTCGAAAGCATCGACAGCCTTTTGTCGAGTCATTGCTGCAAAATTTGAGCGATTTGTTGGGAAACGTAAACAGCGCGTTTGTTTGCACTCAAAGCGATGATTCGGATTCGTTGCGGATTGCCGTAGGGCGTGGCGTTTATAAGGCCCAAGAGGGGCAATTGGTGATAGAGTCCTTGCCGGAATCGGCTCGAAAGAACATGGTGACGGCGTTGCAAGAGCGTCGCACAACTTTTTTTGATAATTCGGGTGTGATCTTTTTTTCGAATTCTGCGTCTGAGTCGACCTTGGCTTATGTCGAGGGCGGCGTGGCGGAATCCGCAATCGATTTGAAGTTATTGGAAATTTTTTGTTCAAAGGTTGAAGTTGGGCTCGATAACATCCAGCTATACGATCAACTGCATCGCGCGCATAAAGGAACTATTTATGCGTTGGGGAAGCTGGCGGAATATCGGGATGAAATGACCGGAGAGCATGTGCGTCGTGTAGAGTCGCTCTCGAGGCGTATTGCTAAAGTTATGCTAAGTCGCGGAGATTTTCCGAATATTGTTGATGATCAGTTCTGTGAAATCATTGGTTTGGCCAGTATTTTGCACGATGTGGGAAAAATTGCGATTCCTGATGCGATTTTGCGGAAACCGGGGGCGTTGGATGATCAAGAAGTTATAATCATGCGTTCGCACGCGGAAATAGGGCGGAGGATTTTAGCGGATGCGGCAATGTTGGTTGGTGGAGCAACGTATTTGGTTTTAGGCGCTGAGATTGCGGGAAGCCATCACGAAAAATTTGATGGGACAGGATATCCAAATGGATTGGCGGGAGACGCTATTCCTTTGAGCGGTCGAATTGTGGCTTTGGCGGACGTTGTTGATGCTTTGGCTCACAAGCGGCCATATAAAGGCCCATGGTCGAGGCGTGAGATTGAGGATTTTGTCCGATCACAGATTGGTCGACATTTTGATCCTCGTGTGGTTGCCGCTTTTTTTGAAGCTCAAGATGAAAGTTGACGTCTTTTGGATGAAAATCAGATGGGGTCAGGGACTGTGTTCTTGAACTTATCTAGTTTTTATTCAAAAGACGCATGTCATGTTGTTGATGAGGAAAAAGGACGGTCGCCGTCACGCCGCATCCTTGTTGACTGCTGATGCTCACCCATCCATTGTGACGCTCGGCCAAAGCCTTCACCAAAGTCAATCCCAAGCCGGCGCCTTGGTGTGTTCGTGATAAAGCGGGAGCCGCTTGCCAAAAAGGCTGAAATACGCGCAAAAGATCATCCGGCGCAATGCCTATTCCCGAGTCGGTGACTGTAATAAGCGTTCCTTCGGGGGCGTTGCGGGCTGAAAGCGTTACATGTCCATCTTCCGGAGTAAATTTTATCGCGTTCGACAATAAATTAAACAATATTCTATGTAACGCTTTGGGATCGGCGAAGACCGTTGTTTTCTCTGAAAGCGGATCAATTTCGATAGTAATATTTGATTTCTCGGCAATGGGGGTTATTTGTTTCTGAATAGAAGAAAAAACGCGGGAGGTTTCAATAACTTCCGGTGCGAGAGGCATGTGTCCGGTATCGAGATGCGTCAAATCGAGAATCTCATTGATGATTGCCAATAACTGTTGTCCGCTGGAGAGTATTTCAGAGGCGAAGTCCGCATGATGTGCAGAACCTTCATGATTAGAGGATTCTTCATGAATAATTTGCGAAAAGCCGATAATGGCGTTGAGAGGCGTGCGTAATTCGTGGCTGATGGTGCTTAGAAATTGAGACTTCGCATGATTGGATTCCTCAGCGCGTTGTCGAGCGGAAATCAATTCGTCGTTGGAAATATCGCGCTGTTGTATCAAAAGTTGGTAGGCGTTCATTATCCCGTTGATTCTCTTCACCAAAAAACCAAGTTCGTCTTGCTCATGGCCTTTGGGGATTAAAAGGAGATTGCTGCCGACGCCATCTGGGTGGATGCAAGACAGGCTCTTGGAGATTGTTAATATCGGCCTAATCAACATAAAATAAAAAATCAGGGGGAGTGTTAAGCTGAGAAGTAAATTAAAGACAACGCGAGAAAAGATTCTCCTTTGCGCATGGTTCATAAACTCTACGGCGCAAAGATAAGTGTCAAGGACAATCGAAAGAAAGCCGACCTGAACGCGGCCTTCCGGAGAAGTAAAGCGGTTGTGGTAAAGCGGCAAGACGTAATGGACAGTTTCTCCAAATAATAAATTGGATAGAGTTCTAAACTCGTCGTTGACCAATGGATGAACGCGCTCGGCAAGAGGTTTTTTGTGTTCGTCACTAAGAACGGCGTAGTGAACAGGATGATAATTCATGAGTCCGTCTAGAACGGCCTCGGCGGCGCTGTGATCCAGGTGAAAGGCTGCGTCGCTCGACGAAGATTCGACGGCTTTCGTGATGCTGGAAATGGTCCCCGTCATGTTTTCAAGGTAAGAGCGAAGGTCCCTGAGCATTTCTATTGCCGTAAACGATAGTCCAAATAATAGAGACAATAAAAATGTTGATATAGCTTGGCGAAATGACAAACTGTTTCTAAAAGATTTTTTCATCGTCGTATCTATTTCTTTGCATGTGTCGGGTGAATTTTTCGATTTTGTAGTGCTCTTGAGAGTTAAGTTAATGAAGCTCAACTTAGAAAATCTTTGTCTTTTGTCTCTGTGTATAATTATGTCTGGGGTGAATCCTACGAAGGCGAATTATTTCAGAAAGAGGGATAAGACGAAGGAATGGTTGTAGAATTTTATTGAAAAAAAACAGCGTTGGCGAGACGCTTGTAGGCAAGCGTCAATACTTTGGTTTGCAGCATGCGAATAACAGTTCCTTTATTGATCCGAGCGTATTCATCGGGCATATTTCCGATGGCGAGCAGCGCCGATGCGGATGAGCTGATGTGGTTTGATCCTGATCCTCGGGGGATTTTGCCGCTGGAAAGCTTCCATATTCCTCGGCGCTTGCGGCGCGTTGTTCGGTCTGAGCGGTTTGAGGTTCGGTCTGATTTTGATTTCGAAGCCGTGATTCGCGAATGCGCCGCGACGACGGAGCTGCGGCGGGAAACATGGATTAATGCGCAAATTCTCTCATTGTATTGTGATCTTCATCGTTTGGGGTTGGCGCACAGCGTTGAATGTTGGCGCCAAGGCCGATTGGTTGGTGGCCTTTATGGCGTGTCGCTGGGAGGGGTGTTCTTTGGGGAGAGCATGTTTTCGCGAGAGACTGACGCCAGCAAAGTGGCGTTGACGCATTTAGTCGCGCGATTGCGGGCGGCGGGGTATCGGATGTTGGATGCGCAGTATGTGACGTCGCATTTGGCGCGGTTTGGCGCGGTTGCGATTCCACGTGAGGAATATCATCGGTGTTTGGAAGAGGCTCTGACATATAAAACAAATTTTAGGGATGTTGATATGGATGCGGCTTTGACGGCGTTGTGGGAGAGCGTGTCGGTTGATTAAAATTAAAAGGGTCTAGGAACACAGTCCCTGGACCCTTTTAATCTTTTTATTCTATTTTTAATCCCATCCCCGTTCCGGAGACGCTCGCGTTCATCCATGCAATTTTTTGACTTTGTCTATAATAGTCTCCATCAAAACCAGATGAGAATCGTCCATTGGGAACTGCACTCGGGTTCCTTGTGAAGAAACACCCGCGACTCTGCCTTTTAATCGCCGATCAATTCCCGACATATCAATTTCCACCAAGGCCCCGGAGGCTGCCTCTATCGGGCGATCGAACCAAACGCCTCCAATTGAAATATTTGTTACCGTTCCTGTTGTTGTTGTGTTTCCGGTAGATATCTTTGTCGATATATTCACGACCAAACGTTGGAATTCGTGACGTTCTCCGGCGCTTCGAATCGCTTCTAAAAACTCTTTTACTTCCACGCTCAACCGAGAGGATTGTTCCGACATGCTGAAGGCCGCTTCTTGCACTTCTGAAGCCGCCTCTCGCGTTTGAGACGCAGAATCGCGAACTCCGGCGATGTTTTGAGCAATCTCTTGCGTGCTGGATGCGACAATCTCTACATTGCGTGCGATCTCATTGGTCGCCGCGTTTTGTTCGGTGACGGCGGCGGCGATGTCGCCGGAGTTTTGGTGAATGTCGGTTACGGTCTTGCTGATCAGATGAATCGCCTCGGCCGTGTCCGAGATTGAAGTTTGAATCTCATTGATTTGAAGCGAAATTTCCTCGGTGGCGCGTTGCGTTTGATTCGACAAGGTCTTGACCTCTCCGGCGACCACGGCGAATCCTTTTCCGGCCTCTCCGGCGCGAGCGGCTTCAATAGTGGCGTTAAGCGCCAACAGATTGGTTTGCGAGGCAATTCCGGCGATGATGCTGACGACGCTGCCGATTTTTTCCGAAACATCGCGCAGAGTCGACATTCTCTCGGAGACCGCTTGCGCTTGTTTGCGGGCTTTATCGGCCACGCCGGTGGAGCTGTTAACCAAGCGATCAATTTCGCTGATTGCAGCGGTGAGCTGTTGAGCGGCGGAAGCCACCGCCTGCACGTTTTGACTGGTGCGCTCAACTGCGTTGGAGACGAGATTGGCTTGTCGATCCGTATTTTCCGCCTCTTTGTTCATAGACAGAGCCGTTCCGCCCATGTGGGAGGTGGCGGAGGTTAGGCTGCGGAAAACGCCGGAGACGCTGGCTCCGAACATCTCGATCATGTCATCGATCTCGGATTGTCGCCGCGCCCGTTGATTTTCCTGCTCGACCTGGTTTTTTTGCAAGGCGATGTTCTCTAAGGCGTTGAGCTTGAACACCTCTACGGCTTGCGCCATTTTGCCGATTTCATCGAGATTGTCTAAGGCGGGCACGTTCACCGAGAGATCGCCATCGGCTAGTTTTCCCATTGTGTTGGTCATTTCGTTTAAAGGACGCACGATTCCCAGCGCGATCACTCCGGCCGCGATCAATCCTATAGTGATTGCTCCGGCGGAGCCCCATAAGATTATATGCCGCAAGTTGTCCATTTGTTGATCCATCTCTTCATCCATGCGAACCAGACGCTGTTGCATTTCGTTCGACAAAGATTCAGACATTTGCGCGAATTCTGCGCTTCCTTTCAGAAGCTTGTTGTTGACTTCATGATCGACGACCAAGGCCGCGTCACGAAGCCGTTTGCCGGCTTGTTCGTAGCGCTCGATGGCGTTGTTCAGCTTTTGAATAATCGCGGAAGGCAACCCGGAGTTTTGCGTGTTTGCTTTGAATTCGGCTGCGGCGTTGAAAATCGGTTGAAAAACTTGTTCTTTCCCACCGCCTGAAGTGGGCTCGGGCAAGCTGTACACGATTCCCGATAGGGACTCGCGCGCGATTTGCGCTCTCCGCAGAGTGTCGCGAATTTCCCATAAATGTTTTTGGATCAAAACGGCTTCTGGTTGTTCGCCGACAATTTGTTTTTCCGCGCTTTCCAGAGCGCTTGAAATATCGCGCTCGATGTTGGGCATTATTTCGCGCAACATCTTGTTTCTCTCGTTTTGCTTTTCTTGAACGACGTCGAACACGCTGATATAATTTTTAAGTATGCTCAGTAATTGTTTGGCAATTTCCATTCGTCGTTCGGATCGAAAGCTTTTGGTTAACGCATTTAGATTGGTTTCTAAATTTTGCCGATGGACGGCAATTTTCTGAAGAGTTTTTTCTGGATTTTCTCCGACCAGAAAGCCGAGGACATAACGACGCAGTCCAAATAAATCGCCATCGATGCGCAACACTAGATTGGTGTTGACGGAAACTCGGACATATTCTCCTTGATCTTTCTCTGTGCGGACAAACCCGGTGTAGGACACAAACGAAACAATGCATAGTAGCGATAAAACAATAAGAAAACCGCCATAAATCCGAACGGGAACGCGGACTCGTCCCATGATATTGTTGATCGTCATGATATTATCCTTGGTCGTTGTGTTCGGGACGTTGTCTTGGAATTTGTCTGAAAAAATCATTGACGTCATCAAATTGGAATCGATGATGCGTTTTTTTGATTAAAGCCAAAACTCCACACGATCCTCGGTGATGTCTTTATCAAGTGACGATTTCGAGTTTATAAAACTCGAAGCGTGTGGAGCTTTTGTTGGCGTCTTTTTTCAATTTGATGACATTGTCGATGATGCGCCGGGCTTTGTTCTCTGGTTCCTCGGAAATGGGAGCGTTTTTTGTCGAGCGCTCTTTGAGCGCAAGTTGTGCTTGATCAAGACGCCACCTTGTTCTGTAACAATTTTTGGACTGTCGCCAGGAGGTCAGCGTTATTGAAGGGTTTGGCCAAGGTTGCGTCGGCTTTCAACCGCGCCATGTGCAAAGCGATGTAGGCCGACATTTTAGAGCCGCCGCCGGAAATCGCTAAAATCGGCGGGCGTTCTTTTTGTTCGGTTAAAGCGATGATTACTTCTGTGCCGTCTTTTTCCGGCATAAGAATATCTGTGATCACCAAATCAAACCGAGCGAACTTCACAGCGGATAGGCCTTCTTCTCCATTGTCCGCCTGAGTGACGGTGTGGCCGGCAGATTGCAGAACTTCAACAATGGCTTCGCGAACGTCTTCGACATCTTCAATCACTAGAATGTTCGCCATGAAAATCTCCGTTTTTGTTGCGCCCGATGTGTGAGGACGCCGTGTTTTGGCGCTGGCGCAGAGTGTTGTCGATCAAGAAACATCTTCACTGCTCGTTTCTATAGATTGCGCTTTTTTACAATCGGCGCAATCCATAGAATGGGCGCGTCAGGAAGATAGTTGGAGCGATCGTGGAACATAGATCATGACGGTCGTTCCTCGTCCCGGGGCGCTGTCGACGGTGATCGCGCCTCTCCAGCCCTTGACGATCCCGTAAACCACCGACATGCCCAAGCCTGTGCCTTGTCCGGGAGGTTTGGTGGTGAAGAACGGTTCGAACAAACGCGCCATGTTTTCGGGTTTAATGCCGGCTCCGGCGTCACGCACGGCAACTGCGTAGAACTCTCCAGGAGTCACATCCAACGCGCGCGCGCCGTCCGCAGAAACACAGGTCGTGCGGAGTTCGAAACGAATGATGCCTTTGCCGCCCATGGCGTAAGCGGCGTTGGTCGCCAAATTGGCCAGAACTTGCGTGATTTCGGTGGGGTTGACGACTGCGTTGCCGGAAAGAGACTCCAGGCCGTCAACGATGATGTTGACGGTGGCGGGCAACAGCGCTCTCACAAAGTCCAGTGCGTCGCGTAGAGCGCCCACGATTTCCACGGGTCCGATTTCGTCACCCGCTGTGCGAGAAAACATCAAGACGTTTCGCACGACTTCGCGCGCTCGTTCGGCGTTGTTGAGCACTTTTCCGAGCCGTCGTCGGAGCCCTTCTTGATCTTCGGACAGAGAGTTTAGCGTGATTTCGGTGAACGAGATCACGGGTTGAAGCAAATTGTTGATCTCGTGAGACACGCCGGCGGCCAATTGTCCCAAGGCTTCGAGCTTTTGGCGATCTTGATTGACGCGCTGTTCTGCTTTCTTTTGAGTGATGTCGTTATGAAATCCGATGAAGGCGCTGAGAGAATCTTGAGTGAATATCGGAGACAGCACATACTCGACCCACATCGATTGGCCGTTTCGACATTGATACAGAATTTCGGTTTGGGTCGGCTCTCCGGCGATCATGGCGTTGTTCAGCTTTGCGACGGCTGTAGAGTCGACGTTCGGGTCGTAAAAGAAATTGCCGGGTTGTCCGATTGCTTCCGACAATTTGTAGCCGGTCATCGCGCAAAAGGCTTTATTGACGTAAATCAAAGGGTAGCCCGGCGCAACGGCGTCGATGATGGTTACGCCGACGATGCTGGCGTCGATTGCGGAGCTTAACAGATGATTGACGTGCGCTAAGTCGCGCCAAGCTCTTTCTCGTTTTAGCGTTTCTGTGACGTTGGAGGCGCTGCCGCGATATCCCGAGAACGCGCCATTTGCATCAAAAACCGGCAATCCGGAGCAGCGAATGCAAATCGTGTGTTTCGGCGAGGCGGACATCATTAATGTAAGGTCAAAAAACGGCTCCTGCGCATCGAGCGCCTGATTCAGATGCTTTTCATCGGCTTCTTCATCAGTTTCCATGTCGTCGCCGCGCAACAACATATCCTTTAGATTGCGCCCGAGAACCGTGTCCGGCGACGCGCCTGTTAGCGCCGCATAGCGGTCGGAAACCCATGTCAACAGGCCTAAAGCGTTGCATTCCCATAGCCAATGTCGAGGAAACAGCGCTGCGTCGGCGTGTGAATTTCTATTTTTATCGTCGTTTTTGTCTGCGCGCCCGTCCATCACGGAAAAGCCGAGTTTGTGTCTGACAGCTTGGACTTTACCATCTTTTGTCGAGCAAACAAATATAATTTTCATGAGTTTGAATCAAGTGGCCGGTTTTTGACTTTTTTTGAATAAAAATTAGCGCGCAGTAAAAAAATAATAAATTAAAAAGTCTGGGGACTGAGTTTCTGGCCGGAGGGGGCATAAGGAAGAGAGCGGAAGCTTCCCTTATTCGCGAAGCGATTTTTCACCGGAACCGTTTATTTCACCGGAACCTTTTATTTGTGTCGTTGTTTTTTTCTCTGCCGCAAGAGTGGCGTTCAACGGTGAATCCTGTCAAATTGCTTTCAAAACTCTTTTGCGTCGAAAATGCGGCTATGAGGACGAAGGCGATGAGCGCCGACAAAATTTTAATTCTCGATTTTGGTTCCCAAGTCACCCAGTTGATCGCCCGCCGTGTTCGCGAAGAGGGCGTCTATTGCGAGATTCTGCCCTATAATGTTGATCCTGAACGTATTCGCGTTTTTGCTCCATGTGGGGTTATCCTCTCTGGCGGCCCGGCGTCGGTTCTTGAAGCGGCGTCTCCGCGCATTCCCGAGATCGTTTTTAACCTCGGCGTTCCCGTGTTGGGGATTTGTTATGGCCAGCAAGCGATGTGCGTGCAGCTTGGCGGCGCGGTGGAGGGTGGACATAATCGAGAGTTCGGTCGAGCCGAGATCGAAGTGGTCGGCGAATGCGCTTTGCTGGAGGGGCTATGGTCGGTTGGCCGGCGTGAAACGGTATGGATGAGTCATGGCGATCGCGTCACTCGTCTTCCGGAAGGATTTCGCCCGGTGGCGGTCAGCGAGGGCGCTCCTTTCGCCATTACGGCTGATGATCAAAGACGCTATTACGGCGTGCAGTTTCATCCGGAGGTTGTTCATACGCCTCAGGGGGGGCGGCTTTTGGCGAATTTCACGCGGCGAGTGGTGGGATGTTCGGGCTCCTGGACCATGGCGGCGTTCCGTGAATTGGCGATTGAGCGGATTCAACATCTGGTCGGCGATGGAAAAGTGATTTGCGGCTTGTCCGGCGGCGTTGACAGCGCGGTCGCGGCCGTGTTGTTGCACGAGGCTGTTGGCGAACGCTTAACCTGCATCTTTGTTGACACGGGCCTGATGCGCGCCGGCGAAGCCGAAGAGGTGGTTTCTCTGTTCCGAGACCACTATAACATTCCGCTGGTTCATCGCGACGCCTCGGCGCTGTTTTTGGAGCGTTTGTCGGGGGTTTCGGATCCCGAGCGCAAGCGTAAGATCATTGGGGCGACCTTTATCGACGTGTTCGAAGAAGATGCGCGCGGCGTTGGCGGCGCGGGCTTTTTGGCGCAAGGCACCTTGTATCCGGACGTGATCGAGAGTGTGTCCGTCACCGGAGGTCCGAGCGTCACCATAAAATCACATCACAACGTCGGTGGTTTGCCCGAGCGCATGAATTTGCGGTTGGTGGAGCCGTTGCGTGAATTGTTCAAAGACGAGGTGCGTCGTTTAGGGCGCACGCTGGGGTTGCCGGAAGCGTTTGTTGGTCGTCATCCTTTTCCCGGGCCTGGTTTGGCGATTCGTATTCCCGGTGAGATCACAAACGAGAAGTTGGAGATTCTTCGGCGCGCCGATGCGATCTATTTGGAGGAAATTCGAGCCGCCGGGCTTTATGACCAAATTTGGCAAGCTTTCGCCGTATTGTTGCCGGTGCGCACTGTTGGCGTTATGGGCGATGGGAGATCATACGACTATGCTTTGGCGTTGCGTGCGGTGACTTCTACGGATGGCATGACGGCCGACTTTTTCCGATTTGATCATGATTTCTTGGCGCGGACGGCGACTCGAATTATTAACGAGGTGAGAGGCATTAATCGTGTGACTTATGATGTCACCAGCAAACCGCCGGGAACTATTGAATGGGAGTAATCTTGATCGAGCGGTGGAGAAAGATGTAACTCTGCAAGAAAAAAACAGCAAAAAAACGGGTTCCAAGGGTGTCCCTTGGCTGGGGGGCGGGGGGACTGGTCCCCCCGACATTGGTTCCGGCAAGGAAACTCGATGTTGTTTATACTCCGTTCACCCAAGAACTCAAAAAAATGCAAAGATAAAGAAAGGCCTGGGCTCCGCCCTGGACTCGCCTTTGGAAGCCATGACTTGAAGATAATTGTTCGAGAGAGGGGAGAGGAGAAAAATGCGGAAGGTGTGGATTATCGTTTTCCTGTTGGCGATGATGGCGTCCACTCCGGTTTGGGCGCAAAACAAACCTTCTTTATCGCCGTTTGACGGCGGTGGATTTTCCGGGCCGGGAATGCCGACCGAGCAGCTTTTGGCGCTGGCGGTTGGAGTGCTGGTGACAGTGAATCTTTATAATGCTGTGGTTGGAAATCTTTCCGCCGGAGCTTTAATGGCGGAAGCAGGCGCCGGCGCTCCTCTTATCACGACGCCTGCGACTACGGCGGCTCTGCGCGCCGGTTCCGTGCGAGGCCCTGGTTTGGCGGCTATCTCGGTGGTTGGCGCTTTGCTGGGAAACTGGCTGTACAACCGTTATTGATTTTTCTATACAGCAAGTTCCTCTTACGGCAAGTAAAGGGCGGCAAGCAAAGGGGGGAGGCGTTCTTGTTCTCCCCTCCCTCGCCGATTGGGAACGTAGTTTTGTAAATTTTCTTTGATGCAAGGGGTATTATTTCGGCGGGTATTATTTCGGCTTGTTTCCGGGGGAACGTAGACGGATAATTTTCTCTATTACGTCAAACCAGAATTGAGCGCCATAGGAGATCGCCAAAGCTGTCAGCATCCATCCGAACCAAGACGCAATGCCGTTATAGCGGCCTCTGACGGCGCTTGGCGGAGAATCGCTTTCTTCAGAACATGCAAAGTAAGGGATGTTTTGAGATAATTTGTTGGCGATTGGAAGCATGAGCGCAACATTGCAGGGGTTTATGGTTCCCCACCCTATCGGCATATTCATCTCTCTAATAGTCTTGAAGAGTTCTTTGTTTTCTTCGAGGAATTTACCAATATCCTGTTAGTGCAACATGGTTTCTGTAAATTCCTCTCTCTCGGGTTTCCCTGGGTGGGCAGCCTTCCACGCTTCGAGGTGTAGCTCTTTGCGCTACGGTTGCATGCCTGGAGGAACCACGGAGAGCAATTTCCCGGACGACTTCTTCGGAGTATTACTTGGAAATGTAACGAAGGAGTTGACAGATATGGCAATGCGCGTCGTAAAACACCCCCTTGACGATGCTTATGCAGCGTTAATTGAAAATGGACTTGACGGAGCGAGCGAAGCTCTGCGCATTCTGGTTAATGAAGCAAGCAAGATCGAGCGAGCCCACTTTATGAATGCTCAATCTCACGAACGAACCGCTGAACGTACTGATTATGCCAACGGCTATAAGCAAAAGACGGTTCTAACACGCGTCGGCAACGTGACCTTCGATGTGCCTCAAGTTCGCGGTGGAGGCTTTTATCCAAGCGCGCTTGAGAAAGGATCGCGGACCGAACAAGCCGTCAATATAGCCCTGGCTGAAATGTATATTCAGGGGGTATCAACCAGAAAGGTGATAACGGTTCTTCAAGCTTTACTTGGACCGGAGATTTCAATTTCGTCGGCCCAGGTCAGCCGTGCGGCCGAAGCTCTCGACGTTGGTCTTGCGGCTTGGCGTGAACGGCCACTTGGCGAAACTCCCTATGTTTTCTTCGACGCCCGATATGAACGGGTGCGAGAAGGCGGGCATTTGGTCGATTGTGCCGTGCTGGTTGCTATCGGCATCACAACGGACGGAATTCGGCGCGTGCTCGGTGTTTCCGTCGCCTTGTCGGAAGCCGAAGTCCATTGGCGCGCCTTTATGGAGAGCTTGGTGCGGCGTGGTTTGATGGGCGTCAAAATGATCATCGCAGACGACCATGCTGGCCTTAAAGCGGCTCGCAGAGCCGTGCTTCCCAGCGTCCCATGGCAACGCTGCCAGTTCCATTTGCAGTTGAATGCCCAAGCCTACGTCCCGAAAATCGACCAACGCAAATCTGTCGCTCAGCAAATTAAGACAATCTTCAATGCTCCTGATAAAGTCGAGGCCGAGCGTTTGCTAAAAAAATTCGTGGATATATGGGCTAAAGACGCTCCAAAGCTTGCGCAATGGGCGGAAGAGAACCTGCCTATGGGGTTTTCGGTGTTCGAGTTGCCCCAACAATATCGCACTCGACTAAGAACAACCAATGGACTCGAAAGGATAAACAGAGAACTCAAGCGCCGCACCCGAGTGGCTTCAATCTTTCCAAATACCGCTTCATGTCTACGATTGGTCTCTGCTCTGCTCGCTGAGTGTGACGAAGAGTGGATGTCAGGAAAAATGTATCTCAACCTGAAAGGGTAATTCGCTCGTCGCCTGAAAAAGTTGTCTGGAAAAATTTACAGAAAAGTTGTTGCACAGCCAATATCCTTTTGAGAGGCGTTTGTCTGCGTCTGAGCGCAGGATGGTTCTGTGCAAATAGATTTTTCCGTTATCTTCATGGCAAGAGAAGTGATGGCGTTGGCGTTTCCAGCGTTGAGGAGACAAGAAACCAAATCGACCGTGCTGATGTTTAGTACAATTGCAACGAATAATCCATAAAAAAACAGTCTTCTTTGAGTTGTGCGTTTGTAACGGCCGTTCTGTCGTTCCATTGCGGCGTCATAGCATTCAATAATTTTGGTTCGGAAAGTATTGATGTTATTATCGGAGCCGATCCAGAGTGCTTTGAGGGCATTTTTCATGTTGCCGCTGGGTGTAAGAACTTTGTTCTTAGTGAGGATGTCGATGATGGCGTCCGCAAAAACGGCGCTTGGGATGTAAGAGGGGTGGCGTGCGGCGACAATTGGAAGTATTCGTTTGAGCCACCGGAGCTTTTGAATATTTATGCCGGGGGGAAGCAATCCGATGATAAGGGGATGCTTGAAGAATCGTTTGGCGATGTTGGTTTGTCTTGGATCTCCAAGGAGATGTGCGATCGCGTTTTGTAATTCTCGTCCACGACGGTTCCACATTTCAGAAATTATTTCTTCAAGATTTGTTGTTATTATGCTGAGGATGAAGTAGGTAAAGAACAACACCAATACGGCGCTGAGCGTAACATTGATGATGGATTCGGAATGCATCGTAAAATTCCTTTTCTATTTTCTCTATGAAGTGTTTCTCGATTTCATGGCGTCATCGAGAAACACTTCTCTATTTCAGATTGTTCGTTGTCGTTGTGAGCCTATTAGGCGATTTTAGGGTCTCCAGACCATTGTCTTGCGATCCAACTTATGCCGGGCCATTGGCTGACCTTGCTCGGAGCGCGTTCTTTGAGCGTATATGTGAAGGCGCCGTTAATTTTTTCTCCTTCAAAGATTAGTTCTTTTTGTCGATTCAAAGAGGAAATGACGTCATTTTCCGTCATGCAGAATTGGTCTGCAATACTTTTTACGGTTCTATAGTCGTAGGATATATCATTGAGAGAAGATAAAACTTTTCGATCATTTTCAGAAGCGTTTTTTCCGATTTCTTCTAGCTGATCTCTTAGGGTAAGGTCTTTGATGGTCATCCAATAGACCAATGATCTGACCTTTTTCTTCATATAGAGGTTCCAGGCAATTGTCACGACGCTATTGAATAATATTCCTTGGACGGATTTCTTTTTGAGATTCTGATAGAGAAGATCAGCGCGGATGTCGGCTTGATCCGCCATTTCTGAAACATCTTTTTTACTGACGCGTGGCCACGAGGGCGGTTGAGGAGGGGTGGCGGCGGATCCGCATAATGGAATGATTTGCAAATAGGTGTTTGTTCCATCGGAAACTTCGAATGCCTTTTTTTGATCAGCCGAGAGATTTCTATAGCCATCGGCGACGATGTTGTAATTTTCAGGAAGAACAAGATGATTTTTTAGGAATAAATAGCAATTAAGGCGACCGAGTTGGTAGTCATGAGCGCGCAGCCGTTCATCTAAGAAACCTCCAAACCCGCCAAGGACGCCACAGGCCAAGGGATAAGTTTCAAGATTTTCCTGAGGTGATCTTCTGCGACGAGGGGATATCAAATAACGACTGTAAACATCCTCTGAGAATGCCGCAGATAGTTCTTCAGGTTTGAAACGGACTTGATTCAATAGAGTTGGGAATATTTTACTAATGACGCTCAACAATAAATCATTGAGCTTTTCATTGCAATCGTATTTGATTGCTTCGGGAAACGGGTCGACCATAATGACCGCCCGATCAACCTTCTGGTTGGCGTTTTCTATGCGTGGGTTGCCATGGGGCGGGTTGCTCATGAGAGTCCATCGCGCCAATTCGAATGGCTCGTTGTTGAGCAAGCCTCCATCCACGGCGACGTAATTTACCGGGCGCGTAGAGAAAGGATAATTTTCAATTTGTATGGGACTAGACGCCAGGAGTTTGTCGGGAGGAAAGGCTGGATCGCTGAACGGCGACGGAAAAGATGTCGGTAAACGATATCCGCCATTGCCGCATTTTTCTAAAGCAATGTTTGGCCATCGTTTGAAAACGACGTCTTTGACCAAGACCGGCTCGATGACGCGCGCGGGCAGGCCGATAGGAAACGCGCCGGTTCCCAGCGCCGCTGTAAGGAATTCTCTCCACGGAGAAGGCAACTCTTCCAGCTTGCCTTCAACCGGAAGATTGGCGATCGTGGTGAAGTCTGTAACTTTTGAGGGGTCTTGGTCTGCCCAGGGGCTCGGGATTTTAAGGGAGTTCGAGTTGAGTCCCTGAACGCTAAAATGCGCCCAATCGCGGTGATTGGTCATAGCGTAGCCAGGTTGTCCCTGGCTTCCGCCAATAAACCCGATGTCGTAAGGCGCGCCGCGTAGGTTGCTCAAAGTGACGAAAAAGTGAAGTTTCTCTGGAAAGTACGGTCGAGGTGAAATCGTCTTGATATTGGCTATGTTCTCCAGAGCAATTTTGTCGAGAATGCTTCCATCCAAAAGCGAGCGAACTCCGTTGCCGTCGTTGAGGTCGTCGTTTCCAAGAAAGGACGAACCGCCAACGACACTGATAAGGTTTGGCGTCGTCACCCAAGCGTCATATAAACGCGGCAAGCGCGTTGTGACTTGTCCAACATCAGGGATGTTCAGAATGTTGGGGGGCGCGTCCATTGGGCGATCGGCCAAGGCGATCAATCCTAACGCTCCCGTCATGCCCCCGGCGGAAGCGCCTGTGATGACGGGAATGACGACGTCGTGATCTGGGACGGTCGGCGGAGAATTTTCTTCTTTTCTCTTGGCGGCCTGGAGTTTTTCCTTTTCCCACTCATCGAGAGCTTCGGTTAAAAAGTCAAAGACTCCGGCGGTATAGGCTCCGGCGGAGATGGCTCCCGCCATGGTTAGTCCGATATGAAATTTGGCCATTTTGAGTGGTCCTTTTTTTGGGGCGTCAGCTTCTTTTGGGCGTCGGTGTGTTGCTCGAACAAATTGACGTCATTAGAGCAACATTCTATAAAAACTCGAACAAAGAGAGAATATAACAAAATCATTTCCATAAATACCACAACAATATAAAAAACACAATTTATTTTTGCCTTCTTGTCCTACGATTTTTTATAAAAATTAAACGGGTCCAGGGATTGTGTTTTTGGTCATGGGGAGCATAAGGGAGGAGGGGAGCCTTCTCCTTATGATTCTTTGCGACCAGGAACACAGTCTCTGGATTCGTTTAATATTAAGAGGGCATTGGAAACATTTGGCGTTGTTATCGACAAGCAAGTGATTTTCTGGTAAACTCTGCGTTGATCGCGTTTTTAAGGGTAAGAAAATGTCAAAAAGAGAGCGGGGGTTGGTTTTCGAACGGGGTAATATGCGCGTGCGGGACACACGCTATGGAGCGATGTTATTCAATAACAATGATGCTTATATTGGAAGAAGTCTTGAGCTTTATGGAGAATATTCCGAAGCTGAAGCCGAAATATTTCGACAAATGTTGTCGCCGGGAGCTGTGGCGCTCGATATCGGCGCTAATATCGGCGCTCATACTTTGTCTATGGCAAAGTTTGTTGGGCCGGAAGGAATGGTCTATGCCTTTGAGCCCCAGCGCTCCGTCTATTACATATTATGCGCAAACCTTGCGTTGAACGAGGTCGTAAATGTTTGCGCTTTACAAATCGGCCTCGGGCGTGAGGTCTCAAAGGCCTTGGCGCCGCGCGTCAACTACGCCACGCACGGTAATTTTGGCGGCGTGTCGTTGGCTATGGCGGGCTCAGGAGACGAAGTGACCGTCTTGACGCTTGATAGTATGGCTTTGCCTCGCTGTAATCTTATCAAGATTGATGTCGAGGGTATGGAAGACGACGTTATTGCCGGAGCTGAGAACACTATTCGGAGGTTGCGGCCATTCATGTATGTTGAAAATGATCGGAAAGAAAAATCGGGAGCGCTCATTCGCCGTATTCTAGACTTGAATTATAGATTGTATTGGCATTTTCCCAGAATAGTGACGTTGAAAAACTTTTACGACAATCAAGACCCTGAAATTATGCCGTATATTTCAACAAATATGCTATGTGTGCCGCGTGAATTGCCGGTCTCGATAAAAGGGCGCGAGATTTTGTCGGAGAATGATCGCCCTTCTTAATGGTGTGGAAGGGCTCTTGTCTCAATTCGGTAAAATCGTAAAAAGAAGACGCCAACAAATTTTTCGGATTTTTGATCAAACAGAGGCTAAAAGAGGTGTGCTTGGGGGTGAAGAAGAGAGCGCTCTTTATAATATGTTCTCGCAATCAAGGCTTCGCCTTCAATGCGCCATGATTACGCTAAATTGTGAGGAGGGCGGATTACAGAAATGCGTGTTTTGGTCGTGTATGCTCACCATGAGCAAAAATCATTTGTTGCGGCAATGAAAGACGCCGCAGTTCATACGTTGACGGCGCAGAACCACGACGTTGTTGTCTCCGATCTTTACGCTATGAAGTGGAAAGCGGTTGCAGATGCGGACGATTTCGGCGCTCGTCACGATCCCGATTATCTTGTCTATGCGCTTGAACAACGCTACAATCACGAGGTCTGCGCGTTGGCGCCGGATATTGTTCAGGAGTTGGATAAGATTAAGCAAGCTGATTTTATTTTGATGATATTTCCTCTTTATTGGTGCTCGACGCCTGCAATTATGAAAGGTTGGATCGATCGCGTTTTGGTTTCGGGGTATTGCTACGGCGGAAAACGCTTTTACGATCGAGGCGGTCTCGTTGGAAAAAAGGCAATGTTGGCTTTTGCCGCCGGAGGACGAGCCCATATGTTTGAAAAAGGCGGTGTTCACGGAGACATCAACGACATGCTGAGGCCGATTCAACAAGGAACTTTGGCCTATACGGGGCTTTCGGTTCTTCCTCCATTCATTGCCTATCATGTTCCTTATCTTAAAGATGAGCAACGACGGACGATTTTGAAAGACTTCGAGCGATGTTTGGAAACGCTTGAACAAAAGCAACCGATGGCGTTTCCTTCTTTGAATGACTACAGTTTCAACTGATCTAAATTAGAATTAGAAGGGGCCAGAGGCTGTGTTTCTGGTCGTAGGGGATTTAAGGGAGGGGGGCGAAAGCTCCCCTTATTCGCAAAGCGATCTTCTTCTGGAATCGTTTATTTGTGACTTATCCTTTCAGGGCTAAGCTTTGGGCTTAGGCTTCAGGCGCATGCTTTGTGATCGTTCTTTTGATGTCTCAAGACATTCCATAAACATCACAAATAGTTCCAGAAGAGGATCGCTTTGTGAATAAGGGGAGCTTTTGCTTTCCCCTTATAATTCTCTACGATGAGGACACAGCCCCTGGACCTTTCTAATTTTTATACAAAATCAAAGCGCAATTGCTTCCGCATCTTCTTTTCGAATAAACGAAGCGCATCCCGGAGCGTCCATGAAAAAACCTTTGTTTTTCTTGCAAGGAAGCGCCGCAGTTGTGCTTGGCGTTTCAGCAATGTTGCTTGGCGCAATGGTTCTGACGGGGTGGATCATTCATAGAACGGAATTTGTTCGAGTCCTGCCTGGCTTGGTCGCCATGCCGCCAAATACAGCTTTAAGTTTTATTGCTTGCGGCATTGGGCTAACTTTGGCGGCGATTGATCGGCAATCTGGCGGCTTTGCGGCGGTCATTGCCGGAGCGCTCGGCGTGGCGACGTTGTTTCAGGGCGCTCTGGAGATAAGTATCGGCATCGATCATCTCTTTATCGAGCCATTTATGGCCGAGGCGGCAGAATATCCCGGTCGCATGGCGCCCAATACGGCTATAACTTTTATGTTGATTGCCGTCGTGTTGAGTTTCGATGCGTGGGGTTTCGGAAATATCGGCAATAAACGCAAATCCGCTATTCTTTGCGCTGCGGGATTGATTGTGGTTGGGGTGGGCGTTGTCGCCGCAAACGGATATTTTATGTATGCAGGCGCAGATGACGGTTGGAGAGGCGTGGCGCGTATGGCTCCCAATACTGCTGTCGGGGTGGTGATTTTGGGAATCGGCATGTTGTGTCTTGGATGGAAACGCGGTCAAGCGGTCGGTAATCGAGGACTTTCAGAATGTGTTCCGGCTCTGGCTGGTGGTTTCGCTCTGATGATTACGATCGTGATATGGCAGTTGCTGGATCATCAAGACGCTCTCTTAAGAAAACAAGGGCATCACGCTTCACTGTCCGGGTATGCCGATGAGTTGACTTTGGCGTTCGGATTAATGTTCTCGGCGGCGCTTTTTTGGGTTCTGCGAGATAACCGACGGCGTAAAGAGGCGGAATTGGCTCTTGTGTCGGCCCTAGACTCCGTTGCTTCAGCCGCCGATGGGCAGCTCGAAGCAAACGAGGCTCTTCGGCGCAGCGAGGAACGCTGTCGCAGTTTGATCGACACTCAAATCGATATGGTGCTGCGTCTGAATCGAGACGGCTATTTCACCTTCGGCAATGAGACGGCATGTCGGGTGTTCGGGCTCAACCGCGAGACGTTGATCGGTTGCAATTGGCGAGATTTCGTCAAATCCGAAGATCAGCCGGCGACGGCGGCTAAAATTGCGGCGGGGCTTTCGCCGCCATATTCTCGGGTTTGGGTGGAGAACAGAGTGTTCACCCAAAACGGCGAGCGTTGGTATGTCTGGGAGGGCGTCGCGGTGATGGATAACGACGGCGCCGAGTTGGAGGTGCAAGCGGTTGGCCGCGACATTACGCAACAAAAAAAAGATGAGCGGCGCGTTCAAGAGTTGCTCGATTTCAATGATAAGATCATTACGGAATGTCCTGTTGGAATTATCGTCTTTCGCGCATCCGGAGCGTGTGTTTTAGCGAATGACGCCGTCGCGCGCATGGTGGGAGGAACAAAGGACGCTTTACTTCAACAGAATTTTAGAATGCTTGAGTCCTGGAAAAAAGCGGGATTGTATGACGCGGCGTTGGAGGCGCTTGAAGGTAAAACGGTGGCGCATCGGAATATTTACTTCGTCACCAGTTTTGGACGAGCGTTTTGGGCGGATTATTATTTTGTTCCGTTTTCCAGCGCGGAAGAGCCTCATCTTCTGTTGATCATCAACGACGTCACGGCGTGGCGCAAAGCCGAAGATGCGTTAACCGAGGCGAAACATCGAGCGGAAGCCGCAGATCGCGCTAAAAGCGAATTTCTCGCCAACATGAGCCATGAAATTAGAACTCCGATGAATGCAATCATCGGTTTGTCTCAGTTGCTTTTAAGGACGGAGATTTCGGAGAATAGAGTAGATTACTGTGAAAAGATACTGTCTTCTGGTCGTTCTCTTCTTGGAATATTGAATGATATCCTCGATTTTTCAAAGATTGAGGCCGGTCATCTTGATTTTGAAAGTCAAGATATCAATATTGACGTTCTTACCAGAGATTTGGCGACGATCACTTCGATGAACGCCCGAGAAAAGAATATCGAAGTTCTTTTTTTCGTTGCGTCCGACGTTCCGCGTTGGGTGGTTGGCGACGCTCTGAGGTTGCAACAAATTTTGATCAACCTGATTGGAAACGCGATCAAATTTACGGAAGTTGGCGAGGTCGTGTTGGAGATACGATGTCGTGAAAACAGCGCGGAGCGCGTTGTGCTTGAATTTTCGGTGATCGATACGGGCATCGGCATTCCTCCGGAACATCTCGCCCGACTTTTCCAACCTTTCAGTCAAGGCGACAGCACAATGACTCGCCGTTTCGGCGGAGCCGGGTTGGGGCTTGTGATCAGCAACCGCCTGGTGAGGCTGATGGGGGGCGATATTCACGTCGATAGCGAGCCCGGAAAAGGAAGCGTTTTTCGCTTTACGGCGGTTTTTGGCGTTTCCAGGACTCCAAACGCGCAGGCCAAGCGGTCAAGAGAGGCTTTGAGCGAGGTCTCGGTTTTGGTGGTTGATGATAATCAAACGACGCGCAAGATTCTTACAGAAACCGCTCGAACGCTTGGCTGGAAAGGTATGGCGGTTGAGTCCGGAAGCGAGGCGGTCAAGGTGTTCGAACAAAGCGCTGAAAAGCCGCTCGTTGAAGTTGTTCTCATGGATTGGCGCATGCCTGATATGGACGGCTTAGAGGCCTGTCGACAAATACGTGAAAAAAGCGTCGGGCGTTCTCCGCCGATAATTATTATAGTGAGTGGCTACGGCAGAGATATTATGATGCGACGATCGCGAGAATTGGGAATCACGCCTGACGCCTATCTAGAAAAGCCGGTGACGGCTTCGACGCTCTTCGATACGGTGAGCGATGTTCATGCAAATCATTATGAAGACAAATCGGGAAAAAATAGCGGCGCGTCATCACCGGCGGTCGGAGCAAAAGCTTTGTCGCGTCATCTTTTGGGCGTTCGGGTGCTTGTGGTTGAAGACAACATTATAAATCAAATACTTGCGCGCAATATTCTACTCAACATGGGCGCGGTCGTTGAAGTTGCAAGCAACGGCTCAGAGGCTATACGCCGATTTAATCAAGGCGATTTCTCGTTTGATATCATTCTTATGGATATTCAGATGCCTGAAATGGATGGCTATGAAGCGACGCTCCTTCTTCGCAGCGCTCCTAGTGGCCGAACCATCCCGATCATCGCTATTACGGCAAACGCGATGGCCTCTGATCGCGAAAAATGTCTGGCGGTGGGCATGAATGATTACATCGCCAAACCATTTGATATAGATCAGGTTGGCGATATTGTGGCGCGATGGGTTGGTCGCGCCTCTACATTTGTTGTGTCGGAAGATGCGCCGAAATTGCAATCCTTGATGAATGTATCCGGCATAGATGTGGACTATGCTCTTATGAGGGTGGGAAACGATCGTTCTTTACTTATTCGTCTTGTGCGTAACTTTGTGGAAAGTTGTGCGTCGTTTCCGGACGATGTCACAGAGGCGATTCGTTGCGGCGATCGGAAGCGATTGCTTGGAATGCTCCACACTTTAAAAGGGACAGCGTTGCAAATCGGGGCTCGCCATTTGGACACTGTGGTTCGGAAGTTGGAGCGTCGCGTCGTCATGATTTCTGAAGCGGTCGATGATCCAGGTTGTGAGTTTATCGGTCTTGATGTTCCTGAATTTGTGGATATGCGCGCCGCCCTAATCGATTCGTTGGCGTCTTCCGTATCGGTTATGAGCAAACTTGCCGTTGCAGAGGCGATAGAAAATGATGAAGAAGGGAGCTCTGTTTCGGAGCAAGTTCTCGATCCGAAGCAAATCATTGATTTAACAAAAGAACTTTCAAATGCGCGTATTTTGGTCTTAAAAAATAGCTTTCTTTCTACAAAAAGTGCGTCCAAGATCAGCGAGATTCTTGGGAACACGCGGTTTCGTGATCGAGGAGAAGCTTTGGAGAACTGGATTAATCGCCTTGATTTCGATAAGGCTCTGGAGATTATCGATGGATTGATGGCGGATATTCAGCTTGGCGAAGGTGATCGCGTCACATAAGAATTAGATAGGTCCAGGGACTGTGTTCCTGGACCTATCTAATTCTTATACGGAACACATGGCCCGATTATAACACATGGCCCAGTTATAAGGCTTTAGTATGGTCGAGGAAGATATGCTCGAACAGAAACAAAGTATTCTGGTCGTTGATGACAATCCCTCGAATGTACACGAACTAAGCAGCGCTCTTATTACCGACTATGAAGTTATCTGCGCCACGAGCGGCGCAAAAGCAATTCAGTTGGCGGTAGAATTTCTTCCGGATATCATTCTTTTAGACGTGATGATGCCGCCTCCGGATGGTTACGAAGTTTTGACTCGTTTAAAATCTACGCCGAAGACACAAAATATTCCCGTCATTTTCATTACTGCGCGCGACGATACAGAATCGGAAACGAAAGGCTTGGATATCGGCGCCGTTGATTTCATTACCAAACCCGTCAATTTGGCAATCGTTCGATCGCGTGTGCGCAATCATCTTGCGCAACGGCGAATTGAAATGTCTCTTCGCGACACTGCGCGGAGATTGGCGGAAGCGGAAGAGCTGGCTCATGTCGCCGCTTGGGAGTGGAACATCTCTGCCGACACGTTCTATTTTTCAGACGAGTGGCTGCGCATTCACGGATGCTATAATCGTCCGACGTCTTTCGAGGACATGATGGCTCTGGTCCATCCCGAAGATCGAGAGCAAATGTCGGCAATGTTTTTAGACACCTCTGCGGGTCTGAATCGTTGCGATTTTCAGTATCGGATCATACGCCGAAACGACGGAGCGGTTCGCATTGTTCAAGCGCGCCGATACATTCAACAGACTCCCGAAGGCGCGGATCGGCTTATGTCGGGAGCGTCTCAAGACATCACCGAGCAGAAATTGGTTGAGTTCGAGCTTGCGCGCATGAAGGACGTCGCAGAGAAAGCAAACGCCGCCAAATCGGCGTTTCTCGCCACCATGAGTCATGAATTGCGCACGCCTTTAACATCGGTGATCGGCTTTTCGGAGATTATTCGCGACCAATTGTTCGGTTTGATCGGCAACAAAATATATGTCGAATATGCTCATGATATTTGGAATAGTGGAAATCACCTTTTATCTCTGATTAACGACGTTCTCGACGTCGCGAAGATTGAATCGGGCAGAATGAGCATTGAAAAAGAGGCTCTTTCGCCCGAAGCGCTGGTGTTGAGCGTGCTTCGATTGGTGCGAGAGCACGCCTCCAAGCACCGTCTCGTTCTCGCCACAAACGTCGCTGTCGATGGTGGCGTTTTGTGGGCCGATGAAAGAGCTGTAAAGCAAATTCTATTTAATCTTTTGTCCAACGCCGTTAAATTTACTCCTGACGGTGGTCGGATTACAGTGGATATGTGTTCTGATTCTTCTGGTGGCGTGAGTCTCGTGGTGCGCGACACTGGAGTTGGTATTTCTGCGGATTGCCTTTCGCGTTTAACCAGGCCGTTTGAACAGGTCGACAATCGCTATAGTCGAGCGAATGGCGGCACTGGTTTGGGGCTCTCGTTGGTTCGAGGACTCGCCGAACTTCACGGCGGTTACGTTGCAATTGAAAGCGAATTGGGGAAGGGAGCCGCCGTGACCGTCTATTTTCCTCCTCGGACGGCAAGGAAAGATGCGTGAGTTTTTCTATGTGGCGCGTGTTGGCTGCTCTGCGGTTTTTGACTTCGAAGGGTTAAATCTTCAGAACCGACTGGAAACATTGGTGTTTCCCTCGGACGGGTTCTGGGCGTCGTCGCCGCGCTTAAGAAAGCTGCGGGTGGAGAATTAGAAAGTGCGCCGTCGTGTGTTGTTAAAAATCATTTTGATTTGTCTGATTTTGCGATAAGTCTTCTATTTTAATTTGCTTTCTGAAAAAAAATATATATTGTGTGGCATGTTAAAAATAACTCTCGATTATGCTTTGGCTGATTTTAATAAAATCAGCGTTTGTCACGACAGTGGCAATTCGATTTGTAAATGGCATAACGCCAAACTTTTCCAGCGTTTTTCGATGAGTTTTAGCTTGGGGAGCCGTGTTGCTGTTCGCCCTGCGGCTATACTGCGCTCTTCATTGTGAAGGCAGCGGACCAAAAACGCGAAAGAAGTACACATGACAACGGATTTTTTAGGATTTGGCCTTCCTGTTAAGCTGCTGCAATCGCTTGATCGCATGCAATTCACCACGCCGACTCCGATACAAGCTCTCGCGATACCGCTTGCGCTGTCGGGGCGCGATGTTCTCGGCACGGCGCAGACGGGAACCGGAAAAACCGTCGCTTTCGGGATTCCCCTGGTTGCTTACCTGATGGCGAACCCCTCTTTTTCCGCTCTTGTTATGACGCCGACTCGCGAGCTGGCGGCGCAAGTTATCGTCTCGCTGCAAAAACTGCTTCCGGCGCCGAACATCCGAACGGCTCTTTTGATTGGCGGCGAAGCGATGTCCAAGCAATTCCAGCAATTGCATGGGCAACCGAAGCTGATCGTTGGAACTCCTGGGCGTATAAATGATCACTTGAAGCGTGGCAGTTTGCGTCTAAACAATTGTCATTTCTTGGTGTTGGATGAAACCGACCGAATGCTTGATATGGGCTTCGGAGTGCAGATTGAAACAATCGCCAAGCATCTTCCTGAAGAGCGTCAGAGCCTGATGTTCTCGGCGACGATGCCGTCCGGGATTGTCAAGATTTCGTCCAAATATCTGAAAAACCCGGAGCGCGTAAGCGTTGGCTCCACCACGCAAGCGTCTCCGAATATTCAGCAAGAGTTGATTCGGATTAGTGAGACTGAAAAGTATCCTCGGTTGTTGGAGCAGTTGAACGGTCACGGCAAGTCTGTGTTGATTTTTGTCAAAACGAAGTATGGAACCGAAAAGCTTGCGGATAAGTTATCGCGTCAGAGTTATTTAGCGAGCGCTATTCATGGCGATCTTCGGCAATCTCGGCGTGATAGCGTTATTCAGAATTTTCGGGATAAGAAATTCCAGATATTGGTGGCGACGGATCTGGCGGCGCGAGGCTTGGATATTCCGCATATCGAGTTGGTTATCAATTATGATTTGCCGCAATGTCCCGAGGATTATATTCACCGCATCGGTCGCACGGCGCGCGCCGGGGCTGTTGGCAAGGCCATTAATTTGCTGACTCCGGCGGATGGAAGCAAATGGAGCGCGATTCATCGGTTGATGAATCCGGAAGCTGTGCAAGCGCGTCCTGAGAATCGGGGTGGGGCGCCTCGGCAGAAGAAACGGTTTAGTCGCAATACGCGACGTGCGGCTTAAGGTTGTTTGGGGTTAAACCAAATCCAGAGAATGAATTAGACGGGTCCAGGGACTGTGTTCCTGGTCGCCGGGGATCATAAGGGGGGAGCGAAAGCCCCCCTTATTCGCGAAGCGATCCTCCTCTGGAATCGTTTTATATAGGCCCCCGACCGACCATAAGCCATCTCAGCCCATAAGCCATCTCAGCACAGACCATCAATAAAGACAATAAAGACAAATAATGCGAACGGCTTGAATGATAAAAACAAACAATTCCAAAAGACAATCGCTTCGCGAATAAGGGGGGCTTTCGCTCCCCCCTTATGATCCCCGGCGACCAGGAACACAGTCCCTGGACCCGTCTAATTTTTCGCAATATGCTCCACGAGAACCACACCTAAAAAACCAATAAAAAACAAAGCCGTGATTTCCGGCGTGTCGTAGAGTTCATGCGCCTCGACTAATAACTCCTCTGTGACTAGATACAATAAAGCGATCAAGCTGAAGGTGTAGACGGCGACGATCACGCCTTGAGGCGCGCCGCCGATAAAATTGCCGATTGTCGCGCCAATCGGAAGCAAGACGCCTAAAGCAACGCTCAACAGGACAATGCCTAAACTGCTCATGTGCGTAGAAAGGCTTGATGTGAGCGCCAATCCCAAGAACAGAACTTCCATCGACAAAGCAAAAGTTAGCAAATATCCCTGAGACGCGCCTGCAACAAAGCCGACGCCAATCACTACGCCGTCGATCAACAAGTCAATAGCGATCGAGAGAATAAAAGATGAAGGCCCAGGATAATAAATGTCCAGGCACTTGATTAGGTATGTAACAAGAATTCCGAGCGCGCCGCCAATCAAGATCGGGATGACGTTGTGATGAGCGGAAATCTCTGGTAGAATCTCTCCCGCCGCTGCGGCAAAGACCACTCCCGCCGCGAGATGTTGAAAAGCGCTGATCGCACGCTTGCCGGGGATGAATGAAATGGCGAGAATCGCTCCGATAACAACGCAGAGCGTAGGGATGAGCGCATACATCAAGGGGGACATTGTGAGCGCGTCTCTTGTCGTTTGAGTTGTTTGGCGTGAGCGCGGAAATCAAGCGCGGCCTTTGCAAAATACAGCGTTGTTTAAGTGAATTCGGGCGACGCCTTCAAAAATGTTTCGATTTTTGCTACTCTACACGTGCATGTATAGAAAAAAAACGATATTCGTTGATGTCGTAAGGTGTTTGACGATTGACTTCGCTCTATCGACGTTCAAGAATCCGATCGTGAACGCCTGGCCGTCAGTAAAAAGAGCGGTCGGCGGCCGAAGGAAAGACGTGTAAGGAAAAGTCGAGAGGCCGTTGGAACCGAACTTGGGGATTATGATGGCCGAATGCGCGTGGGCTGTTTCAATGCGGCGAAGCCGCCCGCACAAAAAGGCGCCGGTAAATTTTTTCGAGTTTCCGATCAGGCAGGGTATAGATTGAAAATACGATGAGTGAAGCTTTTCCCGCGATTCAAAACGGCGTGTTTCAAGTTCCGGCGGTCGCAACGATCCGCGAGGCCTCTCGGCTGCGCGAAGCCTTGATCGAAGCGCTCGGGCGCGGTGGGCGAGCGGTCGTGGATTGTTCCAAGGTTGAATTGGCCGATCTCAGCCTCGTTCAACTTATAATAGCGGCGCGACGCGCTGCCGAGCGAGATGGACAAGAGCTGCGCGTGATCATCCCGTCTTCGGGCGTCGTCGCCGAGGTCATTCGAGACAACGGCGTGAAAAGCGCTTTCGACGGTGTGTTGACTTGATTTCAAAACTCTCAGCCTAACTCTCCGCCTGTACGCAAAAAGCCGGAGTCCGAGAGCATTCGGAGTTTCTTTGGAGTTGATGCATGGCCAAGACCATTCTATGCGTGGACGATTCGGCAAGTATGAGGCAGACGCTTAAATTGACCCTCGCGGTCAACGGCTACCAAATCGTTGAGGCGGTCGATGGCCTCGACGGTCTCGAAAAGGCGAAGGCTCATGCGGTGAACATGATCATCACCGACATCAACATGCCGCGCATGGACGGATTGGAGTTCATCAACGCGCTGCGCATGCTTCCGGAATACAAGGGCGTGCCGATCGTCTTCGTCACCACGGAATCCGACGCGGCCAAACGCGCGCAAGCCAAAGCCGCCGGGGCGCTCGCCTGGATCGTGAAGCCGTTTGCTCCCGATCACCTGCTGAAAGTCACCAAGCGGTTGTTGGGATGAGCGCCATGGACATGGAGCCGGTCGATATTTTTCGGCAAGAAGTCGAAGAACTGTTTTCACAGCTCGAAACCGCCTTGCTCGATCTGGAAGCGGCTCCCCAAGACAAGGAGAACATCGGTTCCGCGTTCCGGGCTTTGCATACGATCAAGGGCTCGGGCGCGATGTTTGGGTTCGACGCCGTCGCCAAATTCACTCACCATGTCGAAACCGTGTTTGACCGCGTCCGAAATGGCGAAGTCAAAATCAGTCCCGGATTGATCGGCGTCACTCTGGCCGCCAAAGATCATATGCGGCTCCTCATCGAGGCCCCGGAGACCGCTCCGCCGGGAGCGGGCGATTCTATTTTGGCTGACCTCGCCCGAGTTATCGCCGCAGACGACAAAGCCGCCGCTGCGTCGAAGGCTGTCGCCGTTCCAAAGCGAGCGCCGCTTGTTTCGGCTCCTGCGGCGATTGCGGCGATTGTGGAGGCTCCTCTTTTACCGCCGCCTGTGGCCGCAGGCTATCGCGTTCGCTTCGAGCTGCCTCCCAATGCGATGTTGATCGGGGCGAACCCGGCCTTGATGATTCGGGAACTTTTGGAGTTGGGCAAAGGCGAAGTCCTGGCCGATGTCAGCGTTGTGCCTCCGCTCGACGCCATGGACCCCGAGCGATGCTATTTGCGCTGGGACGTTTCTTTGGTCACGGATCAGTCTGTTGAGGCGATAGAAGACGTCTTTTTGTTCGTTCGCGACGAAAGCAACCTCACCATCGAGCCGTTCGGCGACTCTTCGGCGGCGTCCGTCGCTCTCGTCGAAGAGTTTCCGGTTAATGAATCTTCTGTTGGCGAATCCTCGGTTGATGAAGCCCCGGTCGAAGAGCTTTCCGTCGTCGAGAAGTCGTCTGTTCGTCCGGTCTCTTCTTCTGTCGCCGCCGCGTCGCCACAACCGGAAATAATCGCGCGGAGATCGCCCTCAGCCTCGAAGGCTCCCGGCGAGGGTGTGGTCAAGGTCAACGCCGACCGCATCAATAGTTTGATGAATCAAGTCGGCGAATTGGTGATTGCTCAGTCGCGCCTGAAGCAAATCGCCTATTCCGGCGAAGAGCTGTCTCTGTTGTCGCTGCGGGCCATTGCCGAGGAAATGGGGCGTTTGGTCTCTGAGCTGCGCGACGCCACCATGAGCATCCGCATGGCGCCGATTGGCTCGTTGTTCGGACGTTTTCGGCGCGTGGTGCGTGACTTGTCGCGCGAGCTTGGCAAAGAAATTCAACTCATCACCCATGGCGAGGAAACCGAACTCGATAAAACCGTGGTCGAAAGCCTCAACGACCCACTGGTTCACTTGATTCGAAACGCTATTGATCACGGCGTCGAGAGCGCGGTCGATCGGTTGGCTGCGGGAAAATCTTCTGAAGGGGTGGTGCGTCTGACCGCCGCTCACGTCGGCGGTCAGGTGATGATCACCATCTCCGACGACGGCAAGGGCATGGATCGCGTCCGAATTCGCGCCAAAGCCGAAGAGCGCGGACTCTTGACGCCCGGCGTCGAGGTTCCCGATTCCGAGTTGTTCGAGCTGATCTTTCATCCCGGCTTTTCAACCGCCGCCTGCGTGACCAATGTTTCCGGGCGCGGCGTTGGGATGGACGTGGTCAAGAGAACCATCGAAAATCTGCGCGGCTCCATCGAGGTCTCCAGTCGTCCCGGCGAAGGCAGTCGCATAACCTTAAGAATGCCGCTGACCCTGGCCATTATCGATGGATTGTTGGTTCGAATCGGCGAAGGACGATATATCGTGCCGCTTTCGGCGGTCGATGAGATTATCGAAATGACCGACGCCGACAAAGAGCAATCCTCGGCCAACAGTTTTTTGTTTATTCGCGGCGGGCTCATTCCGTTTTTGCGCCTGCGCGAGCTGTTTTCCACGCCGGGCGAGTCGCCTCCTTATGAAAAGGCGGTGATCGTGTCCTCCGGAGAACGCCGGATCGGATTGGTGGTCGATCAAATGTTGGGCGATCATCAAACCGTGATCAAATCGCTCAGTCGTCTTCACGCAGACGTCCGGTGCTTTTCCGGCGCCACTATTCTTGGCGACGGTCGCGTCGCTCTTATTCTCGACATTGCTCATTTGATCGAATACGGACAAAATCGCGAAACGCGGCTTCGCAACGCGGCTTCGCCCGACCCACGAGCGATCCCATGACCGAGCCTGCGTCTTCCCAAACTCTGCACAGTTTGACGATTGATCTTGCCGGAGAAATCTTCGCCATTCCCGTGGTGATGGTGCGAGACATTCTCGATGTGTTGCCCGTCACCGAAGTTCCAACCGCTCGTCCTTTCGTCAACGGCTTGATCAATGTGCGGGGACGGGTCGCGCCCTTGGTCGATCTTCGTCTGAAGCTGATTGCCGCGCGCCGAGACCACAGTCAACACGCGCTTTGTGGTGGTCGAAACCGATATTGATGGAGAAATGACTCTTATCGCCTTGCGCGCCGATAAGGTTTATGAGGTCGCGGAAATCGAGTTCGCCGATGAGGCTCCGCGCATCGGCATGCGCTGGCCTCCAGAGCTGATTCGCGCGATTGGACGGCGCAATAATCGCTTTATCATGGTTTTAGATGTCGAGCGCGTTTTTGCGTCGAGCGCGCCGACGAAGGATCAATGAGAATACGGAAGATAAAATATGAATCTCCGTGATTTTTTATTTATAAGGAAAACCTCATGCGCGTTCTGATTAAAACCAAATTGATGATGGCGTTCGGCTTCATCATCTTGCTTGCGGCAATCATCGCCGGAGTCGGCATTTTGCGTCTCGGAGACCTCAACACGGCAACCAACGAGCTTATTCACGTCAAAGGCGTCGCTCGCGCTCACGTCAACCAAATTATGATGCGCGCTCACTATTTCGCTCGACTGGAGCGTGACGTTCTCATCGCCGATAACGAAGAGGGAAAAAGCAAGTTCATCGCTCAGATGAAAACCGTAGATTCCGAAATCGATAACCGCGCTCTTCAACTGCAACCTCTTCTCACGGATATAACGAGGCCGAAGTTGGCCGGTTTCACCGCCGCTTGGAAAAAATACACCGACATTTCCGAGCGAATGCAGAAGCTGACTTTGCAGAACACAAACACCAAGGCCCGTGATTTGTCGATTGGGGAGGGCCGCAAAGCCGCCAACACCGTTGTCGAATCGCTTTTGGCGATCATTGATCGAGGAGCGGTCAAGAAGGATCCCGTCGCCGTTCAAGCCGCGACTCTTTCCGGGCATATTATGGCCGACGCATTGATGATTCATCGGGCGGAAAAGAACATCATCCTGCTTTCTTCCGACGAGGCCATCGCCAAACAAATCCGTGAAGTCGAAGCCTGGCGGGACGAGATCAAAAAGTACTCGGCGCAGCTTCGTGACGCTCTGGTGGGCGACGGCGCGCGCTTTTTCGACGCTTTTTTCGCCGCTTACCAATCCTTTGACCTCATCGCCGAGCGCGTTCGCGTCACCGGAGCGCTGAACAATGATGTCAAGTTACAATCTTCTTGGCGGTGAAGGTCAAGACGCTTTAAACGCCGCATTCGCCCAACTCAATGATTTGATCGCGGAAGCTGCGCGCGACGCTCAGATCATCGAGGCGCACAGCGAAGACAGCTATCAATCCGCGCGTTCGATTATGCTGTTTCTTATTGTGAGCGCTGTCGTGAGTGCAATCGGCGTCGGCGGTTGGATTGCTCAAAGCATCAGCTTGAATGTTCATCGTTCTCTGGGGTTGGCGAACGCGGTGGCCAAAGGCGATCTTTCGGCCGGAGTTTCCGCCACCGGCAATGACGAAACGCATGATTTGATCGAAGCGCTCAACGCCATGGCGGGCAATCTGCGCGTGACGGCGGGGCTTGCCGAGGAAATCTCCAAAGGCAACTTAACGGTGCAACCGCGTCGATTGTCCGACAAAGACGTTCTCGGCGCGGCGCTGGAAACCATGGTCGAGCGGTTGCGCGCTGTGGTCTCGGATGCTTATGAAACCTCTTCGGCGGTGTCCGGAGGCAGTCAGCAATTGTCTGCCGGCGCCGAACAGCTTAGCCAAGGCGCCGCCGAGCAAGCCGCCGCCGCCGAGCAAGCCTCGTCCTCGATGGAGGAAATGGCCGCCAACATCAAGCAAACCGCTGAAAACACCAAGCAAACCGAGCGCATCGCCGCAAAATCCGCCGACGACGCCAGACAGAGCGGCGAGGCGGTGCTTAAGGCGGTTCACGCGATGCAGATCATCGCGGAAAAGATTACGATTGTTCAAGAAATCGCTCGTCAGACCGATCTTCTGGCGCTGAACGCCGCTGTCGAGGCCGCGCGCGCCGGAGAACACGGCAAAGGTTTCGCCGTGGTGGCCAGCGAAGTGCGGAAGCTGGCGGAACGCAGCGAGACCGCCGCCGCCGAGATCAGCGCTCTTTCTATAAACACGCTGAAAGTCGCTCAGACCGCCGGAGAAATGCTGACCAAGTTGGTTCCGGACATCAAGAAGACGGCGGACTTGGTTGAGGAAATCACCGCCGCATGTCGAGAGCAGGATATCGGCGCAGGGCAAATCAACAACGCCATTCAGCAATTGGATCAAGTGATTCAACAGAACGCCTCGGCTTCGGAGGAAATGTCTTCGACGTCCGAAGAGCTTTCCAGCCAAGCCGAGCAGCTTCAAATCACGATTTCCTATTTCCGGATCGACTCCGTTGTGGAAAGCGGGCGAGGGGGAGGAAATAGATCCTCCTGGTCATCGTCGCAATCGCGTCGTCGGCCTGAGAAGGGGGCTTTTTTGCCGCCCGCCAAGAAGCGAGGTTCTTCATCGGCTCCGTCGCGTCAGTTGTCGCCGCCGGTTGAGCATTCCAAAACGAAGATTAAAGGTTTCGACTTGGCTCTTGATGAATCGGACCAAGACGAAGACGCTCGGTTCCAGAGGTATTGAAAACGCGGGTGTGTCGAAAAAAATATAGAGAAATAAAAAGGAAATAAATAAAAGGGGGCCAAGGACGGCGTCCATGGACCCCTTTTTATTGAGCGGGGGCTCGTCATCAATGAAATCAATCGCAACCGACAGCGCGGCTCGCAGCTACGTCACCTTGGGCGTCGGTGACGACGTCTTTGCCGTAGACGTTGCGTATGTGCGAGAAATACTTGATTGCCCTCATATCTCCGGGCTTCCTTACGCTCCGCCGTTTCTCGCCGGCATGATCGATGTGCGCGGACGCACATGGCCGGTTATCAACCTCCGCCGCAAACTAGGGCTTCCCGACATTCCTCCCAGCGACAAAAGCCGCGTTCTTGTTCTCGAAATCCCAACTGAAAACCGTCCTCTTGGGTTGGGGTTGTTGTGCGATCGGGTTTTCGACGTCGCTGAATTCGATGCGCTCGGTTTGGAGGCCGCACCCGAGATCGGCGTCAATTGGAAGTCGGAATACATAAAAGCCATTGGTCGTTGGCGCGGTGGGTTTGTTATTATCTTCGACATGGAGCGTCTCTTTACAAGTCACGAAGTCGCCAAACTCAATGCGGCTTCATGATTGATTAAATATGACGGCTGCGCCGGAAAGCTTTGTTCTCATGAAGAAGATTCGCGTGTTGATTGTTGATGATTCCGCCAGCGTTCGAGCCGCTCTGTCGGAAATCCTATCGTCCGACCCCGATATTGAAGTCATGGCCGTCGCTGCGGATCCCTACGCCGCAGCAAACCATATTCGCAATGAAATTCCCGACGTCATTACTCTCGACGTTGAAATGCCGCGAATGGATGGACTGACTTTTCTGCGAAAATTGATGGGACAACGACCGATTCCCGTCGTGATGTGTTCGTCGCTGGTTGTCGAAGGGTCGCAAGTGTTGATGGAGGCCATGGAGGCCGGAGCCGTCGACGCTATTTTGAAACCCGCCTTTGGTCCTCGTCAGAGCCTTATGGAGTCGCGGATTCGCATTTGTGACGCCGTCAAGGGCGCCGCAGCGGCTCGGGTCGGCCCGGCGCGGCGACCAGCCCGCACTCCGCCGGCCAAACTGACCGCCGACGCCATTCTACCGCCTCCGCCTGCTCATCCTGTCGCTGTCGGCGTGACTGAAAAAGTGGTGTGCGTCGGCGCTTCAACCGGAGGCACGGAATCTTTGCGGGTGCTGTTGGAATCTTTTCCTTCGGACGCTCCTGGAGTCGTCATTGTCCAGCATATGCCGGAAACTTTCACCGCCAGCTTTGCGCGTCGGATGAACGATCTGTGTCGAGTTTCGGTGAAAGAAGCTGAAGACGGCGATATGGTGACGCGCGGACGAGTGTTGATCGCTCCCGGCAATCGCCATACTCTTATTCATCGCAGTGGCGCCCGTTATCGGATCGAAGTCAGAGACGGGCCTTTGGTGTCGCGCCATCGTCCCTCGGTGAATGTGTTGTTTCGTTCTGCGGCGCGCGCGGCGGGCTCCAACGCCGTCGGCGTGATCATGACCGGAATGGGAGACGACGGCGCCGATGGTTTGTTGGAGATGCGGCAAGCCGGAGCTTTCACCATCGCCGAAGATGAATCGACATGCGTGGTGTTTGGAATGCCTCGCGAGGCGATCGAGCGCAACGCCGCTCAATTGGTGACGCCTCTCTACAAGATCGCCGAGGAGGTGCTGCGTTTATGCAGTTAAGGTGTCTGCCTTCACAAGAAAGCGCTTTCAATGTCGTCCTCCTCAACGTCGTTCTCTTCAACCTCGGCCTTGCCGTCGTCGAGAGTCTGCGCCGCGTCGCGCACATCGGCGGTGGAGGCGGTGGCGATGGAGGCGGTGGCGATGGAGGCGATGGAGGTCTCGCCCGACAGGAAGCGCGCCAAAACGTCTCGTTCGGCGTCCATCACATAACAGGGGTTAAGGATCTGGATCAGTCGCTTTCGCAAGATTATTTCGTCAGGCGCGGTGACGGCGATTGCCTCGGCGCTGTCGCAGAGCGTCCTCAAACGCGCGATGATGTCGCGTCCATCGGCGTTGTCGTTCTCGATGATTTCCGCAATCGCCGAGGCGTTCATGCCGAAAGCGTCGGCGGCGGCGTGGAGCTGCATAACTTGAAGACGGCACCCGACGCCGATCAAATCGGGTTCCGTCGTCGTCAATCCGGCCAAAACCGCGAAAGCCTCGGCGGCGTGGTGAATCCTCTGAGCGGCGATGTCTCCGGCCTGAAGGCGCCTCAAAGCGGAGAACGACTTTTGATCGATGGACAGTTGCTTTCCGATGGTGAGGACATGCGCCTCGACGGCGATGGCGAGTTGCGTCAGATCATCGGCGCAGCAGCGCATGAGCATAGCAGTCATGACGTCTCCAAGGGCCGTCCGGGTTTCAAGTTTCTTTGTTTCGAAGCCTCTTATCGCTCACCGTCCTTCGCGCGCGCAAGAGGCGTGGCATGACGTCCGAGCCGTTTCGCATCGTGGTGATCGATGATAGCCGCAGCGTGTTGCTGCTGTTAAGCAAGCTTGTGAAGACAGTGGAGGGGTGTGAGCCGATTCCGTTCAGCGACGCAGACGCCGCTTTGGAATGGAGCGCCGTCAATGAAGCGGACTTGGTGATCGTCGATTACATCATGCCCAAAAAGGATGGGCTTGCCTTTATCGAGGCGTTTCGGCTATTGCCGAATCGCGACGATATTCCGATTGTTATGGTCAGCGGCTCGGATGTTCGGAACGTGCGCTACATGGCTTTGCAGCAAGGGGCCACCGACTTCGTCAATAAGCCGATCGATGACGTCGAATTCGTCACGCGCTTGCGCAACCTGTTGGTCATGCGGAGGCACTACAAAGAAACGCGCGAGCGCGCCGAAATTCTGCGCAAGGCCAAAGAAGAAGTTGATCGCGCGTTCGAACAACTTCATATCGCTCATCGTGAGTTGGAGGCGACAAAAAACGACCTCTCCGAAGCGTTTTCGGTGATCGAAGGCAGCATCGAGTACGCCAGTCGCATTCAACGCTCGGTTTTGCCGAATCCGGAGTTCGTTTCTTCCGTCTTTTCAGATCACTTTATTCTCTGGGATCCGCGCGACGTGGTTGGAGGCGACATTTATTGGTGTTGTCCATGGGGAGACGACGTTTTGCTCGCTCTCGGCGATTGCACCGGACATGGCGTTCCCGGAGCCTTTATGACGCTGATTAGCACCGGCGCTTTCGAACGCGCTCGCAGCGAGGTCGAGCCCGGCGCTCTTGGTCCGTTGCTTTCGCGCATGCATCAGCTTGTTCAGATTACGTTGAAGCAGAACTCCAAACAGGGTGAGTCCGACGACGGCATGGAGCTTGGAATTTGCCGTATCGTTCGCAGCGGCGCAGATGGTGGCGGCGCAGATGGTGGTGGCGCAGGAGAGAAACGTCTGAGTTTCGTTGGCGCGCGATTCTCATTGTTTGCTCATGCGCCGGGAGAAGCGCCCATTGAGATCAAGGGCGATAAGCGCGGCATCGGTTATCGCAAAGTGCCGTTCACGCAAGAGTATAAAGAAATCGCGGTAAACGCCAAACCCGGAATGCGTTTCTATATGACGTCCGATGGTTTGATTGACCAAATCGGAAGCGAAGTGCGTCGTGGTTTCGGCAAAGTGCGTTTTATGGAAATAATCGCCGATCTTGGCGCTCGACCGATGGCCGAGGTTAAAGAAGTTATTCGGTTGGCGCTTCTTGCTCACCAAAGCGCGGAATCGCGTCGCGATGACGTGTCGGTGGTTGGCTTTCAACTGGAGGAACACCGTCGCGTTTATTGAATGATCCATCTTATGCGACGGCGTCTCGCCGCGACTGCGGCGGCGCACGCTCGCGCGTGTGGCCGAATGTGTCAAGCACTCGGCTCGTTGGTGTAAGGGGCGTCTGAGTAACATTCCAAATTAAAATGCTGTGCGCATTACGTGTCAACGCATCAATCATTGGGAGGGCAGCGAATGGACGCCAAAACCATCTTGCAACTTCGCGAAAATCTTACGCGCGAAGGTGTCTTGTTTTGTTATTGCGGTTATGTCACCGAGGAGGTCTTGACCAGCATCGGCGACGCCTTGCGCGACAAACTCGCGCTTGAAAACACCGATCAATCGATGGCGCGCAGCTTGTTTTCGATTTTTGTCGAGCAGGTTCAAAACGTCATCCGCTATTCCGCCGAAAAGCAAGAAGGCGCGTTGGAAGAGCGGATCATCGATCTTCGACACGGCGTATTGGCGGTTGGACAAAATAACGAAGGTTATTATGTCTCCTGTGGCAACGCCATTGCCAACATTGACGTTCCTCGTCTATGCGACGGCCTCGCCCACATTCAAAAGCTTGATCGTAAATCCCTCAAGGCTCTGCATAAAGAGATTCTGAAGGGCAAGACGCCTGAAGGCAGCAAAGGCGCCGGAGTTGGCTTCATCGATATCGCGCGTCTTGCCTCGCGCGGATTCGAATTCGACTTTCTTAAAATGGATGAAGACCTTTCCTATTTCGTCTTGAAAGCCTATTTGTAAAATCACGAAGATATTAGGAGCGGCAAAATGGACGCCATTAAACTTGAACCAACCAAGCGCACTCCGGGCATCGATTTTAACTTCGCCGCCGGAACCTTTTCTATCTATGGAGAATCTTACCCAGAAGACGTCAATAAGTTCTTTGGCCCACTGATTAGTAAGTTGGAGGAACATTTCGAATCCCTCAGTGGAGGCGAAATCGCCTTCACTTTCAACCTCATCTACTTCAACAGCACCACCGCCAAAATCCTGATGAGTTTGTTTGAGACTCTGGAAAACACGGCGAGCGCCGGCAACGCCGTCACTGTTTCATGGTGCTACGACGCCGGAGACTCCAACATGGAGGAGTTGGGCGAGGAGTTTGCAGAAGACTTCGTCAACGCCAAGTTCATTATGGCGCCCAAGAGCTGATGTTCAGAAGCTGAGACGGGGAGAGCAATTGCGATGGCCAAGGAGAAGGAGTTCGACGCTTTTCGCGCCGAAGCTGCGATTTTAGAGCATGCAGAAGCCCTTTCGGCGACGTCTGCCGCATCCATAGATCGCAGCGAGTATGACGTTCTGGTGAAGGCCTATCGTAAATTGCTCAAATCGTCGCAGCGGCTTACGAGACTAAGCGATCGTAACGAGGAGCGCATCAAAGAAGCCGGAAACCGAATCGAACTGCAACAAGCCGAACTTGAGATGGCTCATCGTAAGCTGTCGCAACACGCCGACATGTTGGAAGAGAGGGTCAAAGAGCGCACCAAAGAGCTGGTCGCAACGCAAGAGCGGTTGCAAAAACTGGTTGAACTCGGCATCGCTCTGTCGCGCGAGCGTCGGCATGGTCGCTTCATCGAGATGATTCTCGACGGCGCCAAAGCGTTGACCAACTCCGATGGCGGCTGTTTGCTGTTGCGCACGGAAGACGACCGAATGGCTTATGAGTTGCTGACGGTTGATTCCTTGGATCTGCGGTTGGGCGGCAGTTCCGGTCGGAGCATTCCTTATTCGGCTGTTGCGTTGCGTGACGTCGTCTCTGGTCGCCCCAATTATTTCGATCCAACCGCGCACGCCGTTCTGACCGAGCGTCTTATCAACATTGCCGACGTTTCCGCGTCAAAAGAGTTCGATTTCGCCGACGCGCATCGATTTGACGCCGATCAAGGATATCGCACACAGTCTTTGTTGGTGGTGCCGCTGAAGCCGAGACAAGGACAAGTCATCGGCGTGTTGTTCCTTTCCAACGCTCGGAAGCGCGCCGGCGGTCCCATCACCGCCTTTACTCCGGCAATGGCCGAGTTCGTCGAGGCTTTGTCTTCACAAGCGGCGGCGGCTCTCGACAACCAGAACTTGATGAAAGCGCAAACCGCTCTGTACGACGCCGTGATTAAGGTCATCGCCGGCGCGATCGACGCCAAATCGCCCTACACCGGAGGACATTGCGAGCGCGTGCCGGAGCTGGCCGCCATGTTGGCGCGCGCCGCCTGTAACGCCGAAGACGGCCCGTTCGCCGATTTCAGTTTGGACGAGGATCAATGGCGAGAATTCCATCTTGCGGGTTGGCTCCATGATTGCGGCAAAGTCACTACGCCTGAATATGTCGTCGACAAGGCCAGCAAGCTTGAAACGATTTACAATCGCATTCACGAAGTTCGCGCGCGATTCGAAATCAAGTTGCGTGATTACAAGATCGAACAGCTTCAGGCCGCGCTTGATGGCGGCGTTCCCGTTGAAACCTTCAAAGAAGAATTCGATCGTCGCATCGCCGCGCTTTACGATGATTTTGCCTTCGTCGCCTCCTGTAATGTCGGCGAAGAATTCATGGACAAGGATAAAGTCGAGCGTTTGGAAAGAATCGCTCAGATTCCTTGGCGTCGTCATTTTGACGATCGTTTGGGGATGTCCGAGGTTGAGCGCATACATCTAAGCAATATTCCTCCGCGACCGTTGCCTGTCGACGAGACTTTGTTGATCGACAAGCCCGAGCACGTTATTCCGCGTCCGGTGGGCGCCGAGCCTCCGTATGATATGGCCCGTTATGGCTTCAACATTAAAGCGCCGCAGCACCTCTACAACCGAGGCGAGCTTTACAATTTGAAAATCGCGCGAGGCACGCTTACGGAAGAAGAGCGATTCAAGATTAACGAGCATATCATTTATACGATTATTATGCTTGAACAACTGCCGTTCCCGCGTTCTATGGCGCGCGTGGCCGAGTTCGCAGGGAGCCATCACGAGACTATGATTGGTTCCGGGTATCCGCGTAAGCTCAAGCGTGACGACATGGCGGTGCAGGCTCGGATATTGGCGATTGCGGATATCTTTGAAGCTTTAACGGCCTCTGATCGTCCGTACAAGAAAGCCAAGACTTTAAGCGAATCGCTTAAGATTATGAATTTTATGAGAAAGGATCAGCACATTGACGCTGATTTGTTCGATTTGTTTATCCGCAGTGGCGTGTATCAAGAATATGCTCTGCGATATTTGAAGAAGTCTCAGATTGACTTGGTTGACCGACGAAGTTGCTTCCGGCGTAGTTTTTGACGTCGTCGTTTTTGACGTCGTCGTCTTGGAAATTCGGAGGGAGGCAAAGAAAACCGAAAGGGTCCAGGGACATAGTCTCCGGACCCTTTCGATTTTTATTCAGAAGAGTTGAAGGTTCGTGTTACTCCGGGTGTTGATCTTTGGCGTGACTTTGGGACTTAAGTTGACCACAGGCCGCCATGATGTCTTGGCCGCGTGGAGTGCGAACCGGGCTCGCATAGCCTTCGGCGTTGATGAAGTCGCCAAAAGCTTGAATCGCCGCCGCCGTAGAGCGTTCATAAGGCGCGCCGGGCCATGGATTGAATGGAATTAGGTTGATCTTTGCCGGAATGCCGCGCAACAGGCGCACCAAGGCGCGGGCGTCGGCGAGGCTGTCATTGACGCCGCGCAGCATGACATATTCAAACGTAATGCGGCGAGCGTTGCTGACTCCGGGATATGTGCGGCACGCCTCCAGTAACGCAGCGATTGGATATTTGCGGTTGATCGGAACCAGCTCATTCCGCAGTTCATCGGTGACGGCGTGCAGCGAGATCGCCAGATTGACGTTCAGCTCTTCGCCGCATCGCCGCATCATCGGCACAACGCCCGAGGTGGAGAGAGTGATTCGGCGGCGGGAGATTGCAATCCCGTCGCCATCCATAATGATCTTTAGAGCGGCGGCGACATTGTCGAAATTGAACAGAGGCTCGCCCATGCCCATCATGACGATGTTCGTGAGCAAACGTCCGTCGGTCGGAGTCGGCCATTCTTCAAGAGCGTCGCGCGCGACCATCAATTGGCCGATGATTTCAGCAGGGCTGAGGTTGCGGGCGAGCTTTTGGGTGCCTGTGTGGCAGAATCGGCATGCCATGGTGCAGCCGACTTGAGAGGAGATGCAAAGAGCGCCACGGTCGTCTTCGGGAATGTGGACGGATTCGATTTCATGGCCATCGATGAGGCGCAACAGCCATTTTTGGGTTCCGTCCGCCGACTGGAGGCGTTGGGCGATGGTGGGGCGACCGATGGTGAAGCGTTCGGCGAGGTGTGCTCGCACGGGTTTTGCGAGCGTGGTCATGACGTCGAAGGTTGTGGCGCCGCGACAGTAGAGCCAGTGCCAGATTTGGCGAGAGCGGAAAGGTTCGAGGTCAAGGGCGGCGAGTTCGGCGGCAAGTTCTTCGCGGCTCATGCCGATGAGGTTGCGGCGACCTTGTTCATCGGCTTCAATGGGAGGAGCGAAACGAATGGCGTAATCTGCGGCGCTCATGGCGTGTCCTGTGGTGAAAAAGCAAATAGGTTCTCAAGGGGCCTTGAGGCCTTTGGCGATGTGGGCGATGATGTGTCTGAATAAAAATGAAAAGAATCCAGAGACTGTGTTTCCAGTTGCTCGGACCAAGGACGAAAGCTTCCCCTCTTATTCGCGGAGCGATCCTCCTCTGGAATCGGTTGCTTTATGTTTTTTAGTTCGACGACTCATATAAAGAAACAAATGGTTTCAGAGAAGGATCGCTTCGTGAATAAAGGGGACTTTCGTCCTTAGTCCGAGCGACTGGGAACACAGTCTCTGAATCTTTCTAATTTCTATTGAGAACAGTTAAATGTCATAACCGAAAGAACAAAGAACGATAAAAAAACAAAAAAACGGGAGAAGCGCGAAGGCGACAAACCTTCTTTGCTTTTCCCGTTAAAACCTCAGAACATTAACTTTGCAATTTCTTTTTTAATCACTTTACCGGCGTTTTGGCGTTGTTACGGTTCTTTCCCAAGGAATCCAACCGTGTAAACAGTTCCGTCAAACGCTCGCCGAGCATACGGACTTCGCCGTTGATGGGCGCGCCGTCGGGGCCTCGTTGTTGTTCGTTGCTTCGGTTCGGAGAGCTGCCGTGGCGCGCTTCGAACGAGGCGTACCGGCGGCTTTCAATCTCAGCCAAGCGCCGCCGAGCAACGGCGGTGGACACCGCTTCTGAATCGACCGCGTCGTCAACGCTTTCGCGTCGGCTTTCGCGCCGGTCATCGAAACGCTCATCGGCTTCCCGATCTCGAACGTCGCGGGCGCTTGGACGATTGTCTTCCCACTCGCGGGTTTCACGAGCGCGGGGACGTTCGTCATCCCGTTCGCGGGTGCGAGGCCGCTCGTCATCCCGTTCGCGAGCGCGGGGGCGTTCGTCATCCCGCTCGCGGGCGCGAGGCCGCTCATCGTCCCGCTCGCGAACGCGGGGCCGCTCATCGTCCCGCTCGCGAGCGCGGGGGCGTTCGTCATCCCGTTCGCGGGCGCGAGGCCGTTCGTCATCCCGCTCGCGGCGTCGCGCGCGGGGCGTTTCGTCTTCTTCTCTTTCCTGATCGCGGGCGGCGACTCGCGCGCGAGGCGCGGGACGGTCTTCTTCACGCGAATCGGCGTTTTTGTTTCGTGAAGACTCTTTTTCGGCTTTGGCGCGGGCTGGTTCTTTTTCGCGGACGGCGACGGTCGAGTCGTCTTGATTTTCTTTGGCGTCGTCGCGACGCGGCTCAACCTTTTCGGCCTTCGGCTCCGCCTTGGGTTCTGCCTTCACCTCGGTTTTTTCGGCCTTCGGCGGTTCTTTGACTTCCGCCGCGACGGGTTTGGCGGGAGCTGTCGGCTCAACCGGCGGAGCAACGACGGTGACGGCCGCAGGCGTAGGAGCGACAGCGGCGGGCGTCGTCACAACGGCGGGCGTCGCCTCTGCGACGGCAGGAGCGGCGACCTATTTATCGGCGGCGGCTTTTTCTTCCTGCTTTGCGGTGGCGATTTTAACGACGCACTCGAACAAACGCTCTAACGCCTGTTCGATTTGGTCGAGTCGACGTTCTCCGCGCTCGTCCTGAGCGATTTGGCGTTTCTCCAGATCGGACAACGTCGCCAAGTGATCATCGAGCCGCCTCAGTTCATCTTCGATCTTGTTGAGCTGCTCGCCTTGGCGACCGCCCAGCTGAATCTGCCGAAACTGCCCAGCTTCCAGGCGCGTCACCCGTTCATCAAGGCTGTCGGCCACTTCAAGCAACCGCCGAAGCAGCGGTCTCAATTCACCAACGACGTCTGTGCCAAACATGGTCTGTGGTCTTCCAGCAAGAACGATCTACATTGAGGCGACAATACACCATGCTTGAGCTTCTGAAAACCACCGGCGTTGCCGAAACGGGTAAAAGTTCGTTGAATGTTGCCGGCAGGGTAAAGAGGATCCATAGAAGGAGGGATGATTTTCCGGTTCTGGAGGGGAAGAAGACGGGAGTTGGAAACCGACTCGGAGCGTTGTTCGGCATGTCTTCGGTGAGAGGAACATCGAGAGGAACGGTTTTTCGCTGCGTCGCGCTCTACCCTCACAGGAAAGGCGCGGCGTCGGTCGAAAAAAACATTTGATTTTTAGAGGGGGGCGTTTCAAGGCGAACGGCGTTTTTTTGACGTCTGTAAAGGAAAAGCGCAGAGACTTTTGCTTGTTTTTCTTGGCTTTGGGACGATCGAGGGAGAATGCGTCGATTCTGCCTTGTCGACAGCAAGCTGACGAAACCGGATGAGGTCAAACAAAATTTGCCGCACGATCGACGTCGAACATGATAGAACAGAGAGCGCGTTACGACAAAGTCGAGCGCAAAACGGGTCTTGTGCGACCGAGCGGGAGGTTCTCATGAATGAGATGGATGTCGCTGCGGTAAAGGGTTTGCCTCAGGTTCTCTCTGTGCGGGTTTCGGCGCCGGTTGCTCCGAATCTCAGCGACGGAGTGGGGGTGGATAAGCTCGTCGGCGATCGGCAAATGGCTGAAAAGGTCGCTGTCGACCGATTGCGCGCCGACAAAGGCGGCATGAAATCCGGCGATGAAAACTCTTCCGCCGAACAACGCATGGGTGATGGTCGCAAGCAAGACCCTTCCGTCGTCTTAAGCGCTTCGACCGCCGGGTTGTTGTCGCGCCGCGCCGTGGCGGAACTTCTCAATAAACCGGCGGCCAGCGTCGCCGCCAGCGATGTGATGCGCGCTTCGATCGCCTCCGCCAAGGCTTTCGGCGATGAAATGAGCCGCGCTCTGGTGACGATGGGGCATGACCTCAATCAGCTGGTGCGGGTCATGGGCGTCAGCGATATTCAGGCCGACCAAATCGTGCGGGGGTTCATCGGGCGTTTTTCCGAGGACGAACGTGATCGCAAGCAGCCGATTCAAAACATCGGTCGTTATCAATCCAGCGACGGCGCCGCAAGCGTCGCCACGGACGCTTCGGCGGCGTTGACTCTGGAAGTTCGCAATATCGAGATCACTGTTTCCGACGCATCCCATAAAGTTTCTGTAAGCTTCGACAATGCGTCGCTTTCGGTGACGACGGAGCAAACCTCAACCGTTGCGCCGTCCTCCGCGCCCTCAGACCCGTGGGAGCGGAAACGCTCTTTCTTTGACGCCGAAGGTCAACGTGTTGAGTTGGGCGCCGAATCGCGTGGGCTGTATGCCGAAACCGATAATGTTTCCGTCGAAAGCCGCAAGGCGTTGCGTGAGCTGTTGATGAAGACGCTCGGCAAGGCCATGCTGCAAGATGACGCGGATCGCGCCGCTCGTTTGCAGGAAACCATGCAGGGCGTCGCTCTTGTTCGATCCGAGGGCGAAACGCGCGGGCGATTCGAGCTTCCGTCTTCCGCCGGGGAGTTTCCTCCTCTCAAACCGAGTGAGCGCGAGAAGTCCGGCGAGTCTGGCGATCAGTCTCGTTTTTCTTTGGATATGGCGGTCCCGATTCTTCACGAGGTCGGACCCGCTCCCGGCGTGACGGTTTCCACCGTTGATATTAAAGCCTAATGTCTTGAGAGCGTTCCTATTGATTTTGTTTTTCTATGATGGTTCGATCCGTTGTGTTTCCGTCGATGGTGAAATGGGTGTATGGCGCGCGATGGGTTACAGTCATGATTTTGGTCATGGCTGCCGTCGTTATGGGGTTCGAGTCCTGTGCGCGCGCCGAAGAAATGCTGAGGACAAACTCCGAGCATCAACGTCCGGTTCCACGTTTGGGTGGAATGGCGATCAATCGTGATTCGTATCCGCCCAAGGTTGCGCTGCCGGCTCAGATCGTGATCCTGGATCGTAAGAAAGAGTGGCGTAATAGCGGCAAAGTCGATCAAAAACTGAGCCAAGCATGCGCAGAAGGGATGTTTGACGAGATTGTCCCAAAGTATTATCGCGCTATTTTTAAGGACGGCGTTCTGGGCGTTGCTTTTGGGCACGGCCTTAACTTGCGCGATGAGAAAAAACTCGCAGACCCCAAGAAAGTGTATTTGTTCGTATCGGGAGACACCACCGGCTGCACTGTTTTGGTTCTTCCGAATAAGGATCCGCGTGTCGAAAGCTTTAAATCTCCGGCGAAAGACGGCAAGACGGCGAGCCAGTCCCAAAAGCCTGCGGCCAGGTAGCGATCAGGGCCGAATCGACTTCCGGCATGTTGACCAAGTGACCGAGGTCGTGCAGCGAGGTGACGCCGAAGTTGCCGATTCCGCACGGCACAATTCCGGAGAAATGGCCAAGATCGGGATCGACGTTCAGCGCGACGCCGTGAAACGTCACCCAATGGCGGACGCGAACGCCTAGTGCGCCGATTTTTGCTTCTTGTCCTGGTCGGCCATGTGCTCCGAGATTGACCCAAACTCCGATTCTGTCTGTGCGACGCTCTCCTTTCACGCCGAACTGCGCCAGAGTGAGAATCAGCCACTCTTCGAGTCGACGCACATGCATGCGGATGTCGCCGTCACGGCGCTTCAGGTCCAACAGCACATAGGCGACGCGCTGTCCGGGGCCGTGATAGGTGTATCGTCCGCCTCGTCCGGCGCGATAGACGGGAAAGCGGTTTGGATCCAACAGTTCGTTGTCTTGCGCTCCGACGCCGGCGGTGTAGATCGGCGGATGGTCGAGAAGCCAGACCAACTCCGGAGCTTGGTTGCGACGAATCGCTTCGACTCGTTGCTCCATTTCGGCGATTGCGTCCGGATAGGGCACGGGATCGTCGCTGATGCGCCATTCAAGTGAATCACTCATGGAACGTAACTTTTTAGACCTGGAGAAATTGATTGGCGATTTTAGAGCCTATTTGAAGAAAATGACATACGCCTTCTGAGTGTGCTCTATGAACAAATCTTTTGAAAATAAAAACAATAAGAAAAATAATAGAATTATAAAAGGGCTAGGGATTGAGTTCTCAGTCATTAGGAATCATTGACTATTTTTTTGCCGCAATATTTTTCAGATTTCACATATCCTCTGTTTGATTATAAAGCTGACTCGCGGCTTCATCGGATTGAAACAGTCCTCACGCTTTGGATTGTTACAGTCTCCAAGTCATGGTTTCCAAAGGCCTCTCGGCCTTTGGCGGGTCCAGGGCGGAGCCCAGGCCTTTCTCGTATCTTTACCCCTTATTTTTACTCCCGCTTTGTTCTTGCGTCTCCGCATTTTTTGTCGGGTTTCCAAATGAACGAAAAACATAAGAAAATCCGAGAGAAGGTTGCTTCGCGAACAAGAGGGGCTTCCGCTCTTCTCCTTATGATCCCAAGCGGCTGGGAACGCAGTCTCTGGCGCTCTTTAATTTTTATCTCGTTTCATTTTCAACTTTTATAATACGATGGTCCGACGGTTTCACAAAACTGTCTCGACAAAAGCAGCCAGAGTGTTTCATATCTCCCCAGATCATTTTCGGTTCGATCCGGTTCAATCCGGAGCATGTTTTTTTAAGCGATGATGGACCCATAACGGTGGACCCATGACGGTGCGGTGGTCGTCTCTCAGCGGATTGGCGGAAGCCGGATTACGCATGTTCGATCAAGTCGGCGGCTTGTTGGATTCCAGTCTGGATTCAACGATTCGGTTGGGCGTGACCGGGTTGCGGCGATCAGGCAAGACCGTGTTCATCACGTCCTTAGTCGAGAACCTATTAAAAGACGCGCCGTTGCCGTTTCTCGATGTGGTGGTGGACAATCGTTTTCAAGCGGCGCGGCTCGTGCCTCATCCCGATCTCAGCATCCCGCGTTTCGACTTTGAACGTCACTTGGCGACTCTGACCGACGCAGAGCCGCGTTGGCCGGAGGAAACGCGCGGCGTCAGTCAAATTCGCGTGGCGATTCGATACCTTCCAGGGTCGACGGTGCGTCGAGCGGTGGCGCCCTTGGCGACTCTGAACCTCGACATCGTTGATTATCCCGGAGAGTGGCTGCTTGATTTGCCGCTTCTGACGGTGGGATTCGCAGAGTGGTCGCGGCGAACTTTGGACCTCGCGCGTCGATCGCCGCGCGCCGAACTCGCGGGGCCGTGGTTGGAGTGGCTGAACAATGTCAGCGCGATGTCTCCCGCCGGCGAAGAAGAGGCCAAAACCGGAGCGCGTCTTTATACGGACTATCTTTTGGCTTGTCGGCGTTCGTCGTTCACTCTGAGCTTGGTGCAGCCGGGGCGTTTTGTCGAGCCGGGCGACTTAAAGGGCGCGCCTTTATTGACGTTTTGTCCGATTCCCATGCCGATCGACGTCCCTGTGCCGCGCGGCTCGTTGGGCGAACTGATGCAAGAACGTTTCGAAGCCTATAAGACCAGCGTCGTCGGCAATTTTTTTGTGAAGCACTTTTCTCGACTCGACCGGCAAATTGTGTTGGTGGACGTGCTGGGCGCGTTGAACGCCGGCCCCGCCGGGATGAGCGATATGCAGGCGGCTCTGGCCGCCAGTCTGGAAGGCTTTCGGCATGGCCGCCAAAACTGGCTGTCGCGCATGTTCGGAAGCCGAGTCGATCGCGTTTTGTTTGCTGCGACCAAGGTTGATCACATCGCCTCCAACCAACACAATAATTTGCGGACTTTGTTGGATCGGCTGGTGTCCGACGCGCGGCGCAACATTCGTTTCGAAGGCGCAACCGTCGAAACCATGGCCATCGCCGCCGTCAAATGCACCGAGACTGTGGTGACGGAGCATCAAGGGCGAAAGTTGTGGTGCATCCAGGGGCGGCCTGTTGGGCGCGACGCTCCTACGGTGCTGTTTCCCGGCGAGATTCCCGACGGTTTGGAAATCTTTCCTTCCGGGGTTGAAAAGCCGTACAATTTCCTCGATTTTCGGCCTCCTCCCGGCGTCGGTCGCGATGGACGCGGAGCGCCGAATATTCGCATCGATCAAGCGTTGAATTTTCTATTGGGGGACTATTTGGCATGACCGATTCTCTACGCGAGACTTCGATGTGGTTGCCGCCGATGGAGCTTGATCCCGGCTGCGCTGCGCGCATTGTCGGCGAGTCTGCCGCCGCGACGGTTGCTCCGGCGGTTGTTTCCTCGGCTGCGGATCGAGTTTCGCCGGAATCTGCGGGCTCTGTCGCCGCTCGGTCGTCGACGGCGGAGTCCTCTTCGCCGGATGTTGCGGGTCGTTTGCGCGGCGCTTTGTCTTGGGCGAGCGTCATTCTGAAACCCGGACATGGCGTTATGAAGCTCATGCTGGCGGCTCTTGGAGCGCTGCTGTTGGTGGCTTTGGGATTCGACGCGGCGGATTTGCTTCAGCGCAGCTTCGCCAGCAGCGCCGCGTTGGGCATGGTGGTCTTGGTTTTGGTGGCGATGGTCACGGGAACCGCTCTGAAGGTTGCCTTGGACGAGATCGTCAACCTTCGCCGGATTAAGCATATCGAGCGTTTGCGCGCCGAAGCCGATCGTCTCGCTCATAGCGTCGGGCATGGCGAGGCCTCCGCTTTCGTTGAGGATTTATTGCGGTTTTACGGTGGTCGCTCTGATCTTGTCGTTTCGTTCCAGGCTCTCAACAAGAGCGTTTCCGACGCGCACAACAACCAGGAAGTCATTCAGGTCGTCGAGCGGCAGGTTTTGACGGCCATAGATCAGCGCGCGTATCGGTTGGTGCTCAACGGGGCTCGCGACACGGCTGTCGCCACGGCTCTGAGCCCCTCCGCCGCCATTGATTTGGCGATTGTTTTCTGGCGCAACACCAAGATGGTTCGCGAAATCGCCGAGTTGTACGGCGCGCGGCCTGGGCCGATTGGGTCGATTAGCTTGATTCGTCGTCTGATCGCCAATCTCGCTGTTGCGGGCGTCGCCGAGGGCGCGCATCATGTGGCGGTCGATGCGTTGGGTGGTTCTCTGGCGGCGGCGGTTTCGGCGCGACTGGGGCAGGGCGTAATCAATGGATTGCTTACGGCGCGTTTGGGCGTCACTGCGATGCATTTGTGCCGTCCCGTTGGGTTTAGTCCGGACCATCAACCCAGTTTGAAGCGAATTCGCAGCGAGCTGATGTCGGTTTCGAAACAGGTTCTGTGACGCCGACCTAAAAGAAAGAATTAAACGGGTCCAGGGACTGCGTTCCTGGTCGTGGGGGATCATAAGGGGGGCGCGACCGCCCCCCTTATCGCCGTAAGGCGGATTTCTTGCAGTTTGCGCGAGGCTTTGCCTTACGGCAAACAAGGGGGCGGTCGGCCCCCTCCCTTATGATTCCCCGCGACCAGGAACGCAGTCCCTGGACCCTCTGTTTTTGTTTCACCATAAAATCAAAGACACAACGCCCATGCCGCCGACAATCGCTCAGGGGCTGAATTTTCAAGCCCTGATCCTTAAGCTCCACCAATTCTGGGCCGATCGGGGTTGCGTGATTCTGCAACCCTACGACATGGAAGTCGGCGCCGGAACCTTTCATCCCGCAACCACGCTGCGAGCGCTCGGCCCGGATCCGTGGAAAGCCGCTTATGTTCAACCCTCGCGTCGCCCCAAAGACGGTCGCTATGGCGAGAACCCCAACCGGCTTCAGCACTACTACCAATATCAGGTCATCCTGAAGCCGTCGCCGCCCAACGCGCAAGAACTCTACCTTGAATCCTTGCGGATGCTCGGCATCGATCCCGCTCTTCACGACATTCGCTTCGTCGAAGACGATTGGGAAAGCCCGACCCTCGGCGCTTGGGGGCTTGGCTGGGAGGTCTGGTGCGACGGCATGGAGGTCACTCAATACACCTACTTCCAGCAAGTCGGCGGCATTGAGTGCGATCCGGTCGCCGTCGAACTCACATACGGCCTTGAGCGTTTGGCGATGTACGTTCAAGGCGTCGAAAACGTCTATGAACTCGACTTCAACGGCGCCGGAGTGCGCTATGGAGACGTCTTCCTTCGCGCCGAACGTGAGTTCTCCGCCTTTAACTTCGAGCACGCGAACACCGATCGCTTGCTTCAACACTTTAAGGATGCGGAAGCCGAATGCGCGGCGTTGTTGGAGCAAAAATTGGCGCTTCCCGCCTATGACCAGTGCATTAAGGCCAGCCATTTGTTCAACCTGCTCGATGCGCGAGGCGTGATCAGCGTGGTGGAGCGCGCGTCCTACATCGGTCGCGTGCGGGCCCTGGCGAAGGGTTGTTGCGAAGCATGGTTGGCCGGCGGCAAGGGAGCGTGAGATCATGGCCGAGTTATTGGTTGAACTGTTTTCCGAAGACATTCCCGCGCGTATGCAGGCGCGCGCCGCCGAAGATTTGAGGCGTTTGATTACGGATGGCTTGACCGCCGCCGGTCTGACCTTCTCTCGCGCCGAAGGGCATTCGACTCCGCGTCGTCTGGCTTTGGTTGTGGACGGCGTGCCGGAGCGCTCTCCCGATGTGCGCGAAGAAAAACGCGGGCCGCGCGTCGGCGCTCCCGAGGGAGCGATTCAGGGCTTCCTGAAGAGCGTCGGCCTAACCGACGTCCGTCAATGCGAGCAACGCGATTCCGGCAAGGGCGTGTTCTGGTTCGCCGTTGTGGAAAAGCCCGGTCGCGCCGCCGCCGAGGTTCTGCCGGGAATCATCCAACAAGCAATTCTCGACATGCCGTGGCCGAAATCGATGCGGTGGTCGGACAACAGTCAACGCTGGGTGCGTCCGTTGCATTCGATCTTGGCGCTTTTCGGCGGCAAGGCCTTGGACGGCGCGTTCAATCTGGGAGGCCCGGAGGCTCCGCCGCGCCAGGACTCGGACGCGAACTTGTGTTTGGCGGCCGAGGCGCCTGCAAACATGCTGCGTTTCGGCGCTCGGACGCGCGGGCATCGTTTTTTGGCTCCGGATGCGTTCGAGGTCTCCAACTTCGTCGATTACAAGGAAAAGTTGCGGTCGGCGTGCGTGATTCTTGATCGTGACGAGCGCAAAGCGAAAATCAAAGCCGACGCCGAAGCTCTCGCGACTCGCGAGGGGTTGTCCATTTCTCCGGACGACGGTTTACTTGAAGAAGTCGCCGGGTTGGTCGAGTGGCCGGTGGTTTTAATGGGCGCCATCGACGAGCAATTCATGTCGATTCCTCCCGAAGTTCTGACCACGTCGATGCGAACGCATCAAAAATATTTCGCGACGCTGCAATCCAATGGCGCTCTTGCTTCGCGTTTCATCGTGGTCGCCAACACCACAACCGCCGATGGCGGCGCCGCTGTGGTTGCGGGCAATCAGCGCGTGTTGCGGGCGCGGCTTTCCGACGCCAAATTCTTCTGGGATCAAGACCGGAAAGAAGCTCTGCACAGGAATCTGACGCCGTTGCGCGATGTCACGTTCCATGCGCGGCTTGGAACGGTGTTTGATAAGGTTGCTCGGCTGGAGGAGCTTGCGACGGCGATTGCGGCGCATGTTCCCGGCGCCGATCGCGTCATGGCCAGTCACGCCGCCATATTGTCGAAAACCGACTTGGTTACGGGCATGGTCGGGGAGCTCCCCGAACTGCAAGGCGTGATGGGGCGTTACTACGCTCTTGCCGCCGGCGAGCGGCGTGAAGTCGCCGATGCTTTGGCGGAGCATTATAAGCCTCTTGGGCCGAATGATCGTTGTCCGACGGCGTCTCTGAGCGTGGCTTTGGCGCTGGCTGATAAAATCGACACTTTGGTTGGTTTTTTCGCCATTGACGAAAAACCTACGGGTTCCAAAGACCCTTACGCGCTGCGTCGAGCGGCTTTGGGCGTCATTCGGTTGATCCTTGAAAATTCATTGCGAGTGCGGTTGGGAGGGCTGTTGTTGGAGGCTCACGCGCTTTATCGCGTGAATGACTTGGCTCCGGCTGAGACGGTGGCTCGGCAGCTTTTGGACTTCACCGCAGACCGTTTGAAAGTGGTGCTGAAAGATCGCGGCGTGCGTCATGATTTGATTGACGCGGTGTTTGCTTTGGGCGGCGAAGACGATTTGGTTCGAGTGTTGGCGCGGGTCTCGGCGTTGCAGGGTTTTCTTGGTTCGGACGATGGAGCGAACTTGTTGACGGCGTATCGTCGCGCTTCGAATATTGTGCGAATTGAGGAGAAGAAAGACGGGCGGTCGTATGATGATTTGCCGGATGCGGCGTTGTTTGCTCAGCCGGAGGAGACGGCGTTGGGCGTTGCGTTGAGCATGGTGGCGGCGGAGGCGACGCCGTTGTTGGCGGCGGAAAATTTTGCCGGGTGTATGGCGGCTTTAGCCCAGTTGCGGCGACCGTTGGATGCTTTTTTTGATCGGGTGACGGTAAATGCGGATAGAGCGGAGTTGCGCGTGAATCGTTTGTATTTATTGGCGCAGATTCGCACGATCTTGAATGCTGTGGCGGATTTTTCGCGGATTGAAGGGTAGGTCGGCAGTTTGGAATCCGTTAGACGAGGGTGGTTGAAGATAAATAAAGAGCAAGTAGAAGGACGGGTTCCAAGGGTGTCCCTTGTGTGGGGGGTTCGGGGGGACTGGTCCCACCGACCTTTGCACAGCCTTTGGTTTGCCCTTTTCGTTCTCGGTTTTATTATCATCGGGT
>CAUYUA010000078.1:0-3806 GCA_963575675.1 Azospirillaceae bacterium
GCTCCTAACAGTGTTGCTTCGCGCTACATGAACGCTCCGATTGTTTTGCCGATCTTTGGCGCCGAAGCTCCACCTTCGCCACAAGACAAAAACACGCCTCCTCCTTGATAGGATAAGACGCCATGTTTTTTCCATCCTTAAAGGGTCGATTCACAAAATCGAGCGCGCCATTCGTTCGGTGCGTCAAATTAAAGGTTGTGAGCCCATCGACGCTGATGCTCGGGGTAATCTCAATCGCTTCAGCTCTTGGCGGCTGTTCGGGGCCGCGTGGGGTCGCCTTAAAATGTGATGCCTCGGCCATTGCCGACCAGCGTCGCCTTGTTGATCCCGCAGACGGGCAGGATCATGAAGGTTTCATGCTCGATGTTCCGATCAACAGTTCAAGCATCCTTAACCCCGAGATTGAGGAAAAAATCTACATTAAGCCGATCAAAGCGCGGCGCTCTCCCGCAGGAACCGTCGAAATTTTTACTCAAGTCGTCAATTGCACCGACGAACCGTTGCAAGTGGAGGCAAGAACTCAATTTTATGATAAAGATCGCGCTCCATCTGAAGCCGCCAGCGGGTGGCGGCGCGTTATTTTACAACCTCGTTCGGCAAGCCCTTACAAGGAATCCTCGATCGGTCGCGAAGAAGTCTCCTCTTACGGCATAGAGTTCCGATAATCTTTTCTCTTTTTGCAAGGGGCTCGTCATGCGCTTGATCATTTTTGCGCTGTCGTCGCTGTTGCTCTGTTCGGTTGCGCAAGCTGAACCTCCTGGCGGCGCCGTTCCTCCCATGGAAACGCCGTCGGCGCCGATAGAAGTCGCGCCTCGTGATGAACATTTGCTTGAACGACAAGCATCATCCGGTGGAATGAACGATATCGATGCTCAGAACGCCGTCATCACTCGCTTTTTTGAAGCCTATCACGCTCAGCAACAGCCGCGTTTGTTGTTTTCCTGGAGTCGCTCCTTGTCCGGAACCCTTGATCAAAGGGTTTCCACTCATCGCGTGCTCAGCGCCAGAAGCGGAGACACTGCAACGGTTGAATACCAAACTCGCCGGACATCTTCCGAATCCGAATCCGACCAGGGGCGCTTCAATGAGGCTCAGCAATGGGAGTTTCAAGACGGATTCATGGAGCCGTTTCTGACGGCGGGCGCCATAGTGATTGATAAGGGCTCCATGGCGTCTTCATCAGAGAATGGAGATGTAGCGGCGTCTTCACGCGGTCAGGCCGATTACTTGGTGCAGGTCTTGACGACTTTATCGGAGAACTCAACCACAGGATACGAGGTTCTCGCGCGCGTTACCGAGATACGTTCCGGACGTGTGATCGCCAACATCAACAGTCGGAATCTGGAGAGCTGGCAAACTGCGCCTGCGAGCGGGTTTGCGCCTGGTCCGCAGGGGTACGTCAGAGTGGATGAAGACAGCGAGCTGGTTGGACCTCAAGCAGGAACTCGTTATCGCGCCGACGCCCAGGGGTATGTCAAACATAATAAACCGCCGAAACTTCGGGTTGTGGCGGCTGACTTTGCGATTAATGTTATGAAGGCGTTAACGCGATCTTGGGGTGGCTGAGTTAAAGGACGATTCCACGGCTATACTCTGTTCGGTTGAGAATCCGAGAATCATGCGGTTTTCCCGAATTGAAAACGGCCCACTCTCATCCGGTCGTTACAAACTCCAAGTCATGGTTTCCAAAGGCCTCCCGGCCTTTGGCGGTCGAGGCGGGCTGATTCTTTTGGAGGTTCTTCGGGTTTTCAATTGCACGGATATATCTCCCATCTCCTATATTCTAATTTTCAATCTCCTAAATAAAAATTAAAAAAGCCGAGTTCCAGTTTCGGGACGGGCTTCTTTATTCATGAAGCGATCTTTCTCTGGAATTATTTGTCTGTGCTGACGTTGACCGTTTAGTAAAAATAAAGGCTCATCAAGGATTTCGGGGCGACGGTTGTGCTCAGGCGACGCTTTGTTACGGTCTACAGTTCCAGAGGTATCGCTTCGCAGATCTTTTCTGGTCCGGCGAGGAAACAGTCTCTGTCCAATTTTATTTCGGATATTGTTTGGTTTGTTGCATGAAGCCAATTTTCGGCCTTGCGGTTGATTCAACAATGTTTGAGCCGGTTTTTCCGCCGCGCGTCTGAAGTTCCGATCCCGATGGCGGAGCCCATGCCCGGTGACGAGACTTTTACTTCGAACTCTGGCGCGTGAGCCGGGCCTGTGCGTTGCAACACCTCATAGACCGGCAAAGGACGTGCCCTTGCACCCATTCTTGCAATTGCGTTTGCTGTCTTGGGTGGGGCTCTGTCCGCATCGATTAAAACTTGCCACGTCTCAATGAGTCACGCCTCCAATCCGGCGTCGGTACAAAGCGCCGATTGTCGCCTCGCATGCGTCGGCCAGAAAGTTTGATTGCGTCGTCCGCCGGCGGCGGCTTCTCCGGGGGAAAGCCGCAAGAAATCGCCCAAACCGATAGAGTCGGCAACGCAGGTTAAAGCTTCTCGCCGCACCAACGCAGTGTGACGCTTTGCCAATCCTCCTTCTGGTTCGTGTGGAAACCTCTCCAAGAGCCATTCGGCGATGACCAACCCGAGCACGCGATCGCCTAGAAACTCCAGGCGCTCATAGTTCATATTTTTTTCGACGCCGCGTCGGTCTGCGTGACGATGCTGCCCTATGCCTCCCATGCTGGAATGGGTGATGGCTTGCTCCAGCAGCGTTTGGTGGGCGAAGCAATGCCCGAGCCGGTTTTCCAGAACCTCTAGCGAGATGTGCTCTTGGCCTGTTGCGCCGCCGCTGTCGTTTTTCTCCGAGGAAACTTTCTCCATAGGTGAAGAAGCGGGCGTGGGCAAGGCGTTGTAGGAGATATGAGGAAGTTGAGATCTATAAGAAGAGGATCGTTCTCATTAAGATGGCGTTATTCAACGAAGCGGCGTTCGCGCAAGAAGAATCGGCTCCCTCTGTGGTTTGGGTCCGGATATCGAAAGCGGAAAGGGTTGCTGCGGCAGAAGCGTTCTTACGAGCGGCTCTTCTGGCGCCGGGAGATCGCAACCTGGGCGTGTTGGGGGCGGTCACGTGACGGACTGGAACAAACGGTCAAAACGGACTTCCCAAGGCCAGCGCCAGACTTCCCAAAAGCGCGTCCCTTCTTCCAAAGAGAAGAACAAGAGTTCGGCTCGGCCAACCAAGTTCTCTTCGGGAACAAACCCCACCTCTCGTGTTCTGCTGTCTTGAGAGTTGTCGCGGTTGTCGCCCATGGCGAAATAGTGTCGAGGGGGGACAATGAATTCTTGCGTATTGTTGAGGTCTCCGCCGTTTGTGATTTTCAAGATGCGATGGGATCGTCCTCCGGGAAGAATCTCTTCATATTGAGCCACGCGGATTTCGCGACCGAAATTGTTGATGGTGCTATAATCTTCGACTCTTTGAAGCTTGACCGACTCGCCATTGATGTGCAGCACGCCGCCGATTACTTGAATGCGGTCTCCTGGAAGGCCGATAATTCTTTTGATGTAATCGGTTTTGTTGTCGCGGGGGAGCTTGAACACTGCAACATCGCCGCGTTGTGGAGCGTTGGCCATCCAGCGACCTTCGAATAAAGGCAGGCCAAATCCGATGGTGTATTTGCTATATCCATAAGAATATTTTGAAACGAACAGATAATCTCCCACGAGAAGGGTCGGAATCATCGACCCTGAAGGAATGTTGAATGGCTCGAAAGCGAAAGTCCGCACGCCGAAAGCGATCACTATCGCCCACAGCATCGTTTTAAGGGTTTCGCCTAGGCCGCCGGAGTGTTCTGAGTCCATTAACGT
>CAUYUA010000079.1:0-3659 GCA_963575675.1 Azospirillaceae bacterium
CGGTCGTACAGTGAGCCTGTCCAAAGTTGGCTCTCGCCGCCGACTTCGGACGAAGGTGACGTATTAAAGATAGAACATTGTGGGTGTTAGATGAGAGGAGACTGATTCATGACCGTCGCAACCTGCTCATCCGCCAAAGATTCGTCCGCCGAAAACAAGGCGCTTCTCAGCAAAGAGTTTAAAGCTGTCGGCCTGAACCCCAAAGGTGCCTTCGAAGTCATGCCGGAATGGTGGCAAGACGCCATTGTCGGGCCGTCGGGCGTATACGAGATTCGAGGCTTCGTCGCAAAATATTTTTGTCTCGATATTGGGCCGGACGGCAAACTTCGTCGACGCAACCTACCACAAGCCTGTTTCAAAAACCGGAGCGGCGTCGCCGACGAAGACGTGGCTTCAGCCCGCGCGTTCGCGACGGCGGTCGCCGGAACGGCGGCCTCGATCACGACGACGCCGTGGAAAGGGTCGTTGCCGTCGGCGGAGGTTCTTCGCCGGGAAATCCTCGACGGCGGGTGTCCATGGGTCGGCCTTGCCGATCTGCTATCGATATGCTGGGCGCATGGAGCGCCCGTCGTCTATCTCCCCAAGCTGCCGGTCTGCGCGCCGAAAATGGAAGGAATGCTCACTTTCTGCGCCGGTCGACCGGCCGTCGTCGTCACAAAGAAGGCGACACATCCGGCGTGGCTGCTGTTTATCATTGCTCATGAAATGGGACACCTTGCCTTCGGCCATCTGCCGGGAATCGAGGGAGAGATAATCGTCGACGAGAAAATCTCTGAAGACGATCCGATGAGTAATGATCAGGAGAAAGAAGCAAACAGCTTTGCGCTTGAGTTATTGACCGGGAACTCTAAGGGAATTCCACTCAAGAGCTTGATGAAGGCGGAAGAACTCGCCGAAGCCGCCAAGAGTTATGGGGGGAGGTATAAAATTGATCCAGGCCATGTGATTCTGAATGCGGTGCGTAATTATCATGGAAAGCCCCCATGGCCATTAGCAAACGCCGCTCTAAAGCACATTGGTCACGATGAAGGCCCGGCGGAGAAATTGTGTCGGACGGCCTTGCGTCGTTACGTTGATGTTGAGGAGCTCCCCGACGACGGTTTCAATTTTATCGAGCGGCTTGGTTTGATCTGATTGGGCGGCGCATGTCCGATATTCACGCCTTCTTTGATCGTGACGTTTACCTTAAGCTCGCTTGTTGTGACATTTGGCAAGAGACCATCGACGTGCTCGGCGTAACCCATCCCTGCCGGCTCGAATCCGCCGGTCCGAAGGATGCGGAAAACAAAGGAGAACGCTGGAAGCTTGACGAAAAACTTCAGTCGGCTTTCCTGAAACGAATCAAGTTGATGACGAAAACGGTTCCCGTCGTTCCGGCCGAATGGCTCTCCGCCGCACAGACGGATGAACGGTACCGGATGCTTCAGACCGTTCAAGGGATTGATGCGGGAGAGGCCGCGCTCGTTCTGGTGTGTTTTACAAAGGGAAATTGAAAACCGCCTGATTTCAGGTGATAAACGGTTCTTCCGCGCTTTAAAAGCCGATTGTCCTGAATTATTTAAACAGTTGCGTCCTTCTCTGATCTCGTTTGAGCGTTGCCTTATTGCGGTTTGCGAAAGCAAAGGATTCGCAGCCGTTCATGAGCGTTTGCGCGTCGCCAAGGGATGTGACACAACTCTTAGATCGGCACTCGGGACCGATGGCAAGGAATTTTTGCAGGCGCTGAAAAGCTACGACCCGTTGAGCAACATATAACAAATAATTTATATCAAAGCCGGTTTCGTTTTCTTCATAATCTCAAGGTGGGAGCCGGAGAACGCTTACGAGGCAAGCAATGTGCAAAATTTGCACGTTGCCGGTTCCGACAAGCCGGTCGGACTCTATAGCCTGGATGTTGTGCTTGCCGGTCGGCTATCGGGTGCGTTTCGAACGCGGCGTCTCCGATCCGAGCGCTCCAGCTTCCGGTTGTGCTATCATGCGCGCGCGAGCCCAAGTCTCGCCTATTGAACGGCGTTTGACAAGGTGGGAACCGGAGAACGCTTATCACTTTTCAATGCCGATTGACAACATCGAGGCCGATTGACAACATCGAGCTTCGTCGCCGAACTCAATCCGATTCGACCTGTTTTTCACGCCGGAAAGCGTCGTCTTTTGCTACGCGGCTGAACTGATGCGTGTCGCCGAAAAAAAAGAATGAGGATGTTTTTTCTAATTTTTCTATTGGTTGGTGGTTGGAAGCATGTCGGTTTTGGCTGAGAGCCGACAGGGAAGCGGAAAAATCAGTTGTGTGAGGAATCGTTGGGAGAATAGGATGGAAATGACGAAAACTGTGGGTTAATGTGGTTACAAGGAAGTTCCATGCCATGATTCATGATCTTATAAACGGTTTCGTCCTTGTGATCGGAGGCTCGATGGGCTTTGCGTGCTTTATTGTAGCCTATAGACTTATGAAGGGCGACCCAATCGAATATGAACGGAATAGGCAGAGAACGAAGAGTTTTTCTGCGGCGCTTCATGGGCGATTGAGCCCTTATTTTGAGGGAAAAAGAGATTATCGTGTTGCTGCGGGATTGGCGATTGATCGGCGGACAAATACTTGGGTTGAACAAGGGCGGTTGTCGGATGAAGCGCTCGCAAGTGTGTTTCACGATCCGAATGCATGATGTTTTGAAAAAACATAAGATTCGCTCGACGAACGGTTTGTTTGAAGAGTGTTGTTATTTTGTGCCGACAGGCTGTCATTTTGTCGAAAGAGCTTTAATTCAAGAGAAAATATTCAAAAGAGCTGGCAATGTCGTTTGTTTTCAAGGGGTAGACGCCGACGGTGTGTGGTCGCCTGTCTTTTAGTTCTCTTTTATTGCTTGCACTGCGAGTATTGAATGTCTCATTTGCTCGTTGTAATATGTCGGCAACCTTTGAGCGTCGCGGGCGCTGAGTTCCGCTTTCGATATTTCCATAAAAGTTTCTGCATAAGCCAGCACGCCGAGCGATGAATAGAAAACATCGCTCTGCGGGTTTCTTTTATATGACACGATCTTTCTGTAAAGAGAGAAGAGGGTTTCTCTTCTCCACAGAAAATCATCATGAGTATGGCACTCTATCAAATCAACAATCGTATCGGTTGATTTCGAGTGATGCTGATGATTATGTGAAATATCTTTCAGAAAATAAAAAAGCTGCGAGCACAGCATATGAACTATTTTATCGTCCCCGATTTTCGGCGCGCGGAGAGAAAAATTTTCGGAAGCACCTTGTGTTAATTTGCATGTTCCTGACCTTCTTAGGGAAAACTCCGCATAAAAAAAGTATTGTCCTGTTAGTGATCTTTCTAATTTTTTTATCTGCTCACTACAAAATTGAGCATTGGCTGCGGCGTCGGCAGACTGACAAAATTCAAGAAGCTCTTTTTGTGTGACGGCGACATATTCCAAAACACTCTTTTTCCAAGTGGAAACATCAAAAATAAACAATCTGCCTTCTAGGGCGTCTTCCTGTGCCGTCTGCCGCACAACCTTCGCTACACACAAAAAAACAAAACTCCCGTCATAATGAGACAACGCTCTGCCCACACGCCCAGGAAAAACCGCATCTGATGTATTTCTTGGCTGATAGCAAATAATGGTGCGGCTTATTCCGTCCGAAACATTCGCGTTAACGGC
>CAUYUA010000080.1:0-3495 GCA_963575675.1 Azospirillaceae bacterium
CAATGCCACCTCATCACTTGAGCGATCTGCATCGGATCATCGCAGCGATGAGGCACGCTCAATCCGGTCTCGCGACAATAGAACCCGGGCCATTGATTGGTTCTGAATCCAATCACCGGCACGCCGCGCGTTTCCAGGTACTCCAGAGTCTTCGGAATATCGAGAAACGCCTTGGCTCCTGCGCACACCACGGCGACTCGGGTGCGCGCCAACTCTTCCAGATCGGCGGACACATCGAAAGACGCCTCAGCCCCGCGATGAACGCCGCCGACGCCGCCGGTGGCGAAAACAGCAATTCCCGCCAGAGCCGCGCCGATCATGGTTGCAGAGACCGTTGTGGCGCCGTCTCCGCCAGAGGCCATCGCCACCGCCAAATCGCGCCGACTGACCTTCATCACCTGCGGCCCAAGAGACGCCAGTTTCTCCAAATCATCGCCATCCACCCCGATTCGGATGCGGCCATCGAGCACGGCGATCACCGCCGGAATCGCGCCGCCCTCTCGCGCCGCCGACATCATGCGTCGAACGACATCCAGGTTTTCGGGAAAAGGCAGGCCGTGGGAGATGACGGTGGACTCCAAAGCCACCACCGGCCTACGCCGAGACAACGCCTCGACCACCTCGGGATGAAGAGATATATAATCCGACATCAAACCCTCTCAGACCGGCAAAATGAATCCAGGGACTACGTTCCCGGACGCAGGAGATTATAAGAGGCGCCGAACAACGCCTCTCAACCTGCCTATAAGGAGAAAATCCGCACAAGCTGCGGGATATCTCGCCTTACGGCTAATAAGAGGAGCGATCACGCCCCTCTTATGGCTCCCTGCGACCAGGAACACAGTCCCTGGACCTTTCTAATTTTAAATTTTATAACACATAAATATTATTAATATCAACACCGCCAGAATATCACGAAAAAACAGTTTTCAGAAAAGCGACAAAGAAGCGGCGAAAGAAAAGACTCAAACGCCGCTCCTTTGATAAAGCTCTTCTTAGACGCGGTTCATCCGATTGTCGATCAGATCAGAAACCACTGTCGGATCGGCCAAAGTAGAGGTGTCGCCAAGTTGCTCATATTCATTGGCGGCAATTTTGCGCAAGATGCGTCGCATAATTTTACCGGAGCGCGTTTTCGGCAATCCAGGCGCCCACTGGATGAGGTCCGGCTGAGCAATCGGACCAATTTCTTTACGAACCCAAGCCACCAATTCCTTACGCAACTCTTCGTTGGGGTTCTCTCCGGCGTTGAGGGTGACGTAGGCGTAAATTCCTTGCCCTTTGATGTCGTGCGGATAACCAACGACCGCAGCCTCTGCAACCTTGGGATGAGCCACCAAAGCGCTTTCAACTTCAGCGGTTCCCATACGATGGCCGGACACGTTGATCACGTCGTCCACGCGACCGGTAATCCAATAATAACCGTCGGCGTCGCGACGGCAACCGTCGCCGGTGAAGTATTTTGCCCGCGAACGAGGAGAAATAGGTTTGAATGAAGCGCTCGTGATCGCCGAACACCGAGCGCATTTGGCCAGGCCAGCTTTCAATGATACAAAGATACCCTGCAAGCGCCTTCCAGAACCTTGCCGTCGTTGTCGACGATCGAGGTTGAACGCCAAAGAACGGCCTGGTGGCGATCCGGCATTCAAACCAATGGCGCCGGCCAACGGCGTGATCAGGATGCCGCCGGTTTCGGTCTGCCACCAAGTGTCGACGATCGGGCAACGGCTGTCGCCAACAACCTGTAGTACCACAACCAAGCTTCCGGATTGATCGGCTCTCCACCGACCCCAACAACCGCAAGGACTTGCGGGCGGTCTTCTTCACCGGAGCGTCGCCTTCGCGCATCAAAGACCGAATCGCCGTCGGAGCCGTGTAGAAGATATTGATGCTGTGCTTATCGATAAGCTGCCATAAGCGCGAGAAATCCGGATAATTCGGAATGCCTTCGAACATCACGGTCGTTGCGGCGTTGGGCAAAGGCCCATAAACGATATAACTGTGACCCGTAACCCAACCGACGTCGGCTGTACACCAATAAATATCGCCGTCCTTATAATCGAAGACATACTGGTGCGTCATCGAGGCGTAGACAAGATAACCGCCGGTGGTGTGCAAGACGCCCTTGGGCTTTCCGGTCGAGCCCGAAGTGTAGAGAATGAACAACGGATCTTCGGCGCTCATTTCCTCTGGCGGGCAGTCATCGGAAACTTTGGCGATTTCTTCATGATACCAAATATCACGACCGGGCGTGAACGGCACGTTGCCGCCGGTCCGCCGCACCACCAACACTTTCTTCATGCCGGGGCAAGTGGCGACCGCTTTGTCGACGTTGACCTTCAAAGGAACATGGCGACCGCCGCGCAGCCCTTCGTCCGCCGTAGGCATGGTGGAATCGCAATCGATAATGCGATCCTTCAAGCTATCGGGCGAGAACCCGCCGAACACCACAGAGTGAATCGCGCCGACGCGGGCGCAAGCCAACATGGCGTAGGCCGCCTCGGGAATCATCGGCAAGTAAATCGTGACGCGATCCTTTTTTACGCCATTGGCCTTCAGAACATTGGCCAGGCGACAAACATTGGCGTGCAGCTCGCGATAGGTGATCTTTTTGTCTTCGGCGGGATTATCGCCTTCCCAAATGATGGCGACGCGGTCGCCATGCGTGGCCAAATGGCGATCAATGCAATTGGCGGAGACATTCAGAGTCCCGTCGCCGTACCAACGCAATTTGACGTCGCCGGTAAAACCACCCTCTTTGACTTTCGTGTACAGCTTGATCCAATCGACGCGCTTGCCGTGCTCGCCCCAGAAGCCAATCGGATCCTTAACCGACTGCTCATACATCCGGTTATAGGCCGCTTCGTCAACCCAGGCTGTTTTCGCCAAATCCGCCGGAACCGGAAAGAAGCTGTCGTTACTCATGATTTTACGATTCCTCCAATAATTTCTATTGCGTTCTTGCGTTTGGTTTCTTTCGCACTCTTTGGGCCTTGCTAAATCAGATGATTTTGACTTTCTCTTTCACTCCTCCGGACGTTTTTGCCTACGCCCCGGTTATTTATTTTTTTCGCTTTACTCCCCGACCGGAGCTTCGATCTTAACAATCTCTCCATCAGGGACGCAGCCTTCCGAAGTCTCTGCTGGAAGGCTCCAGCAGACTCAACAGAGCAAACGAAGGCGCGCTTGCAAACCGCTCATTCTGCGATACCACAACTTTGACGGTTTCATGCAAGAATTTTTTTAATGACGGCGTTTGAACCAAATAAAATTCTATCAATTTTAGATATCGGTCGTTTTTTTCCGTTGCTTTCATCGGAATGTGATCACAAAGATTTTTTTCTCCTCGCGCCAGTTTTCCTTCACTCCAACAAAAAAATTCAACATATGAGAAGAAAGATTGCCCGAGACTTGGGCAATCTTGAAATCACGCCGAGTTTCTCTCCCGCTCTCATCGTTCTTTTTCTTCAGACTTGCCTGAAGATTTTCTTTTCT
>CAUYUA010000081.1:0-3494 GCA_963575675.1 Azospirillaceae bacterium
CGAATCGACCGAAGTTTTCTTGAGGAATAGGCTCGGAAAAACAAATGGTCGAGTTAAGCGGGACCCTCAATTCATGTCTCATCTGAGCAAGAAGGCGAGATTTGGCTTGCCTCGCCTCTTCGGCAACCGCCAGGGCGCTCATGGCTTCGTCCACTCTCCGACGATCCGTGAGATCGCGAATTACGATCAAACACCCGATGCTCACATGAACCGTCTTGGTCTCGCCGTAACGCGCGCCACTGTTTGATAGAGTGCGATAACGACACTCACGCAAAGCGTGAACGCCGTTCGCTTGGAGCATTTCGCGTGTCGTAAACAATCCCTCTGAATCAGAGGGGTCCAGAAGAGAAAGGTAATCAAGATCGATCAAATCCAGCGGAGCATCGGCGTCAAAGAACTTCGCCGCTGCTTGATTGGCGAAAAATATCCGTCCTTCGCGCACAACCAAAATCGGATCAGGATTATGATCCAATAACAAACGATAGCGCTGTTCGCTTTCGCGAAGCTGATGTTCGACTTGTTTACGATCGGTGATGTCGGCGGCGACGGTCAATACGACGAGAATTTGTCCCATATCGCCATGAACCGCCCCTTGGCTGACGAAATTCATCCGAGAAACCCCCAGCCCCCAGGACGCCGCCCTTTCCTCACACAACAGCGCTTGGCCGGAGTCCATGATCTGGCCGTCCAATCGACGCAGATGCGCGGCGAAGTGAGAGTCGCTGATTTCTCGGGCGTCGGTTTGAGAAACGAATTCTCGACGATCGAATCCTGTGGCCTCGCAAAACGCCCAATTGACCAACATGTAATTGAGAGACGGGTCTTTTACGTAGATCAGCGATGGAACCGCATCAATGACCTGTTGCAGAAACCGACGTTCGGATTCCACCCGCTCCAGTGCTTGGCCTAACTCGGAAAGGTCGCTGCCGACCGTCACCCATCCATCTTCGCGCGTGCGCCGCGCAAGGATGCGATAGCGGCTTCCATCCTCCAGACGCAAGAACTCGGACTGCTCTCGGTTGCGATACCGAACAATTTTTTCACGCAAAACACGTATGTGTCTGTTGCGCGGAGATGCTAAAGCTTTTCCCTCCGCAAGCAAAGCGGTTGAGGTCATTCCAACCTGAACCGACGAGACGCTGTCGACGAACAAAGCGCGGAACGGAGCGTTGCAGAGTAAAATTCTGTCGTTTTCATCCCACAACGCAACGGCGTCGGGCAGAGCTTCGATAATGTCTTCCATAAACGCGCACATCCGACGCGCAGACAACTCTGCTTGTTCGGCAAGCTCTTTAGAAGCCAACAATGTCGCTGTGCGCTCGGAAATTTTGCGGTCCAGCTCAGCGTTTATATTCCGCAAGGCAAGATTGGAAGACTCGGCGCCGGCGCGAGCCTGCGATAATGCGGCGACAGCGGAGGTCAGCTCTTCATTCAGTCGCTGCATCACCGCCAAGGCCAACCCCAAAGCCAACCCCAGCACCAATGTTTGCGCCACGAGATAATACCACGCGCTTAATTGAGGCGTGATTAAGATCAACGGCTCCAATAAGCGATGCCCTCCCCACAGCAGCGCGATGAAGCCGGGGATAGCGTAACCGACACGATCTTCCGAGCCGGAGCCGCGTTGTCTTAAAAACAACAGACCTGCGTACACGCTTGCGCCTCCGGCGATCACCGCGAGAGGCGCTTCGCGTAATAAATCCAACCAATCGCCTTGAAACGCCAACCACAACCACAAAACGCCGCCGAAAAACAAAAATAGATGAAATTTGCCTTTGGTCTGTTTTCGGCCTCAAAAACGCCTCGTCCCGACCAACAACAGCACGGAAGCGGCGAGATTGGCGGTTGTCCACGCCATATAGCCGAAATGGGGATAGAGCGAGTCGCTGACGAGATGTCCGACATGGCCCGCGCTTTGCAGCAAGAAAGAGATCACCCACAAGCCGACGCCGGGTCTGCGTCCGAAACGGGCGTAGACGAACAGCAGGCAAGCCGTGAGAATCAAAGTTCCTGACAACGAAAAAATCGTGGCCGTGGGAAGAGAGAAGTCCATTATCGGCCAACCTGACATATCAACAAGAGGCGACGTTCGCCGCTGAACGGCGAAGACGGAAAGAAAGAATTTTCTGCTCCCAAAAAAGAGCGCCAATCCCGCTGATCGCACTACAAACGGAAGGCGTGCCGCAAGCTGCCGGCGACATGTTGAACGGCTTGTTGCCGACATCAACGAGTCCTCCCATGGAAAAAGCCGTGGATTACACCATCATAACATAGTACACGACAGAAACGCCCTTGAACGCAAGACGTCGGCGTAGGCTTGCTTCGTCGCGCAGAGGATCGAGTCGGCGGTGACGATCAAGGCGGAGCCAAGCCGGAATGATCGGAAGCGCGAATCGGCGAAGCGCGCGGATCCAAGACATGATCGCCGAAATGCAGCCGATTGGTCCACTCGATCACAGGATCGCTCAGAAAGAGCGACTCGGTGATTCGGCTCGGAGTTTTCGCCGCCGCATCGATCATGGGATAGATCAGAACCTGGCAACACGGCTGAGGCGTCCCCAGTCGCTTGGCTTCCAACGCCACGGCTGCCGTCAAATAGCCGCCGCCGCTATCGCCTGCAACGGCGATTCGACGCGAATCGCCGTTGATGGCCGCCGCATTTTCTTGCGTCCAGGCCAACGCGGCGTAAGCGTCTTCCAGCGGCGCGGGGAAAGGGTTTTCCGGAGCCAAGCGATAGTCGGGCGCCAACACCAAGCAATCCGCATCAGCGGCCAACGCTGAGTTGGTCGAGGCGTAATCTTCCGGCGACATCAGGATGCAGCCGCCGCCGTGATAAAAGATCAAAATCGGCAGAGGCTCAGTGGAAAGGCGAGGGACATACAAACGACAACGAATCGGCCCCCTTGGGCCGGGGATGATGATTTCCCGTTCTTCGTGCATCGGTCGAGGCGGCGCTCCCAAGCGCTGCCATAATTTTGAAAACCCTGCCCGCACTTGCTCTAGAGGCACGGTCCATGGCGGCGGAGGAGGTTCGCTGCGCGCGTCTGGAAACGTCCGATTTGGAGCAATATAGGACGACATATTTTCCAAAGAAGAACTGCGTGAAGACGAAAATACCTGAAAGACCACACTGAATGGAAGATAAACCCACAGTTTTTTAATGCAGTTTTTCCGGACGCTTCATTCTCTCCGCAAGCTGCGCCTTAAATCGTCCGCCGTCTTTTTTTTCGGCGAGAAACAATTTTACGGCTTCACGCGCGGCGTCTTTATCGTAAGGAACTTTTCCTTGGGTCGCCAAATCCAAGCGTTCCACGACTTTTGGATTCAGTGTTTCTCGGATCGCCGCCATAGTCTCTAACAGTTGCTTGCGCGGATCGGTCATGATCGTCTCTCCTTGTCCTTCTTCGTCCTTCTTCAGGCGCGCTCCGATGTTTGGGAGTTTATCCTGTTCGACACGACACAGCCGAGCAAAAAAATGCTCGCACGATAAAAAG
>CAUYUA010000082.1:0-3480 GCA_963575675.1 Azospirillaceae bacterium
ATCCCGATTATGTTGGTCGATGAAGCGCGTTCGTTGGAATCGCAAGCCTCACACGCCTAAGCACTTCCTACAGCAATGCGTTTAAAGGTGAAATGGGTTCAGAGCGTTTGCTCTCTGAGCCCATTTATTTTGTCACGACCTCATAATTCTCATGGAGTTTTGTTTATTGCCATAAAATGTTTGTTTTGCTTTGGCGCTAGAATGGCTATAGATTAAGAAAAGATGTTAAGCAGGGCTGAGCCGTTCTTGTGCCGAGACGCCTAAAACGCAAAGGCATGAGGCTCGATGACATAAAGCTTGGCGATCGTCTTTATTTTGCGCGGGGTGACGGACGTGACGGTTTCAGAGTGCGCCACGAATCAAGGAAATAATCTAGAATCAGGAACTCTTTTACGTCAAGAAGAGAGCGCGGAACGCCCGAGTCGTGCAGAGGCCGAAGAGGCCGTTAAGACCCTAATTCGTTGGGCGGGTGACAATCCAGCGCGCGAGGGCCTGATCGGAACGCCGGATCGAGTAGTTCGCGCCTATGAGGAGTTCTTTGCCGGGTATGAGACCGACCCGGTCGAGTTTTTGTCGCGAACCTTCGAGATATCGGACGGATATGACGAGATGGTTGTCTTACGCGACATTCGGATTGAGTCATATTGTGAACATCATATGTTGCCGATCATTGGTCGAGCCCATGTGGCGTATTTGCCGCGAGAAAGAGTGGTGGGCATTTCAAAACTGGCGCGAGTTGTGGATGTCTACTCTAAAAGGTTGCAGATCCAAGAAAAAATGACGGCGCAAATTGCGAATACGTTAAATGACGTCTTGCAGCCGGATGGCGTCGCAGTGGTTATCGAGGCAACGCATGAGTGTATGTCGACCCGTGGAGTCCATAAACCGGGCGTGGTGATGGTGACAAGTCGCATGTTGGGAGCGTTTCGAGAAAATCCGGTGACTCGTCGCGAGTTCCTGTCGATGATTGGCGGCGTGCCCGCACGTGAGTGCATGTGAACGCGCGCGAACGGTGAGCGCGCATGAACGTATGTGAACAGAGCAAAACGTGAGCGCATGTGAACAGAGCAAAATAAAAAGGGTTCGATGTAGATAAATATTTCCAGGGGAAGACGCTCGCGAAGGGGCTTTCGCTCCCCCTTATCAATCTCCCGGCGACCAGAACACAGTCCCTGACCCATTTGTTTTTATTGTTTTATTCCTTTTTATGCTCCAATCGGAACCGGCAACGTCCAACCATCTCTTCGGAACAATTTGCCAAAAACTTATGACGATTTTGCTCCCACTCCCGCAAGCTGCTGTTCCGCAAACCAACTCTGTGTTTGCTCAACATGCTCGCGGATCAATTCCACAACCATTTCCTCATAATACGGCACGACAATTTTTTGGTGAACCACAGAATTTCATTCACCATACTGAACCGTCCATCCTCATCATAAACAAAAGCCATGCCACCCGTCATGCCTGCGGCGAAGTATCGCCGACTCCCCAGAATCGCTGGCCGCCGTCATGTACTTCCGCAACCACCTGAGCCACCTCAACCACCACCTTGAGTTCTGAATTCGCACAGCAAACCGCTTAGCCTGCCCGGCGGCGAACAATTTTCCAGCCGTCGCGCCATATAACACCGTGTTGCCGATAATGGTGTTCTGACTCAAACGACTGGAAGTCGGACGAACCACAATAGCCTGGACAACCTTGCCGACGTAACGTTGGCGTCGCCAAACACCACCAACTTCAACCCCTGAACCGCAAAAGCCCCCAGAGACTGCCCCGCCGAACCACGCAACCGAACCGTGCAATGATCCGGTTGAAGCGTGTCCATGCCGAATTTACGCGTGATCATCGAAGAGATGCGCGTGCCAATCGCACGATGCGTGTTGCGGATGTTATAAGAAAGCTGCATCCGCTCGCGTTCTTCAAATAAGGGCCTTGCGTCAACGATCATTTGAGCGTCAAGCGTGTCGGGAACCTCGTTGCGCCCGACCAACGTGCAGAATCGAGCGCCATCTCCGGCGTCGACCTGAGCCAACAATGGATTAAGATCAAGATCGTCGAGATGCTCGCCCCCGCGACTGATCTGATGAAGCAGCTCCGTTCGTCCGATCGTCTCCTCCAAAGACCGCCGCCCAAGCGACGCAAGAATCTCTCGCACCTCTTCGGCAATAAGATTGAAGAGATTAACGACTTTCTCGGGCGTTCCAGAGAACTTCTCACGCAAAGCCGTGTCTTGCGTGCAAACGCCAACCGGACAGGTGTTGGAGTGACACTGCCGAACCATAATGCATCCCATGGCGACCAAAGCAGCCGTGCCGATGCCGTACTCTTCCGCGCCGAGAATGGCGGCGATAACAATGTCGCGCCCGGTCTTAATGCCGCCGTCGGTGCGAAGCACCACTCGATGCCGCAAACGATTGAGCGTCAACACCTGATGCACTTCGGAAAGCCCCATTTCCCACGGGATTCCGGCGAACTTGATCGAGGTCTGAGGACTGGCGCCCGTTCCTCCGTTGTGGCCGGAGACCAAAATCACATCGGCTCCCGCCTTGGCGACGCCTGCGGCAATAGTGCCGATGCCGGATCGCGCAACCAGTTTAACGCAAACTTTGGCGTCGGGATTGATCTGCTTAAGGTCGTAAATAAGCTGCGCCAAGTCCTCGATGGAGTAAATGTCGTGATGCGGCGGAGGACTGATTAAGGTGACGCCGGGCGTGGCGTGGCGCAAACGCGCAATCATTTCGGTGACTTTGAAACCGGGAAGTTGTCCACCTTCGCCGGGCTTGGCCCCTTGAGCGATCTTTATTTCCAACTCGCGGCATTGGTCAAGGTACTCGGCGGTGACGCCGAAGCCGAAACCACCTGCTTAATCGCCGAATTCCAATTATTGCCCATTTTATCCGGCTTAAAACGCGCCGCGTCCTCGCCGCCTTCGCCGCTGTCGGATTTTGCGCCGATTCGGTTCATGGCGACGTTCAGCGTGCCGTGAGCTTCCGGCGAGAGAGCGCCCAGCGACATGCCGGGAGTGACAAAACGCTTGCGAATGCCGGTGATGGATTCGACCTCGTCCACCGAAACGACGGACTTGTTCGAACGGAAATCAAGCAAATCCCGCAACGCCACCGGCGGTCGCTTTTTGTCGTTCAAGCTTTCCGAATACTTCTTATATAGAGAGTAGCTGTCTTTCGAGACCGCCGTTTGCAGAAGATGAATCAACTCGCCTTCCCAAGCATGACGTTCGCTGCTCTGACGATAACGATAGAAACCGCCGACTGGCAAAATCGAAACGTCATCGCTCCACGCCAGCCGATGCTGATCAACCACTTTTTGCTGAATGCCCGCAAGACCGATGCCGGAAATGCGACTGGTCATTGGCGGGAAGTGCTCGGCGACCAACGCGCGGCTCAACCCCCCCGCTTCAAAGTTGCAGCCTCCGCGATATGAGCTGATGATCGATATGCCCATTTTGGACATAATCTTCAG
>CAUYUA010000083.1:0-3471 GCA_963575675.1 Azospirillaceae bacterium
TCTATTGCGGATGTTTAGCGTTCGCCAACCCTTTCCCTTATTGATAGCGGCAAAACGCCGTCTAAACGATCCTGATTTCGAGACTCTCCTGCGAGCGATTGTCGTTATTTCTTTTCGCTATAATATTATCGGCAATTTTCAAACAAGCGAGCAAGAGCGGACCTATCATGCCGTTGCTGAACGAATAACAACGGAAGGCTGCGCTACTCTGCAACAGGTTTTTGACGGATTGCGCACGGTTTACATACCTGACGATACGTTTCGCGCTGCGTTTGCCGACAAATCAATTGGGGCGACACAGCCGCGCAATCGCTCAATCGCGCGTTACATCCTGTGCGAGTTTGAACGGCAGAAGTCCGGAGCAGATCTCGATTTTCAGAGCGACACGTTAAGTCTCGAACATATTTGTCCGACGAATCCGAATGGCGGATGGCAAGCATTTACCGACGCGGACGTCGAAGAACTGTCGTCGCGCATAGGGAATATGACGCTTTTGCAATCCAGCCAAAACAAGAAACTCGGCAATGCTGAATATGCAGATAAACGCCCAGTTTATGCGGACAGCATCTATCATTTAACGCGCGAATTGGCCGAACAGAATGCAGACTGGAAACCTGATCGCATTGGCGCTAGACAGAAAGCTCTTGCGAATTTAGCAACCGTATCTGGCATGTGGCGCAACTGACAGCAAGATTGGTATTATGAGCAAGAAGCAAAAGCTCGAACTGACATGGATCGGCAAAGAGAATCGGCCTCGGCTGGAGCCACGCATCCTGTTGGAAGATCAGGATAAGTCATACCACGCCGCAGCTCGGACGACGGATGAGGATATCTTCGACAACCGCTTGATCTCCGGTGATAACCTGCTCGCCCTGAAAGCGCTGGAGCAGGAGTTCGCAGGCAAAGCCAAGTGCGTCTTTATCGATCCGCCTTACAACACCGGAAGCGCGTTTGAGCATTATGATGACGGAGTTGAACATTCACTTTGGTTGTCTTTAATGCGGGATCGATTGGAAATTATTCGGAGGCTGCTTTCAGACGATGGATCGCTGTGGGTAACCATCGACGACTATTAATCGCATTATCTGAAGGTGATATGCGATGAAATTTTCGGTCGAATAAATTTCGTTGGCAATGCGATCTGGCAAAAGAAATACTCCTTAGCAAACGACGCGAAGTGGCTTTCAGAAAATCACGACCATGTTTTGATTTATGCATCAAACAAAGAAACGTGGCGTCCATACCGTCTTGAGCGAAGCTCCGAAATGGATGGGCGATATCGGAACCCAGATAACCACACCAAGGGAGCTTGGAAAGCGACGCCTCTGTACGCAAAGCGAACCGGGTCTGAAAAAGAGAAGAATTTTACGTTCCAATTTAAAAATGGTGTTGTTTGGTCACCACCACGAGGAACATCACCGAGGTTTCCTGAAGAAACGCTTCGCCAGATGGATGAAAACGATGAAATCTGGTTTGGGTCTGACGGCAGCGCGACACCAACACGAAAGACATTTCTCAAAGAACTAAAGGTATCAGGGCCACCTGCTCCGACTTTTGGCTTCACTCTGACGTTGGGCACAATCACGAAGCACGAGAAGAAGTAAAGGCGGCTAATCCAGAGAACCCCTTTGCCACTCCCAAGCCGGAGAGATTGCTTAGACGGGTTCTTGATCTTGCAACGATACCCGGCGACCTAGTTCTTGACTCTTTCGCTGGCTCCGGCACCACCGGTGCCGTTGCCCACAAAATGGGACGGCGCTGGATCATGGTGGAATTGGGAGAGCACTGCCACACCCACATCATTCCGCGCTTGAAGAAAGTAATCGATGGTGAAGACAAGGGTGGCATTACCGAAGCGGTTGGCTGGCAGGGCGGTGGCGGTTTCCGTTATTTCCGACTGGCACCGTCACTGCTGGAAAAAGACAAATGGGGCCGAGAGGTCATCAGCAAAAAATTCAACGCTGCCATGCTGGCCGAAGCGGTGTGCAAGTTGGAGGGCTTCGTCTACGCTCCCAGCGATGCGGTTTATTGGCAACACGGCCACTCAACCGAGCGTGATTTCATCTACATCACCACTCAGACTCTGGGGCCGGACCAGCTCCAACAACTAAGCGATGAAGTCGGGTCGGACCGTAGCCTTCTGGTGTTGTGCTCCGCCTTCCGGGGCACCGTGGATCACTGGTCGAACCTGACGGTGCGGAAAATCCCCAAGCACATCAGCGACCGCTGCGAATGGGGACACGACGATTACAGCCTGAAGGTCGAAAACCTGCCCAAGACTTCGCCGCCCAAGCGTACACCGGTTAAGCGCGGCTCTGCCGACCAACCGGATTTGTTCGACTATCTTACGACCAAAACCGGGAAGGAACGGGATGTCTGACGGCGAATTCATCCTGTACACGACCGACGACGGCAAAGCCGAGGTTCAGCTTCGGGTCAATAACGGCACGGCTTGGCTCAGCCTCAATCAGATTGCTGATCTGTTCGATCGCGATAAATCGGTTATATCGCGACACATTAAGAACGTCTTCGAGGATGGCGAACTGACCTCGGAGGCAGTTGTTGCACGATATGCAACAACTGCCCTCGACAGGAAAACCTATCAGGTTGACCATTATCGGCTGGAAATGGTTCTCGCCGTCGGCTACCGAGTGCAATCCGAACGCGGCGTCCAGTTCCGACGCTGGGCGACGTCGGCGCTGAAGGAGTATCTCGTCAAAGGCTTTGTCATGAATGACAAACGCCTGAAGGATCCTAAGTTCGACTATTTCGACGAACTGCTGGAACGCATCCGGGACATCCGCAGTTCTGAAGCCAGACTCTACCAGAAGGTTCGCGACATCCTGGCCCTGAGCGTCGATTACAACGCTAAATCCGATTCGGTTCCGACGTTCTACGCCACCATCCAGAACAAGATGCTGTATGCCGTAACCCAACACACCGCTGCGGAACTGATCGCGACTCGGGCCAACGAGAATGCACCGAACATGGGCCTGACCACCTGGAAAGGCGGGCGCGTTCGCAAAGCCGATGTCATGACCGCCAAGAATTATCTGGGAGAGCCCGAGATCAAAGAGTTGAATTTGATCGTCGGAATGTTCCTGGACACCGCCGAACTGCGCGCAAAACGTCGTCAGGAAATCCGTTTGGCGGAATGGGAGCCTATCCTTGACGGCTTCCTCAAATCGAACGAGCTTCCGCTTCTTCGCGACGCCGGCCAGATATCGGCCAAGCACGCCGAGACTATCGCGCACGACCGCTATGCCCTGTTCGACGCCAAGCGGAAAGAGACCGAGCGCCTTATGTCCGAGGAAATGGACGAACTCGATGAATTGAAGCGCATCGCGAACGTAGCGGAAACCGCTCGCCGCAAACGCCCTGTACCGACGAAAAAAGGAGATAAACGGTGAGTTCGAATTCCAGACGCGTCAATGCCATCGCCGGACGCCTCAGCCTTCGACCACCGCAACG
>CAUYUA010000084.1:0-3459 GCA_963575675.1 Azospirillaceae bacterium
AATGCCTCGATACGATGGAATCGTCCACTTGCATCCAAGCGCCAACTTGAAGCTTCATCCTTCAGATTGGCCACCATAATTTGTTCAAGAACTTGTTGACGCACCGTAGTGTTTTCAATCGGCACGAGCGTCTCAATTCTTCGATCCAAATTCCGAGGCATCCAATCGGCGGAAGAGATGAATACTTTTGCCTGATTAGACGGCAAGCTTTCTCCGTTTCCAAAACAAATGATTCGTGAATGCTCCAAGAATCGTCCAACGATGCTTTTCACTCGAATATTGTCCGACAGCCCCGGAACACCGGGCCGCAAACAACAAATTCCTCGAATGATCATTTCGACCTGAACGCCTGCGCGCGAGGCTTCATAGAGTTTGTCGATGATGTCCGGATCCACCAAAGAGTTCAACTTCAACCAAATTTCCGCAGGTCTTCCTTCTTTGGCGGAGGCGATTTCCGCATCAATCAACTCAACCAGCCGTTGACGCAACAGAACCGGAGCGATCGCCAATTTTTCTAATTTGCTGGGCGTGGCGTATCCGGTCATATAGTTGAAGATTACCGCCGCATCGCGGCACAATAACGGATCGCATGTGAAGAAAGAAAGATCCGTGTATACTTTAGCGGTGATGGGGTGATAGTTTCCGGTTCCAAGGTGGACATACGATCGAAGCATTTTGTTTTCGCGTCGCACCACCAAGGATATTTTGGCGTGTGTCTTCAGATCCATGAAACCATAGACGACTTGAGCTCCGGCGCGCTCCAAGTCCCGCGCCCAACGAATATTGGCCTCTTCATCGAACCGCGCCTTCAGTTCGACCATGGCGGTGACGGTTTTTCCGGCTTCTGAAGCTTCAACCAACGCCGCAATGATTGGCGAATTCTTGCTGGTGCGATACAATGTTTGTTTAATCGCCACCACAGCCGGGTCTCTGGCCGCCTGACGCAAAAATTGCACCACAACATCAAAGCTTTCGTATGGATGATGCACCACGATGTCTTTATGTCGAATCGCGGCGAAACAATCACTTCCGAAATCGCGAATTCGTTCGGGAAAGCGAGCGTTGAACGGCCGGAACAACAAATCCATCCGTTCGTCGATAATTAATTGCTTGGTGTCGGCCAAACCGATCAAGCCATCCAGAATGAACATGTCATCGATTTTCACCCGCATTAGTTGGCGGAGAAACTCGCGCATTTCCTGGTTCATTTCAGAGTTGACTGATAACCGAATGACGCTGCCGCGACGACGACGCTTTAAGGCGCTTTCGAAGGTGCGCACCAAATCTTCGGCTTCTTCGTCGATTTCCAATTCGGAATCGCGCAAAACTCGAAACACTCCATGCGCTTGCAGCTCAAAAGGCGGAAACAAGTGCTCTATAAACAGCAAAACCACTTGCTCCAGAAGCACAAAACGCACATCCGAGCCCGGTAGACGAATGAAGCGGTCCAACTGCGAAGGCAACGGAACCAAAGCCTCAAGGTCACGCTTGGTTTCTCGGTCCTGTAGTTGAAGAACCAGAGAAAACCCAAAATTCGGAATGAATGGAAACGGGTGAGCCGGGTCTACCGCCAAAGGCGTAAGAATTGGAAAGATATCGTCGCGGAACCGACTTTCCAACCACTGTAAATCAGCGTCCAACAAATCGCGACGTCAAGACGGCAATTCCGGCGCTTCTCAGGTCTTCACGCAACCGGAGCCACATGATTTGCTGTGAGCCCATCAATTCCGCAACGTGAGAGTTGATTGCGGAAAGTTGCTGACTCGGCGTTAGATTATCGGGACTGGACACCGCCACAGACGCCGCCACTTGCGCCTTTAGCCCGGCAACGCGAACCATATAAAATTCGTCGAGATTGCTGGCTGAAATCGAAAGAAACCTCAAACGCTCCAACAAGGGGTGCTGGGGATTGTTGGCTTCATCGAGAACCCGCTGATTAAACGCCAGCCACGACAGCTCTCGATTTAAGAACCGATCGAACGATGTTGGTTCAACCGGTGGAGGCGTGGTGACGGAAGACAGCGACGATTCGGCGACGACGGTGATTGAGTTCGTTGAATTGGCGGAGGTCATGGTCATCTCGGGCGGCCCCGCATGGTCGGATAAAGATAAGTTGTAAGAAGACCGCGCTCTCTTATAGCGGGCTTTGTGTTGTGGCGCCAGCGTCCCATTGCCGCAGGGAGCGGCGTAGAACAGCGCCTCGAATACACTGAATAAGAATTAAAAAGGGCAAGGCGCCCCTTCAATTTTAATGCGATTACCCTGTCTTGAAGAAAGTTCGATCTGGCGATCCCCGCTCAAGCACGATATCATGAAGCGCGGGCGTATGTGCCATTGACGTCCGTTCGTTCTCATCCGGAGTCGCCCTGCCTGTTTCGCCCATGCCGAAAGCAGATATCTCGAACGCCGCCCCATCTATATCGGCACTGAATGAACAGCTCCTTGATGCTGCCTCTGATGGTGACCTTGGTTTGGTAAAGCAGCTCTTAAACGCCGGAGCAGACCCCAACCACGCGGGTGTTCGTGGAAGCACCCCTTTGATTCTCGCGGCATGGAAAGGGCATAAATCAATAATTGACGTTCTGCTGACAATGGGCGCTGCGGCTGACCGAGTGAATGAGTATGGCAGAACCGCCGCCGATTACGCCGAGCGTTATGGACACTCAGAGATCGCGCTGCACCTCAGTCAGAGGACGACCTGAGCATATTCCCCCCCCGAGAAGGCATAACGACGAGGACTTTCCCCTGGACCCGCCAAAGGCCGGAAGACCTTTGGAAACCACGAATTTGCGCATGATTTGGCGATTGCGACCAACAAATGCAAGAGAGCTGTTCAATCCGGTGAAGTCACAAGAAAGTCACGACACGTTCCTTCGGAGCTTCACTCAGACGGAGCCCGTTTAGATTTCAAGGGTTTGGCGAAAACCGCCAAAACACCGCCGAACGGACGAACATCATCCAGAGACCAATTCGACTGCGGCGCATAGGCGCGCGAGATGCGCCCATCCAGATATAGCGCGTTGACGGCTCCGACGCGGTCCTTAAAAAAACGCGCAAACCGCCCAAGCGAAACCTCGGAAAGCGACAGCGCAAAAGAGAAAACGCCGTCTTTTCCAACCCCAACGCCGCTTCGAACATACAGAGGCGCATCTTTTTTTTCAGCAAGAAAACGTCGCGGAAGCCGATCGTTCACCACCAGCATCGGCCCAGATTGCAAAGCAAAACGAAACGCTTTAACCGAACTCCGCAGCTCACATTTTGGGGAAACATAAGCCGAACGCTGCGCCACCACAACATCGCCGTTGGCTTTCACCGCAAAAAAACCGTTAGGCTGAAGATAGAAATTGCCAAAGGCTTCGTTGACGCAATCCGGAGCCTGCTCGATTCGACCATCAACAACGACCAAGCCTTTGGGACGATACCGCCCCTCAATGTCGTCGAAAATGCCGCTGCTGGCCA
>CAUYUA010000085.1:0-3451 GCA_963575675.1 Azospirillaceae bacterium
TAATTCTTTAGCAGGTCGGTTGCGGACAGTCTGACGCCTCGTGCGTTCAATGTCTCAAAGACTTTATAGGCGTTCAGTTCATCTGTTACCGTAATAACGGTAAAAAACAGGCGATCGCTCATGCTGTCAATCAGTTGAGCAATCGCCATTCCTGGATCCCGCTCCGATTTAACGTATGTCCGTATCTGCCGTTCGAACCATTCGAACGCTTTTCTCAAGCTATGTTCGGAAGCTTTAAATCCTCGTTGAGGAAGCGTATCGGCGAGGGGAACCAGATAAGTCTGGTAATAGTGGTCATTGTTTCGGTTCAGTGATAGTTTTGATCTTGGAATTAGAGTCACCGGATCAAGATAGCCGACATAGGTTTGGCGAAGGCCATCCAAGCGTTGCTTAGTCCTGTCAACATCGCGGCCTTCCGACATCAGCCGTTTCAAGTTTCGCAGCGCAGCAAGAATAATAATGCTTATTGTCGTCAACCTTTGCTGTCCATCGATAATATCAAATGTTTTGTCATCCGTCGATTGCAGAACAAGATATCCCATGTAATGAGCCGGTTCACCACCGTCTTTCACCGTTCCGAGAATGTCCTGCCAGAGGTCTTCCCACTCCTCGTCTCCCCAACTATAGTCTCGTTGAAATCTCGGCACACAATACGTCAAACCGTTACCCATCAATTTTCGATAGGTATCGTTCTTAGTATTGAAGTTGGTTGCGGACATTTTTATCTCCTAATTTATCCGCCTTAGTTTATCCGCCAATGAATAGTAAACAACCGTTGGTTTGTCAGTTTTTGAACCAACTTGGCCTCAATCTGGGCGATTAACGCCTCTCGTTGTTTGTCCACCTGATCCTGAGCGTCAAAAAGAGAGCGACGTTTCTGGTTGCGTAGTGTTTCCAGCGCTTTGATCTGCTTTTGGCCCGCGAGCTTCTCCTCCAGAGTCAGTGCCGTAACGGCAGTCCGACGAGCCTCCTTGATCTGACGGTCAATCTCTTTGATCTCTCGCTCCAGACCAAATTTCATGTCGTCGGCCCAACCATCAAGCTTTTCCGCCTCGGCTGCGAAAAATTTGGCGTTACGCTCGGAGACGCCTCGCTGAACCTCCTTCTGCCGCTCCTCGATCATGGCGTCAAGCATTCCCGACGTTTCCGGCGGTAACGGACTATGTGAGCCGGTCTGGCTAGGAACGGTCATGAGACGTCGAACGACTTCCTCACTCAACGCGCAACCCGAATCTGCAACGCCAACGAACAACAGATGATCCTCGGCCTGATCCAGCGCCTCAACGGTGAATAAAAACAGGGCCAGCCAACCGGACTGGCCGCGCAGAGGCTCCAGAATGCTGATCTTACCTTCATGACTGTCGTAATCGAAGTGAACCTCAGCGACGGGAAGATCGCGCTCTTTGGCCTGGGCAATGATCGCTTCGGCCAGCGGGTGGTTCAGGCGGTAAAGGTGAGCATCTCCGGAGCGTCTCGGCAATTCATAAAGGCCGAGCGGAATTTCTCCGGCGCGATCTGGAAACGGGCAGTTGTTGAGGCGGAACGAAGAGCTGTCGAGGAATTCGGCGCTTCCGTCGAGTTCCTGCAAGGTCAATCTCATGAGCAATTGTTCGAACCGATCAAGAGAGGCTCTCGATGCCGTCTCTCGCATTTTAAGCTTCTCTCGCACCTCGTCGTCGAAGTTTTCCAATAGTTTCTGACGGGTGCGAGTCATCGCCTGATCAATTTCCAGGCTGAGTTCAAGTTGAAGTTGGTTGAAGGCGCTCTTGATATCGTCGTGTCGGCGGCATTTCTGGTAAATGGACGCGATCCGCTTTTCAAAATCGACGCCGGATTCGATAGTACCCAACACTTCGTCGCTGGCGCCGAACACGCCCTCGAATAGTTGAAATTTCTCAGACAGCAGGCGGAAGACGAGCTGATCTGCCTCGTTCTTACGATTAACAAAGTTAACAACCACCACGTCGTGCTTTTGGCCGTAACGATGACAGCGACCGATCCGTTGTTCAATTCGTTGCGGGTTCCAGGGCAGATCGTAGTTGACCACTAACGAACAGAATTGAAGGTTGACGCCCTCCGCCGCAGCTTCAGTCGCGATCATGATCCGGCCTTCATTGCGGAAATAGTCCACTAGGGCGGAGCGCATGTCGGCAGTACGCGATCCGGTCACGCAGTCGGAACCTTCATGCCGGGCTTTCCAAGCCGTGTATATCTCCTTGGATCGTTCGTCTGTATTTGTACCGTTGAAGAGGACAATGCCGTCGGCGAACGGGCTGTCGCCCAAGAGACGAAGCAGATAGCTTTGAGTGCGTCGAGACTCCGTAAAAATGATGGCCTTTTCTGCGGCCTTAATCTCTCTTGTTTTGGCAAAGGCGATAGTCAAAGCCTTGAGAAGCGCCTTGCCTTTCGCATTGTGCTCTATCGAGATGACTAAACGTGTGAATTCGTCGAGATCAGCAATTTCTGCTTCAATGGTTTTGCGGTCTACCTCAGACAAAGGTTCCGTTGACTCGTCATCCGTCCATTCTTCGGCAGTTGCGTCAAAAGCTTCATAATCCTGGTCGAGGCTATCTCCCAGCGATTGACAAGCATTATCCTTGCGTAGCTTTTCTTTGAGGCGCATAGATATGGTTGTTAGCGCCCCGGCGATGGCAAAGCTAGACGATGCCAGCAATTTACGCAGAACCAACGTCATCAGAGAGCGCTGGCTCGCAGGCAAGGCTTGCAGGTTGTCCCGGCGCAAGTAATCGGAAACCAAATGATAGAGGCGATCTTCACTTTCCTCCGGGGTAAATTCTTCCACCAGAGGCAGCCGTTCGGTGTATGGAACGTAAGCCGTAACTTGTCGACGCAACGTCCGATGGCAAATCGGCTTCAGCCGTTCCTTAAGGGTATGGAACGTTCGGTCTTGGCCCAAGTTGGTAAATTGCTCGCGGAAGCTCTTTACATCGCCAAACGTATGCTCATCGATAAAGCTGACCAGTCCGTACAGTTCCAAAAGAGTGTTCTGAAGTGGCGTTGCGGTCAACAGTAGTTTTTGCTTCTCGACCAGCGCTCTTTTTAGCGTATTTGCGATGACATTCGAAGGTTTATAGACATTACGCAGTCGATGAGCTTCGTCGATCACCACTAAATCCCACGGAACAGCATGAATGTCGGCTGCCTTATTGCGGGCAAATTGATAAGAACAGATAACAACCTTATCCTTAACTTGAAATGGATGAAAATTTCCTTCTCTCTGAGCTTCCTTATAAAAACGAGACTCTAATAGAATACAGGGTAAAAAGAACTTTTCGTTCAGCTCCTGATGCCATTGTTTACGGAGGTTGGATGGTGTAATGACGAGAATGCGTCGTTTACATTCCGCCCATTTCTGCGAAATAACCAAACCAGCTTCAATCGATGGACGGCCGTATCTGGATCGAGGCGAATAAGATTCGCAAACGCCGCG
>CAUYUA010000086.1:0-3431 GCA_963575675.1 Azospirillaceae bacterium
AATCGGCGCTCGGCATCGATGAATCGGCTCAGCGCTGATCACAATATCGGCGGTTTGACAAACCTCTTCCCACCCCTTAGCGGCCCCAATACAAGCCCCCCCATAATCGGGGACAACGACAAAAAACCCCAACCCCCCCAAAAAAGACTCTCCACCGGTTGGGCCCCAAAATCCTGCAAAAAAACCCCCCCCCACCCCGACAAAACCACAAAAAAAACGGCAGAGGCCGCAAAAAAAGCGGGTACTCAAAAAAACCCCACCCCCAAAAAACCCTCGATCGACAAAAAAATCGCCCGCCAGAACGATCTTCTCGCCCTCAACGCCGCCATAGAGGCCGCCCGAGCCGGCGAGCATGGAAAAGGTTTCGCCGTCGTCGCCTCCGAAGTTCGAAAACTCGCAGAACGCAGCCAAACCGCCGCTTCCGAAATCAACACGCTCTCCTCTCACACCGTCGCAGCATCCGAAAACGCAGGCCAAATGTTGACTGTGCTTGCTCCAAATATCCAGCGCACCGCCGGACTGGTCGCCGAGATCAGCGCGGCGTCCCGTGAGCAAAATACCGGAGCCGAACAAATCAATGTCGCCATTCAACAATTGGATATGGTGACTCAACGCAACGCCAGCGCCGCCGAACAAATGGCCGCAACATCCGAAGAGCTTTCAGCGCAAGCACAGCAATTGCAAATTACTATGGAAGCGTTCGTCGGCGATGGTCGCGGCCGAAACAGTCGACGCAGCAACCGAAGCTTGCCGTCCCGAAGCCTCCCCCCCCCCACGAAGAGCTGCTTAACGGAGGACGCCGAACCAGCGCCGCCCCCTTACGAATCCAGCCGCTCGATAAACCCTCCGTAACGCGAAGCGCGCAAACGCCAAGCTCCGGCGTAAAAGGATATTCTCTAAAACTCGACGATCACCAAATCGCACGTTCGCCGAAAACCACCCGCCGCACCGGCGCCGGAGACGCAGACGACGCAGCCTTCGAACGCTACTAAACAACTCCGACAACGTTCCGCCTATTCGGCCACAGCAATATCAAGTCGACACAGAGACTGTATTAATGTTATCAAATCGGGAATTACGGATCAGCGCAAATTCACCTTACCGCAAGTTTTGACAGTCTCCCAATCACGACGTCCAAAGGCCTCCCGGCCTTTGGCGAGGCCAGGACAAAACCCTGGCCTTAACGTGTTTTAACAAGCACGAACTGATTTTAATCAGCTCTATTCGTATAAACTGCAAGTTTCTTTGCTCTTCGGGCAAGTGAAGAGGACCGTCGAACTCCCCCTTCATACTCCCCCGCAACCAGGCGCACAGTCCCTGACCCATTTGTTTTGTTAGATAACTCATCTATGATACTCTTCATTCCTTTCGCTCGTATGAGAAACTCGCGCCGTCGCCGCGTGCTTCCATACGGATACATAACGACAAACAAGGATGGCGCAATGCGTTTCACAATCAAGGTTCGCCTGGCGCTGGCGTTCGCTACGATTCTCGCGCTCACCGCCGTTTCTGCGGTCGTGGGCGTATCATCTCTGAATGCGATCAATGATCGTTTTGATCAAACACTCCAAGGCCCAGTGGAGCGCACCAAACTCTATATGGAACTAAAAAACACACTCTCCTTGTTGTCGCGCATCGAAAAAAACTTCGTCATAGATCCAGAAGCCGCTCAATCCCAAGGCTTCATCGATATGATGAAAAATGTTCGAGAAAACATCTCTAAGCAAATCACGCACCTCACAGAAATCGCCTCAGGCGAAGAAGGCCGTAAAAAAATGGAGTCGCTTAACGCGACTTATGAAGAATACCTAAAATCTCAAGACGAAACCTTAAATCTCGCGATAATGAACTCCAACGTCGTCGGCGCGCGAATTGCTCTCGACAAAGGCTATGACGCCTTCGAATCCGCCTTTCGCATCCTGAAATCCATCGATGCCGCAGCCGCCGCAGACACCGCGCCCGATCCTCAGTTTCTAGCCCATCTCAAAGCTCTGCCCGAAGAGACGCTGCGATTCGAACGCGACACCATCGCCATCATCCTTGAAGTCAACGAGGCCCGCATCCGCGCGCTCGGACAAAAGCTGGATCAACGCAGTCAAGGAATCGCAACGCGCCTCGCTGTCTTGCGCGACCGCGCCTCCCCCACCCAACGCCCCGAAACAGAAAAACTCATCACCGCGTGGGACGCCTTCCTCGGACAGCAACGTGAAGCTCGCCGTTTGGGTGAAAGCAATACGAACGCCCGCGCCGCCGAACTCTCGATGACCAAAAACTTCGCTCTGATCAAAAAAATTGAAAAATACGTTGACGAACGCATTGAAATTAACCAACAACGCTTGAACACAGCCGGAAAAGAGGTGGACGCAGCCGAAGAATCCGCCCGCTCCGTTCTGTTCGGCCTAACGCTGACGTCACTGGCCATCGGCGCAGGGATCGCGCTCTGGACCGCTCTGTCCATCAGTCGAGGCCTGTCCAAAGCCTTGTCTCAAGCCCGAGCCGTCGCCAACGGCAATCTCAGCGCACTCATGGAAACCAAAGGCCGCGACGAAATCGGCGACTTGATCAGCGCGCTCAACACCATGGTCCTGCGATTGCGCGACATTGTCGCCGATATCTCCACCGGCTCCGAAAACGTCGCCAACACCGCCCAAAACGTCTCGTCCACCGCCCAAAACGTCGCTTCCGGCAGCGAACAGCTCAGCGCCGGAGCCGAAACTCTATCGCAAGGCGTGGCCGAACAAGCCTCCTCCACCGAAGAAGCCTCCTCCTCGATGGAAGAGATGGCCGCAAACATTCGCCAAAACTCCGACAACGCCTCCGAAACCGAGAAAATTGCCCGCCAATCCGCTCAAGACGCGGAAAAAAGCGGCGCAGCCGTCGGAAAAGCCGTGGCCGCCATGAAAACCATCGCCGAGAAAATCTCGATCATCCAAGAAATCGCCCGTCAAACCGACTTGCTCGCCTTAAACGCCGCCATTGAGGCCGCTCGCGCCGGAGAACACGGGAAAGGCTTCGCCGTCGTCGCCTCCGAGGTTCGCAAGCTCGCCGAACGCAGCCAAACCGCAGCCTCCGAGATCAGCGCGCTCTCCAGCCAAACAGTCACAGTTTCTGAAAACGCCGGACAAATGCTTTCCAGACTAGTTCCCGACATCCAACGCACCGCCGGACTGGTCTCCGAGATTAGCCTCGCATCACGCGAGCAAAACACCGGAGCAGAGCAAATCAACCTAGCCATCCAACAGCTTGACCAAGTCACCCAACACAATGCGGCGGCGGCGGAAGAAATGTCTGCAAACGCCAAAGACATGTCCAACAGCGCCGATAGAATGTCTGGGGCGGCGGAAGACCTACTCTCACACGCCGAAACCTTGCGCAGCTCGATCTCGTTCTTCACTCTGGATGCTCCGCAAGAAGACATCTCTTATCCCCCC
>CAUYUA010000087.1:0-3381 GCA_963575675.1 Azospirillaceae bacterium
GTTTGGATCAAATCAAGTCTGATCTATTGACCGAAGCCGAAGAGGTTGTTTCGACGGCCGCCGAAGCGCTTGCCGTTCGATTGAATGATCAAGTCGAAACGGCGGGCCTCGGTGAGCGCCTGTCGCAGACTTGGAAAAGTAAAGTCAAAGCCGTGCCGACCGGCGCTCGCGCCGAGATTTACTCAAAAGCGCCGAAGATCATGCAAGGCTTTGACGAAGGTGCAACCATTGTCGCTTGCAATGGTTCGTTCTGGTTGGCGATCCCGACCGAGCATGTTCCTCGCCGTTCCGGACGAGGTCTTGGACGGAAACTGTCTCCGGTCGATGTCGAGGCGCTCTACAATCGAGACCTAAGATATATTCCCGGTCATCCCGGTAAAAGCGCGTATCTGGTGATGGATTTCTTAGTTTCTGCACGTTCCGGTACAGGTTGGCGTGCGGCGACGGTGGGGCGTTTGGCTCAAGGACGGCGCGCGCAATCTGTACTGATGTTTGTTTTAATCCCGCAAGTTACTTTGGAAAAGCGTCTGGATATTGCCGGAGCCTTTGCCGAAGCTGCGTCTGACTTTCCCGATTTGACGATAACCAAGGAGTAAAACCATGTCAGGAACGAGCGTCCGCGAGCGCGCGTTATCCGGTCTGTTGACGGCTTTGACCCGAGTTCCCGGTGCGCGTGTCGCACGGGAAATCGCGGTTCCGACCGACGTTCCTCTCGCAGGTTTACTCATTCTTCGTGACGGCGATCCGGGCGAGCCGGAAGAGACGTTCTCTCCCCACACCTATCACTACGAGCACGTGGCTCAGTTGGAGGCCATCGTTCAATCGGGACAAAGTGCGTCTCGCGCGGTTTCGTTGGACGGGCTTCTGTATGCGATCGGTCGGGTTCTTGAGGAAGACCGCACGTTGGGCGACGCCGTGGAGTGGCTTGAATGGAGCGCGCCCAGAACCGAAGACCTTGCGATTCCGGCGGGAGCCGCAATCAAAGGCGCAATCGTAACGGTTGTTTTGATGTATTCGACGGAAAATCCTCTGTGCTGATCAAGGAGCCTCTTCATGGTCCAAAGAGCAACCGGCGTCAACGCCAAACTCTACGCCAAGATGGAAACGACTTATGGAGCGATCGCAACCGGAGATTACCAGCAAATGCCGTTCGTTACTTGCGAGCTGGGAGCCGATCAGCCCTTAGAAGCCAATGATGTTTTGGGGTTGGGGCGCGAAGCCTCGCCGCCCAGTCGCGGGTTGATCACGGCAGGCGGCTCGATCGTGGTTCCGGTTGATTTACAAGCGTTTGGTTTTTGGATGAAATTGCTGCTGGGACCGCCGACAACCACCGGATCGGGCAGTAATTACACGCATGTCTTCGTCACAGGAGCCGAAACTTTGCCGTCGGCCACAGTCGAAGTCGGGTTCCCGCAAGTCTCTTCTTTCTTCCAGAATACCGGATGCATGGTGGATTCAATCAAGTTTCCATGGTCGACGTCGGGAAAGGTCAATGCAACCATTGCGATTATTGCTCAAGGAGAGGCGAAGACTACGACCAGCCAAGCCGGGACACCGACCAAGCAACCTCTCAAACGCTTTTTTCAGAGCATGGGATCAATCAAACTCGGCGGCTCTGCTTTGGGTTCTATCACCGGCGCAGAATTGACGCTCGGCAACGGGCTCGATCCCGTTCGCACCATCCGAGACGACGGCAAAATCGACGGCTGCGATCTCGGCGTCGCTACGGCAGTCGGTCAGATTAATGCTCGATTTGCCGATACGATCCTGCTTGACGCGGCGACGTCCGGCGACAGCGTCGCACTGTCTATCGGATGGAAAATCACTCTGGATCGTTCTTTGGTGGTCGATTTGCCTTCGGTTTACCTGCCGCGCACCAAACGCCAGATCAACGGCCCGAAGGGGATCGAAATGCGGTTCAATTTCCAGTGCGCGCATGAGGCTGACTCGACCGATCCGCTTTGCACGGTCACGCTGAAAAACGACGTCGCTACTTATTGATTTTGGTTTCTTTGGAGAGCAACTCATGAGTATTCGCTTAAACTTGCCGTGCGTGCCGCATTGGCTGTCGCTGCCTCACGGTGTCCGAGTTTATGTGCGTCCGATCGATACAGCAACCGAACTCGCCGCGCGCGAGATCGCACGGGAACAACTACAAAGCACGGTCAATTTGCCTTTGTTGCCGGGCGACGCTTTCGCCCTGGAGCGAGCGCAACGCAAAGGCCGGGCAATCGAGGCGCTTGCCGTTGCCAGCGGCCAAATCGCTATTCTGGCATGGGAAGGCGTGTTGTCGGCGGACGGCGATGTGCCCGAGCCTCCGACCTTGGATTCTGTGAGGCGGATCATGGCGATCCCGGCGATCGCGAGCGCGTTTATCAACCTGTATTATCAACCATTGGACCGGCTGAAACTTGAGGGGGAAGGCTGCGGCGTCGCGCCCGTTGGAGCTTCGGGGGCGGCGCTGGATATTGCCGGAGTTGCTCCGGAAACGGCTCTGAAGACAGCTCCGGTGGCGATGTAACCAGTTGCCCGACGTGCCCATATACTCGTTTCAGTCCCAAAACCGTCGAAGGATATCAGGCGTGGCATGTCGCTATGATGCTTGGTCCGAATGCAGAGGCAGTCGGTGAAGAAACCGTACTTGCTTTTGACTTGATGGGACTGGCTCAGTTGGCGACGGCGCTCGGTTACGATCAAAGAGCCGTCTTGTTGTTGTCTTCCTATATTCAATCCGGTCTGTTTTTGGCGCGCGACGGGCCGATTGACGACGATGATTTGATTGATGACGACTTGATTGAGGAGTAATGTCATGGCCGTTCGGATGGGTGGAAAAATCGAAGCCGATGTTTCTCCGTTTCTGGCGGCCATGGCTCAGGCCGACGGCGCTCTCGCCACCTTTGAGGACGCCGCTGAAAAGGTCGCCGCTCGCGTCAATCAATCCTTTGCCGACATCGAGCAAACACTTGCGCGATCCGTCGCCGCAGCGGATGGTTTGAGCGCTCTGTCGCATGGCTTCGATCCCGAACCCATGCGCGTATCAACCAGACAACTTGTTGAACAGATTGATCTCTTGCCGACGTCAGCCAAGGCTGGAGCCGAGGCGATCCGCAGCTTGGGCGACGCTCAGCCGGAGTTCTCGTCGTTTCACAATAGCCTCGATCAGGCGGAACAAGGCGTTCAGCATCTGATCTCGGCGGTCGCAGACGGCCTGCCGACGGGTTTTTTAGACCTATCCACTCATGCCGCTCGCGCAGCAAAAGAGATCGCCGATTTCGGCCAGGGCATGGTGCGTTGGGCAGGCGAGGCGGAAACGGCTCAAAGCCGGGCCGATCGTTTACGAGAACAATTAGCAGGTTATCCGGCTTCCGCTGCCAAGGCCAA
>CAUYUA010000088.1:0-57516 GCA_963575675.1 Azospirillaceae bacterium
CCACTTTCCAGAAAGGTTGGGCGGAGCGCCGTGCGTAAGATGCCCTCCTGCCGCCAACGACATGCCGAGCACGCAATCGCCGGGTTGCAGCAGCGCCAGCATCACGGCTTGGTTGGCCTGGGCGCCGGAGTGAGGTTGAACATTGGCGAATCCACAATCGAAGAGGCGACAAGCGCGTTCGATGGCCAAGGATTCAGCGATGTCCACATACTCGCAACCGCCATAATAGCGCTTTCCGGGGTATCCTTCGGCGTATTTGTTGGTCAAGACCGAGCCTTGCGCTTCGAGCGTCGCGCGCGACACGATGTTTTCCGACGCGATCAATTCGATCTGGTCTTGTTGCCGCGCCAGCTCGCGACGCAATCCGGCCGCCAGCTCCGGATCGGATTCGGCAAGGCTGGCGCGGAAATAGGAGGCGGCAACCGAGTCTGACGTCACCATTGGAGCAATCCTTTCGCTTTCATGCCCGTTTGTGCTCGAAGTCTTCAATTGTTGTGCAATCTTTTGCAGTGTTGCGCTAATGAAGACACTCTAATATTGGCGTTATCCCATTTTGGCCAAGCGGCGCAAGTGGCGCTCGCCGCCGTCGAACGGAGTTTTGAGAAATGTGAACAGACAATCACGCGCCACCTCATCGCCCAACAACCTCACTCCCAACGCCAAGACGTTGGCGTTGTTGTGTTGGCGCGCCAACCGCGCAGTGGTGACGTCGTGGCAAACGGCGGCGCGCACACCGGGAAATCGATTGGCGGCGATGGAGACGCCAATGCCGCTGCCGCAGATCAAAACGCCGAAGTCCGCCTTTCCTTCGCGAATCACTTGGGCCAGCGCGGCGGCGTAATCAGGATAATCCACCGAGTCGGGACTGTGCGTTCCAAGATCGATGACTTCACGGCGTTCGGCGCGCAGCCACTCGATCAACGGGCCTTTCAGAGCGAAACCGGCGTGATCCGCGGCGACGACGATGGCGCCGAATGACGTTGAAGATGCCAGAGAGAGCGACATCGCAGACAATGATCCTTTTTCCCAGAGCCGTCGCAACGGACGCAGAGCGGCTCGATGATTGTTCTTTCGCGCTTCTTTCGCGTCGTTTGCGTCTATAATCGAATAGTCGATCGCCATCACATTGACGTTGCAAAGGCAAACTTGCAAACAGCTTCTGAGTCTTTCGACATTCTCTTAGAAGAGTGTTGCTGAATTTGTCGCGGATCACAGAAAACCCGGATTCCGAAGGCGATTTAGCCGCCGCTTGGCGGTAATTTTCCGGGGGTGGAAAAACAGGTTCATGTTGAATAACGCCGCCTTGAATCTAAGAGCCTGTCCGAAAAGAATATCAATGTTTCCAACATCCCCGGCGGCAATTCATCGCCTCCCCTTCTTCGAACGCGGCTTCACCTTAACTCCCTTGCGGAATTCGAACGCAGCAGACCGAATTATGAAACGTCGTATGAAACGTCGTTGGAATCATCGGCGCCATCTCCGAACCGGCTCTGAAAGAATCCTGCTGCGGATGTAGCGGAGCGTTCACAGGCTTTATTTTTGTCTTGAGTAGGACAAATTGCTTCTGTTTCCGGATCACCCTTGATATTTTAAGCAAAAGAAGACTGGTGCTGTTGTGCGCGAAGAAGTCGACGCAAAATATGACGGGCGACGCCATAAGTAACGGATGCATCTGAATAACTTGATAAATAAGGCGGATTAAAACATGGCGAATATCCTTATTGTTGATGACGTTCCGGAAGTTCGGGCGAATTTGCGGTTGGTCTTGGAGATGGCCGACCACACCGTCTCGGAAGCCGAAGACGGTCAGATGGCTTTGACGATTTTGGAAAACACCACTTTTGATTTGGTCATTACAGACGTCCTGATGCCCAAATTGGATGGAATTGAAGTCACCAAACGCACGCATCTTTTGCGTCCCGAAGCGCGCATTTTGGTGATCTCCGGAGGAGATCGGAACGTGCCGCCGCCTCCATCACCATGGCTTCAATGTTCGGAGCCGACGCCGTGCTGTATAAGCCGTTCTCTAATGAAGAGTTTCTTGATGCGGTTGAGCGTCTGCTGGTCGCCGCCGATTCGGTCTCTGCGCAAGCCTCGTAGTTTTTTTATGCGATCGTGACCTCTGTAAAAATGCGGGAAATAGGAGGGGGCGACTCCTTTTCGACGCCCGAACGCAGGGGTGAAATATTCAAGCAACGCTTATTCTGTGTTGGAAGATGCGGGTTGATGAGTGTTATGGACGTCTTATCCGTTTTTTCTTACATTCTGTTGATTCCGGTGATGGGCGGGACTGTTTACGCGTTGCTGTGTTTCGGCGCCGCTGCAATTCTCACTCGGCGCAGTCAACGGCAAAGACCACCCTCATGGCCAGAAGACGCTTGGCCCGGCGTCTCTCTGTTGAAGCCGATTTACGGTCTTGAGAAGGATTTGGCCGAAAATCTGCGTTCCGCCTGTCTGCAAAACTACCCTGGACCTTGGCAAGTCGTGTTGTCCGCACAGCGACTCGATGACCCGGCCTTGCCGGAGCTTCGCCGGATCGCAGATGCTTTCGGGCCGGAGCGCGTTTCTCTTGTTGTCGCAGAAAAAAGGCCTGTGGTTAACGGAAAACTCCAGCACCTGATGATTGCTTTTGAAGCGGCGCGGCATCCGATTCTCGTGATTAGCGACAGTGACGTCCGTTTGACTCCGACCTACTTACGCACAGTGGTTGCTCCTTTAGCTGATCCTGCGATTGGCGGAGTCTGCACTTTCTATCGCGCGACTCGCGCCGAAACTTGGTCCGAACGTCTGGAGCAGTTGACTCTCAACGCCGATTTCATTCCCAACCTGATTTTTGCCGAAGTCTCCGGCGCCGCCGACTTCTGTCTTGGCGCTTCGACCGCCATTCGGCGCGATGTTTTGGAGCGTATCGGTGGGTTCGATTCCCTGGCGGAGTATTTGGTCGAAGATTATGAAATGGGACGCCGCATTCGCGCCATTGGCTTCGAGATGGTGATTTTGCCTTATTTTGTTGATATGATGGTTGATCACAAGCATCCTTCCGACGGATGGCGGCGCCTTGTCTATTGGGATCAGAACACTCGCGCCGCACGACCGATGGGGTTTTTCGCCACTATTCTGACGCGCAGCATTCCATTTGCTGTTTTTTTTGCTCTTAGCCGAGGATTTGATTCTTTGGGATTGATTATTCTGGCGAGCGCTCTTGCCGCGCGTTTGATCGCTGGAACATTGACGCTCTCTTTGATCGGAGATGAGGCCAGCGTGCGTAATTTGGCGTTGTTGCCAATTCGCGACATGATTGGTTTGGCTTCGTGGGCGGCGGCTTTGATTAAGAACACGTTTACTTGGCGCGGCCAAAGTTTTGGGTTGACCCGAGAGGGAAAAATAATTCCCAAGAACCTGTCTGAAGAAAACATCAATATTTCCAGCGGCGTTCCATGAGTCTCCCCATCGAAACCGAAAAGAATTTGTCGACGCTTTTTTCGCGGCTTCAGTGAATTAAAACGGCCCTCGCGCCTTCGTTGGTTACAATCTCCAAGTCATGGTTTCCAAAGGCCTCCCGGCCTTTGGCGGGTCCAGGGCAGAGCCCTGGCCTTTTTCTTTTACCTTACCCCTACCTTTACCATCATCTCATCCGTATTTCCATCTTATATTTCTTTTCTTTCTCTTTTCTTTCTCTTTTCTTTTATTTTTTTCATATTCTTCTCTCGAATTTTTGAGAATTGGCCTTTGCCCAACAATTTCAGATCATTGAATTTAAATTTGCGCAGAACCATGAATTCTGATCGACGTTTCGCGATTCGTTGGTATGACTTCTTGCTCTTTGAACGACGACGGCTTATTTAGAAACGAAGTTGACTCGAAGCGGGACTGCGGCGATGAACGACGGATTCTACTTTATCGACATCGTAATCTTTGCGATGGTGGCCGGGTTCCTGGTCTATCGTCTGCGCAGCGTGCTCGGTCGCCGACACGGTGAAGAACGGTCGCGCCCGAATCCCTTTGCTGCGCCGCCCAGTCCTGGTGGTTTGCCTGATTCCCACCTGCCGGATAATGTAATCCCTCTGCCGGATCGAAACGCTCGCCTACAACAACAGCCTCCGGAGTTTCTCCCTGCCCCGGAAAGCGACCTGCCGCAATCGCTCGAAGCTAATTTGGCGCGCGTTCGCATGGCCGATCCCAATTTTGACGAAAAAGCCTTTTTGCGCGGCGCTCGCAATGCTTTTGAAGTCATCATCGCCGCTTTCGCGGACGGCAATCTCGAAACGCTGCGCCCCCTGTTGAGCGACGAGGTCTACAATCATTTCGCCTCTGCTGTCCGCAGCCGAATCGCCGCCGGAGAAACGCTTGAAACGCGCCTAGAGCGCATTTGCGAAGTTGAACTTTTGGAAGCCAAGCTCTTCAAACTCACCGCTTTCATCACTCTTAAATTCACCAGCAACCAAGTCAACGTCACGCGAAGCGCCGACGGAGCCATTCTCGAAGGCGCCCCCAACCACGCCGTCGAAGTCATTGATCTGTGGACCTTCGCCCGCAACACGGGATCACAAGACCCCAACTGGACATTGGTTGAAACGCGAATCCCCAACTAAACAACGAAAATCATAAAAAAAGAGACAGCGCGCGATCCAAATATTAGAAAGTGAAACGAATTTTATCGTTTCACTTGGTTTTGCATGGGGACGTTTACGAGAAAAACGCTTCGTCCCCTCAATATCCTTTCAATATCATATTGACCAACAACCCTTAATCTGACGACAGAGCTCCACCTTTCCCATCTCGACGCAAACCCATATTGATTCATGCATCGAAAGAAACCGCATCCCCATCGCATCCATATGCTTCGAACGGCTCTGCGCATCTTTCTTCTCCTTGCCGTTACCGGGTGTGATCCCGCGCCCCCACCCTCCCACCCTCCCGCCGCTGAACGGTTACGGTGAGAGAGCCTCAATTTTAGCGCTCTTCCCGGCTGGGCAAGCGATCACCACGCCGAAGCCCTTCCCGTTTTCGCGCGCTCTTGCTTCCGCTTGGCGCTGCTTCCGGCCGACACGCCTCTCGCAAACGAAGCCATGTTTGGACGCGCCATCGATTGGCGCGATCCATGCGCCGCCTTAGCCCAAATCCCCGCCAACGACGCAGACGCTCGCCATTACTTCGAAACGTGGTTCGAACCCTACGCCGGAAGTCACAACGGAATCCAAGAAGGTTTATTTACGGGTTATTACGAACCGGAACTCCATGGCGCCCGTATTTCCGAAGGCCCCTACACCATCCCCCTCTACCGCCGCCCTCCCGATCTAGTGATGGTGGACATGGGGGTTCAGATAAATTCAAAGGCGAACGCATCGCCGGGCGAGTAATCGAAGGACGGCTCCGCCTTCGAGAGCCGCGCGAAAATCATTGCCGGCGCCCTTAAAGGACGCGGCTTGGAGTTACTGTGGGTCGACAACTCCATCGAGGCTTTTTTCTTAGAAATTCAAGGTTCTGGACGCATTATCTTACCTGACGGCTCGATGACGCGCGTCGGCTTTGCCGGACAAAACGGCCACCCCTATGTCGCCATCGGCAAAGAGCTGATTCGGCGCAACGAAATTCGCCGCGAAGACGTCTCTCTGCCCACAATCCGCGCCTGGCTAACCTCTCACCCGGATCAAGCCCAAATCATAATGAACCTTAACCCGTCCTACGTCTTCTTCCGAGAAATCACGGGCGAAGGACCTATCGGTTCAGAGAACGTCCCTCTCACTCCCGGTCGCAGCCTCGCAGTAGACTACACGCATGTGCCGTTGGGCGTTCCCATCTGGTTAGATGCTGAGACGCCTCTTGCCTCCGACGACCGTCTTCAGCGTTTATTGGTTGCTCAAGACACTGGCGGCGCCATTCGCGGCCCAATTCGCGGTGATGTTTTTTGGGGACACGGCAAAGACGCTGAACAAAAAGCAGGTTACATGAAAAGTCGAGGACGATATTTCTTGTTATTGCCGCGCTTGAAAAAAAACACCAAACCATAAAAAGGAACGCAGACCTTACGAGTAAAAATTCAAAATCATCCAAAGCAACTGAAAACACAGCCTCCTTTTTGAAATTTTATTTAGATTCCACCAGAGAAAGTCGTTCCAATGAAATGGTTCATCAAAATTGATCGCATTGACACTCCCTTCAATAATTTCTGGAAAAACTTTGATGGACACGAAACAATATTTATGCTCCGTGATATCTCGGCGGCGTTTGTACGCCCCAACGACCGCAATATATCTAATAAACTTCTTGTCAAAAGCGGTCGCGCCTCACGCGGCGTCTCCATTGACATCCAACAAAAGAAGCTTAAGTTCATTCGTGATGAAACACGCGGAGGCTTCTTACTGTTCTTAACACCATACGAACAGAAGGAAATTCGCAAAGAAATCGATCTCAACACGGAACGCAACAAATACATCAAAGATATCGAAAACAAGATTTCTGGAAATATTCTTGAGCGCTGGCGCGCCGACGTCGTCCCTAAACTTCAATCCAGAGGCGCCACTGAATTCCATATCGAAGAAATCGAATATAAATTCCGCAAAAATTTTTCTGTTTCCCTTGAAGTCTCCGAAGGCTTGTTTCTGCCAATTCAAGAAATCAAGGTCGATAGCGTCTCTGTGGTTATGTTTCGAGATCGCGAAAAAAATAAAGTCCAGCAAATTTGCTTTGATTCTTTAAAAGAGACGACGCATCGGCGCACCTTACGCCAACAAACACCGACTCCCACACCGATTCCCACCTTACACCACAAAGTCAGCCATCCAACCGAAATTCTGTTCCAAGAGCCTGAAGAATATTACGTGCGAGAAATACTGTCTCCGAGTGAGGTGGCGTTCGAATCCATAGTATGGAGCAGCAACAATGGCCCCGGCTATGGTGAAGACACGGTTACGATGTCGTTTTACAAGGTTCTACTCGACCATATCGAAGCGCCGCCGGAAATCCTCCAAATTATTTCAGAGAAGGAAATCACATTCGAGCCCGGCGTATTCTAAAACACGCGAGAAGATCAATGAGCCGCGCCCATCACCCTCCCGGAAACACGAGAGCAAGAGATAACTCAGAACGCTTCTCACCAGACAGGCTCTTGAAAGCCTCACCGAATCGGTCGGCCGTTAAGCATGCGCGGCGGCTGATTCAACGGTGGTGGCGATGAGCGCATCATTTTCTTGAAAGCGTTTACAATCATAGACAACGGAGAATCCGGCGTTTGCCCTGGCGCAGGAACAACCAAGGCCGGCAATCGTTCCGGCGCTTTTCTTACCGTAATCTTGCGCCGCTCACTTTCCGCCTGAAAAACGGCAAGATCAGCGCTTAATTTCTGTATGGTTTCTTCTGCAGAAACCAATTTTTCTTCCAACCATCTCCGTTCTTCTTGATCGCGCTTACGCTCCTCTTGATCACGCTTACGTTCTTCTTGGTCGAGTCTTCGATCTTGCTCGAATCTCATCAGCTCAGCACGCAAAAAAGCGATTTGCTGATCACGCTCGAACAACAGCGTCTCAGACAACACGACGGCCGCCCGCGCTTCCCCCGCAGCCTGCTCACCGAAGCCTGTCGTCACCACAGGCGTCGCCTCCCCTTTTACAGCCAAACGCGATGGACGCACAACGGAATCCGCGCCAAGCTGAGGACGTTTGGTCATCGAGCGCTCTCCTTCTGTTTGATCAGGTTGTCCCGAACCACAGACCACAATGCATTGATTTCGACGGAAGCCTTTCCATTCGGATCAAGTTCGCACGCGGTGCGACCGTCAATCATGGCGGTTGGAAAATCGACGCGATCATAAATAGTTCCCGCCACCTTTCCATGCTGAGCAAGCGCGATCAAGGTTTGCATCACCAACCGCGCTTTAGGCTTGGCGCCATTGATAACAAAATAAAAAGGCTGATTTCCGGTTTGCTCAATCATATCCAAAGTTGCGCCGATCGATCCAAGATCAACCGGAGAAGGCCGCGTTGGGACCAAGACCAAATCGGCTAAACGAAGAACTGTAGAAATCGTGTTGGTAATCGCCGGCGGTGTATCGATCACCACCAAATTGAAGCCATCCGCCGCCAAATCATCCAAAGTAGCGTGAATATCGACGACCGAAGTCCTCGCCATAGCGGGCCGTTCAGCGGCGCGCTGATTCCACACGGCGGCTAAAGACCCTTGTGGATCCATATCCAACATCACCACAGGCCCAGCCCCGGCAAGCTCTGCCGCAACCGCCAAATGAAGGGCCAAGGTCGTTTTGCCGACCCCTCCTTTCTGAGACGCCAGCACCAACTTCTGCATACCGGCCTCACTTCCGAATCACGTTTACAAAGAACGCCCAACACCAACAGAGCTTTCTCTTAGTAACCGGATAAATGAGCACCGTACCGATAAAACAACACCAAATCCAGAAGAAAATTCACAAAACCGATTCAAGAGCGACGACGAACGGAGATAAAAAATAAGGTTACACCTCCTTCCGTTTTTTGGATTTTTTAGACTCGACAATTTTAGCATCCTCCTCCACGCTCAAAGTTTGGATTAACTCCAATGTGCGCTTTCGAATGATCGCGTCCTCGATTCGATAATAGGCGCACACCAAATCAAACGTCTCTCGTCGAGTTAGAACCTGCACGTCAAGAGAAAAAATCGAATCGCCGCCTTTTCTCGGATCGCTTCCCTTCGTCTCCAAAGACGAAAAATCCTCAAAGAAAAAGCTGACCGGCACATTCAACGCCTGCGAAAGATTAAACAAACGACTGGCGCTTATTCTATTGGCGCCTCGTTCATATTTTTGCAACTGCTGGAAAGTGACGCCGATGGCTTCTCCTAGTTTTTCTTGACTCATTCCCATAAGCGTCCTGCGAAGACGCAAACGGGCGCCGACATACACATCGATAGGGTTCGGTCCCTCCCCCCGACCAGAAAACGCACCCAATTCTTCAAGCCTTGCATGAGAATCGCTCATCTTTCCCTCAATAAGGTTGTATCTCTTCCTAAGTGTAGCGTTTTTATATTGAATTTGATGCTTTAACATGAATGATTTCTCTGTATGGTTTTATTTGAACCGAAAGTCAACACCATTACCACTATATACGCACTGATTATGACAACTTTCCGTGATATGCAACGAATTTTTATAAAAAAAAATATATATCCATTCCATTTTCATACGCAGCGAAAGATAGATTCGCCACAGAACAATCTTACTCACACATATCCCCCTCAGTTTCTTGATTTGCCCATCCTTCCTCTCCATATCGCCCATACCTTAAGGATCACTCGCGTCTCCTGCGTCATTAGAACGCGATTGTTTTAAAAACTGGTATAGCTGCCTCGAAGAACACCGAAATTGTTCAAAAAAAATCGGACAAACACGTCGCGCAGTCATAGAGCCCCATTGAATCAGAAAAACCACAAGGCATAACACCCTTGAATAACCGCCAACCTTGCGACGAATGCGCATTTGATCGCGTCGCCCTTGCGAAGCTCGCCGCCAAGACACGCCGCCGGTCGCAAAAATGCAAAAAGGAATTGGTAACTTCACGACGCCTTGCGCAACCTGCAAAGTTTGCAAAGTCAGCGCGTAATCGGCTCCAATTGAAAAAGAAACGTCGAATCTAAAACGCTGAGCCAACATTCGCGAATAAATTATTGATTGATGATGCGCAAACATTCCATACCACGCAGTTCGATAAGAACGCGCCGGCTTATACAATCGACGTCCGTCTTCACTCTCTTCCAGAGCGTCTCCATATATAAAATCCGGAACCAACAACAACCGTTGACACTCCGCCGCAATCCGGCCAAGAGTCTGCGGCGTCGGTAATTTGTCTCCGGCATTGAGAAACAACACATAATCGCCTCGCACCACAGACAAGCCAATGTTCATCGCCTCATAGATTCCACTGTCCGGAGCAGAACGCCACCACGCGACTCGGTCGCCGCATGCCGTCAACCACGCCTGGACGCCATCCGTCGAAGCGCCGTCGACAACAATCCATTCAAAATTCTGATGATCTTGAACGATAAGACTCTGAAAAGTTGCAATCAATTTAGGAAGATCATTGCGAACCACCGTCACGATCGACAGCCAAGGCGCATATGACGACGCTTCACGATCGCAAAGCGTCGTGATGATTTCTTGTTTCTCTTTCAAAACCACGTCTCCATTCGATCAAAAATAATTTCGCAAGACACAACAAAAAATGTTGCAACGCAAGAGAGACTGTGACAGAATATATATGGTGATCCGATACGTTAGCGGATCAAAAAAGATGAGAGCACCTCAAACCGCAGATTCGTTCAAATAATTATTGCAAGCGAATCAAGCGGTGAGTTTGTTACGCCACACAAAAGTCGTCAAGGGAGGCAACCATGGCCAAATCCGAAGAAATCGCAAACGCGGTGTCTGATTTGCTTTCAGTTCTCGCCACCAGCTTTGGCCGGATCGCCAGCACATTTCACGCTACGTCCACACAACTCACTGCGACGCATATAAAAATCCAAGACACAAAAGATTTGCCCTCTTCACGCTCTCAAGCCTAACCTTAAGTTTTTTTGGTAAAAAAGAAGAAACCAAAGCAAGCGCTTCTGGTTTGGCGAGCGTGCGCCTTCAGCGCTTACAGGCGCCGAATCAGAATTTCCAAGAAATTTCTCTAAAATTAAAGACAAGAACCAGAGCAGAATCTCTACGAAGACCCTGCCCGACTCCTTCGAAATCTTGAACGGTTTTAGGAATCAGAATCTGGCGTTCTCGAATTCCTAAACCGAGCTGAGAAACTGAGCTGAGCTCGTGTCGTTCGGCATGCCTTAATCCTATGGCGTTAACTGGGCGGCGTTCACTTAGGCTGCGCGAATCCGCTCAACAAACACGTCAACGGCAGTACGCAGCCCGGTTGCTTCGTTCGACAATTGCCCTGCGGAGTTCAACACCAAATCCGACGCATCGCGCGCCTCAGAGGCAATACTGTTTACCCCTAAAATATTAATCGAAACTTCCGCCGTTCCTCGATACGCTTCCATAATGGATTTCGACATTTCCCGCGTCGCCGAGCTTTGTTGCTCCACCAGGTGCGCCACAGAAGTTGCAATTTCGCTCATTCGGTGAATCGTGGAGGAAATCCGTGTAATAGCCTCCACAGTCTTGCCTGTGGCCAACTGAACATGCTCGATCTGGGACTGAATTTCTTTGGTCGCTTTTGCCGTTTGACTGGAAAGACTTTTTACTTCATTCGCAACTATGGCGAATCCTTTCCCGGCGTCTCCTGCCCGCGCAGCTTCGATTGTCGCATTTAACGCCAACAAATTGGTTTGACTGGCGATCGTATTAATCATCTCGATCACCTCACCGATCTTGTTGGCGGCGTTCGACAAGCCGCACACCACTTGATTCGTATGCGCCGTTTCATCCACAGCGACTTCAGAGATTTTTGAGGTTTCCTTAATTTGACATAATATACTCTGCATGGAGATTTCAAGCTCTTCCGCAGCCGACGCAACGGTTTCAACATTGCGCGAGGCCATTTCTGAACTATCGGCGACAGACTCCGCTTGCTTGCTTGTATCAGCGGCAATCGCCGCCATAGATTGCGCCGTGCTCTTCATTTCGTCGGCGGCTGACACCATCGTCGCCATGACCGCCGTAATGGTTTTCTCCAATTCATCGCCCAACGCCAACAGAGCATTCCGTCGCACATACTCTTGATGTTCCAGATTTTTTTCGTGCTCGATCCGAAGACGCTCAACTTCAAGCACATTATCGCGAAAGACCAACAGAGCCTTCGCCATTTCTCCAATTTCATCACGACGATTCAACGCGGGAATCGTTATAGACGCATCACCTGCGGCCAAACACAACATCGCATTGACAATTCTGTTAATAGGGGAAGCCAATAAGTTGGCGAACCACAAGGACAACGCAACAACGCCTCCCATCACCAGAGCGATGGTAAACGCCAAGATGGAAAATTGTTCTCTCTTAATAGAATCGACGTCATCAAGATAAATACCGCTTCCAACCACCCACCCCCAAGGTTTGAATCCACGCACAAAAGAAATTTTGCGCACAGGTTGTTCGTGCCCGGGTTTCGGCCACAAATAATCAACAAACCCTTCACCCTTTTCAGAAATAACCTTCACAAATTCTACAAAGAGCTTTTTCCCGTTGGGGTCTTTAAAATCGGATAAATTAGAGCCAATCAATTTGGCTGATGGATGAACCAACATGATCGGACGCATGTCATTCACCCAGAAATAATCATTATCGCCATAATGAAGAGAGCTTATTACCTTCAGTGCTCTTTTTTGGGCCTCTTCTTTAGTCATGCCTCCGGCGCGCGCCTCGGCCTCAAATTCGACAACCACGTCATAAGCAACGCCAACCAATTGTTGAACTTTCTCACGACGATCCATCATCAAATTGTCGGACAAGTTCAACAACGCCACAAAGCCAACGCATGCCATACCACACACGGAAGCCGCAACAATGAGAAGGATTCTCCCTTTTATCTTTAAAACAACGCGTTTCACCCCACCCTCCTGTAATTATTCTTATTTTGTCACTACAGAAACACACCTTACACCAAAAAGCCGAATGATTAATACATAAATTTCGATTTCAACATAAAAACCAAATTAACGGCCGCGCACCAAAGGACTTGGCCCCCTCCGGAAGTGGTTGGGAAATATTGATTGGCTCTGAGAATCTTGATCATCTTCCTTCACGTCTTCCTCATGGCCCATGAGAAACCACATCGGCAGAAAGAATCTCCAAATCGAGCGCGCCGATTGCACGCAACAACGAAAAAGACGCAAGCACCACATCCGCTTTAGCGGAAGCTGCGTCGCTTTGAGCATTAATTAGAGATGTTTCCCCGGATAGAACGTCAATCAAAGAACGTCGCCCTTGAACTCGTTCTTCTCGCGCCAACTGCAAGAACGCTTCGGAAATCCGTGCTTGATTCTCCAAGTGATTGGCGTTTTCACGCGCCACTTCCAAAGACTCCCATGCGTTGCGCACGCGCTCTTCGATCAGATCAAGGGTCTCGATATATTTGTGCTGACTTGATGAAACCTGCTCGCGCGCGGCGTCTAATCCATGGTGAGCAGACAATCCTGTGTTGAATCGATAGGTCATTTCCAGCTTAACTGTCTGCTCCATGCGATTGCCAAACACGCCGGACGAATTGCGCATATAACGCGATTCCCCCACAGCCGCCAAACGCGGCATCAACTCGGCTCCAGTTTGACGCTCGATTTCCGCTTTACCGCTATCAATGTCTAAACGCATCAAGATCAACTGTCGATTGCGATCAAGCGCCGCCGTCACCGCTTCATCCATCGTCGCAGGCAATCGCCCCGACGGCAACGACACTCGCTGCGTGCGATCGTTCAAGATAGGCGGTCGTCGAAACACGGCGCGAAAACGATTTTCGGCGCTCAGCAACGAGCCCCGAGCACGCACCAACCGCGCTTGAGCCCCCGCCAATTGACTCTTGGCCTGCAAGACGTCAGAAGAAAAACCACCGCCCAAATCAACCATACTTTGCTCTAGGCCGGTTTGATGTCGAATATTGTCTTCGGATTCCGAAGCAAACTGAAACGCCAACGCTGCGCGCTCCAGGTTCACGAACGCGGTCAATCCTTCGAACAAAACTTCTTGCGTCACGTTATCCAGCGTCACCTCGGCCTGACGTTGCGCAATTTTAGCCTTGCCGACCTCGGCATCGATTCGTCCGAAATCATAAACAGGTTGCCGAACGGTAACTCCAGCCTCGCCGATAGGGAAATTGGCGACTGTCTCAGGTGGAGACCTCTCTACCCGTTGCCGACCAACATTAGCCGTAACCGAGAGTTCTGGATACCATCCACTACGCGACTTTTCAACATTAGAGGTTGCGGCGCGAAGGTCTGCGCGCGCTCCGGAAACTCGCTCGTGCCCAGCCAACAACATCTCCAACGCCGCACGGAAAGACTGCGACGAGGAAGATGGCTGCGGCGCGGAAGAAAACTGCGACGAGGAAGATGGCTGCGGCGCGGAAGAAAACTGCGATGAGGAAGATGGCTGCGGCGCGGAAGAAGACCGCGATGAGGAAGATGGCTGCGGCGCGGAAGAAGACCGCGACGAGGAAGATGGCTGCGGCGCGGAAGAAGACCGCGACGAGGAAGAAGACCGCGACGAGGAAGAAGACCGCGATGCGAGAGAAGATGAAGACGGGCCAACCCGCACAGAGCTTTGCTCCGCGTGCGCCAGAAACGCCCGACCTCCACCCCATGCAAGATTGAGAGCGATTGCTCCAATCCAGATCAACGCTTTTAAGCGGAAAAGAGAAGGCGTGTTTTTCATTCCGGAATATCTGAAATGTTTTGCAGAAAAAACATTCGAAGCAAGCACAACGCCCCGAACGCAGGGATATTCTCGTTAGAATGCCTTTCCTCTTTTGACGTGTCAATCATGAGACTGTTTTACCGATACAACAGGACGGACACATGCGACATTCTTACACTCCGCCGGATAATAATTTCACCCCGCCGGACAATAATTAAAACTTAAAAAATATCTATTGCGGCTTCCCAGAAAATCAAAAGGGTCCAGAGGCTATGCTCTTGGTCGCCGGAAATCATAAGGAAGAGTCTATTACCCTTTTATGATCTCCAGCGACCAGGAACATAGCCCCTGGACCCGCCTAGTCTTTATTATTTTTTACCTTTTCTGTCCTTTTCGTCTCTTTTCCTATCATTTTTTATTCATTTTCTACTCCGAGCCCCGGCTTTACTCAACCGTGACGCTCTTCGCCAAATTGCGCGGTTGATCAACATCCGTCCCCTTCAACACCGCTGTGTGATACGCCAGAAGCTGAACTGGAATCGCATACAAAATCGGAATCACAAACGGGTCAATTACAGGCAATTCCACCGACCACCGAACTCGCGATCCCAATCGCTCAATCCCGCGCGCGTCCGCCAACATCAGAACCTTACCACTCCGCGCACAAATCTCCTGCACATTGGAAACCGTCTTCTCAAACAAAGCATCGCTGGGCGCCAAAACAATGACCGGAACCGTGTCGTCAATCAACGCAATCGGACCATGCTTCAACTCACCCGCCGCATACCCCTCTGCGTGAATATAGCTGATTTCCTTCAGCTTCAACGCCCCTTCCAGAGCAATCGGGTAACACGCCCCACGACCGACATAAAGAACGTCGCGAGCCTCCGCAACTTCTCGCGCCAACTGCGACATCAAATCGTCATGGCGCAAAACCTCAGCCACACGCTTCGGAACCTCCAGCAACGCCCCAATTAACGCCGCCTCGCGCTCTTTTGTGATCGTCCCACGACTCCGACCAATCGCAATCGCCAAACACGCCAACGTCGTCAACTGCGTCGTGAACGCCTTGGTTGAAGCCACTCCAATCTCTGGCCCGGCCTTAGTGTACAAAACAACTTCAGATTCCCGCGCGATCGAACTCTCCGGCGCGTTGACAATCGACATAATCCTTTGGCCAGACCGACGACAATACCGCAACGCCTCCAACGTGTCGAGCGTCTCTCCGGATTGCGAGATGAACAGCGCCACCCCTCCCTCGGGCATCGGAGCCTCGCGATAGCGAAATTCGGAAGCAATATCGATCTCTACAGGAATGCGCGCGACTTGCTCCAACCAATATTTTCCAACCAACCCCGCGTAATAGGCGGTTCCACACGCCACAATCGTCACCCGAGAAACCGTCTCCAAAGAAAACGGCAAATCCGGCAACGCAATCCGCCCGGTCGATGGATTCAAGAACGAATGCAATGTGTCGCCGATCACTTGCGGCTGTTCGTATATCTCTTTGAGCATAAAATGACGATAGCCGTCTTTGCCGATCATGGCTCCGGAAACAGAGGTAAGCTGAACCTTTCGCTCGACCACACGCCCTTCGGAATCTCTGGCCACCACGCTGTCACGCCGCAGCTCAACCCAATCTCCGTCATCAAGATAACAAATACGCCGCGTCAACGGCGCCAAGGCAAAAGCATCGGAAGCCAAGTACATCTCGCCGTCGCCGTACCCAACCACCAAAGGCGTGCCGCGCCGCGCGCCGATCATCAAATCGCTTTCCTCGGAGAAGATCAAAGCCAAAGCAAAAGCGCCCTCTAGGCGCTTCAACGCTTCGGCCACGGCCTCAACCGGAGACATGCCTTGATTAAGGAATTGCGTCAACAAATGAACGATGACTTCGGTGTCGGTTTCGGTTTGAAAAACATGACCTTCTGCAAGCAACTCTTTTTTGAGCTGCTGGTAGTTTTCAATGATGCCGTTGTGAACCACCGCCACGCGATCGGTTGCGTGAGGATGCGCATTGTTTTCAGTCGGCCCGCCATGAGTAGCCCAACGTGTGTGTCCAATGCCGATGGTTCCACTCAACGGCTCTTCTTGCAGCCTACGCTCTAGATTGTTTAATTTCCCTTCGGCCCGGCGCCGCTCGATCCGCCCATTGACCAGCGTCGCCACTCCGGCGCTGTCATAACCGCGATATTCCAACCGCCGCAGCCCTTCCACCAACAATGGAGCCGCCTGATCTCGCCCGATAATGCCGATAATGCCGCACATGGCCGTAGCCGCTCCTTTCGCAACTCTCAAAAATTCCACAACTTGCTTCTCTTCGAGGCGCGGCAAAAGCAAAGATGCAAGCGCTCTCTTGCTCTTGCCGCAACGCCATCGAATGAACGCCATCGAATTAACGCCACAGTCACGTCTCGTGAATCTTTAGGCGCAATTTCTTTTCTCAGCTTTTTTTCTTAGCCTTGGCGCGCTGACGAAACCTCGGAGCCCACCCTTGATGAGTCTCTTGACGCCCACGCGCCACAGCCAAAGCATCAACCGGAATATCGGACGTAATGACGCTTCCCGCCGCCACAATGGCCCCGGCTCCGATCTTCACCGGAGCCACCAAAGATGCGTTGGAGCCGATGAACGCCTCAACGCCAATTTCCGTGCGGTGTTTTTGGAAACCGTCATAATTGCACGTAATGGTTCCGGCGCCGATGTTGGCGCGAGCGCCGATTATGGCGTCTCCAATATATGTTAGATGATTGACCTTGGCGCCGGCTTCGACACAAGAGGCTTTGATTTCGACGAAATTGCCGATATGTGCGTCGTTTCCGATCTCGGCGCCGGGCCGCAGCCGCGCGAACGGACCAATGACCGCCCCGCTCTCGACCTTTGCCCGCTCCAGATGGCAAAAAGCGCGAATTTCGACGTTATCGCCCACCGCCACGCCCGGCCCAAACATCACATGCGGTCCAACGACGACGTCTCGCCCCAGACATGTATCGATGCTGAAATAAACCGTCTCCGGATACAACAAGGTGGCGCCGCCGTCCATCGCGGCGCGACGCAATCTTTGCTGCAACAGACGCTCGATATCAGCCAGCTCGGCGCGAGAGTTCACTCCCAACACCTCTGCCGGAGTGGTTTCCACCACTCGCACCGACGCGCCGTCAGATCGCGCCAAAGCCACCACATCGGTGAGATAGAACTCTTTTTTGGCGTTGTCGTCGCGCACTCGCCCCAACAGCTCGAACAGTCGGGCTCCATCGAAAGCCATCAACCCGGCGTTGCACAGCTCCACCTGTCGCTCGCTTTCGTCGGCGTCGAGATATTCAACGATTTTCACCACCTCGCCGCGCGGGTTGACGATCACGCGCCCATACGCCCCCGGCTCCGCGAGCCGCATTCCCAACACAACCACCGCCGGGTTCGAAGCATGGCGCCGCGCGTCAATCATATGGCGCAGCGTCTCCGTGGAGATCAACGGCGTATCGCCATACACCACCAGAACATCGCCCTCGAACCCAGACAGCGCCTCGCGAGTCGCTCTGACCGCGTCGGCGGTTCCACGCTGCTCCAGTTGAATGACCGTCGGAAACGGCGCCACCGCTTTGGTGACTTGCTCCATACCCGGCCCGACAACCACAACCACATGATCCGGGCCAAGTCCGGAGATCGCTGAAAGGACATGCCCGATCATCGAACGACCGGCGACCGCATGCAGCACTTTCGGCAGAGTTGATTTCATCCGTGTGCCCTTGCCTGCCGCAAGCACAACACACGCAAGAGGACGACGCGACATGATAACGAAAATCCTCCCGTAAACCGGCCGACAATCCGACCGACGATAAACCAAGCGAGAAACCTTAGCGCCTTGCTCTGGAGCCTTTGGAAACTCCGCCTTCTCGAAACGCCGAGGGCTTACACTACAGCTATGGCAACGCCTCGTCCAAAGCAACAGTTGTTTGAGAGCCTCAGAACACGTCACAACATTTTATTCGTTTCCCATCTTTTTTAGGGTTTCAAATGGAACGAAACGAACGAAATGAACAAAGCGAACAAAGCGAACAAAGCGAACAAAGCATAAGAAAAGAAAAAGATAAACAACAAAAATAAGCGATTCCAGAGGAAGATCGCTTCGCGAATAAGGGGGGCTTTCGCTCCCCCCTTATAATCCCCCCACGACCAGGAACACAGTCCCTGGACCCATTCAATTTACGCGCCTTAAAAAAAACCTTAATTTTTTAATAATTATCCGCACTCGTCACTTGCGGTTGACAGAGCGCTGATTGACGGGCTGCTGACCGGCAGGTTTCTGGGCGGCCGGTTGAGCGTCCTCTTTAGCCTTCTCGCGATTCACCAACAACGCTTCCACACGGCCCGAACTACTCAACACTCGATTAACCTTCGTTGTCATGTTCATTTCCGCCGCATCGCCAACAATCTGGTTGTCATTGCGCGTAATCTTAACCTGCCCAACTAATATCGCAATATTGCTCGCCTGCGCATACATCAACCGATCGGAAATCGCAACATCGGTCGGCGTCGTCACCACCACATGCCCCTCGCCGTCAATGCGGTCCAAAGTCTGCTTTCCGTCCTGCTCGACAAAACGGCCCACCAGAATATCCGCACGCAGCTTCTTTTGGTCTCTTATGGCCAAAGCATCGCCGCGAGCCACCATTAACCCTTTTTCCTCGTAATACTCCAAACTGTCCCGCGCAGTCACAATATCCGTCGGCGTAACCAACTTCAAGTTCCGCCCCGTCACCACCGCCAGTTTCTGATCAACGTCATACACGCCTTTATCGCCGAACACCTCTTGATTGACGCGCACAACGTGAACATTGCCCTCCGCCACCATACGAAACACCTCGTTCCCCTTATTGGGCGCGATGCGGTAATACGCGGTCAAAAGATCGGCGGTGACAACGACGTCTCCCTTCTTGGCGTAGGCGTTGCCGCGCGCAACATATGCTTTCTGATCCTCACGCCATTCAATGGCGCGATCCGCCTTCACCTCCAAAGGCTGACCGGAAGCGGAGCCGGGCAACATCTGCGCCGAGACCGAAAAGGACAATAACACGCCGATTGCCGCAACAGCGACGGTCGCCCCCTGCCCGACCCGACGGCTCCACCGGCACTCCATCATACTCTCCTTGCTTGTCGTTTCCATAATGGGCGTCCAACGGCTTACCGCCGCAACGCCGAAGAACCCGTCGCGCCGCCCGGAGACTTTCCCGAAGCAGCCGCTGCGGCGCCGGTGATCGCCGTCTCCGCACGGTTGGTGAAAATAATGGTTTGCCCTTGATCCATCATACGAAAACCATCGGCGTTGATCTCGCCGCTAGGCCCTTGCCCCACGACATGACGATCTCCCCACCCTTCTCCGGCCTTGGTGTCGATATGAGCCAGAGCGGTTGTAAATTCGAATCCGTCGTCACGCAGCAAGTGAACATTGTCGAGCAGCAACAGATAACCGGACTTTTGATCAAAACGTCCGCGATCCGAGCGCATCGTCACCCAATTTCCGTCTTTCTGCGTAACTTCGGTGACAGGACCGATCAAATTAACGATGTCTTGATTGGCCACGTCTTGGGTTGCGCGTTCTGCGATAACGGAAAAAGGCCGCCCCTGAGCATCAAGGCTCATATAACGAGCTTTGCTCATTTCCAAGCGGCCCTTGTCACGCGGAAACGAGACGCGCCCGACATCCCGAAGCTTTGGCCAAGTGGAGATCGTGATCACCAACGCCAAGGCCGCCAAAGGCAAGGCGATCTTCATCAACAACACAAAACGGCTGTACATCCGCGCGACGCGCAGACTATCGCGCCGAGGACCACGGCGTTTGGTCCATTCCTCCATAGAGAGGTCTTTCGCCGATTGACGTTTTGCGTCATCGCGATTCCGTCGCAAGCGCCGTCGCCGTAGACTGTCCGTCTCGACGGAAGAACCATCCTTGGAATCGCTCACGGCGTCATCACCCTTTACCCTTTCGGCGTCCTGAATCCGCCCACCCGCAACACTTCAACCACAGAGCCGCTCATCACGCCAACCCGGCGCGCAAGCAATCATGAATATGAAGTATCCCGACGAGTCGATCTCCATCCGTAACAAACAAACTTGTGATGCTCAACAAGTTCATCTGCCCCAACGCCTCAGCGGCCAGAGCGTTCAAGCGAATGGCTTTAGGCCGAGACGACATAACTCTGCCCGCCGTTTGCCGCAACAGATCGGAGTCCATATGACGGCGCAAATCGCCATCCGTGATGATGCCGATCAAGCACATATCGCCATCAACGACGCCGACGCAACCGAATCGTTTCGCGGTCATTTCCAATAGAACGTCGCTCATGCGGTCGTCCGGACGGGCCAACGGCAAGGCGGAGCCGCCGTGCATAATGTCGGAAACCTTTAACAAAGCGCGCCCCAGTTGTCCCCCTGGATGTAATTCACGAAAGTCTGTGGCGGAAAAACCTCGACGCTCGAACAAAGAAATCGCAATCGCATCCCCCAAAGCCAACATCATCGTTGTGGAAGTGGTGGGAGCCAACCCCAATGGGCACGCCTCAGGCGCCGGAGGAAGCAACAGAAGCACATCGGCTTGCTCGGCCAAAGAAGAGCAGCGTCGACTGGTGACAGCAATCAAAGGGATGCCGAAACGCCTAGTGTACGCCAATATATCGGAAAGTTCGGAAGTTTCTCCGGAGTTCGACAAAGCCACAACGGCGTCATTGCGGGCGATCATCCCGAGATCGCCGTGACTGGCTTCTCCAGGGTGAACATAAAGCGCCGGCGCGCCGGTCGAGGCCATCGTTGCGGCAATTTTACGAGCGACATGACCACTTTTACCCATGCCGGTGACCACGACTCGCCCGGAAATCTTATCCAAGAGATCCAATGCGCGCTCGAAGCTCTCATCAAGACTCTGCGCCAACGACGCCAAGGCTTCGGATTCAATGGCCAGTGTCCGCATAGCGCTGGCGCGATCGGAAGGAAATGCTGTCATGGTGTTCAAGGTCGTCGCCATAAAAATTGAAGATCACACAGCCGCATCAACAAAAAACGCGTCGACAAAACAATGCGTCACTGGCGACGCCAAATCAACGGCAAACACTCCGCGTTTCGCACAGGCCCGATGGAGTGAACGATTCCAGCTCTCTCTCTTTGTTTATACTGAAACGACAACTTGTTTACTGAAACGGCAACGCACAAATCGCAATCATCCCGCGACCCAAACGCTCACCGCCAAAACCACGGCGACAACCAAAGCCGCCGCGCAGACGACGATCAGAAGCGCGATGCATGCTAAGGCCAAAACGCGCCCGACATCAAGCCCAACCACACGAGCGCGACCATCGCCGATCCAAGGCTCGTGAATAGTGACTTCGCCTTCGCACCGCACGCCACCGAGCGCCAATCCCAAACCACCAGCAGTCGCCGCAATCGGCCACCCAAGATTAGGAGAACGGTGACGACGAGCGTCTCGACGCATCGTCCTAAAGGCGCGCCCGGCGCGCCCTCCGGGAACAAAAGACGACGCCAACGCCAAAGCGAGCCCGGTCAACCGCGCAGGCAGAAAGTTCAACAACGCATCCAACTTGGCGGCGGCCCAACCGAAATGCTCATAGCGCGGAGAGCGCGCGCCGATCATCGCATTCATCGCGCCGACGGCTTCCCAAACCATCAATCCGGGCAACCCCGCCAGGCCAAACCAAAAGACGCAGCCCACCACGTTTCGATTAAAGAAAAGGGAGGTTTCTTCAATGGCCTGGCGCGCGACGCCGTGAACGTCCACGCCTCCGGAAACGGGACGGCCAACCATTTGAGACAGGGCGTGTCGCCCGGCCGCCGGGCCTCCTTGCTCCAAAGCGCGCCGCACTTCGCGAGCTTGGCTCCAAGGGCGCCTCAACGACACGCAGGCGATCAGAACCGCCAAAACGAACCCAAATCCATACGGAACGACTCGCGCCAAAGCCGTCACCGCGCAAGCGAACGCCGCCACCGCGCTCAACACGACCAGAACCACCAGAACGCCGCGCGCCATCAAATTTGCGTCGCCACGCTCGACGCGGTTTAATCGCCGATCCAATCCGACGACAACGCGCGCGACCAAAACAGCCGGACAGAACCAACTTTTACGAAAAAACCAAGAAGCGCCCAGCGCAACGTCCACGCACCACGCCGCCAGCAACAACAACAACGCTCCGGGATCCCCTGGATTCAGAACCGGCATATCCCGCAACCTTTCTTGCGACGCCTTACGTCGTCTCATTACCCTACGCCAGCGCGCAGCATAGCGGCTTCACCGCATTGGATTCTCTTCCGGAATATCGGCTTCCTCGGAATTATCAGCGCAATCGCTCAAGAACACGAGAATTCCGCCCATCCTTTGCCCAATCCGAAGCCGTGCGTCCAGTAAAGTCCACTTTTTCAGTTCGCGCGCCGGCCCTCAACAGCCGATCAACGATTTCATATTGGCCGTCACGCGCCGCCATCATTAAAGCCGTCACGCCCTGACGATTTTCGATGTCCACCTTTACGCCTTTTACACCCAGCAAAAGGGCGACACATCCAACATCACCACGCTCGACCGCCCAATGCAGCGCCCCATTTCCTATGCGATCGACCAGATTGACGAGCGCCCCGTTTTCCAACAACAACCGCGCCATGGGCTCGTTTCCGGCGTTCACGGCAAGCATCAACGCCGTCTGCCCTTTAGGATTGGCCGAGTTGGCCGCTTCTCCACGAACCAACAACGCCTTAACGGCGGACAGATCCCCCCCCGTCACTGCGGTGATCAATTCGGGAGTCTGAAACAATGAAATTTCCGCGCGCGCCGATTGCGCCACAAACACCTGAACACATACAAAGAACGCTAAGAACAACGCCGCCGCCACACATCCGCCCCAAAACGCACGCTTCACCACGGCCGCCCCCCCCAATATATAAAACACGATATAAAACACGAGGACGCCGCAAACACGAGAACGCCGTCGCACACAACTCCACGCGCATCAGAACACAAATTATGAAAAATACAAGACAAAATCTAAGGACGCTGAAAGACCATGGGAAAAGACAAGGAATCGCAATAAGAAACCAAGAAAACCGAAAGAAGGGACGCAACACGAAACGGGAGGCCGTCCAAAACGCCCTCCCGCCCCCAAACTCTTCCCGTCCAGAGCCAAAAACCAAAGACTCCAAACACTGAAAACACCCGCGCCCAAACAAAGTCGAACACGGAGCAGTCAAATCACTGGACCGTTTCTTCCTTAATATACGGGCGATACTGAAAATCCGAAACGCGAATATGCGAAATCAACCATGTTTTGAACAACGCCAAAAGCTCCAGACTCAAAGACGGCGCTTCGCCGGACTGGAACTTTTTATAGAACTGCTGAACACGAGTGGTCAACTCGACATGCTGAATTTTGTGAGCCGCCAACCCCGGAAACTTTCGCGCTTCCATCATCTGCTCTTCACGAGCGAAATGTGTTTGCGTATAGTTGGACAGCTCATTGAAGATTCCCTCAAGAACCTCCATTTCACGGCCCGCCTGCATCGCGTCGTAGAGCTGATTGATCAAGTCGATAAGATGCTTGTGATCGTCGTCGAGAACCGTGACGCCGACACTGATGCCTTCACTCCAATGGACCAACGGCATGATTGCGCTCTCCTTTGTCGGATAACCCCACAAAACCGCAGATTGAAACCGACGCCGAAACATTCCTCGTCAAACGCCGACACGCCCCACAGCTCGGCGAACGAATCCGCCGTCTCGTTGAAACAGCCAGGCTTCCGCCGGGGATACCCATAAGAACTCCTTAGCGCCCGAATCGCGGCTTTATTCCATTACGACTCAACAGACAAATTAAAAAACAACAGATTTAGGAGATGAGGCGAACGACAGACGAGTCACGACATCACACCGGAGAAACCATTGCGCCCATCCCCAGAGCGAAGCGCGATCAAACCGAATCCACGAACCGCGCGACGCGCGTAAAAGCCCTTGGAGGCAATCTGATCAACAAAAGAGCTTCGCGCCACATTCTATCCACATCATTATAATCATTATAACGCTGTCGCCGCAAACCGTATAATACCCGATTCCGCAACTGTCAATAATTCTCCCTGTTTTTTTCGCTCCGACATCTTCGGAAATCGAATGTCCGCCGCCAAGAGCATCACCGCTCAAGGCTCCACACCGAATCCATCAAAAACCAGCAGGCATTGACTCGCATGACGCCAACAAGCCGAACGATGAACACACGACCCTTTATTCTCATAAAAATTATAGGGCGCCAGGGTATAGGACGCCGAGGACTGCGCTCCATAATTTTTATGGGGAATTAATACCCTCTCCCCGGTCACTCCCATTTGTTTGTTGTTCGCGCGCGCGCCAGGGCGTCATTTTCTTTACACGTTGCGTCACACGTTGGCGTCGTTTTTCCTCCGGACAAGCTCCTTCCACCCACTCCGAAATCACCATCGCCTGGAAATCACAAAATGGCGGATTATTTGATTGTACCTGGGAAAAGAGACGATTATCCTGCAAGCTGCGACATATCGCCATTCGCCCGAGCCAATCGCCCGAGCCGCCTTTTGCGCTCTTGGGCCTCGGCGGACGACGTCGCGCGCGGAGCCGTTGCAGCCTGGAACAGGCCTTGTCCGACATCCGACAGTCCTTAGTCAGAGCGCATGCGCCCCTTGATTAAGCGATGACGTCAACGGAAAGGTTCAAGCCAGCCTTATCCGGCGCCCCGCCGTTGCGCGACGTTCAGCGAATCGGCGATTACTGAGGAGAACCTTCGAAGCAGGTTTCGGCCGCAAGGCCGTGACGCAGCTGACGCGGTCGAATGAACGGCTGCGATTCAGTCGATAGAGCCAAACAGGTCCGGCTGCTTAAACAGCGCCTTAGTCTTGTTTTGACCTCTGGAAACGACGCTGCGGCACGCCCAATTCGGGAGAAACCGGTCGCTTCGCCCAACAACATGGACGCGCCAGTCAAACCGTTCAGTCGCACGGCGAGACAACCAAGCGCGTCACGAGGATCATCAATGACCAAGCGAATGCTGGTGGATGCGACACAGCCCGAAGAAACAAGGGTTGTTGTAATTAACGGACACAGACTTGAAGAACTCGATTACGAGATCGTAAGCCGGAAGCAACTCAAAGGAAATATTTACCTCGCAAAAGTTACCCGCGTCGAGCCGGCGCTTCAAGCGGCCTTCATCGAGTACGGTGGAAACAAGCACGGGTTCCTGGCTTTTTCTGAAATTCATCCCGATTATTATAGAATCCCGAACGCCGACCGCGAGGCTCTGGTCGCCGAAGAGCGACGCTTAGCCGCCTTGGCCGCCTTGGCCGATAGCGCCGCCGACGAAGAAGAAGACGTCCCGCCACGCCGCGCGCCGTCCTCAGAACCAGCCTTAGCGTTCACCGAAACGGCCGCGACCGCATTTGACGCAACCGATCCTGATGAAACGGCGCCCCCGTTCTTACGCGACGACACGCCGAACGATAACTCACAGAATGGCTCACTCGACGCCGCGTCGGCCGACGCCGCGCCGATCAACGTCACGTCGGCGAGCGTCACGGAAATCCATAACGACGACGCGACTGCGACGACGCCCGACAGCTTGTTAGGCGACGCAGCCCCATCGTCAAACGGCGCGCGCTTGTTCGACGGCTCCGACGCCGCAGACACGCCTAAAACGGCGCTCCCTCGCCTCCCTCTCTCGATCGGCTCTTCACCGTCAATCACGGAATCGATCCCGATCATCGAAAACGCGGCTTTCGCCCAAGGCGGCTCCTTTCTCCCAAATCCCACAGAAATCACGCCGCGCCAATTCGCCTTTCCGCGCGAAATCGATGACCCGATCGAACAGCAACCGGAGTATTCATTTAATAACGACACAGCTTTCAGCAACGACGTCAACAACAACGACGCAAACCGCCCCTCTCTCGGAGAAACCGAAGCGCCAACAGCGCCCAATCTCGACGTCATCGGCGAAGATGAAATCGAAGAAGTCTCCCGACGACGCCCCCGGTCATTGCGCAGTTACAAAATCCAAGAAGTCATCAAACGCCGCCAAATTCTGCTGGTGCAGGTAACCAAAGAAGAGCGCGGAAATAAAGGGGCGGCGCTCACAACCTATTTGTCGCTTCCCGGTCGTTATTGCGTTCTTATGCCCAATACTGGTCGAGGCGGCGGCGGCATCAGCCGAAAAATCACCAATCCCATCGATCGCAAGCGTCTTCGGGACATCATGAGCGACCTCGACATTCCGGAAGGAATGGCGATGATTTTGCGCACAGCAGGTCTGGAACGCAGCAAAGCGGAAATCAAACGCGATTTGGAGTATCTCCTGCGTCTGTGGGACAGCATCCGCGAACAAACGCTGAAATCCAGCGCTCCAGAGCTGGTCTATGAAGAAGCCAACCTGATTCGGCGTTCGATCCGCGACCTCTACACCAACGACGTTGATGAAATTCTGATTGAAGGCGATCCGGTCTATCGCAACGCAAAAGACTTTATGCGCATGCTGATGCCCAGCCACGCCAAAAAAGTCCAACCGTACCGCGATGAAAGCGTTCCGCTGTTCTTCCGCTATCAAGTTGAAAACCAAATCGACGCCATTCACAGCCCAACCGTACAGTTACGCTCGGGCGGATACATCGTCATCAATCCGACCGAAGCGTTGGTGGCGATCGACGTCAATTCCGGCCGCTCCACCCGCGAGCGCAACATCGAAGAAACCGCGCTGAAAACCAATATAGAAGCCGCCGACGAAATCGCCCGACAACTTCGCCTGCGCGACCTGTCCGGGCTGATCGTCATCGATTTCATCGATATGGAGGATCCGCGCAACAACGCCGCCGTCGAACGGCGCCTCAAAGAAGCCATGAGGCAAGACCGCGCTCGAATCCAAGTCGGACGCATCTCCCTTTTCGGCCTGCTGGAGCTTTCCCGTCAGAGAATGCGCCCCAGCCTTCTGGAAACCAACTTTGAACGCTGCCCTCATTGCGTCGGCGCCGGCGTCATCCGCTCCATCGAATCCGCCGCGCTCTACGCGTTGCGCGCGATTGAGGAAGAAGGAATCCGCAAGCGCTCCAGTGATTTCACAGTTCACCTTCCAACCCGCGTCGCTCTCTACATTCTCAACAACAAACGACGCGAGCTGGCGCAAATCGAACAACGCTACAGCGTTTGCGTCTCGCTGTTGAACGACGACAACCTCATTGCGCCCGACATGCGCGTGGAACGCACGCGCTCGCGCGCGCCGATGGAAGATCATGCGCTGTTGGCCACCAACACGGATCGCCTCTTTGAAGAGACCGATCGCGCGCTCAACAAACAACGCGACGACGAACTCGACGACGAAGACATCCCTGAAACATACCCGCAAGAAGCAAAACCCCAAGAAATTAAAATCCTCGAAATTACGGCGCCGATAACAAAAGCAAGCGAATCTCCTGTCGCCCCCACAGTGGACGACGATGAAGAAGAAACCGACTCTCCCGAAGAAGACGCCGAGGCGACATCTGCCGCCGGCGACGCAGACGCCCATGACGACGGTCGAGGACGCAGACGCAGACGCGGACGACGTGGACGGCGGCGATTGTCTACAGACGTCGAAAGCGCCGCGCTCTCAGCCACGATCTCCGCAGAAACCGTCTCTACAGAAAGCGCTCCCGCCGACGCGGCGTCAGCCGCCGAGTCGGATCATGACGCCGCGCACGACGATGACGGAGACGGAGACGCCGACGCAGACAACGAGTCCGCTTTCGACGCGCAAGCCGACGATGGCGAACCTGCGCGCAAACGACGCAGACGCGGCAAACGTGGTGGACGCAGACGGACTCGCGGGCGCAATGAGTTCGATTCTTTGGACGCCTCCACCGGCGCCGATTCTGAAAACGACTCATCCAATCCAGAAGCTTCAAACGTCGACGCGCCCCAAAACGACGCAAACGCTCCACACGACGACGGCGCGCAAGTCGATGACGCGCAAATCAGCGAAGATCTGCTTGAAATCACCTCCGACGGTTTCACTGCATCCGAGTCCCGCGACGAGCGAGGCCCCTTGACCGACGCCGTCACATCGGAATCTCCCTTAATTGCTCCGTCAGAGAATGTTTCGGACATTCGCTCGGAAGCTTCCACAGAAGGAACGCCTGTGCCTGCGTCGACGCCCGCCTCTCGTCCATCCTCCGGCAAGCGGCTGGTGCTGCCCATGTTCGCCAAACCAGCCGCGCCAACGCCAACAACTGAGCTTACCCCCGTCGAAACGCCGATCATCAATGCTCCGATGATGGATCCGGCGGATTTCGATTGGCTGTTGGCCGGAGACTCTCTCAGCGCCGCGCCGCCCGTCCCTTCTTCCCCCTCTCCGCCACCGGCGGCGGCGCCCACGCCGGGACCGACTCAGACGCAACCCGCGCTCCCAACGCCCCTCACATCGTTAACGCCCCTCACATCGTTAACGCCCCTCACATCGTTTCCGACGCCAACGGTGTCGGCGCCTCATCCTGTTTCGGCTCCCGTTTCGATCGAATCAAATTCGGCTGTACAAAACAACGACGCAAAACACCCGCTGTTGTCATCCACGTTGTCCTCATCACGTGTGATCACTGAGATTCCCGCCGACGGGCTGCCGGTGCGACGACGTTTGCGCCGCCGCTCCGGCGACGAGTCGACGACACCACAAATTATGCCATCGGACGGGCGTTCACCCTTCATTGGAATGACGCCGCATCTTTCCACTCCACCTGCGCCCGTTTTCTCCCCAGCGCTCCCTGCGACGCCCGTCATCTCAGCCGTTCCCGTCATGCCTCCCCCCGTCGTAACGACGCCCACCGTGACAAAACCCATCGCGATGGACGAAACGGCCATTACGCCTCTTGTTGCTTTCGCCGCCCCAACCAACACCGGAAACGTCGACGCCCCTTCCGTTGCCTCTGATTCGGCTGTCAATCCAAATCCGGCAGAAAGCGTCGCCGAAGAAAATCTTGCTCCCTCACCTTTGTCTCAAAGCGCAGTTTCGGAAGCGTCTTCTTTTGCCGAGCGTCCAGACGACGCCCTTCGTCCAGACGACGCCCTTCTCTCTTGCGCGACAATCTCGGAAACGCCCATCTCCATTGAGCCGCAACCCATTGAACCACAACCGAACGATTCGACCTCAACGGAAGAAACCAAACCATCCGCTCCGGCCCTCGCCGAACACCCGGCGATTCGCGTCATCGAAATCCCCACTCAAGACAAACCGCGCCGTGGATGGTGGAATCGCCTAACCTCTTCCTAACATCGCCTTAGCCGCGCATCGTTTGGTCATGAATCAACCGCATCGCTCCAAAACCGGCCCCGAGTCTTTCTCGGGCCGGAAAACGGACATGACGTCCCCCATATCGCAACCTCGCCGTTTGGAGCATCCGTCTCACTTCGATCATCGCGCAATCGATGGTCGAATAACATTGCGAACGGTTGTCCTTCTGCGCTGGATCGCCATTTGCGGCCAACTAACCGCCGTCGCGTTCGTGTACTTCCTATTGGAAAATCGTTTGCCGGTAATGCCGGTGCTGGCCGCCATCGGAGCCTCCGCCGTCGTCAACGTCCTGGCCGGAGCCGAGCAAAACAAACGCTCTCGTTTGGCGGATCAAGACGTCGCCCTCTATTTTATTTTCGATACGCTTCAACTGTCGCTTCTTCTCTATTTTACGGGAGGCCTCAATAATCCTTTCGTCACTTTACTACTGTTGCCCTTAACCCTCGGCGCAGCCGTTTTGCCGCGCCCCAGCGTCATTTTCCTCACCACGACCAATATCGGCTGTCTCGCCGTGCTCGCCGCTTGGCACTTTCCCTTGCCTTGGCCAACAACCCCTACGCCTTCCCCCCCTTTGCTGCACGCGCTGGCCATTTGGTTGGCCTTATCCATTTCATCGGCGCTCATTGCAGCCTATGTCTTTCACGTCGCCGCCGAGGCCCGCCGCATCACTGAAGCCCTCGCCGCAAGCCAAATCGCTCTGGCGCGCGAACAGAAACTCTCGGCGCTCGGCGCTCTGGCGGCGGCGGCGGCTCACGAACTCGGCACGCCGCTCAGCACCATCGCCTTAGTGGCCAATGAGCTTTCTCGCGACGTCCCCGCAGACAGCCCGTGGCAAGAAGACATTGCTCTGCTAAAAAGCGAATCAAGAAAGTGCAAAGACATCTTAGCTCAACTCTCGCGCCAGCCCGACGCTGAAAGCGGGTCTCCATTCGAACGCCTGCCTCTGACGACTTTAATCGAGTCCGCCGCCGCGCCACATCGCTTCGGCTCCGTCGAGTTCGCCATCGCCATAGACGCTCCGGATTCATCCCTAGAGCCCGTGGTGCAACGCAGCCCGGAAATCATCCACGGACTCGGCAATTTGCTCCAAAACGCCCTGCAATTCGCCGAACGCCGCGTCGAAGCGCGCGCAGATTGGAACGAACATCAAATCGTCGTTGCGATTCTCGATGACGGCCCCGGCTTTCCATCCCACCTTCTCCACCGCCTCGGAGAACCCTATCTTTCCGCCCGAACACACAATCAAAATCAACACATGGGTCTCGGCATATTCATCGCTCAAACGCTGCTCGAACGAACCGGCGCTCAGGTTGCGTTCACAAATCATCGTAGCGGCGGCGCTCGGGTTGTCGTAAGTTGGAAACGCGACCTCCTCGAAGCCAGGGACTCGGACTGTGAGCAAAAATGGCGTTTGACGAAAATTCCCCGACCGAAACCTCAAAATTAACCTTCTGCGACCTCGATGGCCGAACGCTGCTGGTTGTCGATGACGACGACGCCTTTCGCACGCGCCTCGCACGCGCCATGGAAAAGCGCGGCTTCGACGTCGTGGCGGTTGAATCGGCGCAGCTCGGAATCGATATTGCCCACGAATCCGCACCCGCCTACGCAATCGTGGATTTGCGCCTACAGGACGGAAACGGCCTGGACGTTGTCGCAGCGCTCCGAGAAGCCCGACCAGACGCACGGATTGTCATGTTGACGGGATACGGAAACATTGCGACGGCGGTGGCTGCGGTCAAAGCCGGCGCTGTGGATTATCTGCCCAAACCAACCGATGCGGATGCAATCGAAGCGGCGTTGTTGTCGAACGGACAAATGCTGCCCGCGCCGCCAGAAAGCCCGATGTCGGCGGATCGAGTGCGGTGGGAGCACATTCAACGGGTGTTCGAACAATGCGATCGAAACGTCTCTGAAACAGCGCGACGCTTAAAGATGCATCGACGCACGTTGCAGAGAATCCTTAACAAACACGCTCCCAAGAATTGAAGATTCTGAATAAAATTTAAAGATTAAAAGGGGCCGGGAACTGTGTTCCTGGTCGTGAGAGGGGGCGTAAGGGGGGGGGATCGCTTCGCGAATAAGGGGGGCTTTCGCTCCCCCCTTATGATCCCCCACGACCAGGAACACAGTCCCTGGACCCTTTTAATTTTTATACAAACTTGAAAAAAACATCCCCTTTGAGAGATCAATATAGGAATACAATCCATGACTTCAGGACATGATCTTGCTCCGACTGCAAAAGCCTGGCCCTTTGAAGAGGCGCGAAAACTCTTGAAACGCTTCGAAGGTCAGACGCCGTCCAAAGGCTATGTCCTGTTCGAAACCGGCTATGGACCTTCGGGATTGCCCCATATCGGCACCTTCGGCGAAGTCGCGCGCACGACAATGGTTCGTCAAGCCTTCCAACGCCTCTCCAACATCCCCACCCGTCTTTTCGCCTTCTCCGATGACATGGACGGACTGCGCAAAGTTCCCGACAACGTCCCAAACCAAGATATGCTGCGACAATATCTTGGTATGCCATTGACCAAAATTCCCGATCCCTTCGGCGAACACGAGAGTTTCGGTCATCACAACAACGCCCGTCTCCGAGGCTTCCTCGATCGTTTCGGATTCGAATACGAATTTCAATCATCTTCCGATTGGTATCGTTCCGGTCGTTTCGATCAGGCGTTGTTGGCCGTCCTACACAACTACGACGCAATCATGGCGGTGATGCTGCCTACTTTGGGAGCCGAACGCGCCGGCGCCTACAGCCCATTCCTGCCGATCTCCCCAACCACAGGACGAGTTCTGTTGGCGCCCGTCCTGGAACGCAATCTCAACGCCGGAACCATCGTCTTCCAAGATGAAGATGGTCGCAAATGCGAAACTCCCGTCACGGGCGGACACGTCAAGTTACAGTGGAAACCCGATTGGGGCATGCGTTGGCACGCGCTGAACGTCGACTACGAAATGTCGGGAAAAGACTTGATTCCTTCGGTGGATTTAGCGTCCAAAATTTGCCGAATTCTCGGATCACGTCCTCCAGAAAACTTCACTTACGAGCTGTTTTTGGATCAAACCGGCCAGAAAATCTCGAAGTCGAAGGGAAACGGCTTATCGATCGAAGAGTGGTTGCGTTACGCTCCGTCCGAGAGCTTGGCCTTATATATGTTTCAAAAGCCGCGCCAGGCCAAACGGCTGCACTTTGACGTCATTCCACGCGCCGTCGACGAATACTTAACCTTCGCCTCTAAATTCGCACGAGAAGAACCGTCACAACGCCTGGAAAATCCAGCGTGGCACATCCACAATGGACACCCTCCCGTCGTGCGCTCCGACCTGACGTTCACTATTCTGTTGAATCTAGCGGCTGCGGCCAACGCCGAAAACAAAGACGTCATGTGGGGCTTCATCACCCGCTACGCGCCGGAAGCGACTCCGGAAACCGCTCCGTTCCTGGAAACTCTGGTCGGCTACGCCGTGCGATATTATCAAGATTTTGTGAAGCCGAACAAGTCCTACCGCCCACCCAACGACGCAGAACGAGCAGCTTTAGTCGATTTGCGGAATCTCCTGGCGACGGCAACTCCGGAAACTCGGGCGGAAGGCTATCAAAACATGATCTATGAGACCGGCAAAAAGCACGGTTTCACTGAGTTGCGCGCTTGGTTCCAAGCTCTATACGAGATATTGCTCGGCCAAAGCACAGGACCGCGCATGGGATCGTTTATCGATCTTTACGGAGTGAAAGAGACGCTTGCCCTGATTGAAACGGCGTTAAACGCTTCGCAGAACATTGAAGCGTAACGACGGCTTGATTATCGACTGTTTACGCAAAAATTAGACGGACACAGAGACTGTATTTCCGGCCACAGAGAATCAAGAGAATACATAAGAAGGGGGCCGACAGCCCCCTCTTAATTTGCCGCAAGGCGAAATTCTCATAAACTGCGAGAATTCTCTCTTTGAGCGAACAAAAAGGAACTATCGGGCGCCTCGTAGATTCCCCGCAGACAGGAACAAAGCCCCGCCTAGCTCTTATTCATCAAATTATAAAGCGTCGGCGTTCAACTCGCCGGTGCGGATGCGAACAGCTTGAGCAACTTCCATAACAAAAATCTTTCCATCGCCGATTCGGCCCGTGTTGGCGGCTTTTTGAATGGTCTCCACCACTTGTTCTGCAACTTCGTCGGAAACGACGACTTCAATTTTGACTTTAGGCAAGAAACTGACAGAATATTCAGCCCCACGATAGATTTCAGTCTGCCCTTTCTGGCGACCAAAACCTTTAACCTCACTAACAGTCAACCCCTGAATGCCCAAACCGGTCAGCGCCTCACGCACTTCGTCCAACTTAAAGGGCTTAATGATCGCTACGATGAATTTCATGCTGCATCCCCTGTCAAAAAACAGATTTCCTTGAACAATAACCGATTCTCTCACCGCGTCGACAGCCTTATATGAAATGCTGCGATGCGAAAGCCACGAAAATTCTACTCAAAAAACACGCGTCAAGAAAGCCTCCTGTTGAATCCGACGATTATTTACCTCAATCAGCAAAACAAAGGAATTGGCAGCAAAACAGAGGAGTTAGATTTCTCCATAACAATTAGATGAGTGCGGAAACACAGTTCCTCGGCCTCATATTTTTTATGCAAAACTCAAGGAGCGCAAGTCAATCATTCGGCTTGTTGGCGTAAGAGCGTGTCCGGAAAGAATATCAATATTTCCAGCGGCATCCGGTGAGGCAGTCCATTGAGGTTCCGATCGGTGACCATCAGGGACGTTGGAAACATTGATATTCTTTCCGGACACGCTCTAATACCAAGTCTCGTAAACGGGGACTCATATTTTTCTCTTGCAAATACGGATATAAGACGATTCACTTGTGACAAACGATGGAGGTTTGTCATGAGTGCAGCAATTAAACTTCGGAGCGATTTCTCAGGCGATGAACTTCGTAGATTTGCAAAAACATCGAAATGTCCGGCGCAGGTTCGGCGGCTTTTGACATTGGCGCACCTATATGACGGAAAAACGCGAAGTGAAGCCGCACAACTCAGTGGTGTCGGGTTGCAAACAATTCGGGATTGGGTTATTGTATTCAACAAGAAAGGCCCAGATGGGCTACTAGAAAGAAAAGCTCTAGGCAGAACATCTATTTTAAATGACGATCAAAGACAGAAATTATCTGAAATTGTTGAACGAGGACCATCTGCGGAGATTGATGGTCTCGTTCGTTGGAGGCTTCTCGATTTGGTGAAAGGGCTTTTTGACACATATCGCATACCCATCAGCAAACAGACTCGGAGTCGAAAATTTCGTACTATGAAATTCAGAAAATTATCAACACGTCCCCGCCATTGGTCTCAAGCACCGGACACCATTGAAAATTTTAAAAAAACTTCCCAAACGAAATTATGAAGATCAAAGAAACACTTTCACATGAAAAAGTAATAGAGCTGTGGTGGCAAGATGAGGCTCGCGTCGGCCAAAAAACCAAAACAACAAGACGTTGGGCAAAACGAGGTTCCCGTCCTATGTCTCCCAAAGACCAAAGAACGCGTTCTGTTTGGTTATTTGGTGCAATTTGTCCTGCTTTAGGTAAAGCCGCAGGCTTAATTCTGCCTAAATGCAACAGTGCCGCTATGATCTTACATCTACGCGAAATATCCCGAAATGTTGCTTCCAATGCACACGCAATAGTTCTGCTTGATCAAGCCGGATGGCATACATCAAAACGACTAAAAGTACCTGATAATATAACGCTACTTCCGTTGCCTCCAAAATGCCCAGAACTCAATCCTGTTGAAAATATCTGGCAATATCTCCGTGAAAACTGGCTATCAGATATTATCTTTAAAACTTATAATCACATTGTTGAACGCTGTTGCTTCGCTTGGAATAACCTGGTGAAACGCCCTTGGAAAATTATGTCTATTGGTATCAGAAAGTGGGCCTATGGGTTGTAGTCATTGGGACTTGGTATAAGATCAAAAAAGCCCATTCCGAAACTGCGGCGTTCAGAGTAGAAGAACCATGAGAAGATGTTTCTCGGGTCGGTGGACAGCAGCGGATTGAAGATCATGAATAGCTCCCCTTTCATCGTCGGCGATGAACTGATCACCGATGTCGTCATCGTCGGCGGTGGTCTGGCTGGATTAACTCTGGCGTGCGCCCTAGGCGGCGCAGGCGTGCCCACAGTGTGCGTCGATCGCGATAGCCCGAAAACTCAGACCACCGAGAATTTCGACATTCGCACCACGGCGGTGTCTTTCAGCTCGCAACAAGTCCTGGCGGCGGCGGGCGTGTGGAACGACATGGTCAATGGCGCGGCGGCAATCAACGACATTCGTGTCGCCGATAAAGATTCGCCGTTTTTTGTCCACTATAATTTCCAAGAAGTCGGCGATCATCCGCTCGGTTGGGTTCTCGACAACATCGTGATGCGACGCGCTCTGTTCGCGCGAGTCGCCGAACTCCCCGCATTGACTCACCTAGCTCCGGCGACCGTCGCGCAAATCGAACGCTCACCCGCCGGAGCCGTCACGGTTCTTACCGATGGACGACGAATTCGAAGCCGATTGATCGTCGGAGCCGATGGACGCCCCTCTCTGTGCCGACGCCTCGCCGGAATCGGCGTCATGCGTTATGACTACGGCCAAAACGCCATTGTCTGCACCATCGGTCATGAGAAGCCTCACCACGGCCTAGCAGTCGAGCATTTCCTCCCCGCTGGCCCCTTCGCGCTGTTGCCGCTGCCCGACAACCGAACCTCGATCGTCTGGAGCGAGCGTCGAGCGCTGGCGCCCACTTATGTTTCTCTTCCCGACGACCAGTTCCTTTATGAACTGCAACGCCGCGCCGGAGACCACTTAGGCGCGCTTCACCTCGTCGGCGGACGGACACACTATCCTTTGTCGATCATGTTCGCTGAAAGGCATATCGATCAACGTCTGGCTCTTATCGGAGAAGCCGCACACGCAATTCATCCCATCGCCGGTCAAGGGCTGAACATGGGGCTGCGCGATGTCGCGGCGTTGGCCGAAACCGTGGTCGATTGCTTCCGTCTGGGGTTGGACGTCGGAGCGCCGGGAGTATTGACCCGCTACCAACAATGGCGCAGATTCGACAACACCTTGCTCGCCGTAGTGTGCGACAGCTTGGTTCGCCTGTTCTCAAATAACTTCCCCCCCTTACGAATCGCCCGCAACCTTGGACTCGGCGCCGTTCAACAGCTTCCTCCGCTGAAGCAGTTCTTCATGAAACACGCCATGGGCGTTGTTGGAGAATGCCCCAGAATGACCCGAGGCGAGCCCGTCTAATTCACCGAATTACAAGTAAACGGAGTATATAGAGCTCAAATAAACGAAGTGTGTGTAAGTGAAGCATGTGTAAATATTGTATATTATTGTATATCATTGTATATCATTGTATATAGAGAGTTTGCGGCGAAAAACAACCAACGGTTCCAGAAGAAAATCGCTCCGCGAATAAGGGGGGCTTTCGCTCCCCCCTTATGATCCCGAGCGACCAGGAACACAGTCCCTGGACCCGTTAAATTAAGCAATTGGATGTGAATGTTCTTGTCCGCCGGAAAATAAAAAACATTACTCATAGACCTTGACATCGAAGGCTGTCAGCGCCACTAATCTGTACTATAACGGTCCTTAATTGGCCGCATTCATCAATCAGCCGCCAACAGCCTTGAAAACCTTCGAATAAACACGCCAACAAGCATAGAACACACCTTGGAAGCTGCACACTCATCGGATGTCGCCATGATCAAACTTACCAAGTTGGCGGATTACGCCGTCATTCTGATGAGCGAAATGGCTCGACGTCCAGAAGACCTCCACGCCTTCCACACCGCGCCACAGCTTGCGGAACGCACCGGGATTTCAGTCCCAACCGTCGCAAAAGTGTTGAAAACACTCGCACGAACAACCTTGTTGGAGTCTCAACGAGGAGCCGCAGGTGGTTATTGCTTGGAGAGACCACCCGAAAGAATTTCCATTGCTGAGATCATAACCGCATTAGACGGACCAATTGCAATCATGGATTGCGTCAAAACGTCGGAAGCTTCTTGTTACGCGCAGGAATCATGTGGAATGCGCGGCCATTGGGAAAAAATCAATCTGGCCGTGCGCGGCGTACTGGAAACCGTGTCTCTGGCGGATATGATGACTCCTCCCGATTGGGCGCGCACGCCTACGCCTCAAATACGACGCGCTTTGATTGAGCCCTCAGCGAACCAACGCCCATAGGTTGCTCTTCTCCACCTCTTTTCTCTATCCTTGATCCTTGCCCAAGACCGAGAAAGTTCTTCGTATGACCTCCGTCCCGACGACAACCGAACAAATACACGCCACCGTCGACCAATCCTACAAATACGGTTTCGTCACCGACATTGAGTCCGACACGGCGCCCAAAGGCCTCAACGAAGGAACCATTCGCTTCATTTCGGCGAAAAAAGAAGAACCCGCATGGCTGTTGGAATGGAGACTGCGGGCGTTTCGGCATTGGCAAACAATGGAAGAACCAAAATGGGCGAGGGTCTCATATCCGCCGATTGATTACCAAGACAGCTCTTATTGGTCCGCGCCCAAAACAACGGCTCGTCCCAAAAGCCTGGAGGAAGTCGATCCGGAACTGTTGCGCACCTACGAAAAACTCGGGATTCCATTGCGCGAGCAAGAATTGTTGGCCGGAGTCGAACCTCGCGTGGCGGTAGACGCCGTCTTCGATAGCGTTTCCGTCGCCACCACCTTTAAGGCCACGCTTGAAAAGAAAGGCGTAATCTTCTGCTCGATCACCGAAGCCGTTCACAAACATCCCGAACTGGTGAAACAATACCTTGGAACGGTTGTGCCCTATTCGGATAATTTTTTCGCCACGCTCAATTCAGCGGTGTTCACCGATGGTTCGTTCGTCTACATCCCGAAGGGCGTCCGCTGCCCAATGGAACTCAGCACGTATTTCCGCATCAACGCCGCAAACACCGGACAATTCGAACGAACGCTGATCATCGCCGACGATGACAGTCATGTGTCGTATTTGGAAGGTTGCACCGCGCCGAAACGCGACGAAAATCAGTTGCATGCAGCCGTCGTTGAACTGGTGGCGCTCAACAACGCTGAAATCAAATATTCGACCGTGCAAAATTGGTATCCCGGCGACGAACATGGACGCGGGGGAATATATAACTTCGTCACGAAGCGCGGAGCCTGTCGCGGAATGCGCTCCAAGATCTCCTGGACTCAGGTTGAGACCGGGTCCGCCATCACTTGGAAATATCCGAGCTGCCTTTTGATCGGAGACGGCGCAGTCGGAGAATTCTATTCGGTGGCGATCACCAACCACCATCAACAAGCCGACACCGGAACCAAGATGATCCATATCGGCCGCAACACCCGATCCACCATCGTGTCCAAGGGCATTTCAGCCGGTCAAGCCCAAAGCACCTATCGCGGCCTCGTCAAGATTCTGCCCAAAGCCGACGGCGCCCGCAACCACACTCAATGCGACAGTCTTTTAATCGGAGACAAATGCGGCGCCCACACCGTCCCCTATATCGAAAATCGAAACGCCTCCGCTCACGTCGAACACGAGGCCACAACCGCGAAGATCAGTGAAGATCAGCTCTTCTATTGCCGACAACGCGGACTCGGCGCCGAAGAGGCCGTCTCTTTGATCGTCAACGGTTTCTGTCGTGAGGTCTTGAAAGAACTGCCTATGGAGTTCGCCGTCGAAGCCCAGAAACTTGTTGGAATCAGCCTGGAAGGCAGCGTCGGATAAACAACGCTCTCCGCCAATTGAGGCCCAAATCATGACTCTCCCTTTATTGATCACCGGGATATGTGACGACCATGCTTGAAATTCGTAACTTGCAGGCCGCTGTCGATGGCAAGCCGATCCTCAAAGGCATCGACCTCACCATCATGCCCGGAGAAATCCATGCGATCATGGGCCCGAACGGCTCCGGCAAGAGCACTCTCTCTTATGTCCTCTCCGGACGCCCGGGATACGACATCACCGGAGGCTCTGCAACTTGGCGCGGCAAGGACTTGCTCGCCATGTCCCCAGAACAACGCGCCGTTGAGGGCGTCTTTCTCGCCTTTCAATATCCTGTTGAAATACCCGGCGTCTCCAATACAACTTTTCTTAAAACCGCACTCAATGCAATCCGCCGCAGTCGAGGAGAAAAAGAACTCGACGCCATGGAGTTTCTAAAGCTCATTCGCGCCCGCATGAAAGCGCTGAATATGTCAGAGGAAATGCTGAAGCGCCCTCTGAACGTAGGTTTCTCGGGAGGCGAGAAAAAACGCAACGAGGCGTTGCAAATGGCTCTCCTGGAGCCTGCTTTCGCCATTCTTGATGAAACCGACAGCGGCCTCGATATTGACGCCTTGCGCGTGGTCTCCGACGCCGTCAACAGTTTGCGCAACGCAGAGCGGTCAATGTTGGTGATAACTCACTTTAAACGTGTGCTTGAGTATATTGCTCCGGATAAAATCCATGTTTTGGCCTTCGGACGAATCCAGAAGTCCGGGGGACCAGAGTTGGCGAACGAACTCGAACAAAAGGGCTATGCGGAATTCGGCGTCAACGAAGCCGCTTAGGAAAAATACAAAACCTTCGATTATTACATGAAAACCAAAAAGGTCCAGAGACCGTGCTCTTGGACCTTTTTGGTTCTTTATTAACGCCCATCCATGATTTTCTGCGCAGCGTCTGCTGGGTTCTCCGCTCCAGTGATCGGACGTCCAATCACCAAGTAATCCGCCCCTGCTTCCATCGCCTGACGCGGCGTCATCACTCGTTTTTGATCTCCGACCGCAGCGCCTCCAGGTCTCACCCCCGGAGACACCAACACAAACCTCTCGCCGAACTGCTTTCGAAGCGTCACCAGCTCCAACGGAGAACACACCACTCCATCAATCCCCGCTTCCGACGCCTGACTCGCGAGCCTCTCCACTTGTCGAGAAACGTTTTCTCCTTGCCCAACGGCCGCCAAATCTTGGTCTCCAAGACTGGTCAACACCGTTATCGCCAACAACCTCGGTCGCGTTACGCCCAATTTCTTCGAAGTCTCCGTTGCTGACTGCGCCGCCGCACGCATCATCTCCACGCCGCCCGAAGCGTGAATCGTTAAAAACATCGGTTGCAGCGCCGTCGCCGACGCCACCGCCCCCGCAACCGTGTTCGGAATGTCGTGGAACTTCAAATCAAGAAACAACGCTTGCCGCTTCGTCGCCGCAGCGAAAGCCGTCCGAACGCCTTCCGGCCCCAACGCCGTAAAATATTCCAATCCAAACTTGAAACCGGCGACAATCCCGGACAGGCTCCGAACCAATTCGATCGCTCTTGCTGCGTTTGGCGTGTCTATGGCGCAGAAAACCTTCATGAACAAATATCCTTATTTCGGTGACGATGCGAATAATAAATCAAGAAAGCCCAGGGACTAGTATTCCCAGTCGCTCGGGCCAAAGATGAAAGCCCTTCCCTTTGTTCGCGAAACGATTTTCCCCTGGAGTTGTTTATCTTTGTTCTTTAGAAGAATCCGCTTCGCAAATAAGGAAGGCTTTCGTCTCTGGTCCAAGCGAGTGGGAACACAGTCCCCGACCCCTTTCAATTTTACTCCGACGAGCCAAAACTTACCCGTCTGAAAAAATCAATCGAGCTTCAATTCCAGAAAGAAGTCGTTACCTTTGTCGTCCACGACGATGAAGGCAGGGAAGTCCACGACTTCAATACGCCAAATGGCCTCCATCCCGAGTTCCGGATACTCGATGCATTCGACTTTCTTAATGCAATCCTGCGCCAAACGCGCCGCCGGACCACCAATCGACCCCAAATAAAACCCGCCATACTTAGCGCATGCATTGCGCACCTGAGCGCTGCGATTGCCCTTGGCCAACATAACCATCGAGCCGCCATTGGCCTGGAACTGATCGACAAAACTATCCATACGACCGGCGGTGGTCGGCCCGAAAGCGCCCGACGCATACCCTTTCGGCGTCTTGGCGGGACCAGCATAGTAAACCGGGTGATTTTTGAAGTACTCGGGAAGCCCCTGTCCAGCGTCGAGCCGCTCCCGGAGTTTGGCGTGGGCCAAATCGCGCGCGACGATAACTGAGCCGGTAAGCGACAACCGCGTGCGAATCGGGTGCTTGGTCAACTCGGCGAGAATGTCCTTCATCGGCTGATTCAGATCGATCTTCACCACCGCATCGGAAAACGATTTATCCTCGACTTCAGGCAAGTACTGAGCGGGGTTGGTCTCAAGCTGCTCCAAATAAACGCCGTCCCGCGTGATCTTTCCAATAGCCTGACGATCCGCCGAGCAAGACACGGCAATGCCGATCGGCAAGCTGGCGCCGTGACGCGGCAAACGAATCACGCGAACGTCATGACAGAAATACTTCCCGCCAAATTGAGCGCCGATGCCCATGTTCTGAGTCATCTTGTGAACGACAGCTTCCATCTCCAAATCCCGGAAAGCGTGTCCACTGTCCGAACCTGCGGTCGGCAAAGAATCGAGATAACGTGCGCTGGCGAGCTTGGCGGTTTTAAGAGTTAACTCCGCGCTGGTCCCACCGATGACGATCGCCAGATGGTAGGGCGGACAGGCTGCCGTTCCGAGCGTGCGAATTTTTTCTTCCAAGAAGGCCAGCATGCGGTCGCGAGTAAGCAGCGCCGGAGTGGCTTGAAACAGAAGAGACTTATTGGCCGAGCCACCGCCTTTGGCCATAAACAAAAACTTGTAGGCGTCTTCGCCTTCAGAAAACAGCTCGATCTGAGCGGGCAAGTTGGTTTTTGTGTTGCGTTCTTCAAACATCGAGATCGGCGCAAGCTGACTATAGCGCAAGTTGCGCTTTTCGTAAGCGTTGCGCACGCCTTGGGCCAGGGCGTCTTCATCGCCGCCTTCGGTCCATATGCGGCGCCCTTTTTTGCCGAGAATCACAGCGGTGCCGGTGTCTTGACACATCGGCAAGACGCCTGCGGCGGCGATGTTGGCGTTTTTCAGCAAATCAAACGCGACGAACCTGTCATTCGGAGAAGCCTCCGGATCGTCGATGATCCGCCGAAGCTGTTGCAAATGGCCAGGGCGCAAATAGTGATTGATGTCGCTGAAGGCTTGTTCAGCCAGCATGCTCAACGCTGCGGCTTCAACCTTCACCACATCTTGGCCGGAGAACCGATCGACGGACACATACTGATCTGTAAGCTTCCGATAGGGCGTTGCGTCATCGCCCAGAGGAAAAAGTGAGTTGGCGGCTTGAGCCATGGTCTGTCCACAGTCTGCGTTGGCGAGAATGCTTTTCTTTTAGCACGCATCGCCGGAAATCAGAAAAAAAACATCGCATTGCCGCCCCCTCCCCCCGTTCACTCCAGGAACACACGAAACGAAACAAGTTCAAAGACTGTGTTCCTGGTCGCCCTGAATCACAAAAAAGGACTTTTGTCCTTGACCCAAGAAAACAGGCCTTTGACCCGCGCGTCCGTTTGATCCTCTTGTTTTCCTCTTTTCATTCAAGATCGTTAGGCAAGATCGTTAGGCAAGATCGTTAGGGTGTGAAGGTTTTTTTTCCGCGTCGTCCCTCTCCATTGCCTCCGGTTCCCAGAGGTTGCCAAGCAGGAACCAAATGGCGTTTCCCAGGACCAATTAAGTCCGCACGTCCCAAACGCTTCAACGCTTCTCGCAAAATCGGCCAGTTTTCTGAGTCGTGATAACGCAGGAATGCTTTATGAAGACGTCGTTGTTTCAGTCCTTTCGCCGTCACCACCGTTTCTGCGTCGTTACGTCGGATCGGTTGTAGCGGATTGCGCTCGCTGTGATACATCGCTGTCGCCAACGCCATGGGCGAGGGCAAGAAAGTTTGCACTTGATCCGGCCGGAATCCATTCCGCTTCAACCACAGAGCCAGATTGAGCATATCCATATCCGTGGTTCCCGGATGCGCCGCGATAAAGTAAGGAATCAAATAGAATTCTTTTCCCGCTTCTTTGACGCTCTGATCGAACATTGTCTTGAACTTGTCGTAAGTCCCTACGCCGGGTTTCATCATCTTCGACAAAGGACCAGGCTCAGTGTGCTCCGGCGCGATCTTAAGATATCCGCCAACGTGGTGCGTCACCAACTCGCGAATGTAGGTTGGACTCATGACGGCAAGGTCGTAGCGGACTCCAGAACCAATCAAGATTTTCTTAATTCCAGAAACATTGCGCGCTTTACGATAGAGCTGAATCAACGGGTCGTGATTTGTGTTGAGGTTCTTGCAAATTTTCGGATAAACGCACGATAAGCGACGACACAACTTTTGAATGTCATGGCTTTTGCATCCGAGCCGATACATATTGGCGGTGGGACCGCCGAGATCGGACACAACCCCCGTGAAACCATCGACTTTGTCGCGAATTTCTTCGATTTCTCTTAGAATTGAGGCCTCTGAACGGCTTTGAATGATGCGCCCTTCATGTTCGGTGATCGAACAAAAAGCGCAACCACCAAAACAGCCTCGCAAAATATTGACTGAAAATCGGATCATCTCCCACGCCGCAAGACGAGCGCCGCCATACGAGGGATGTGGCGCTCGGGCGTAGGGCAAAGCAAACACACCATCAAGTTCCAGCGTGGTTAAAGGAATTGGCGGCGGCGTCACCCAGACCTCGCGATCGCCGTGGCGTTGAACCAAAGCGCGTGCGTTGCCGGGGTTGCTTTCAAGGTGAATTTCTCGCGATGCATGCGCGTAAAGAGCGCGGTCGTCTCTAAGATGCTCATACGACGGCAGCCGAATTGCGGTGGTCTCGCGCGGCGCGAGAGGCGCAAGCGGCGCGTCTTCATCTGAAACGTCATCATCTGGAACGTCATCGAGCGACGAGGCGAGGCGGCTACGATCGAGGACGCTCCATCCTTCGAGCGGCGCTTCACAGATCGCTGCGACACCGCGCAGATCGGTCATGGCTTTTATGGATTCGCCTTTGGCGGCGCGATGCGCCAGATCAACAATGGCGCGCTCTGCGTTGCCATAGAGCAAAAGATCGGCCTTGCTATCGACGAGAATCGATCGTCGGACCTTCTCCGACCAATAATCATAATGCGCCAGTCGTCGCAGAGAGGCCTCAATACCGCCAAGGACGATTGGAACATCTTTATAGGCCTCACGGCAACGCTGCGCGTAAACGATGACGGCGCGATCGGGACGTTTTCCACCTTCGTCATTGGGAGTATAGCTGTCGTTGTGGCGTAATTTTCGATCAGAGGTGTAGCGATTGACCATGGAATCCATATTTCCGGAAGTGACTCCGAAAAACAGGTTCGGACGACCGAGGGTTTGGAAAGGAGACGAGTCATTCCACGCAGGTTGCGCGATGATTCCGACGCGAAATCCTTGGGCTTCCAACAACCGACCGATGATCGCCATGCCGAAACTGGGATGATCGATATAGGCGTCGCCGGTGACGAGGACTACATCGCAGGAATCCCAGCCCAACGCCTCCATTTCGGCGCGAGACATAGGCAAGAACGGCGCAGTTCCGAACCGGGCCGCCCAATGTTTTCGGTATGAAAATAACGGTTTCAAAGGCGCTCACACATCAGAAACAAAGAAAAAAACAAATTAAAAGGGCCAAGAACAGCGTTCCCTCGACCCTTTTAATTTGACGATAAAGCGATCATCGCTTCACGACCCAACATACGAGCATCCAAATCTAGTCCCACACGCCGAAAACAAGACACAACACGCGCCGCCACAATCGGCGGAACTCGTCCCGGCCCCATATTTCCCAAAATCGTCAACCCCAACAACAAAGTCTCGCCGGTTCGTTTCGCCTCTGCGGCGCGCACAATGTTCTGCCACAACACCGGCGAAGGAAGAGCCCCTATAGGATCCGCCGCTCCGGTTAGAACCTGCGTCCACACGGAATCCTCCACCGACACCCCCAAAGCCTCCAACAGCGCCAGAGTATCGGCCACACGCCGTCGCTCGATTGCGTCAGCCTTGGCCAAAGAACGCTCCAACCACGACGACAAGTCTAAATCCCGATTGCTCCCGCCAAAACTCGGAGCGTCAACATCGATGTCTTCAGAAGACCGCGCCGCCATGGCCAGAGGCCATAATTTCACCGCAGCGCCGCCATCGCCGGTTTGGGCGGCCAAACGCCACCATGCGCGTCCCGCCTCAATCTGTCCTTGCGCAAAGTGAAGTCGCGCAATCGCCGCAGCCGCAGCCGCGTAATCCGTCTGAGGCTCGATCTGGTTAAGAAAGCTCAACAACCACGCGCCGATTGGCCCGGCTAAGCGCCCGGAGTCGGCAGAGTTAATAAATCGCACCAAAATCTTGAGCCGATGTTCGAGACGGGTTTCCGTCGCCAACCCTTGAAACAACAACGCCCGCGTCATTGCTCCTTTTTCTTGCCCTTCTGATTCAAGCAACCGCTCAAGCATCGCGGATGTAAAAGGGACGGTTTGATACAGCGCCGTCAGTTCAGGAATTGACAAAGCTCCGACGGTTGCGGCGCGCTCTCCCGCCTCCAAGCGCCACTCTGGGTCAACGTCGGGCCAACGCGCCAGAGCCGCCGAGATTGCCGGCGTTTTCTCCGTCGCCAGAAAGGCCTCGGGAAGAGCGAGATTGGCCAACCGAATCATCGCCAAATTCAGAGGAGACAGCTCCGGCAGAATTCTTAAAGAATCGGAAGAGTATCCAAGCAAAGCATCCGCCAAATGAAAGAAAAGATCGTCTTTTTCCTTTGATTCCCGCAACATATCAACGCCGATCAAAGCAGCGTCGCGTTCTTCCGCCTTAAATTGACAATACAAACGCAACTTCTGCCACCATGCGGTGGCAAAATCCCCTGATCGCTGAAGCGCTTCCGCGCAATTAAATCGAGCGTCCATCGGCGGCAAAAGCCGCGTTTCCAATAACGCGCGCGCGGCGCCCTCGTTTTGCAGCAATGTGGGGGTCTGCTCAACGAAACGCGCAACGTCCGACGCCGCGCCCAACGCCGTTAACCGTGACAAGCGCGTCGCCAACAAAGAAGAACGCGGCCGAGGCGGAGCTGTTCGAATAGTCGCTTGACTTGGCGCTGTTCCGACGCCCTTCGCGAGTCCGTTGCGTTCGCGAGAGCGATCTGGAACCGTTTCTTCCAGAGACGGGCTTTCGAACGACGGAGGCGGGGTTACAGCCGCCGTCAACAAGAAACGTCGCGTCAAGTCGTTCTGCGCCGGGGACGGGGCGCTGACCGGAATGCTTGGCAAGAACTGCTCTATGGTCGCGCGAGACGTTCCGTTCCAGAGATTTCTTCCGAGCCCGCCTTCTGTTGAAGAGAGGCCGGCGTCGTCAAGCTCGGGAACGCCCAACATTTCGACTTCGATGATTACGGGACCGGTCGCAACGCGACCGCTCGGAACCGCCGGCGAAAGCAGTGTTTGAGGAGCGTGCGAGAACGACGAATTCTCCTCATCGGATAATCGGTCATCTTCATTAAAGCCGTCTTGCGCCGAAACACAAAGCGGCGCCGCGCACAGAAAAACCGCTAGTCCCAATCCGGTTGCGATTCGAACAAACATAGGCTCCAACGCCATCCCCCCCCCCCATGACTACGGCACTTTTTCAATTACGTCATGATATCGAGCTATGCAGCACAGGCGATCAAGAGCCTATCTGAAGAAAAAACATCAGCGCTCAATGCTTCGAAACGCGCAAACGCCATGGACGGCGGCGCTTGGAACGAAGAACACACCGAGAAGAAGCAACGACACTCCCGACGGACTCTCCAGCGATCGACCGGATCGAATCCCCTCCAACCGCAGCTTCCCCCACAGCGAACGGCCTTGATGAGGCGACTCGCCGAAAGCTGCATATTTTTTCTCTGGTATAGAGTCTAACGCTGGAAACGGCTGTCGGGGACCACTTTTTCCACCGTTTTGGAAGGCGCAGGCATGTCCCAAGTGGCGAGAAAGACGAATGTGGCTCCGACCAACGCCAACAGCAGCAACAGAACAACCGGAGCGATTCGACTGCTGGCGCTGAACGAAAACGGGCTGGCGGAAAAGCGGTTATGAAAACGAGACACAGGCGAAACTCGTGCGTGGTTTTTCAGCAGGATGGCGCTGTCCCTGCCCATATGCGGATGTTGAAGACGGGATCAGCGCAATCCCGCCGGTCGTTGAGCGCCTTGCCGCGTAAGGCATCGCCACAAGGCGTGGTTCGGATCATGCACAAAAAACACTGAAAAAACGACTTCCGCGCTTTTTCAGCGATAAATATCGTTTCCGCCGTTTTCGGAACCGTTCATTTCCGGTACGTTGACGGCGAAAGAGAGTGTAACCGTCCTGTAATCGGCTTGCAACCCGGCGCCGGTTTTCCGATCATCAGGAAGGGAGTCTTTCTTTAACATCACACAGAGTTCAACTCTGTTCCTACGCCAAACCGACGCCCGCCTCGCCGCCATCAAATCAACCCGCACTGTGTACGGCCATGCCTGATCGCCCCACCGCCCTTCGAACGCCGATTCTTCCCAAAACCATCGTCATGGTCGGCCTCATGGGAGCCGGAAAAACCGTCGTTGGTCGGCGACTCGCCACCGTGCTCGACCTGCCTTTCAACGACGCCGACACCGAAATTGAAACCGCCGCAGGATGCAGCATCGAAGAAATCTTCCAGCGTCACGGCGAAGCCGAGTTCCGCGCCGGAGAACGTCGCGTTATTGCGCGATTGATGGACGGCCCCATTCAGGTTCTGGCCACAGGCGGCGGCGCCTTTATGGACCCCTCCACCCGAGCTTTGATTCGCCGTCGCGGCGTTTCGGTGTGGTTGACGGCTGATCTTGAAGACCTCTTGGTTCGCACGGCGCGACGCGACAATCGTCCTTTGCTGAAGCAAGGCGATCCTCGTGAAATTCTGGAGCGGCTGATTCGTTTGCGATATCCCGTTTACGCCGAAGCCGACATTACCGTAAGCAGCACGGAAGGCTCTCCCGACGACACTGTCGAACGCACGCTTTCAAAATTTGAAGCTTTTTTCGGTTGCAATCTGCAACGACAAAAAGAAAATCTACGCCATATGTCTTTCGAAGATGAGGCCACTATAGAATAGAACGCCTCGAAGTCTTCTTTACATCGCAGGTTTATTCATTCTAAGTTATCTTGTCCTCGCTTTTAATGTCCGCCTCGTCGAGCCGCCCCCGTTTACTTAGAGACCGTCGGGAGAAAATCTCAATGATCGAAGCCGATTTGAACGCTGTGCGCGTTGGTTTGAACGCTGTGCGCGTTGGATTGAAAGAACGCAGCTACGATATCCTGATCGGCGGAGGTCTGTTGGCTCAAGCCGGCGCACAGATGCGTGAGAGGCTGAAAATAACACAGGGCGTGGTCATCACCGACGAATCTGTGGCCAAACATCACTTGCCTGCTCTTATGGAGAGCGTCTCCACCGCAAGCATCGCTGTCGGCGAACCGATCATCCTGCCGTCGGGAGAAACCACCAAGAGCTTTGCTTTCCTGGAGAACTTGATCGTTCGTCTACTGGAGCGCGGCGTGGAGCGTCGCACGCCCTTAATCGCTTTCGGCGGCGGCGTGGTTGGCGATTTGGTCGGATTCGCAGCGGCGATTACATTGCGCGGAATGCCGTTCATTCAAATTCCCACCACGCTGCTCGCCCAAGTCGACAGCTCGGTTGGTGGAAAAACCGGAATCAACACCGCTTTCGGCAAGAATCTGGTCGGCGCCTTTCATCAACCTCAACTTGTTTTGGCCGACACAAGCCTTTTGGGCTCTTTGCCGCAACGCGACAGACTCGCCGGGTACGCCGAGGTCGTCAAATACGGCCTTATCAACAATCCCGCCTTCTTCAACTGGCTAGAGGTTCACGGCGCCGCCGTTTGCGCCAATGACGGTTCAGAACGGCGACACGCCGTCGCCGTTTGTTGCCAAGCCAAAGCCGACATCGTCGGCGCCGACGAGCGCGAAAATGATCAACGCGCTCTTCTGAATTTAGGACATACTTTCGGACACGCTTTGGAAGCGGCGGCGGGATTCGACTCCGAAAAGCTTCGACACGGCGAGGCCATCGCCATCGGCATGGTTTTGGCTTTCGCGCTTTCCGCCCGACTTGGCCTTGCCTCCGTCGCCGATGGCGAACGTATTCGCAATCACCTCTCCGCCGTTGGATTGCCCGTTTCTTCCACCGACATTCCTTGCGTTCCCTGGAACGTCGACGAACTTCTCGCCCATATGCAGCACGACAAAAAAATCAGCAACGGACGCATTACTTTCGTTCTTGCTCGTGGGATCGGACAAGCTTTCCTCGCCCGGAACGTCGACATGAAAGATGTCGCCGCTGTCCTTGACCAGGAAATCTCATTGAAAAACGAAAAGAGACATGGAATTTAAACTCTAATGAACTTATCGAAGCAAAAACAATTTACACCATGCTCGCGAGTTTCAAATGCTGATCGATAGTCATTGCCATCTTGAATTTCCGGATTTCGCCGCCGATCTTGACCAGACCTTGGAGCGCGCCCGACAGAGCGGCGTAAAAGGAATGGCGACGATATGCACTTACATAACGCGCTTTGATCAGGTGCGGCGGCTGGCTGAAGCCCACCAAGACATCGCATGCACGGTTGGCGTTCATCCGCATCACGCGGAAGAAGAGCAGAACGAGACATCTCTTGAGCGTTTGGTTGAACTGGCGTCTCACCCTAAAGTCATCGGCATTGGAGAGACCGGGCTCGATTATTTCTATGAGCACAGCCCGCGTGAGACGCAGCAGAAAAGTTTCCGCACTCACATTCAGGCGTGTCTGGAGACGGGATTGCCTCTAATCGTCCATACCCGAGACGCCGACGAAGACACTATTCGCATCCTACAAGAAGAAGGACAAGGAACTGCTTTGCGCGGCGTGATTCATTGTTTCACCTCGGGGCGAGCGGTTGCCGAAGCGGCGCTTGAGATGGGGTTTTGTTTGTCGATCTCTGGAGTCGTCACGTTTCGCAATGCTGTGGCTTTGCGCGAAATCCTTGCGGATGTTCCTATTGATCGCCTTTTGGTTGAAACCGACGCGCCTTATCTTGCGCCGGTCCCCAAACGCGGCAAACGCAATGAGCCGGCTTTTGTTGCTCATACGGCAGCGGCTGTCGCAGCGATCAAAGGAGTCGGAGTTGCAGATTTTGCAAAACGCTCGACCGAAACGTTCTTTCAAACATTCGAGCGCGCCAAAATGTTTTGGGAGTGAGTAAAAAGAATCAGAAGGGGCCAGACCCTGTGTCCCAGTCGCTCGGGCCAAGGACGAAAGCCCCCCGCCCTTACCCCCGAGTGGCCAGGAACACGGTCTCAGCACCCTTTTATACTCTGTTCGGTTGAGAACCCGAGAATCATGCGGCTTTTCCGAATTGAAACGGCCCACTCTCATTCGGTCGTTACAAACTCCAAGTCATGGTTTCCAAAGGCCTCCCGGCCTTTGGCGGGTCGAGGGCGGAGCCCCGATTCTTTCGGAGTTTTTTCCGGGTTCTCAATTGGACAGAGTATAATTTCTTTGGTTTATTTATTTTTGCTCTTTCCACCACCACCGTTATCGCACATGATTAACATCACGCCTTGTCCGGACGCGCTTAACGCCCACAAAACAGTCATCTTCCGCGCCGCAGAATCCGCCGTGTACACCAAAACATCTGAATTCTGAACCGACTTTACTTTTACTTCACGCACCGTTCGCCCTGTCTGCCTAAAAACATTCATGAGCTTGGCGTTCATCGCATCCAAACGCTCTTGATCGTCTGGTTTCAACGACCATCCATACCCTTCAATCACTCCGCACGTCCGCCCTAAATCCTTCGCAATCGTGCGAACAACCGTTATGTGCTCTCCATTATTCGGCAAAATAAACGGCGGGTCGGAAAACTGAAAACCACCCAACGCCGTTTCCTTTGCGCGCGGCGCTCCCGGTATATCCTGTTCCGCCGGAGCGCTCGGTTTTTCTTGCGCAGGCGGAGCCTCATCATCCTCCGCCCAAGCCGGCGTTCCCATCGCCAACAGCCCAAACACACATGCTCCAGTCAAAAGCGCCGTCGCCCAGGTTTTCATTCCTGCTCCCCTACCCCACGTTATATTTTCCATATTCGAAGCCACATGCTTCGAATATTCTTACGCTCTCCACGCATCAACCACATGACGCGGCCAACGTCTCGGAGTCACGACCATCACGTCAAAGCGGATATCGCACATCGCCAATTTCGGCCGCCGCGCCACATAAAACGCAACCGCCCTCGATAAACGAACCCATTGTCGCGTTGACACCGCCTCACGCCCCAAAACTTCATTCGGTCGCGCCTTAACCTCGACAACCACCACCACCGAACCTCGACGAGCCAAAAGGTCAATCTCTCCGAACGGAGACCGCCAACGACGCTCAAGAATACGATAGCCTTTCAGCCGCAAAATCCACGCGCTCAACCATTCGGCCCACCAACCGCGCCGTTGAGATCGCGCGCCGCGCCGCCGACGCGCTTCAAGACACGCATCGCCCCCTTGGTTTGGGCCCCCTTGGTTTGGGCCCCCTTGGTTTGGGACTCCTTGGTTTGGCTGTTTCTCTCGCCTCACCATGAATCAAGACGCCGCCACAACACGATTTCGACCGGCATGTTTCGCCGCCGAAAGCGCCAAGTCCGCTCGCCGCAGAGTTTCTTCAATTCGACCATCGGAAGGCGACACCTCCGCCACACCGATGCTGACGGTAAAGAAACGAACGCCGTCCGGCACGGCCAATTCAACCTTTGATATCCGATGACGCAACCGCTCGGCCAGTTCCAAAGCGCCGTTTTGGTCGGTTTCCGGCACAGTCAGCGCAAATTCTTCACCGCCAATTCGACCAAGCACATCGCATGTTCGCACTGTTTCGCGACACACACGCGTAAGACGTCGCAACGCCTCATCGCCAACCACATGGCCGTAATCATCATTTATGGTGCGAAAGTGATCGACATCCATCACGATAACCGAGCAAACTCGTTGATAGCGTCGCGCACGATCGAACTCTGCGGCGGATGCGCTAAGAAAATGCCGCCGATTGAAGACCCCGGTCAGATAATCGGTGATTGCCAACCGACGAATTTCGGCGTCATAGTTATTCAATCGGTCCTCAAAGCGATTGGCGTCGGAAAGTAAGCGGCCCATTGCCATGACGCCGGTGAGCGTCAATGCCGAGATCACCAACGCCGTGATCGCCATTGGCAGATCGGTCCACGAGAGGTCGTCGTTGACCAGCCACTGATAAAGCGGGTAGGCGCGCCGTTCGACCATAAAGACCATAGCTAAAACAAAGCACGCCCAACCAGAGCGATGTCGTCCGGCGCGACGCAAAAAGATTGCCGCAAGCCCCGCCGCCGCCAATTGCAATAGCAAGGAGCCGAGCAAAATAAGCACCGACAGCATTGGCATTGTGTCTTGCCCTTTATCTTGCCCTTGAATTGACGTAAGCGCCTTGAGCGCGAAGAGCATCATAACGGAACTGGAGAAGCACCTCAAGATCAGATTGAAGAAACGATTTGGAAGGATCGTATTATAAAAAATTAGACGGGTCCAGTGACTGTGTTCCCAGTCGCCGGACCCTTGTAATATAGAGCGCACATGGACGCTCACAACATAACGCCGTCTAAATCCTACGAACACCCCGTCGTGGCGCCGCAAGACACACATTTCAAACAGGTTCCACTCCGCACCAAAGTGAATTGACCGCATTCGCCACACGCATCGCCTTCATAGCCTCTGGCGCGAGCTTCGCGAATTTGATCAATCCTCCCGACGCCGCCGAACGGAGGTTCGCGCATCGGGCTGAAAACACGCGCCGCAGCAACGCCAGAAGACGTCGGCATAGACGCGGCGCCAAGAGAACGCCCGCCTCCTCCATCGGCGTCACTCGAACCATTGGGCGTCATCATCAAACGCGGCATGCCCCCCCCCCCGGCAACACGCGCAAATTAGAACGCACATACCCCTTGCTGGTGACGCGCTTCACCGCATCATCCAAACTGTTGGGTTCTTGTTGCGGCAATTCGCCTTGAGCCTCGCCCAAACCAATGGTGGTGGGAAACAAATCATCCGGCGTAGCATGAGCCAAGTCCGTGCGGCCAAGATAAGAAATCGCCAACTCGCGGAAAATATAGTCAATCACCGAAGTCGCCATTTTTATGGCGTCATTGCCCTGCACCATTCCCGACGGCTCAAAACGCGTAAAGGTGAAGGCTTCCACAAACTCTTCCAGAGGCACCCCATATTGCAGGCCAATCGAGATCGCAATCGCAAAATTATTCATCAAAGAACGGAACGCAGCGCCCTCTTTGTGCATATCAATGAAAATTTCTCCCAAACGCCCATCTTCAAACTCTCCGGTGCGCAGATAGACTTTATGACCGCCAACGATCGCCTTTTGCGTGTACCCCTTGCGCCGATGAGGAAGCTTGTTGCGTCCGACCGGCATCACCCGCTCAATGACCCGCTCAATGATCCGCTCGGCAACCAAAGGCGCGCGCGCCGCCGCCGGAGCCTCAAGCAAACGCTCGATCAGACTCGGCTCGTTGCTTTCTTCTGCGTCGTCGAACGCCGAATCGTCGCCCAACACCGCCGCCGCCAACGGTTGGCTCAACTTCGAGCCATCGCGATATAAAGCATTAGCCTTCAAACCCAACCGCCACGACAACATATAAGCTTGCTTGCAGTCGTCAATCGAGGCGGCGTTGGACATGTTGATGGTTTTAGAGATTGCGCCGGAAATAAAAGGCTGAGCCGCCGCCATCATGCGGATATGGCTCTCGACGCTGAGGCTGCGCTTGCCGATGCGACCGCAAGGACTGGCGCAATCGAACACCGACAAATGTTCGGGCTTCACATGCGGCGCGCCTTCCAAAGTCATGGCGCCGCAACAATAGGTGTTGGCGGCGTCGACATCCGCTTTGGAGAATCCCAATCGACCCAAGAAATCAAATCCGGGCCGGCTCATTTCGTCTTCGTTGAAACCCAACACGTTCAAGCAAAACGCATCGCCCAAAGTCCAGCGATTGAAAACGAATCGAATATCGAATGCGCTGTCGAGACCCGCCTCAATCGCTAGAATCTCACGAGAGGTGAACCCTTTTTCGATCAGCCGCGCATGGTTGACGCCAGGAGCGTCACGCAATGTTGCGTGCCCGACGGCGTAACGCTCCACATCTTGAATTTCGCGTGACGAATAGCCCAATCGCGACAACGCCTCCGGCGCCACGCGGTTGATGATCTTGAAATACCCGCCGCCCGCCAATTTCTTGAACTTGACCAAGGCGAAATCGGGCTCCACGCCGGTGGTGTCGCAATCCATCACCAAACCGATGGTCCCTGTCGGCGCGATCACTGAAGCTTGCGCATTGCGGTATCCATGCCGCTCGCCCAACGCCAGAGCCCGATCCCAGGCGCGCCGAGCAGCATCCGCCAAACCGACCACCGGACAATTGACGGCGTCCAACGGCGTCGGCCGCACGGTCAAACCTTCATAATCTCCCAAATTGACGGCGTTTGGCGGCGCTCCCGAAGCCCCCACGCCCCACGCCGCCCGTCGATGATTGCGGATCACGCGCAACATCACGTCGCGATTGGCGGCAAATCCAGAGAACGGCCCCATTTCCTCGGATATTTCCGCCGAGGTCGCATATGCGACTCCCGTCATCAATGCGGTGATCGCAGCGCACAACGCTCGACCTTCCGGGCTGTCGTATGGAAGCCCGGACGCCATCAGCAGGCCGCCGACATTGGCGTAGCCCAACCCTAACGCACGATACTCGTAAGAGAGCTGCGCAATTTGGCGTGAGGGAAATTGCGCCATCATCACCGAGATTTCCAGGACGATGGTCCACAACCGGCAAGCGTGTTCAAAGGCGGAAGCGTCAAAAACGCCGTTTTGATCACGAAACGCCATTAGATTCAGCGACGCCAAATTACACGCCGAGTCATCCAAAAACATGAACTCGCTACAGGGGTTCGAGGCGTTGATTCGTCCGGAGGCCGGACAGGTGTGCCATTCATTGATGGTGGTGTCGAATTGCAATCCCGGATCAGCGCAAGACCACGCCGCATAGCTAATTTTGTCCCATAAATCGCGAGCGCGCACGGTTTTGGAGACGCCACGATCCGTGCGGCGAAGAAGAGACCAAGGCAGGTCTTCGCTTACAGCCTGCAAAAACTGATTTGAAACGCGCACCGAATTGTTGGCGTTCTGGCCGGAAACAGTGAGATAGGCCTCGGAGTCCCAATCAGTGTTGTATGTAACGAACGATAGGCCGGAAAATCCCTGTTTGGCCAACTGCAACACACGCTGAATGTAGTTTTCCGGAACCAAAGCGGCGCGCGCGCGCCGAATCGCCGTTCGCAAGACCTTGTTCCGACAAAGATCGAAGCGCTCTTCTTCTGTCTTCGGGGCGTTGTTTTGCTCCTGATCTTTACGGCATGCCGCGAAAATCGCATTAAGACAACGCTCGACCGTCTTCGACCCCACGACCAAAGCCGCAACTTTTTGCTCTTCGGTCACTTTCCAATCAATAAACGCCTCAATGTCCGGGTGATCGATGTCCACCGCCACCATTTTTGCGGCTCGGCGCGTGGTTCCGCCCGACTTTATAGCTCCGGCGGCTCGGTCTCCGATCTTCAGGAAGCTCATTAACCCCGAAGAGCGGCCTCCCCCTGAAAGCTTTTCGCCTGCGCCGCGCAAGCGAGAGAAATTGGCGCCAGTGCCCGAGCCATATTTAAACAGCCGCGCCTCACGCACCCACAAATCCATAATTCCACCTTCATTCACCAGATCATCTTGAACGCTCTGGATGAAACAGGCGTGCGGCTGAGGCCGCGCATAGGCCGAAGTCGACGCAAGAACCTCGCCGGTGAGGTAATCGACATAATAATGCCCTTGCGCCGGGCCATCAATCCCGTAAGCCCAATATAGCCCGGTGTTGAACCATTGAGGGCTATTCGGCGCCGCCATTTGACGACACAGCATCGCCCGAAGTTCATCATAAAACGCTCGCGCATCACCTTCGGAATCGAAATAGCCGCCTTGCCACCCCCACCATGTCCAAGTTCCGGCCATGCGGTCGAACACTTGCCGCGCGCTGGTTTCTCCGCCAGAGCGGTGTTCTGGGGGCAATTCCGCCAGAGCGGTTTTATCCGCCTCGCGCCGCCACAGCCATGAAGGAGTTTTGTCGTCGGGAATCGCTCTGAGAACGGCGGGAACGCCTGCGCGACGCAGATATTTCTGAGCGAGAATATCTCCGGCGACTTGCGTCCACTGCGCAGGAACCTCGACATCCGCTTGCTGAAACACCATCGACCCGTCAGGATTTCGAATCTCGCTGCTGGTTTTGCGAAAAACAACACCGGAGTATGCGTCTTGTCCTTCATTCGTAAACCGCCGCTGAATCCGCATGACCAACCATCCCCTACCGCTAACAACGCCGACGTTCGATGCCAAAAATCCGCCCTGGTTTATCACACCACGTCGTCGAGAAGACAACAACACTTTGATGTTGACACGCTTTTAGACATCCAAATGTGGGAAAAAACCAACAGGACGCACAAGGCCGACCGTGATTGTGGGCTCAAGACGAGGCGACCGGCAAGAAGACTCTCCGTTGTTCCGAGGTCTTCGTTTGGCGCTGTTGCGACGGAAACACGCTTAAAAAATTAGACAGGTCGGGAACTGTGTTCCCAGTCGCTCGGGCCAAGGACGAAAGCCTCCCCCCTTAATTCGCGAAGCGATTTTTCACTGGAATTGCCGGTTATTTTTTGATTTATTTATTGATTTATGATTTGTTGATTTACGCCGTGATTCTTCCGTCGCCAAAAAAACGTCGCCCAAAAAA
>CAUYUA010000089.1:0-3374 GCA_963575675.1 Azospirillaceae bacterium
CCGCCGAAGCGCCGCCAAGCAAGGTCTCAACGCCGGAGACAGTGATGCTGCCGTCTATAGCGGCAAGAGTAATGACGTCTATGGACGCCCCGCCGATCAAGGTTTCGAGTTTTCCGACCGTCAGAGTGTTGTTGATGTTTCCGGATAATTTCACGGAGTCGATTGAGGCGCCGCCTGTGATGGTCTCAATATTCGTGACGGTCAGAGTGTTGTCTCCGACGTCTGACAGAGTCAGTGAGTCAGCTCCAACGCCAAGATCAACGATCATTCCGGTGGCCGGGGCGCCAAGAATGATGGTGTCGGCCAAGCTTCCGCCTGTGAGAGTTTCGACGTTGCTGACGGTGATTGTGGCCGCGATACTTCCAAGAACAACAGTATCGGTGTTTGTGCCGCCGATGATGGTCTCGGCATTGCTGACGGTGATGGTGTTGGCGCCCGTTCCTGAAAGGGCAAGGGCGTCACTTCCCGCCGCGAAATTAATCATCATGCTCGTAACAGGGGCGCTTAAAGTAATGTCGTCCGCTGAGGCTGAGCCAACCAAAGTCTCGATGTTGGAGATCGTGATGCTTTCATTTAAGGACGCAAGGGTAATGACGTCTATCAACGATCCGCCAATCAAAGTTTCAATATTTCCGACAGTCAGAGTATTATTCATACTGCTGGATAAGGTAACAGAGTCTGCGGACGCTCCTCCGGTTATGGTTTCAATGTTGACGATGGTGATTTCATTATTTCCTGCGCCGGATAACGTAAGGCTGTCGCTTCCACTCGAAAGGTTAATGAGCATTCCTGTGGCGACGGAGTCAAACGTAACCGCGTCGGCGGAAACGCCGCCGATGAGACTTTCGACATTGCTGACCGTAATGGTGTTGAGAATATTTCCAAGAGTTACAATGTCGGTTGCGCTGCCGCCAATCAACGATTCGACGTTGCTGACGGTTAGGCTGTTGTTTCCAGAGTTGGAAAGGGTGAGGGTGTCAATTCCGGTAGAAAGATTAACAATCATGCCGGAAACCGGAGCGCCAAGAGTAACGACGTCAGCAGACGCGCCGCCGGTGAGAGTTTCGACGTTCGACACTGTAACAGTGTTCAAAACGCTTCCCAAAGTAATGACATCAACCGAGTCGCCGCCGATAAGAGTTTCGATGTTCGACACGACGACAGTGTTGTTGCCGGAGCTGTTTAACGCTACGAGATCGACTGCGCTTCCACCGACGACGGTTTCAACATTAACGACGGTAAGAGTGTTTGCTGCGTTTCCTGACAGAGTGAGGATGTCTGAACCGCCCAACAAGTTGATCACATTGCCGGTAAAGGGAGCGCTCAAAGTAAGCGCGTCAGAGACTGTTGTTCCGAGCAATGTTTCCACACCGCTGACGGAAATGGTGTTGGTGGCCATTCCAAACGCCACCACATCGATTGCGGTTCCGCCCGTGAGCGTTTCGACATTGCTGATTGTGAGCGTGTTCGCGGCGTCGGCCAGTGTTAGTGAGTCGTTTCCAGCCGCAAGATTTACAATCATGCCGGTGACGGCGGCGGAGAGCGTGACAAAGTCGGATGAAGCGCCGCCAGTCAAGGTTTCTACGGCTCCGACGGTAATCGTAGCGCCTGTGTTGCTCAATGTGACGACGTCGGTTGCAGTTCCGCCCGTGAGCGTTTCGACGTTGCTGACCGTAATGACGTTTGTGGCGTTTCCAAGAACAACCACGTCGGTCGCCGTTCCGCCGGCCAAAGTCTCGATGTTGGAAACGGTCAAAGAGTTTGCGGCTGCGTCGGAAAGCGTCAAAACGTCGGCGCCGGAGCTTAGATTGACAACTACGCCGGAGACGGCCCCGCCTAATGCGACCACATCCGTTGAAGCGCCGCCCGTAAGGGTTTCCACGCCGAAGACCGTCACCGTATTCAAGATATTGCCGAGCACAACCACGTCGGTCGCCGTTCCGCCGGTGAGAGTTTCGACGTTGCTGACGGTGAGGCTGTTGGTTTCGTTGGCGAGCGTCAGAACGTCGTTTCCGGCGGCAAGATTGACGGACATGCCTGTAACGGCGCTGCTGAGAGCGACGACGTCTGCCGACGCGCCGCCAATAAGAGTTTCAACGCCTGTGACGGAGATCGTGTTGAGGACGCTGCCGAGCGTAACCACGTCGGTCGATCCGCCGCCGATGAGGGTTTCGACATTGGACACGGTCAGAGTGTTGTTCAAGCCGCTCGTAAGAGCCACGACATCGGTTGCTGTCCCGCCGACCAGTGTCTCGACGTTGGAGACGGTCAAAGAATTCGCGGCGGCGCTGGAGAGCGTCAAAACATCGCTGCCGGAACTCAGATTAACAGCCATGCCGGAGACGGCGCCGCCGAACACGACGACATCCGTCGATGCGCCGCCGATGAGGCTCTCGACATTGCTGACTGTAACCGTATTCAGCACATTGCCGAGCACAACCACATCGGTTGCGGTTCCACCGATGAGGGTTTCGACGTTGGAAACGGTAAGGCTGTTGGCTCCGTTGGCGAGCGTCAGAATGTCGTTTCCGGCGGCAAGATTGACGGACATCCCCGTAACGGAAGCGCTCAGAGTGACCACATCAGTCGACGCGCCGCCATACAAGGTTTCGACGGCGCTGACGAAGATTGAGCCGCCGACGCCGCCCAGTGTGAGGACGTCGATGGACGAACCGCCGATCACTGTTTCGACGTTGCTGACCGTGGTGTAATTGGCGACGTTATCAAGAATGACGACGTCGGTTGCGGTTCCGCCGACCAGCGTCTCGACGTTGGAGACGGTCAAAGAATTCGCAGCGGCGCTGGAGAGCGTCAAAATATCGCCGCCGACGGAAAGATTGACAGCCATGCCGGAAACGGCGCCGCCCAAAACCACTGAGTCTGCGGCGGAATTGCCGATTACGGTTTCGACGCCGGAGACTGTCATTGTCCCCGCTACATTGCTTAGCATAATTACATCGGTCGCGGTTCCACCGATGAGGGTTTCGACGTTGGAAACGGTAAGGCTGTTGGCGCCGTCAGCGAGCGTCAGGACGTCGTTTCCGGCGGCAAGATTGACGGACATGCCGGAGACGACGTTGGTGATGGTGACGACGTCCGCCGAGGCTCCGCCGATGAGGGTTTCAACATCGGTGACGGAAATGGTGTTGAGAACATTGCCGAGCGTCACAGTGTCGGTTGACCCGCCGCCGACGAGGGTTTCGACATTGGACACGGTCAGAGTATTGTTCAAACCGCTCGCGAGCGCCACGACATCGGTTGCGGTTCCTCCGACCAGCGTCTCGACGTTGGAGACGGTCAAGGAATTCGCTCCCGCGCCGGAGAGCGTCAGAACATCGGCGCCTGCGGAGAGGTTGACGACGGCGCCGGAGACG
>CAUYUA010000090.1:0-3306 GCA_963575675.1 Azospirillaceae bacterium
CATCGGCGGCGCCATTGGATACGTCATCGCCAAACGCATCCAAATGACGGCGTTGCCGCAGTTGGTCGCCGCTTTTCACAGCTTGGTCGGCTTGGCGGCGGTGTTTGTGGCGGCGGCGGCGTTTTTCTCGCCTGAAGCCTACAACATCGGAACCAAGGGCCACATTATGGTCGGCAGCTTGGTCGAGATGAGCTTGGGCACAGCCATCGGCGCCATCACTTTCTCCGGCTCCGTCATCGCTTTTATGAAATTGCAGGCGTTGATCTCCGGAAAGCCGCTTACTTTCCCCTTCCAGCATCACCTGAACGCCGGGCTTGGCGTTTTGACCGCTTTGTTTGTCGTGTGGCTCTGCGCCAGCAACGCGCCGCTCGCTTTTTGGGCGATCGTCGTGGTGTCTTTGGCGCTCGGTTTCTTGCTGATCCTGCCGATCGGCGGCGCCGATATGCCTGTCGTCATTTCGATGCTTAACAGCTACTCCGGTTGGGCGGCTTGCGGCATCGGCTTCACCTTACAGAACAACTTGTTGATCGTCACCGGCGCTTTGGTCGGCTCTTCCGGCGCGATCCTCAGCTATATCATGTGTAAGGCGATGAACCGCTCGATCTTCAACGTGATCTTGGGCGGATTCGGCGGCGACCCCGCTGCGGCGGGCCCCGGTCGAAGCAGCGGCGATAAGAACGTCCGCGCCGGTTCGGCGGAAGACGCGGCCTTCTTGATGCAGAACGCTCAGTCTGTGGTCATTGTTCCCGGTTATGGAATGGCCGTTGCTCAGGCGCAACACGCCGTGCGCGAAATGGCGGACCTGTTGAAAAAAGAAGGCGTCAACGTTCGTTACGCCATTCACCCGGTCGCCGGACGCATGCCCGGTCACATGAACGTTTTGTTGGCCGAAGCCAATGTTCCTTACGAGGACGTGTTGGAGCTGGATGAAATCAACCGTGATTTTGGTCAGACCGATGTGGCTTTCGTCATCGGCGCCAACGATGTCACCAACCCGGCCGCCAAGACCGATCCGCAATCGCCGATTTACGGCATGCCGATTCTTGATGTCGAGAAGGCTAAGACCGTGTTCTTCATCAAACGCTCCATGGCGTCTGGGTATGCGGGCGTTGAGAACGAGTTGTTCTTCCGTCCCAACACGATGATGCTCTTCGGCGACGCGAAGAAGGTCAGCGAAGAAGTCGTTAAGGCAATGTCCGGCGGCGGGCATTGAGTGCGGCTGTAGCGCTTTGGTGAGAAGCTTTGCTCCGGTCTCCTGTCTTCGACATGGGGGCCGGAGTTGTTTTGAGCTTTTGGTTCTTTCGAATAAAAGTCAAAGTGGCCCGAGAGACTGGGAACACAGTCCCTGGGTCGCTTTAATTTTTTGTAAAGAACTTTGATTTGTTATGAATTGCTTCTTGATTTGTTCCTGGATTTGTTTTTCGATTTATTTTTCCCATTGAGTTCCAATGAATTGAGTTCCAATGAAACGCTTCTACAAACTCGTTACGGTTGACGCGAGCGATTCGTCGTTGCGTATTCTCCTCGACGGCAAACCAATTCGCACTCCGGCCAAATCCGTATTGTCGCCACCCACAACGGCTTTGGCCAACGCCATAGCCGAAGAATGGCGTGCGCAAGAACAATCCGTCATTCCAGACTCGATGCCGCTCACCCAGTTCACCAACGCCGCCATCGACATGGTCTCCACACGCCGCGCGGAAATCGTCGAGTCGGTCGCCGCCTACGCCGGTTCAGAGCTGTTGTGCTATCGCGCCGAGTCTCCAAGCGAATTGATCGAACGCCAAAGGCGACACTGGCAACCGCTGTTGGATTGGGCGGCTTTGCGCTTCGACGCCTTAATGACGGTGTATTCCGGAGTCATGCCGCACCCGCAGCCTCCCGAGGCGCTGCGCTCCCTGCGCGCCGCCGTTGAGGCCCTGGATGTTTGGCGCTTGACGGCTTTGCACGTCATGGTCGGAGCTTGCGGCTCTCTCGTGGTCGGTCTGGCGCTGTTGGAGGGCCGAATTTCGCCGGACGAAGCCTTTGCGTTCTCCGAGCTGGATGAAAGCTACCAAATTGAATTTTGGGGAGAAGACCTGGAAGCGACAAAACGTCGCACTCGGCTGCGTCGCGATCTGACGGCGGTTCGACGTTTCGTCGATTTGTTGTCGTAACAAAGACGTTGCTTTCGACGCCTCTTCATTCTTCTCCCATGTCTTTTTGGAGGGGAGCCATTCGGTATTATCGGACGCTGGCAAGACAGATGTGTTAGTGCTATGGCTTCTCCATGAAGTCCTGATTCCTAAATTTCCTTTCGATGAGGAGCGACAATGCAGGAGGTACTGGCCAAGCTCGAATTCATGCGAGCGGGTGCGCGCTTGGGCGGCGGACAGCGTCGGATCGATTCGCAACACTCCAAAGGCAAACTGATCGCCCGTGAGAGAATCGAACTGTTGCTGGACGAAGGCTCATTCGAAGAATGGGATATGTTCGTCGAGCACCGCTGCACCGACTTCGGCATGGAAGGCCAGAAGATTCCGGGCGATGGCGTGGTCACCGGCCATGGCACAATCAATGGTCGACCGATTTTTGTGTTCAGCCAAGATTTCACGGTGTTCGGCGGCTCTCTGTCGGAGGCCCACGCCGAGAAAATCTGTAAAATTATGGATCAGGCGATCAAGGTCGGCGCGCCGGTGATCGGTCTGAATGACAGTGGCGGCGCTCGTATTCAAGAAGGCGTCGCATCTTTGGCCGGCTATGCCGACGTCTTCTTGCGTAATGTTTTGGCCTCCGGCGTGGTGCCGCAGATTTCCTTGATTATGGGGCCTTGCGCGGGCGGCGCTGTGTATTCGCCCGCCATGACCGACCTTATCTTCATGGTTCGCGACAGCTCTTACATGTTCGTCACCGGGCCTGACGTTCTGAAGACCGTGACTCATGAAATCGTCACGGCGGAGGAACTGGGCGGCGCAGGAACGCACTCAACCAAGTCGGGCGTCTGTGACTTGGCTTTCGACAACGATGTTGAAGCGTTGCTTCAAACGCGCCGGTTGATGGACTTCCTCCCGCTTTCTTCGCGTGAGAAGCCGCCGACTCGTCCCTGCAACGATCCGGTCAATCGTTACGACTATTCTCTTGACACGTTGGTTCCCGCCAACCCGAACAAGCCCTACGACATGAAAGAGTTGATCACTAAGGTGGTCGACGAGGGCGATTTCTTCGAATTATCTCCGGATTACGCCAAGAACATCGTCATCGGCTTTGGTCGCATGAACGGCTCGACGGTTGGCATTGTCGCCAATCAGCCGATGGTGTTGGCGGGAT
>CAUYUA010000091.1:0-3244 GCA_963575675.1 Azospirillaceae bacterium
TTCGCTCCCCCCTTATGATCCCCTGCGACCAGGAACACAGTCCCTGGACCCTTCTCGTTTACTTTCTTGCTGCTACTTTCTTGCTGCACGCCGATTTATCAACAGTCCAATCTGTCGGCGTCATTTCAATCTGTCGGCATCGTATCCGTCTTTTTATGCGTTTTTTTAATCCGGCCGCAAAACATATCCTTCTCCTCGCACTGTTTGTAAGTATCGGGGTTGGCGAGGGTCGTCTTCAATTTTCCGGCGTAGTCGCGTTACTTGCACATCCACAGCGCGTGCGTTGCCGTCAATGTGAGCGCGTTCCGTCAGTTCCTCGCGCGTGACCGAGACGCCCGGAGTTGCGGCCAACACGCGCATTAATCCTGCTTCGGCGGTGGTGAGGCGAATCGTTTCCGAGCCACAGCGTAATTCGTCGCGATCGAAGAAATAAACCCATCGCCCAAGTCGTAAGCTTTCCCGTTCGGAGGGCTCTGAAACGCGGGGGACGCGCCGTAAAATGGCGTTTATGCGCAAGACCAGTTCTCGTGGTTCAAACGGTTTGGCCAAGTAATCGTCGGCGCCGGCTTCCAATCCTGCGATGCGATCGTCAGGTTCATCTCGCGCCGTCAACAAAAGAATGGGAATAGTGCATGTTTTGCGCAAGCCTCGCGTAAGGTCTAGGCCGCTTTCTCCGGGCATCATAACATCGAGTACGATCAAATCGAAGCTGAGACTGACCATGCGCGCGCGCGCGTCTTCGGCGTCGCGCGCCGTCGAAACAAGAAAACCATTATCGACCAGATATTTACGTAGAAGCTCGCGAAGACGGGTGTCGTCGTCAACAACCAAAATGTGAGACCGATCAGCGGTCATCTTTTCATCTCTCTTTCTTCACACATCACGATCGAGGGGCTAGAATCCGCGCGCAATCTTCTTCGTTCATCATGCCCATCATTACGCGCCGGAATCCTTCCACGGCTTCGGCTCCGGCTTGACGATAGGCTCTGGCGATTCGACGGCGTTGCGTTTCCGACAGCCGTCGTTCGAGATCGTTTCCCTTTTGCGAGAGTTCTAACAGTCGTCGTCGTCGGTCCGACGGCTCGATAATCTGAAGAACGTACTCGTCTTGAACCAAATCGCCCAACACGCGCGCCAAGCTTTGCTTGGTGATTCGCAGCAGAGACAACAGCTCGCTGACGGTGATTCGAGGATTGCGGCCGACGAAATAAATTACGCGATGATGCGCCCGTCCGAATCCGATTTCTTGTAAAATTGCATCGGCTTCGGCGGTGAATTCTCGATATGCATAGAACAGCATTTCTACGCCTTGGCGCAGTTCTTCTTCCCGTAGGAAGAGTTGATGCGCTCCTGTTTTTATGTCGGTCATGCTGATTCACAAAGTTCGTTCAAAACACGCCTCTCTTCTTTACCTTTTCTATATTATAGCATATCGGCGTTGTCTTGGCGTTTTCGTATTCGAAATAAAAATTAAAAGATTTATCCCTTATTCGCGAAACGATCGTCCACCGGCGTTTTTTATCTTTACAACTGTTCCCTTTTACAACGGCCCACTCTTGCCGATGGTTGACAATTTATCGTTCAGCGCGTTGGTGTGAGATGCGTCGTCGGATGTTCTTGTGTGTTTTAATAAGGCGTCGGACAAAACTTGCCAATCGATCGGTTTCGGCACTAAATCATTGATCCCTGCTCGGATGTAGCGCTCTTGATGTTCCGTCAAGACATCTGCCGTGAGCGCCAACACGGGAATGCGATTTTTTGGCGGAGGAAGGGCGCGGATGGCTTTTGTCGCTTCTTCGCCATCCATTTCGGGCATTTGCATGTCCATCAGAACAATGTCCCATTCTTCGGCGCGCACCGCCTCCAGAGCCTGACGGCCATTTTCCACGACTTGGATGACGTGGCCGAGCTTCTGGAGCATCGAACGCACCAATATTTGGTTGATTCGGTTGTCCTCGGCGAGCAAAACACGGAGAGAGCGTTGAGACGAGGCAAGAGGCAACGGTTTTTGTGGACGGGAAGCGTCGACCGGGAGGCCAGCTGCTGTTCCGAGAGTGAGCGGCAGTGTGAACCAGAACAATGATCCGATTCCCGATTCGCTCTCGACTCCGATTTTTCCTCCCATCAGTTCCACCAGTTTTTTTGAAATTGCCAGTCCGAGCCCGGTGCCGCCAAATCGTCGTGTGGTTGTCTGGTCGGCTTGAGAGAACGCCGTAAACAATTGGTCTATTACCTCACGAGAGATACCGATTCCTGAATCTTCAACTTCAAATAGAACTGTGGCGTTTTGGTCCGTATTGTGTTTGGTCATTATTCTAATCTCGATCTCTCCTAATTCCGTAAATTTTATTGCGTTGCTCAGAAGATTAAAGAGAACTTGTTTGATTCGTGTTTGATCGCTGATGACGATGGTGGGAACATTTTTCGATATCGTTGACTTTATTGTTATGCCTTTGCTAGATGCGGAGAGGCATCCAAGCGCGATAACGTCGTTTACGGTTTTATAAAGATCGAATGTCGTTGCTTCGATTGTGATCTTGTTCGCATCGATTTTTGAGATGTCGAGAATGTCATTAAGGATGGTGAGAAGGGTTTGGGTGGATGCTTGTAGAATATTGATATACGTAACTTGTTCTTCTGTTGGATTAGTTTTGTACAAAAGATCGACCATTCCTAAGACGCCGGTGATGGGTGTTCGAATTTCGTGGCTCATTGTGGCAAGGAAGTTGCTTTTTGCTTTGACGGCGCTTTCTGCGGCGAATCTTGCTTGTCTTAGTTCTTCATCGTGAGCCTTGCGTTCCGTAATATCGCGCGATGATGCGTAAAGATATCTTTTTCCAGCCAATTCGATGCCGCCGGCATTGATTTCGACATCAAACTCTGAACCATCGCGTCGACGGTGTCTGGTTTCGAAGACTTCCGGAGTTGTTATGAGTTTAAGGAGGTGTGGAATTAGTTCTTCCTGCGAAATTGCGACATCCCAATCAGAGACGTTAAGCGGTCGTTCGGCGTCTTCATCATACCCCAACATGCGAAAAAAAGAATCACTCCACATTATAAGATTTCCACTTTCGTCGAGGATATGCACGCCGTCGCCGGCGACTTGAAGTAATTTTCGAAAGCGCTCTTCCGACGTTTCAACTTGATGAAGAAATTGACGACGTTCGATGATGTTGTGTGCGGTTCCAAGGCTGTGCAACAACTTTTCTGTAAATTTTTCCAGACAACTTTTTCAGGCGACGAG
>CAUYUA010000092.1:0-3239 GCA_963575675.1 Azospirillaceae bacterium
CATTCAATGGGCTTTTTGTGCGGGGTGTGTGGCGCTGTCGTTTCGGTATAAAAAGAGAGGTGGCCGGGTTTGTTTAGACAGATTCTGGCGTTGGATAAGTGGATCGCTTGCTGGCTATCACAACATCACGGTAGGAATATCTGTGGACGCTGTAAAAGAAATTTTTCGACGACGAGAAGAGAAATAACCTATTGATAGAAAACTCAAGGTTAGAAGAGTAAGTGATGTTGGTTTATGCTACTATTGCGCCACAAAATATAGTCCACCGAGACCCATTTAATTGGGTGGCGCCATTCCCAGCATGTTGGATTATCTGAGTCTGCCGGGCAGACATTTAAGATTTTGATCGGTTTTCTCCGCAAAGGGGCTCGATCACTCAGGACCGGGCTCCAACTGCACCCGTCCCAGAAGGACTTCACTTCGCCGAACGAGGGTGGAATTTCCTGCGTCACTGTGAGCAAGGATAAAGGCCGACAGCGTGCCCCCGGTGCCTCATGGGCCCTATCGTTTGGCTGTGCTTACGTCGTCGCCCCGGTTCCGTCCGCGATGATTAAGTAAGTAATCTTCGCCGTAAAAGGCGGAGCTATGCCCTGCATCCCCCCTCACCATCCACGATTAGACAGTTGGCGAGCAAGGTAGGTGAACATCAGCAACACTGACGCTGGCTTTCTCCGGCTCCCGTCATGGCGATGATCTTTCGGAGGAAGGGTTTTTGGAGAGTGTTTAGGCGTTCAGGCGTTCAGGCATTTTTCCGATCTCAGACGAATAGGGTGGTGGGAAGCCTCCCCCCTTATTTGAAAACCGCCAGGAAGGAACCAATGACTGGGAGAGACAGGCGATACAAACCCTTTCTTTGATTGCCATGGCAATTATAGCGAGTTCATGGCCCATGTATCTCTATCGAACACCCTCGATTTTTTCTTGGCCTTCGTTCGATCGTATCCACGCGAAGAAAGTTGCTGCGGTTTTCCGTTCTTGCGGCGTTGTTCCGTCGAGCTGTTGTTGTGGCGGAGGCGAGGGCGGAGACGTCAGCGCGCGCAGTCGATCAATGCGGATAGCGCGGCGTTCAGTCCAGAGATCAAGGGCTTCGACCAGTTCGGCGTAAGACGGGAAGAACCGGCAGGCGCGCGCCACGGCTTCGATTGACTCCAACGAAAACTGCCAAGCAGGCCGACTTTGCAGCATCGCGGAGTAAGCGGAGATGCGCCGCATGGCCTCAGTTTCGGTCATGCGTCCGCTGGCGCACAGCGATCCCACTTGAGCCAACCACTGTTTCAACACCGGAATAGAGACGGCGGTTTCGTCGACGTTCGTTCGCGCCAATTCATCGCTCGCCATGCGGCGCAAATCGGAAGTGATCGATGTTGGCGCTCTCCATACGATCGGTTCTCCATCCGCATCCGTCTGGTCCTGTATTGCCGTCTGCAAACTCTTGCGTTGAGAAGGCGATATCGGCGAACAATTCATATGCACTACGTTCGACATTATTTCCTCCATTTTTTGGATTTTGAGACTCGTTGTCGATCGATCGGCGTATCCAGTTTTTCCAAGTCGCAAACCAATCGACTTTTCTTCCGCCCTCTCCTGGACGCCCTCTCCAGTAGTCTGCAAAGATTTGCGCTTGCCGGATCGCGGCGCGGATCGGCATTCCCTCTTCACGCGCCGCCCACTCCAACCAGTCTTCCGGCGCGGTCCAGTCTTCCGGCAGGCGCGTTCCTTGAGCTGCGGCGCGCGGCTTTTTCGGAGGAGGCGACGGATTTGCAGACGGCTTGTCCGTCGGAATTCCTGCGGACGCGGGTGGATTGTCCGCCGGAATTCCGGTTGACGGGTCATGGATTTCCGCTCTGGGTCGGTCTTGAGTTCCGTTGGAAACCGGCGGAACGGAGACGGCTTGGCTTGAGGGCGGCGCGCTTGCGCGACCAAATCTTATTGTCTCATCCTGTCCTGTATTGTCCTGTTCTGTACTGTACTGTGTCCGATTTTCCTGCGGAATTCCGACGGACAAGCCGTCCGCGTCCACCGGAATTCCTGCGGACAATCCATCCGCGTCCGTCGGAATTCCGCAGGATCGCCCGGACGCTTTCCGCTCTCTTTCCCGATCGCGGCGCTCTTGCTTGGACCGCATTTCCTCGGCGGCCTCCAGAGCTTGCTCGCAGAGAAATCCGTGATACAGGCGACCATCGGCGCAAAGTTTGAATCCGTATAACGCCAGGACTTTAATTTTTCTCCAGGTGCGCAGATCGCGTCCCAGTCCGGCGAATGCGCACAACGCTCGGTCGCTATTGGGCAGTGATCCGGCGGGGGGCTGGTGCCAGGCGCGCATCCAGAGCGTAACAGCGGCGCGCCAGGCGGAATCATCGTAGGTCAGTTGGTTGAAATCAGAGTTCTGAAGAGCGCCGATATCAAGCTTCATCCACCAGAGCCGACGCAAATCGAGCCCAGCCGGAACAAGCGGCTCAGGCAGTCCGCAGAGATCGTTTTCAGGAACGATCGCGCGATCGTCTATTAAGGCTCTGGATCGAGCGGCCATGGGAACCACCTTTTGAAATCCGAGATCGTTGGAGAACAGCCCAGGCGTGAATCGTCAAGTCGATTGCGTTTGCCATAAGTTCGCTGGCTGTCCAACATTGCCGAAGCAATTGCTCGTCAAAATCCTGATTGTCTCTAAACAAAAAGTCAAGTTTGTAATCATTTCTAATAAGACAAACCATTCTAAGGGGTGCGTCCGAGGTCGTGATGTAAATACCTCGCTTAGCTCCAGGCGATATCGGTCACACGGCCTTGGTAGGAATAGCGATCAGGTCGCGTTTTCCGACAGAGGCCAATTCGGCCATGCCCTCAACTTGCATATAACGACTTCGAATGACCCAGTCATCATTATTTTCGAGCAGAGCAGCTCCGATCAGTCGAACAATGGCCTGCTCGTTGGGAAAGACGCCGACGACATCGGCTTGACGTTTTACTTCATTATTGAATCTTTACAATAAGTTAGTGGAATGAATCTTCGTTCTGTGCTGAACGGGGAAGCTCATGTAGGCGAGAACGTCATCCTTGCTCGCGTCCATGAATTCGGCTAAACGCGACCAAAGGTTGCGGAATTGATCGGCGGTTTGTCGGTAATGTCTTATGGGCGGCGGCTTCGTTTGCCTGAGAAAAAATTTACACCACGTCTTCGGACGTGACTAGGCCAGATTGAACGGATTTTCTGCGCGCTTGCGTGGCGTTTGGAGTTATATGAT
>CAUYUA010000093.1:0-3120 GCA_963575675.1 Azospirillaceae bacterium
CCCCAGGCGTAGTTTGGCCCTATCTTCACCGCGAGCGCGCTGTTCGCGCACCAGAACCGGGTATATTGTCTGAAACGCGGTTGTGGCGACCGGCCCCAACAACTCGACCAGATGCGTGCAGCCCAAAGGACCACCCAGACGCTCGCGAACGGCGCGCGTCCATCCGGCGGCGACGCTTAATCCGACCAGTCCTTGGAACCTATGCGTGATTGCGTTGCATCGACCGAACGGGCCTTTGTCGGTGACGGCTTCGACGCCTCTTACGACGAAATGATCGTCGACGGTCAAGCGAATCCACATAGCGTGAACCTGGTCTCCCGGTTCGAGAACGCCACGGTGTTCCGTGTCGAAATCATGCCCTTTCACATCAGTGAGATGGCCTTCAATATCCCAAAGACCGTCCACACGCCGATATCCCGTGCAGGTGACTTGGCGCGTGTGGATGTAAGTCCGATCAACAAGAGGGTCTGTAAGTGGCATGACGTCTCCCGATTGATAGCGTTGACACTATCGACGCACACGCAGCAATGGTCAAGGCCGTGTCGAGGCCGACATCATCGAATTAAGGAATGGAGGGCAAAACATTAAATGGGTCCAGGGATTGTGTTCCTGGACCCATTTAATTGACTGTTTGCTTCATTCGGAAGCATTCACTGAATCAGCCAAATCAGCAGAGTCAAGCGCATCGGTCAATTGAACAATCTTTGCGGTTCTCTTCGGCGCTGAAACCGCCTTCACCAAATGCTCCAAAGGTTGGACCAACGCCGTGAAAAGCGCCGGCTGTTTCTCCAAATGCGCCAAACATAACGCCGCCGCCTCCAAAGTAGAGACGCTCTGACGCCGAGGCTCGCGCCGTAAAGCCCCATAGGCCGAACGGAACCGAGGAAACAACGCGATTCTCCAAGCCTTCAACAACCACGGATTACGCCACCATAGCGTTTTCGCCTGTTGCCAATTGCCATCCAGAAGAATAATTCCCTCCAACCCACGCAAAGCGGCGTTGGATTCTCCCGTGGAGGCGGGCGTTCCAGAACGGTCAAGCACCATGATCTCCGGAGGCTCAGAGAACTCCGCGAGAATACTGTTCATTTGCTCGGCAGAGCCCGGATGCAACACAGCCCAACGCTTCATATCAACGGTTCGGCGATTTAACAATGTCTTAAGATTCGGCCACGACAGCCCAACCTTAAGGATGGAGCGCTGCAATTGAAGCTGCGTCAATCGAGCGGTTCCAAGAGTCTTATCTTGCTCTTGGGGATGCTGAAGGATCACCACCATCAAGCGATTGGCGACATGGGCAAGAACAGAACACACGCAAAAAGCGACCGGCTTTTGGCAACGTGGACAATCCGCAGGCTCTGGAGCAACATCTTCTGTGGCGAGAATGGGCTCCGAAGAGATCGGCTGGCGACGCGGCGATTGGCGACGCGATTGAAAACGGCGAGTCATAACAGAGCGCATTCCTAAAAAGAGAAAACCTTTTATCCTCAAGCGGCGATAAAATTAAAGGGGTCCAGGGACTGTGTTCCTAGACCCACTTAATTTAGTATGCCACAGGTCGATGCGTCGTTTTTTTTCTGATCATCGACGTATAAAGACACGATCGGGAAAGCTCCCCACTTTTACTGGTTTTGAGCCGCCTGACGAAGACGATTCAGCAAAGACTTTGTGGGAAAACCATCAGGAACTTCGCCGATGCTGCTTTGAAATTTGCGCAAGGAGTTTCGCGTAACCGGACCAATCAAGCTGTCGGCCTTCCCCGAACCATACCCCATGGAAATCAAAATTTCTTGCAACTCCACGCGCTCACTGCGGCTTAAAGCCTGCTCATGACGCGGCCAAGGCTGAACGACGCCCTCTCGGCCAGCCAAGCGATCGGACAACAGCGCCACAGCCAGAGCGTAGCTGATTGAAGGATTATAGCGCATAATGGCGTCGAAATTTTCACGCACCAAAAAAGCAGGCCCGGAATACCCCCCCGGAATGATGATCGCCGCCGGTTCGTTGGGGTCTCCTGCGGGCGGAGCGCCTGTGCGAACTTGGCGCACGCCAAGACTGATCCACTCCGATAAAGATTTGTTGCGCTTCCACTCGGCCTGATCCCACGGGAAGTCCTTTGGCAAGCGAACTTCTTCACCCCACGAACGGCCGGGTTTCCAGCCATTGCCTTTCACCACGAAGTGCGCCGTAGAGGCAAAGATGTCGGGCATGCTGGACCAAATGTCGCGTCGTCCGTCGCCATCCTCATCAAGAGCGTGTTTAAGGAAAATCGTCGGCATGAATAGGGTCTGGCCCATAGCGCCCGCCCAGGATCCGAGCATTTTCTCGCGCGGAATGTCGCCTTTTTCAAGAATCTGAAGCGCCGCCAATAACTCGGTGCGGAAGTAGGCTTGACGGCGGCTCTTGAAAGCGAGGGTCGCCACGGCGTCAATGACGTTGAAACTACCGAGATCAATTCCATAGTCGGTTTCAACGCCCCAGAAAGCGACCAAGATTTCTGGGGGAGCGCCGAATTCTTGAGAAACGCGGTTAAGAATAGAGCCGTACTGCTCCAACTTTTGTCGTCCGTTGCGAATGCGGTTTTCCGAAACGGCGGAATCCAAGTAAGCCCAGGTGGTGCGGGAGAACTCGGGTTGACTTGAATCCAGTTCCAAAATGCGGGGAATGATCTTGACGGATCGAAGCGCGAGATCAAGGGTTCTTTTGCTGACGCCTTGACGCATGGCCTCGGCGCGAACTCCGGCGAGCCAATGTTCGAGATTTTGTTCGGAATCGACGGCTTCGCTTTGTTGGGCGCCGCTGCTGGACGTCGCCAACTGGGCGTCGGTGGTCTGACAAGCAGAAACAATTAAGAACGCTACAGCTAAACCGGCGAAACGTCGCATTGCCATCTATCCTCCAGCACAGACACTGAATTAAGCTCGCCACAGAACGAAACAAAAGCTCAATCCGCGTTAGACACACAAACAAAACAAGACCGGGTCCAGGAACTGTGTTCCTGGACCCGGTGCAAGCCTACAGCTCTATTAAAACTTCACAACCCCATGAGAGAGTGTGAGAAACGCGTCGGTTCAAAGGGACGGAGGTCTTCAACGTTTTAACCGAGTTCAGTCGCATGAA
>CAUYUA010000094.1:0-3055 GCA_963575675.1 Azospirillaceae bacterium
ACCAAAGGGCACCACAATATCTGAGATGGACTCCATTCCATCCAGTCATGACGATCGCGTTCGCAAATTTGCTCAGGTTGAAGTGTGTGCGGATCAGAGGCTTCTGGGCGTGCGACAACTTGATTTGCTACTCGTCCCAGCCAGCAAATCATCGGCGTGTTCTTATCAAGGACAGCAACACCAGAGAGGGCTTCGACCTGCGCTGTTTCGTTCGAAGCGCCAGAAATAAGAGCCGCCCAACGATAATCGAACAACCGACGTGGTTCATTTACTATTGCAAAGCGTAGGGCTTCGATCGTCAATGCCTGACGCGCTGATTCTTCCAACCGCAGAAACACCGAGAAAATCGACGCCTCTCGATCCATTGAAACCGAAGCGCCTTCCGTCATGGTCGAACAAAGCGGACCGTTCCGCTCATTCCCGAGATGATTGTCCGATCCACCGTATCTAATTCACCATAAGCTGCAATGGTTTGGCTAATCGGATCGATTTGCGCGCCAAGTCGGACAATCTTGCCGATATGAACTTGCCGGGTTTCATCAATATCAAGCGAAAAGCGCTGGCCGAGTTTCAGCCAAGCCAACCAAGTTGGAGGAAACACCAACGAAACTTCTAAGCCGGAATCGTTTAGTATAGTCAATAAAGGTGTGTTCGGCGCCACGGTTTCATAAACCCGTGCTTTAAGTTCGACCACTAAACCGGAAAAAGGAGCTGTGATTGCGCAATGATCAACTGCAACGGATGCCCCACGGACTTCAAAACGTGCTTTTTCGAGGTCGGCCCTTGCCAAAGCTAAATCCATGCTGCCGGCGGCATGGTGGGCCGCTAATCCTGATAAGCCCTCTAGGCGAGCTTGGGCGCGTCCTAAACTGGATTTGACGACTCCCAGAGTCGCAAGCAAAGCTTCACAATCAAATTCAACCAGCTTATCGCCTTTCGTAAAACGATCGCCTTCTCGCAAAGAGAGTCGTGTAATGCGGCCGGCTATCTCGCTCGATAAAGTCGCTTGGTGACGCGCTTTGATAACAGCCCGCACTTCGCCACCTGCGGCGTTGACGAGCGCGCCGGAAGGTGATGATGAGATGCTATCCGCCGCTTTTGCCAACGGCGTCGCTATGTTGATGGCCATAACGATCGTCAAGATTCGAAGCATGTCGCTGTTCATGACCGTTCCGGGTGTTCTGTTGGCGCGGTTGAAGTGTTTGTTGAATGTTGTTTGGATGCATCCCCAGTAACGGGAGAAAGAGTGTGTTGTTCGGCGTTACGAATGGTCGTCAGCGCTTTACGAAGAGCCGAACCATCATCCCAACTATGCAGAAGATTACGAACTGCTTGGGTCAGACTCGGCAACGTATCGGACGTCAGCGTTGTCGGTAGAGGATCAACGCCAATCGACACCATAACTGCGCCATAGGCGTTTTGCAGGTTGGCGTAAGCCGTGTCTCGTCGTAAAGCACCGAAAACATCTTCAGCTTCGGCTTGTATTACGGATAATTCGTCAACTTGTTTAAGTTTTCCTGCAATCGAAAGTTGTCGCAATATCCGGCTTTCGACATCGGCCTGAACCCGAGCCGTTGAAAATTCTTCCACCGCATGGCGATAGCGTAAATAAGCCACCTCCACTTGAGCCAAAATCGCCATACTTAGAGCGGCTCGTTTAACGTTTTTCATCAGTTCGTCGGCTTCTGCCAATTCCAAACGAGCCGGAGTTGAAAACAGGGTCAACAGATTCCAAACGACGTTAACGCCATATGAAGCCCAGGCGCTGTTAACCGTATAGTGATTCGAATCGTAATTTCCTCCAATACTGAAACTGACTCCAGGCAGCATTTCCAACAAAATACGATTAGTTTCTGCGCCACTGATACGAGATTCATAAGATGACTGGAAAAGTTCTGGGCGATTGTAGAGCGCCATTTCTTCGGCTTCGGCCGGTGAGACAGGCAAGGTCGGAACGATATACTGAGATGCATTTTCTGGTAATCTGACGCGATATTCCGCATTTGGCGGTAGATTCATTAAAGCCGCCAACTGTGTTTTCGAGCCAACCAGCTCACGCCGTAAAGCGCGTAATTGTTCCAGTGTATTCAAAAGCGCTCGTTGATATTGTAGTTCTTCCAGCGGAGCGCGAACCGACTTTATTTCCAAAGCCTGAGCGTCCGCCAACGCGCGTTCGGTGCGTTTGAGCAAAGGATCAAGTCGTCCAATTAATCGTTCAGCGGCGACGGCTCGCCAGTAGGTGGTGCGGACATCTTGAAGAATATTATGAATAACCTTCCGTTTCTGTTCGTCAGCAATCAGTGTTCTATCGGCGCTTTGTTGTGCGCGAATGTAGCTGACGCCGAAATCAAGAATATTCCATGTTAATGCCGCTTGAGCGCTTACCAATGACCGTTCGCTGGATGTTGATGGTTCAAGCGATTGGGCGTGAGTTCTTATTGATTCGCTACTAGAGGCCAAATCATTGTTTCGACTGTTGAAACCGGCCGATGTGACAAGTTTCGGCAAAAGATCATAGCTGGTGAGGTTGAGTTGCCGTTGTGAAACAACCTGACTTAACATCTCTGAGCGATGATCAAGGTTGAATTTGATCGCCCGCGCCAGTGCTTCATCAAGAGCAATCGGGCCACTGATTGGCGCCGATGAACCAAAAATTACGGCTTTGTCACGATTCACTCGTTCTCGTGTTTCATCAATTGAAAATGGTTCCGGAACTGCGGCGCAAGCCGTTAACGCCAACACAACGCCAGACAACAGAATATGACGCAACTGTTTTGAGGCGAGGTTTGGTCGATGTAAATTCTCAATCGTTCGCACGAAAGTCATACCTTTTTTAATTGTTGAATTCATTCGGTCGCTTCGTTTACAAATGTCTCTTTAAAGCGCCCAGCAGAAAGAGGCTGCTTATAAATTAAGCAGAGATCGAATCTGGGACATTCTTTAAGCGACGCGCTGATCAGATGGGAGTTGGAAAACAGAAAGCCATTGATCAATATCTCGGCAATCGTTTCCAAATTTGCCTGACGCCTCAGCTAGCTGATCACTGAACGAAAGG
>CAUYUA010000095.1:0-2986 GCA_963575675.1 Azospirillaceae bacterium
CGGTCAATGTCATGGCGAAGAGCGGCCAGCTCGTCTTTTGTTGGGGTTGTTTGCATCCGCACTTCGAGGCGGCTGAGCTGCACGCGCAGCTCGGCGTGCTCGCTCGCATATTGGGTGCTGATCTCTATCCTCAGCGCGGCCAATTCCGTGCGCGTCGCGAACTTCAGCGTCATGATCAGCCACATGACCGCCACCACGGGCGACGCCGCGATCGCAACCGCTCCCGCCGTCTGCGCCCACGGAAGAAACTGCTGCACGGCGTCGCCCATATTTCACCCGATCCGCTTGGCCAGCTCGGCCGCCACAAGGCGCTGCACTTCAGGCTCGGACATACCCAGCTTCTTCAGCGCGCCGGGCGTCTGATCGATCAGGTATTGCGCAGCGGCCGCCACCTTCGCGCTGCGGACGTCCGCGACCGCGCCTTCGAGTAGACTGGCGGAGACCCGCTGCTCGCCGTAGGCCAGCGCGCGGTCGAGGGCGATCAGCACCGTCGCGCAGGCGCGATCGGTGAGCTGGATATCCAGCCAGCGCTCGATCGCCCGCAGTCCGCGCCGCGCGAAATAGGCCGCCACGCCGCCCAGGATGGCGAAGAGCGGCGCGATCAGCTCCCCTAACAGGGGAGAAAAATCGATAGCCGTCATAGCGCGCCTCCTTCGGAGGGAAACACAAAGAGGCCGCGATCCACCATCGCGCGCAGCAGGACCGCTACGCCGATCTGCTGCGAGACGGCGGTCGGGTCAAACTTTCCGTCGTCGATAAACTTCCCGCAGCGTTCATGGTTTGATCCCGCCCATAGATAAGGCGACGGCGGTAGGCCGGATCTGCGATATCCCAACCCGTTATAACGCTCCACGCGCTCAAGCGTCGCTCCGAGCGACCAATCCGCTCCACTTCGCAGCCATCCCTTGCTCCGTAAGACGTCGAGGGCGGACTGCTCCCATGAAAAAGGTGGAGAGCCCGCCGCCGGGCGTCCGGCGGGCGCGTGAACTGTTCGCGCCGTCAAGGGGTCCCCATTATGCAGGTGCGCTCGAAAATCGCCGTCTGATTCCATCATGTGAATCGCGGCGATGACTTGCCATGGGATCGAGGGCGCCAGCCGCTCATAGCGGAGTCTTCCGTCCACCATCTTTCGCAGCGAGGGATCGACCGGGACCTCCGCCTTGCACGCGCCGAACAACCGGCTCAGTTCCGGCTTGAAATCCCTGTCGACGCCGCGAATATGCGTCAATAACTGGAGCGGATCGCCGGCGCGCACCACGGCGGCGCGAAATTGAGGATTTGAGGTACGACAACTCGCTGCTGGAGTAGATAATCAGCGAGTAATGACGAATTAGCCCGAGGTAAGCGATGCTGATTTACTTAGCATCACTTACCTCGGTTTGTCGGCCCATGCAAAAAGGGGTGGGGGCATTCTATTTTGCGCCTTTGCGCGCACTTGATAAACATATCCTTCAGAACAATCCAAAATCCGTGATGTTTCTCGTGCGCCATCTTTGCCGTCAAGGATCGCATGCTTTAAACCGCGCCAGCGGCGCGCTTTGGGAATATGAATAATTTCTCTGCCATACATTTTGCATAAAAACTCTGCCGCATCCTTACCCACAACCCCCTCCAACACCGATCCAGCGGAATTACAGGGATTTTTATCCTTCCTCCGCCATACGCCGCGAGCAGCTTCAGCGCCGCCGCGCCATGTCCGGCTCGCTCCATCTCCGCCAGCACGCCGACCAACGGCCCGATCGGCAATGTATTGTGCGATTCGACCTTGACCATACCCATCTCCCGTGATATCGTGTCAACAGGTGTTTTGACGCATCACGGAATAAGCCCGGCTTCGACCGTCCTTCGAAGCCGGGCTTTTTGCGCCTAAAAGGCGCTTAGACTCCTGTTTCGATCCCCTCACGGCCCGCCCACGCCTTAAGGGCTGCTCTGTGGCAGGCGTTTTTGCAGGCGTAATGCGGGAGACCGTTTGCAACCGAAAGCTGTTGCAGCGTCATGCCGCGACTTGTAACGCATGCCCTGATGAACTCCGGGCTCCAGTCGGTCACTTCGCTTGAGGCGACTGCGACAAACTGGAAATTTTGCGTTAAGTGGGCCATACCGTTGCCTCTGCTCTAATTATGATGACGCTCGGTCTGTGAGGGCCGGTCGCCGTTGGCTTGTTAGTTGCCGTGGGCAACTCATGGAGATGAATATGCCTACTTGAGTAGGTATTGTCAACTGCGTTTTGCAGACAATTTGGTTCCAAGTTCGATTCCAGACGATTCCAAGTTTGTTTTTCCGCATCTGGAGCAAATTTGGAAAATTTTCATGTATTTCAATAAGTTGCCAAACATGGAACTGTGTTTGCAACTTGGAAATGGAGTTCCAAGTTACCATGCCGAACATGGAAACGACGCCAAGTTCGTTCTCTTCGCGACTTCGCACAATCCTTGACGAGCAAAAGAGCGTCTTGTCGTTTGCGCGCAAGTGCGAGGTTGATGACAACCTCCTGCGGCGCTACCTGGCCGGATCAGAGCCTGGGTTAGATAAGGTGGTTCGAATTGCCAAAGCGGCAGGAGTCTCTGTGCAATGGCTAACGACCGGCGAAGGCCCCATGCGCCCAGAGGACGAGTCGTCCGCCCCTCCGACCTCTGTCACGCCCCCGTTAGAGCCCGCTCCCGTTCCAGACATAGACAAGGAGTTGATGGGCCGCCTAATGGACGCAATCCATCGCCTCTACAAACAGGAGGGAGCTACTATATCTATGATTGATCTAGGACGACTCACCGCCGACAAATACAGCGAGATAATCCAAGCAGCTCAAACGCCGCAAAAACGTATCGATATGATCGATCTGATCGTTGTCCAATTACGCAAAGATTTAATATCTGATAAAACTAATCCGGAGCGCAGGAAACGCCTGGCCTCTTAATAGTTTCCGTTCCACGTTCCATTGGGCATATAGATGAATTCAATTCATAACAACGAGAATTTTGTATGGCTA
>CAUYUA010000096.1:0-2985 GCA_963575675.1 Azospirillaceae bacterium
CCGCAGCCAAAGATGGAGTCGCCATCGTTGCGAGGGAAGTTCCAATCAGCGCGACAACCAAGATCAGCGCGCGCAAAAGAGAATCTTTCATGGAATTAAAGTCTCCCGGTATGGAGAACGCGCCCAGCAAGGCGTCCATATTGTTTGGATAAAAGCAACACCGCTTTGGCTCAATCACGCCATGATCCGATTTCGTCCTGCGTGTTTGGCGCGATAAAGCTCTTTATCTGCGGCTGAAATTATCTCATCTATGGACGTCGTTTCAAGCGCGGAAATTCCAATGCTGACGGTAATAGAAAGCGGCTTCTCGTCAATGATGATCACATCGGAACGAAGACTCTCCAAAAACCTTTCAAGGGTTTCAACCGCCTGTTCTTTTGAAACGCCGGGCAACATGACGCAAAATTCTTCACCTCCAAAACGAGCGACAAGGTCCGTTTTACGAAAACGAGACTTTAATATTTTTCCCAAATATTGCAGCGCCATATCTCCGGCGTCATGGCCCCAAGAATCATTGATGTTTTTAAAGTGGTCAATATCTATCATCGCCAACGCCAACGGCGTTCCGGCGCGACGCGCGTTCGCCAACAGAAAAGTTCCCTCTCGCAACAATTGTCGACGATTGCTCAGCCCCGTCAAGAAATCAGTGACGGCGGCTTCTTCCAAAGACACCATTTTCTCATAGTATATAATGTTGGTCATGGCGATGGCGATTTTCGACGCAAAAATATCGAGCAGCCGACGATCATCTTCCGAAGTTCGTCCGGAGGTCTGAAGCATGGCGACCACGGCCCGACCAGCCTGGACCGGCAAATACAGAGCCGTCGCATCATCGTTATAGACGTTTTTCTGCCCCTCTATGGCGTCGCGAATTGCTTTTTGCACGCAAGAAGGAAGGAAGGCGTTGGTTTCATTAGAGCGCTCCTTGGGGCGGTTCACCCAGGTAACGGCGTCGCCGTAAGTCGCCAACACCGGCAACCCGTCACACAATGAATGCGTTATTCCCTCAACGGTTTTGCAAGAAAGCGCTGAAGAAGCGTCTTGAGCCCCTTCTTCGAAACAAAATATTCCATTCACCGGCGCAGAAAGAACAAACTCCAGTTGCGTCAAGACCATCGAGGAGAAGATGCTCAGACTTCGAACTCCGAAGAACGGCGTAAAACTCGCCAATAGACGTTCAACTCCTCGACGACTATTTTCTAGAGACACTATTGTTTCATGAGAACGCAAAGCGGCTATCACAGTCGTGAAGAGTCTCTGCGCGGTCAGCTCTTCTTTGGCTCTGTAGTCGTTGATGTCGTACCCGACGATCACTTGCTCTTCAGGAGCTTGTCCCGGTTGGCCGGTGCGTAATATGATTCGCGTCGCCTGGTTGTTATGATCTTCCCGAATCGTTTTCACCAGCCTTAAACCGGCGTCTTCGGTTTCCATCACCACATCGAGCAGAACAACTGCAATTTCCGGTTGCAGCAGCAGCGTTTGTTCGGCTTCAGCGGCGGAAAAGGCCGACAGAACGGTTAATCCACGATCTCGGAAGCGTTTCTTTTGCAAAAATCATTCTCGTGATTGAATGAACTGCGTCTTCATCGTCAACAACGAGAATCTTCCAATTCGATTCAGGCTTTCTTGCCGAATCGCCACGCGATGGTGCATCAGGATGGAAAGCCTCAATTGTTGGTTCGCTCTCAAAGAAACTCAACGGCTTGTCGGCCATAACATCCATATCCCGACTGGAAGCGTAAATTCGCGTATTTAACCATCAACAATAGTCGGGATGTTTGGAATTTTGCAATCGCCAGCGCATGTTTCTCGGAACAATCGCATTCTAAAATCCAATGAGTTCAGGGACAGAACGCCCAGTCGCCAAGGCCAAGGATCACCGCTCTCCTTAATTTGCGAGCCATCTTCCTTTCAAACCGTCCGCCTTGCATAGACCTATAACAAAGACGAACAATTTCAAGAGATCGCTTTGCGAATAGGAGAGCGGCGATCTTGCTCGCGACTGAGAGCGCGGTTCCTGAACCTATTTATTATTTTCTCTGCGCGTTGCTGTGTCATTTTCTCTGCTCGCCGGTATGATAAAGTCTCGAAACATCGAGAGATGTTTTCCTTTATCCTCTTTGCATTCTTCTATGCTTTTTAGGGGCGTTTGATTTATGATCGGTTGGCGAGCCACACGCGGCGATGATGTTCAAGACCCACATTCAGCCAATCTCTCCACGCTGCAAGAGCGTTTTATCCCGCTTTACGCGCAATTTTCAATCCGATCCTTTCCGAATCTTCCAAGAGGCAAAGCCGCCCAAATCGTAAGCTTTATTCAGACGCCCTTGCCCAAAGGGCGTCACTCTCAATCTTCGATCATCGCAACCTCGTCACTTCTGCTGAATCAACTTCTTGCCGAATCTCCTCCGCCGCAAAACCCCACGCCCTCGACGCGCCCACAGAGGCCCCTGCCCATTTACCGCCCGGCCTCCCGGCGACGACTCCCTTATGTCCTATTCTTCCCCGCCAACAACAGCCGCCATAGAAGCGGAAACCATAACGCCCCCCCACAACGCGCTCGTCCGCCAGTCGCGCCAGCATTGAACAAGCCAAAACGCGCATTCATCCTCTGCTTCGAACGCCTGGACGCTGCGGCCGCAGCCAAACTTTCTCGTTCCGACCTGGCGCGCGAAATGGAAGGCTTGGTCATCGATCTTTTGAATGAACAAAAATTGCAGCTCAACCTTGCCGAGCGTCACGATCTTATCGAGCAGCTTCTCGATGACATGCTGGGTCTGGGACCGTTGGAGCCTCTATTGGCCGATGAAGCCGTGACCGACATCATGGTGAACGGCGCCAAACAAATTTATGTTGAACGGCGCGGAAAGCTGGAGCTGACCGAAGTTCAATTTCGCGATAACGGCCATGTCATGAGCATCGCCACAAGAATCGTGACCGGAGTGGGGCGGCGCGTCGATGAAAGCACGCCCTTGGTCGACGCGC
>CAUYUA010000097.1:0-2790 GCA_963575675.1 Azospirillaceae bacterium
AATCCACGTTCAGCACTCTATACGAGTGAATTCGCTATGTATCTCAACCGAACACCCTCCGATTCAGAACAGCAACGGGCTGTTCGTGCCTGATCGCAACTATTAGGCTACAACTTAGAAATGCTACCCCGACTTAACGAAAACTGAGCCATTATCCTAATGCGCTCTTCTGATTGATTCTGAGTTTGAACTTGACACTCTGTGATGATATCGCTTACGTGAATGCTGTTCTAGATCGTTAGTGTTTTGAGTGAGATGGATGGTTGTCTTTTAATAAATAAAATTTTACCGTATTGGTTTAGTGAGTTGGGTGCAAGTTATTTATCTCGGTCGGAACGCGAGAAGTGGGATGGGCTGAAACTCAGTGATGAATATCTGAAGTTTGTTGCGAAGCTGACTGAAGTATTTGGCTCTGTGTTTGTGGAAGACGGGATGGTTCACGAGAATCAAGGTCGAACGAGAGAACTACAGCTGAGATTCGGCGGAAAATCAACGAATGACCGTGTCGTGCCTGTTGGTGTGCTCGTTCAGTCTCTTCAGTCGTTTCAACGTGCGGTGCATTTGCTCGGTATGCGCCATGAGGGTAAAGAGGTTCGTCAACGTCTGCGTATCTCGACCGAGGTTGAGATGCGCTATGTTGTTTTGTGCAAGCTTCCTGAACCGGGGAGTTTCATTGCGCCTATTGTCATTGGCGATACCGACCAAACTTTGTTTGATTACGATGCGATTAGCTCTGTAACGTGTGATTTGTTTGGTATTGTTGACGCCGTTAATGCTCAAGATTCGTCTCGTGTGCGTGCGTTGTTACCCGATCCGATCTTCCGCATCCCTATTTTGTCGTCTTTGGCCAAGATGGCTCCACCAAAGCGATCCGGCATCAATGTCTATCTCCAGAATCGGGCAGGACGAAGTTTGTTCGAGCCTGCCTTGGTGTCGGAATTTATCGAACGGGTCATCGAGCCACAGCCGCAGGTCTCTGATCCGACGGTCGCTACGGTGACCGGACGGCTCATCGGAATTGATTTTTCGGAAAGAATGCTGCGTTTGCATTATCCACCGACGATGCGGGAGCTGAAGTGCTCGTATCATGAGTCGGTCGAGGAAATGCTGCTTGGGAAACCGCGAGAGTATGTGCAGGTCGTCGGGCAAGTCATCCTCGACAAAGACCGAGAGCCTGAGCGCATCATAGATGTCGAGCGTATCCTTGAAGTCGATCTGACTCCTATTGTGGTGCCCGGTTTTGCTTCAGGGGGCTGCTATGTGAGATCGCGCCGATCTGTCACATTTGAAGTGTCTCTTGATGAAAGTGCGCAATTCCATTGTATCGAAAGTGGTGCATTTGGGATCGATTTGATTGCCGGTACGCGGGTTGAACTTGAGCATGATCTATTGCAGGAACTTGACGTGTTATGGCGTCAATATGCACTTGAAGCAGACGAGCACCTCACCGGCGGAGCCAGAGAATTGAAGAAATCCCTTCTTGACGCTTTTGAGGTGGTTGCCCAATGACCACTCGCGACCAGAGAGATATTGAGAGAGCGCTTGAGAACAAAGGGTTTGAGCGTGATGAGACTCATCATCGCTGTTTTATCTACAGGACGCTTGACGGCAAAAATCACAAATCCGCACGCACCAGTCATGGGTCTAATCATAAGACGCTAGGAGAGCCGTTGCTGTCGCAGATGGCCAAACAGGTTAGTTTGACGAAGAATAAATTTCTTGAATTCGTTGATTGCACGTTGGATCAGGCCGGATATGAGAAAGAACCGGGCGTGGAGCGGGTTCTCTAAATATTAATAAGTATTCTCGTTCTTTTTCTGTCCTGTTTTCGAGGGAAACATCAGTAATGAATCCTGTTGAGATCGAGGAAGCCGTTTCGGCGCTGGCGGAGCGACCTTTCGATCCGCAGGAGTTTCCGTTTGCTTTTTTGGAAGCCTTTGGAAACAAAGAGACGACCATTAAGAGATTGCGCGCGGGCGAGTCTAATCGTTCGGATGTCGATGGCGGAGTCCTTCAGCGTAATAACATTCATTTAGCGGTTTGTTCTGTCGGAACGGTCACGAATACGCTCGTTCGGCTTAAAGTTAGCGCTGCTACGACAAAAGCAAAAGCTCGTTTCATTTTAGCCACGGACGGCCATGATCTGGAAGCCGAAGATTTGACGTCCGGTGAGACGATTGCTTGCGCATACTCTGATTTTCCAAATCATTTTGGTTTTTTTCTGCCGTTAGCCGGGATTTCCACGGTCAAGCAGATACGTGAAAGCGCTTTCGATATCAAAGCAACAGGGCGGTTGAATCGGCTCTATATCGAGTTACTGAAGAACAATCCCGAATGGGGCGCTGATGCGCGTCGACATGACATGAATCATTTCATGGCGCGATTAATCTTCTGCTTCTTTGCGGAGGACACTAATATCTTTAATAGTCCTGGTCTCTTTACATCTACTATTGAAAAGATGAGTGCGCAGGACTCTTTAAACACACACGAAGTAATCGCAGAGCTGTTTCGCTCGATGAACACGCCGCCCAAGAATCGTGCTGCGGCGGAAATTGCTCGGTGGGCAGATGTTTTTCCTTATGTGAATGGTGGACTTTTTTCAGGCAGTGCAGATGTGCCTCGTTTTAGCAAGACTGCGCGGTCCTATTTGCTGCATATTGGTAATCTCGACTGGAAAAAGATTAATCCGGATATATTTGGATCGATGATCCAGGCGGTTGCAGAAGATGCCGAGCGTGGTGCGCTTGGAATGCACTATACCAGGGTTCCAAATATATTAAAAGTGCTAAA
>CAUYUA010000098.1:0-2763 GCA_963575675.1 Azospirillaceae bacterium
GTCGCTGGAATGCGAAGGATATGAAGCCGCCGACTTGATCGCCACATATGCGCGCCTGGCCGAAGAAGCCGGGAGAACGGTGGTGATCGTATCGTCCGATAAGGACATGATGCAGCTCATTCGGTCGGGAGTGGAGATGTTCGACCCTCTGCGCAACCGAAAAATCGGGCCGCCCGAGGTGTGGGAGAAATTTGGAATCTCTCCGGATAAAGTCGTGGACGTTCAAGCGCTGATCGGCGACAGCGCCGACAACATTCCCGGCGTCCCCGGAATCGGCCCCAAAACCGCCGCGTTTCTAATCACAGAATATGGCGATCTCGATGCGGTGCTGGCTCGCGCCACCGAGATCAAGCAACCCAAACGCCGTCAAACCTTGCTGGAAAACGCCGATCGCGCAAGATTGTCGCGAAATCTGGCCCGTTTGTGTGATCACGCCCCGACGCCGCTGCCGCTTGAGGCCCTAGCGATGCGTCAAATCAATGTCGACAGAGCGGTGGAGTTTCTTAAAGAGCAAGGTTTCAATAGTTTGATTCAAAAAATCAAGGACACCGCGCAGAAAGAAAAAAGTCATCTAGGTGATCTTGCCGAAACGAATCAAGAGTCGCCCGCAGCCCAACCACCCTGCATGATCACAGACATCAAAACGTTGGATGTCTGGATCGAACGCGCATTTGAAGCCGGAGTAATGGCGGTCGACACGGAAACCGATGGACTTACTCCTAAGCTCACTTAATCGCGTCTCTTTGGCGATGACGCCCGGTCAAAGCGCCTTATTCCGCTAAGACATAAAACACATCCTCCTCTGATGAATTAAACCTCGAAAATCTGCCCTCTCCTGAACCGCTGACACAGATTCTTTTGATGAGGCGATTGCACGCCTCAAACCATTGCTGGAATCACCCTCGGTGCTGAAAATCGGGCACAACATCAAGTTCGACCTCCAAGTCTTCGCGCAACACGGAATCACGACGGCGCCGATCGATGACACCATGTTGATGTCTTACGTTCTGCAAGTCGGACGTTGCCATCACGGCATGGATGAATTGGCCGAACGTCACTTGGATCACGCCACCATAAAATTTGATGATGTGGTTGGAACCGCAAAAGCGCATCACTTTCGATTATGTCCCCCTCGACCAAGCCACCGCCTATGCCGCCGAAGACGCCGACATCACTCTGCGACTGCACCAAATTTCAAACCAATGCTGATCTCCGAGCGACTCAGCAACGTCTATGAACCTTAGAACGACCACTCATTCCCGTGATCGCTGAAATGGAGCGCGTTGGCGTCGAATCAACACATGAGGTTTTAACCGCCTTATCTCAAGAGTTCGGCGAACGACAGGTGGCTTTAGAAAAACAAATCTTTCAGCGGCCGGACACTCATTCAACGTCGGCCTCCAAGCAGCTCGGCGAGGTCTTATTCGGCGAGCTTGATTGAGCGCGGATTCCAAAAAGAGCAAAACCGGCAATTGGGTCACCAACAGCGCCACATTGGAGCCTCTGGCCGAACAGGGACATGAAATCGTCTCATTGGTTCTCGATTGGCGACAATTCGCAAAACTCCGCAGCACCTACACCGATTCTTTGCCCGAGCAAATCAACCCAAACACCGGACGCATTCACACTTCTTTCTCCATGGCCCACACAGGCACCGGACGTTTGTCCTCTACGGACCCCAATCTTCAGAACATCCCGATCCGCACCGAGGAGGGCGGAAAATTCGATCCGCCTTCATCCCTGAATCAGGATGAAGTTGATTTCCGTCGATTACTCCCAAATCGAGCTGCGTTTGGTTGCGGAAATCGCCGGAATCTCGATGTTGCAGCAGGCGTTTCGAGAGGGAATCGATATTCATGCTCTTACGGCGTCGCGCGTGTTCGGCGTTCCACTCGATCAAATGACTCCGACATTCGACGCAAAGCCAAGCGATCTTGGAATCATTTATGGGATCAGCGGTTTTGGGCTTGAAAACAGCTCGGCATGACCACCTCGGAAGCCGCCGAGTTCATCAAAAACTATCTCGATCAGTTCCACGAACTGCGCGCTTGGATCGATGACATCAAGCGTCAATGCCGCGAAAACGGATACGTCAAAACTCTTGTGGAAGGCGTTGCTACATTTCTGGTCAGCCGACAAAACCCGGGCAAGCGTCATTTCGGGAACGACAGGCCATCAACGCTCCGATCCAAGGCAGCGCCGCCGACATCATCAAGCGCGCAATGGTCCACATTGGGCCTGCTCTGCGACGCGCCAATTTGCGCGCCCGACTGTTGCTTCAGGTGCATGATGAACTTGCTGGAGGCGCCTGCCGAAGAGCCGAAGAAACCGCGCCGTGGCGCGTAAGGTTATGGAATCGGTCGTTTCTCTGAATGCGCCTTTGGTTGCGGAAGTCGGAATCGGCGACACTTGGGCTGACGCTCATTGAACAAAAGGCTTTAAATAAAGAGAGGCTTTATCCTTGGCCCGAACGACTGGGAACACAGTCCCTAAACCTTTCCAATTTGTTGTTATGTCGAACCATCAAGCGGAAGACAGAAATGCGCACGACTTTTTGAAGAAGCAGCCTTTGGTTTCCACCAAAGGCGTGGCTCTGTGCGTCATCGCTCTAGGGTTTGGCGGAGTCGCCGAAGCTGGAACGCCGATAAAGGTTTGTACAGTCGAATGGCCTCCCTACACCATCACCCAAGCAAACGGTAAAGAGATCAAAGGATCCCACACCGATTTAGTGACAGAAGCTCTGAAACGCCTGGACTTTGAACC
>CAUYUA010000099.1:0-55598 GCA_963575675.1 Azospirillaceae bacterium
GCCAAAGGCCGGGAGGCCTTTGGAAACCATGACTTGGAGTTTGTAACAACCGAATAGAGAGTGGGCCGTTTCAATTCGGGAAGGCCGCATGATTCTCGGGGTCTCAACCGAACAGTGTATATGAAGATCGCTTTACAAATATAAAGAGAAGTTTTCGATTGTCATAAAAATTAAAAGGGCAGGGGACTGCGTTCTCAGCCGCTCGAACCAAAGATAAAAGCCTCCTCCTTATTCGCGAGGCGATCCTTCTTCTGAAATTGCCTGTCCGCATGAATATTATACGCCCCATAATTTTTATGAAAATCAATGGACGCACACGAATTGTTCGTTTTGCTTATATTATCTTCCCTCACGCCTGAACACCCCAAACAGCGAAAAGCGCTCAAAAAAAACCACCCCCAAATTCAAAAAACAAAGCTGTCGCAGCTTTAAGTTCCAGCTATACTCCCAATAGAAAACCACAGAACAATGGATGGAATGAAGGCATGGTCGAGGCGGTATTCGATGTTGTGGGAATCGGCAACGCAATCGTGGACGTGCTTGCATACGCCGACGACGATTTCTTGACAAATAACAGCGTCGAAAAAGGCGCGATGACGTTGATTGACGCCGAACGCGCCGAACAACTCTATCAAAAAATGACGCCGGTCGCCGAAATTTCCGGCGGATCAGTCGCCAATTCTGTGGTCGGCGTAGCTTCGCTCGGCGGAAAAGCCGCTTATATCGGAAAAGTTTACAACGACTCCCTCGGTCGCGTCTTCCAGCAAGACATTCGTAAAGCCGGCGTCTCTTTCTCCACAACCCCCGCCGAAAGCGGTCTCCCCACCGCCCGCTGCCTCATTCTTGTCTCCCCCGACGCCCAACGCAGCATGAACACTTTCCTCGGCGCCAGCGTCGATCTGGGCGTCGAAGACATTGATCCGGAACTCATCGCCTCCGCCAAAGTCACTTATCTGGAAGGCTACTTGTGGGATCCCCCCCGCGCCAAACAAGCCTTCCTTAAAGCAACGGAAGCAGCCCATCAGGCGCATCGAAAAGTCGCTCTTTCCTTATCCGACAGCTTCTGCGTCAATCGCCACCGCGATGAATTCTTGAACCTCGCCGCAAACCACGTCGACATCCTGTTCGCCAATGAGCAGGAAATTTTGGCCCTCTATCAAACCGATCAATTCTCCGAGGCTCTGGCCGCCGTGCGCGCCCATTGCGACATCGCCGTCTTGACCCGAGGCGCAGAAGGCTCCGTAATCGCCGCAGGAAACGACGTCCACGTCGTGCCGGCCGAGCCCATCTCCCGCGTCATCGACACAACAGGAGCCGGAGACCTCTTCGCCGCAGGATTCCTTTTCGGTTACACCCAAGGATACCCCGCCGGAGAATGCGCGCGAATCGGCGCTTTGGCGGCGGCGGAAATCATCAGCCACGTCGGAGCCAGACCAGAGACCTCCTTGGCCGAATTATTGCGCGAGAAGGGGCTTCTCCGTGTCTGACCGTCTCTCCATCTTCCGACGCCCGCTCTTACAGGATTTTATGGCCGCTGTGGCGCCGCTTGGAAATCCCGTTCGATTCGCCTTGCTCGCAGGTTCTCTCAGCGGCGCGCTGCTGCTGACCGCTTGCGCCGACGGCGACGCGCCGATGGTCGCCAACAACGCCCAAAACCCCGCGTCATCCCAGATGACGGATGCGACCAACGAATACCTGATGATGGTCAACCAACTGCGACGCACCTCACAGTGCATCACAGAGGTGGAGAATCGCCTGGAATTCGCTCCAATTCGCGTCCACACCTCCGACCGCGCCGTACAAAGCGGAGAAGCCTATACCGACCGCAACCGCGTCGCGAGCAAAGAAAGCGCGCTCGTCAACCGATTCTCATCGTCAATCCAGGGTTGTCGCCCCATTTTCGGCGCTTTGATCTATCCCCATCATCAAGAAGTCGTGCAAAATATTGATATGATTTGGAACAACCAAAGCAATCTTTATGCCGACCTCGGCGCCGGAAGCGTGAGCTGGGGACAATTCAATCAACTCACCAAAAGCAACAGCATAAAACTCGGAAATTTATTCAACGCGCTGATTACAACCGACAATCCATCCGCTCTTCGAACCGCCTCCGGCGAGCCTTCCGGCAACAACGCCGCAAAAACGCACGGCCTGACAACGAAAAGCGCAGACTCGTCCACCGGCGAGAAAAATATGGCGCGCCACGCCTCCAACCGACGTAATAATTCTTCATCTATGGCCTCCGCGTTGCCGCCCCCGGACGCCGGCGCAGAAGGATTTATGTTGCACCTCGCTTCATACCACCAGAAAGCCATGGCTGAAAATGGATGGTTTGAATTGCAAGAAAAATCCGGCGCATTGCTACAAAATATTCAGCCGACATACTCCCAAGTCCAAATTCCTGGACGTGGGACGTTCACAAGAATCTCTGTCGGCCCTTACAGCTCGCGACAAGAAGCCGCAGAACTTTGTTCACGATTAAAAAGGGCTCGAATGTACTGCCATGTTATGGCCGCAGGGTCGTATTAAATGATGAAAAGGGGCTCGCGACGAGCCCCTTTTTTTTGCGCCGCCAAGCATGGGGATATTTGTGTGGATATTTTGGTTTTTCCCAATGGCCTCCTGAGCTGGCCCGGTGGACAAATGCAATGCGCGCTCGGCAGGGGAGGCGTGCGGCGCGAAAAGAAAGAAGGCGATGGAGTGACTCCGTGCGGCGTCTTACCGATGCGGCGGCTGTTTTATCGTCCGGATCGAATGCCGCCTCCGGTAACGGAATTGCCAACGACGGCATTGTCGCCGGATGACGGATGGTGTGACGCTCCTTCCGACATTCGATATAATCAATATGTGCGCCTGCCATACGCCGCGAGCCATGAAAATTTATGGAGGGAAGATTCTTTATATGATTTGATTGTGGTGTTGGGATGGAATGACTTTCCTGTGATTCCGGGGCAGGGGAGCGCGATTTTCTTTCATTTGGCGCATAAGGACTATGCCGCGACGGCAGGATGCGTGGCGCTCTGCAAGGAGGACATGCTGAACCTCTTGCCTGGATGCTCTGAACGATCGCGAATTATCGTCCATTCATCTTCCACAGACGAACGCTTGATGAAACCGAACTCTGATTGAAAAAAATAGTAAATTAGAAGGGGCCAGAAACTGCGTTCTCAGTCATCCTTGGCCCCAGCAGCGAAGAGCGCAGTCCCTGGCGCCTTTTAATTTATTATTTTTTGCTTTTCTACATAGAACCTTCTATTAAAAACCTATCCAAAGAAAACATCAAGACAACCAAGAGGGAAGGCGGTCCAATCCAATCAAATCCTCGATGGTTTGACGAGGACGAATCACGGCGAATTCCCGGTTGCGAACCAAAACTTCTGCAAGCAAAGGACGACTATTGTAACTCGACGCCATAGCCGCTCCATAAGCGCCCGCCGTCATAATCGCCACCAAATCACCTGCGCTCAGCGGCGGCAAAGCCCGTTGAGTCGCAAAAGTGTCGCCAGTTTCACACACCGGACCAACGACATCGACCACAACCTTTCCCTCTGCATGGGAAGCCTCGACCACCGGCGTAATTGTATGCCAAGCGTCGTAAAGCGCAGGACGAATCAAATCATTCATCGCAGCGTCGAGGATCAGAAACCGCCGATGTAGGCCGGACTTGCGATAGACGACTCGACTAAGCAAAATCCCGGCGTCGCCAACCAAGGCGCGCCCCGGCTCGACGGTGATGACACATCCCAAATCACCAACGGCGTGACGAATAACCTCGGCGTATTCAGCAGGCGAGGGAGGATTTTCGTTGTGATAGACGACGCCCAATCCGCCGCCGAAATCGATTCTCCGAATATCGTGACCATCGTCGCGCAGAGCCCGCACCAAATCGGCGACTCGTTGAAAAGCGGGGCGAAAGGGCTCTAGCCCGGTCAACTGAGACCCGATATGCACCGCCACGCCAACGGCTTTCAGACTAGAGCGTTGAGCGATATCGGCATAGGTTTGGCGCGCGTGATCGATATCAATGCCGAACTTATTTTCTTTGCGTCCAGTGGATATTTTGTGATGAGAGCCTGCGTCAACATCGGGATTGACGCGCACGGCGACGGAAGCAACGACATTCATCTCAGCGGCGATTTCGCTGAGGGCGACCATCTCGGGCAGAGATTCGAGATTGATCTGCCAAAGCCCGGCTTCGAGAGCGGCTCGAAGTTCGCCGCGCGTTTTCCCGACGCCGGAATAGACGATCTTATCGGCGGGCGCGCCTGCGGCCAAAGCCCGCTTCATCTCTCCCAACGAAACGACGTCCGCGCCGGCGCCAAGCTCTGCAAAGGTGCGAATAACGGCTTGATTTGAGTTGGCCTTGACGGCGAAACAAATCCGGGCGTCCAAGCCGGAGAAAGCGTCAGAAAATCGACGATAATTGGCCTCCAACCGCACGCTGGAATAAACGTAAGCCGGTGTTCCGACGGCGTCGGCCAAAACCGACAGAGACAGGTTTTCGGCGTGAAGGACGCCGTCTTGATAGGAAAAGCCGCCGTTCATAGGGCTGACTCGCTCAAAAGGATGGGGCGCAGAGTCCTTGTTTCTTCACACAACGCCCGGAAAAAGAAAATCGAATTTATTCTTAACGACAAAAAAACAGATATGCTCCGTCCAATTGAGGATACACTCTGTTCGGTTGAGAACCCGAGAATCATGCGGCCTCCCCGAATTAAAACGGCCCACTCTCCTCCGGTCGTCACAAACTCCAAGTCATGGTTTCCAAAGGCCTCCCGGCCTTTGGCGGGTCGAGGGCGGAGCCCCGATTCCTTTGAAAGCTCTTTCTTGAGTTCTCAATTGAACGGAGTATATACTCTGTCCAATTGAGAATCCGAAAAAAACTCCGAAAGAATCGGGGCTCCGCCCTCGACCCGCCAAAGGCCGGGAGGCCTTTGGAAACCATGACTTGGAGTTTGTGACAACCGGAGGAGAGTGGGCCGTTTTAATTCGGAGAGCCCGCCTTTTGAAGCAACCTCGCTCCCCGCGCCTTCGTATGTTATTTAGTCACAACACTGCGCTCAACATCCATGTCACCGTCCACTCAACGTCGGAAGCTGAGGCGCAACGGCGCCTCCGCTGACCATACTGGGCATTGTCGGCGTAGGCAGAGGAGCAAGAGGATCAGGAATAAAAATTGCGGGTAACTCCGGAGCCAAAGGCTCCTTTTCGTCTTTATGAACGGAACGTTGCGTCGAACGATCATGACGCAACATTGGAACTTTGCCTGCCTCCGGTTGTGGATCAGAGGCCACTTTGGGGTAAGTTTGAGGAAAGCTGTCCTTCGCCACGCCAATAGGCGGATCGACGTGAGCCGGTTTTCGACCACAGGCGGCGACGCTTGTTGCAAGCCCCATAACCGCGATGATTGCGACAGCCCTCATCCGCCGCTGCGTTATGTTTGGTTCCGCCGTCATGATGTGCGTTCTCCTCTTCCCGGAGTTTGTAATGCCGACCAATGCGCCGTCAGAAAGCAATAGACAAAATGAGTTCGAAGACTGCGTCACCCGCCTCTCCGGTCTATACACTCCCCCGGATTCCTTCGCCAAGAGATGCTCTTCCGTTTTTTTATTTCTAAGAGCCTGTCCGGACAGGCTCTTAGAGAAAAGACGTTTTATCGCGACTCAAGGCCCATATGCCGATCTTTTTGTCTTCTTTCAAAATATGATGTCGCAACCAATCACTCAAAAATTTGGTGATGTCCGCTCCGATAGCCGCCACGCCATCGCACTTATAGTGTTGAACAATCTCGGCGACGCGCGCCGCCATAATTCGGTGTATTTGAGTGTGTAAGCTAATCTCTGGATACTCCAGGCGCGTCATATAGGCTTCTTCGCGCTCGAAATGCATGATCGTGTAGCTGATCAGTTCATCCAGCACCAATTCCAGAGTCAACTCGTTAAGAGTGTGTCCTGATGCGTTACGCGCCATATCCAACTGATTGATTAGGCCAATCAATGTTTTGTGATCATCGTCGACGCTTTGTTCGCCGATGCTCATGGTGTGGTCCCAATGGAGCAACGGCGCTTGAGCCCTCCATTGCAGCACGGCCACAAAAGCATTGACGACTCGAGGATCAAAGAAGGTTCCGGCTTTCTCCACCAGAAAGGAGATGGCTTTCTCCTCTTCCCATACGGATTTATAAGGCCGGTGCGAAGTCAGAGCATCAAAGACGTCGGCGACGGCGACGATTCGGGCCTCTAAAGGAATGGCGTCGCCAGACAAACAATCGGGATAGCCGCTTCCATCGAAGCGCTCGTGGTGATGTCGAGCGATGTTGCGCGCGAGAAGAAAATACAAGCTATCCGCCAAGAAAGCGTTTGCTTTTGTCAGCATCATCCATCCAGACAGAGTGTGCGTTTCGATGGTCTGACGTTCTTTGGAAGTAAGCAAACCAGGTTTGAACAAGATATCGTCTGGAATCGATACTTTTCCAATATCATGAAGAATTGTCGCGAGAGCCAAAGCATCCAAAAACTCGTTGGAAAGCACATCAGGAAAATGTCCCTGATCGCGTAGAGCGCGGCCTATTTCATAGCTGGACCGCGACACGCGCATGACATGATCTCCGGTGTCTGCATCGCGATATTCGGCCAGATTGGCCAGAGCCATAAGCGTCGAGCGATGAGCGCGATTAAGGCTCTGCCGAATCATATGATTTTCTGTAATTTCACGAACAATAAAGACATAAGCGCCGTTATTGATAGGTTGTCCGGTTGCGTGGAAGATGCTGACGTTGTCGCGTCGAATATCCCAACTGTGGGTTTGACGCTCACGTTCCCAGAACACGCGCTTCTGAACGAATTGAGAGCGTTGAGACTCTTGAACTCCATCACATAAAGAAATCCGCTCCAATACGGAGGACAGTGGATGCGGGAGAACAGGAGGCGAAACGCAAGAAATTTCTTGATGATGTTTGTGCTTCAACGAATAATACAAATCAACAAATCGCATATTTTGATATATAGCTTGGCCTTGACCATCTGTCAGCATGACCGCGTCGGCCATTTCATCGAGAAACCCAACAAGTGTCTGGAGATCACAGTTTACGGCAAGTTTCATCATCCCCACCACCCAAGGCCCATGCTAGAGAGCGTCGATTAATGGGATCATAGGCTCGCCATATCCATACTTTTTCTGTTTTCTTGTTTATGAAACGCCATATTTCATCGAACGTAACGACCACTACATCCGCTGCGACGGTTGGTTCAGGAAGTTTCTCATCGTCGTCACAATGATCAATTTAACACACTTACATCACTCACATCCAAAAATCGTGCAATCATATAGAAACTCATACATAGGAAAAATCCATCACGCCATATTAGATTAAAACAACGTGGAAAGCGCTTTCATTACAACCGGTTTTCCTCGTGGTGGCGTTTCTGTAAGTTTTTAAATAAAGGTTTATCAGACTTAAGAAGAAAAGCCGTCCTTGTTTCTTCTTCTAAAAAGCAAACACTTCACTGTGAAGATTTGCCTTGCGGCAATAAGAGGGGCCATCAGGCCCCCCTTATAATCCTCCGCGACCAGAGACGCAGTCCCTGGATCCATTTCTTTATAATACTTTAGGATAGCTTCAGCCGAACTTCAACGACGCCCGGTTCATCGCAATTGTCTTGCCGCGAAAAGCCAAGGTCACGACACAAATTCAACATATTGGCGTTTTCACGTAAAACCTCGCCATAAATCTCACCGATGCCGCGCGCTTTGGCATGCTCGATGATCTTCCCCATCAGCAAATGCCCTAAACCATGTCGTTGGAAAGCGCTTTCCACTTCAATGGCGTATTCGGCGGTTTGATTGTCGGGATCAGCCGTGATGCGCACCGAACCGAACAGGTGTTCGCCAAGCAAACCAGGTTTGGTTCCCAACGCCACCAAACACATCTCGCGGTCATAGTCGATTTGCGTTAATCGAGCCGCAGCGACATGCGACAAACGCCTCATGGGAGCAAAAAACCGCATCCGCAAATCTTCGGCGGTCATGTTCTCGATCAAAGCATGCAGAGCCGGCTCGTCTTCCGGACGAACGGGACGAATAAACAGTTCGGTTCCGTCGTTGAGACGGATTGTGTCTTCGAGGTGTTTGGGATAGGGCCGAATCGCCAAGCGAGCAGCGCCGTCGGAGACGGTTGGCGTCGTGACTCGGATACGGGCGTCAAGAGCGAGCACGCCTTCGTGGTCGGCGAACAAGGGGTTGATATCGAGTTCGGCGATTTCCGGGAAGTCGGTGATAAGCTGCGACACCTTGATCAGCGTGAGCTGCACAGCTTCGAGGTCGGCGGCCGGCCGATCGCGGTAGCCCTTCATCAGCTTGGAGACGCGCGTGCGCGAAATCAAATCCGACGCAAGATTCATATTAAGCGGCGGCAAGGCGAGCGCTTTGTCGGCCACCACCTCGACGCTGACCCCGCCTTGACCGAACAGAATCACCGGGCCAAACAGGCGATCTTCAGAAACGCCGATAATCAGCTCGTGAGCCTGGGATCGCGCGGCCATGCGCTGAACGGTGAAGCCCTCAATTCGGGCGTTGGGAGACGCGGCTCGGATGCGGTCGAGCATGCCGACGGCGGCTTCGCGGACTTGCTCGGACCCTTTAAGGCCGAGGATCACGCCGCCAACGTCCGATTTATGGATGATGTCGGGCGAAAGAATTTTCAGAGCAAGCATGCCGCCGATTTCACGGGCGGCGTCAGCGGCTTCTTCTGGACTGGTGACGCGCCGGGTCTCCACCACGGGAATGGCGTAAGCGGCAAGGACTCTTTTGGCCTCGTATTCAGTAAGCCAAGCGCGTTTTTCGTCCAGAACGCTTTGAATGACGCTGCGGGCGGTGGGCTCATCGACGGTGAAGCGCTGAGAAACGGAGTTCGGAGTCTCCATCAGCAGGTCTTGGTTCCGCCGGAACTGGACCATATGCATAAAGGCGCGAACGGCGTCTCCTGGCGTATGGTAAGTCGGAATGCGGTTCGCGCTGAATAGTTTCCGTGATTCGGCCGTGCTGCCCTCGCCAAGCCAACTGGTGAGCACCGGTGGCCGTTGCGAATGGGGAAGTTTGGTGACGACTTCGACAACCGCCTGAGCCGCCCAAAAGCTGTCGCCAACGGCGGTGGGGCAATTGAGCACCAAAACGGCGTCTGTATTGGGGTCTTCCAGAACGTAATTAAGTGAATCGGAGTAACGCTTTGCCGTGGCGTCGCCGATGATGTCGACCGGGTTGGCGTGAGACCACGTGGCGGGCAGAACCTTATTGAGCTTTTCAATGGTCTCGGAAGTAAGAACGGAAAGTTGGCCGCCGTCATGGATCAGGCTGTCGGTCGCCAGAACCCCGACGCCGCCGCCGTTGGAGATGATCGCCAAGCTGCCGCTGTTGAGACGGCTGGCGCTGTGGGTGGAAACGCCCATAGCCAGCGTTTCGACGGCGTCGAACAGCTCGCTGAGTTCGGAGACGCGCAAGACGCCGGCGCGGCGAAACGCGGCGTCATAAACAGCGTCTGATCCGGCGAGAGCGCCTGTGTGGGAGCTTGCGGCCTTTGCGGCTTCTTCGCTACGCCCGGCCTTGATCACGATCACCGGTTTTTGGCGAGCGGCGGCGCGAGCGGCCGACATGAATTTACGAGCGTGAGTAATGGCTTCAATATACAGCAAAATGGCGCGCACGTTGCCGTCGGCGGCAAGATAATCGATCAAGTCGCCGAAATCGACGTCGGCCTTGTCGCCGACCGAGATCAAGTGTGAGAAGCCGATGTTGCGGGCGTTAGCCCAGTCGACGATTGCCGTGACGACGGCGCCCGATTGAGCCACTAAAGCGACGTCGCCTTTTAGCGGGGCGGCGTGAATGAAACTGGCGTTGACGCCATGTCCGGGGACCATCAAGCCCAAGCAATTGGGGCCCAGAATGCGCAGCAAATGTGGGCGCGCGGCGTCGAGGAGCTTTTGTTGGAGCGCTTTGCCTTCTTCGCCGAACTCGCCGAATCCTGCGGTGATCACCACGGCGGCGCGAGTGCCGCGTTCGCCAAGTTCGGTAATTAAGCCGGGCACAGTTTCCGGAGGAGTGCAGATAATCGCCAGCTCCGGCGTAATCGGTAAATCTGCGACGGATTTATAGGTTAGGACGCCTTCAATCGCGCGCTCGCGAGGATTCACCGGCATAATCGGGCCGTCAAATCCTGCGTTGAAGAGGTTGCGGGCCACCACTGCGCCGACGGAATGCGGCTTTCGGCTGGCTCCGATCAAGGCGATTGAGGTGGGTTTCAGAAGGTAATTCAGGTTGCGAACGGTCATAATTATCTACCATTCAATCGTGTGAGGAAGCCTCGCAGGGGCGCGAGAACTTACTGCATTGTAAGGGTTGTTCCTTATTTATACCACGGCCAATTTGCGGCGCCGCAAAAAAACGATGACAGCCGGATTGTCGACGCTATCCATCTTAAAGATCAAAACGAATCATCTGCGCCATAACCACGACGCCAAATACAATCATGCCCAACGCAATGCCGATTAAAACATGACCTCGCGGATCCGTCAGAAGAGTCGAAATGTAATCAGGACTCAACACTTGAAGCAATCCAAACATCAAAAACGGAAGAGACCCTAATATCCAAGCGCTGGCCCGCGCCTCAGCAGACATCGCGCGAATTTTCAGTTTCAACTGCCTCCGTTTACGTAAAAGATCCGCCAAGTGCCCCAGAGTCTCGGCAAGATTACCTCCGGTTTCCTGTTGAATTGACATGGAGATCATTAAAAAACGGAACTCTGAGACATCCAGTCGTTTAGCGACATCGGCCATGCCCTCCTCAATTTTCCGCCCCATACGCACGGCGTCGGCAATTCGCGCAAACTCCACGCTGATCGGCGGTTTCATTTCGCGACCAACCGCGCCGATTGATTCAATCGCCGGAAGCCCCGAACGAATTCCACGACAAATCAAATCAATCGCATCGGGAAATTGCTCCAAAAACAAATTGACGCGCCGTTGCGCCATCCACCCCACAACCATATGAGGAATTCCCATACCCGCCGCCACTCCGGCCCCAAGGCCCGCCAGAAATGGAGCGTCTGCAAATTGTACAGCAACTAAAATCACAACCAATCCGACGACAAAAGAGGCTATAACGTAATCTCCCAATGAAATTGCTCGCCCGGTGCGCGCCAAACGATCGCGCAAGAGCGCCGGTCTCGGTAGAAAGCGCCGCGCCAAGCGATCAAGAACCGGCATTCGACCTCCGAGTTCTTCACGCACAACCGTCGAACGCCCTCCAGAGCGCGCCGCGCGCGCCGCTTCACGATCCGCACCGACGCGCGCCAACCTCCGGCGAAAACGCCGATCGGCGTCTCCTCCTGGTGAGAGCGCTAAAAACGCGAACGCCAGCGTCAGCGCCCCGCCTCCCAGCAATATCCAAATCTCGGGCGGCATTATTCTTTACTCCTGAAATAAAAAAATACAGGCTTTGCCCTGATCACAAATTCTGTTGCAAAATAAAAAAAAATCGCCACGACAAAATTCAATGGATATTACTTGTTTTACATGAATGCATCACAAGATGCGATCTCATTCCACAAGAAAATTATCAAGTCATCAGTTTTCTATGGCTAGGCTTGTAAAATCTTAACTCCACAAGCCCGGCCATTCAGGTTACTATTCCTATAAATAGGTTTTTTGTGTGATAACCAGAGTTGGTTTCACTTAACGATAATCAGAAACGCAACTCGAAATCAATGTAATTTTATGAGGGGACATAACAACGACATCAAAAAAATTCGAAATACGATTACCCAGAAAAAATCTATTGACACACACTCTTTATAAATCACATTATTATTAGCGAATGAAAGATTACATGTTGTCTTTTTGGCAGTAAGCTGTGCTCTTCGTGATCCTGAACCAGCCGATCCCTTGAAGCTTAAACATTATAGAGTTACCCCCCCTGGCAGTAAGCTGCGCTCCTCGTGATCCTGAGCCAGCCGATCCCTTTTTTAGGGGGGGGGATACTTTTGATACAACCGCATAATCAAACAATAGGGAGCAATGATGAAGGTGGCTATCCTTATTGACGGCGGCTACTTTCTAAAGAAGTATGGCCCTAAACAACTCAAGCAGGAGAATAATAAATCAGAGTATATTGATAGCGCGGCAGAAGACACCAACAATACAGTAAAATATTTGATCGAACACCATCTTAATAAAATCAATAAAAATTATTGCCTTTTTTCTGTAGAAAACCAAAATGCTCTTCTTTATAGATGCTTCTACTATGACGCCACGCCGTACCCCAAAAAAGGACATTCTCCAATCGAAAAAAAAGCCATAGATTTTTCAAAAACTGTACACGCCAAATTTCGACTAGCGTTCTTTGACCGCCTCCAACGCAATCCGAATTTTGCTGTCCGCCTTGGAGAAGTCAAATTAGAGCACTCAGGGCGCCTTTGGGTGCTAAAAGAAGAAGCACAAAAAGATATTTTAAACAAAACTCGTCAGGTTACGGACCTCAAAGATGATGATTTTGCACCCGGTTTTCGACAAAAGGCCGTAGATATGCGAATCGGCATAGATATCGCCTCAATCGCATTAAAAAAACAAGCAGATATTATAGTTCTTGTTACCGGAGACAGTGATTTCGTTCCTGCCGCCAAGCTCGCGCGAACAGAAGGTGTTCGTTTTATTATTGATTCTTTAGGACAAAAAGTTGATAATACATTATTAGAGCATATTGATGATCTATGGCATGGGCTTGGCGCCAACAAGCCGGACGCCAACAAGCCGAACGATTGACTCACGAGTTTCGATTTGCATAAAAATCAAAGATTACACATTAATCGTTCGGCTTGTTGGTGTAAGACCTCATTAGTCCTATGAACTTTGACGGCTCTGCCTACGATCACGGCGTTCTGCGTCCTCGAATCCCCAGAGGCAAAAAACCGTAATCTCGCAAACGACGACGCATCTCCACCGAATCCCAATCGACGACGCCTTCCAAACGCCCGATTTCTCGCCCCTCCGGGTCGATCAACAAAGTAGTCGGCAAGCCGCTCACAGCAAGAGACGCCATCACGCCACCCGTTGCATCCAGATAAACCGGCAGACGCGACACCCCCAACTCACGTAGAAATAAAGCAACTCCAGCCGATTCCCCCCGATCCACAGACAACGCCGCCACTTGCCCGCCATTCGCCAACAAAGATTCATGCAAACGCTCCAATGAGGGCAGCTCTCGAACACACGGCGCGCACCACGTCGCCCACAGATTCAACACCAAGGCTCGACCTCGGAAATCTCGCAGATCCACCCGCCCGCCGCCCGCATCCACAAATGAGACGTCCGGCGTCCCAAAAGTTTCTTCCGCTCGCGCCGTCTCAAAAGCGCCAAGCGCGACGATCATCACGCCGGCTCGAAAAATTCGCGTGGCCGCGAGCCCGATCATTTCGTATGTTCCTCTCATTCTTGCCCTGATCCTTGGTTTTTCAACATGACCGCAGAATCCGACAATACCCGCTCCGTTGCCGCCAACCAACTCTGGGGTGGTCGCTTCGCTGCCGGTCCCGCCGCCATCATGCAAAAGATTAACGCCTCCATCGGCTTCGATCGTCGATTGGCGGCGCAAGACATCGCGGGTTCCAAAGCACACGCCACGATGCTCGCCGCGCAGGGAATTATCGCCGTGGAAGACGCCGTCGCCATTCGCAACGGACTCGACCAAATCGCCCAGGAAATCCTCGACGACCAATTCCTCTTCCGCGAAGCGCTGGAAGACATCCATATGAACGTCGAGGCGCGTTTGGCCGAGCTTATCGGAGCGCCCGCCGGACGACTTCATACAGCGCGTTCGCGCAACGACCAAGTCGCCACCGACTTTCGCCTGTGGGTCCGTGACGCGCTCGACCGGCTCGACGCCGGGTTACGCGATTTACAAGAAGCTCTGATCGTTCAAGCAGAGCGCTCCGCTGATGGTATTATGCCGGGATTCACACATCTGCAACCTGCGCAGCCGGTGACGTTCGGTCATCATCTTTTGGCCTACGTTGAAATGTTCGGCCGAGATCGTGGCCGCGCACGCGATGCTCGGACGCGGTTGAACGAATGTCCTCTAGGTTCGGCGGCGCTGGCGGGCACGCCATTTCCAATAGATCGAGATAATACAGCGGCGGCTTTGGGATTTGACCGCCCGACCGCGAATTCTCTTGATGCGGTGTCCGACCGTGATTTCGCTTTAGAGTATTTGTCTACGGCGGCGATTTGCGCAACTCACCTTTCGCGCATGGCCGAAGAGATTGTTCTGTGGTGTTCGGATCAGTTTCGGTTCGTCAAACTGACGGACGCTTTCACGACGGGCAGCTCGATCATGCCGCAAAAGCGCAATCCCGACGCCGCCGAGTTGGTTCGCGCCAAAGCAGGACGAGTGATCGGCGCATTAACGGGGCTGCTGATCGTTATGAAAGGTTTGCCTCTGACCTACTCGAAGGATATGCAGGAAGACAAAGAGCCCGTGTTCGAGACCGATGACACGCTTGCGTTATGTTTATCGGCGACTGCCGGAATGATTCGCGACTTGACGCCAAATTTTGATCGCATGCGTCAAGCCGCCGAGCGTGGTTTCTTGACGGCCACGGATTTAGCGGATTGGCTGGTTCGAGTTTTGGGCATACCGTTTCGTGAGGCGCATCACGTTACGGGGCGTTTGGTGCGTCTTGCCGAGCAGCGCTCATGTGGTTTGGCGGATTTGGATTTGACGACAATGCAAGAGATCGAGTCTCGAATTACGTCGGATGTGTATAAAGTCCTGACGATTGAAGCTTCGGCGGCCAGTCGAATGAGTTATGGCGGCACGGCTCCGGAACGAGTGCGTGAAGCGATTGTCGCTGCGCGGCGTCGTTTTTTAGCGCAAATCTAAAAATCTAAAAGCAAGAAATAAATTAAAAGGGTCCAGGGACTGTGTTCCTGGTCGTGGGGGATCATAAGGGGGGAGCGAAAGCCCCCCTTATTCGCGAAGCGATCCTCCCCTGAAATCGTTCAGAAAACAAATAAACAACAAATAGATAGATAGATAGATGAATGGATGAATGGATGAATGGATGAATGGATTCTCAAAGGATAATAAAGAATAAATTTCAATCTCTATTTTAAATTTTGAAAAAATCCTCTCTCGGAGAGCCAATGTCGGGTGGACCAGTCCCCCCGACCCCCCCCGCCAAGGGACACCCTTGGAACCCGCTTCTCTATAAATTTTCTTTACTTGTATTCCTACCGCATTCCTACCGTAACGTCTCATTATGCGCAATCATCTCTACCGCCAACTGCGCCGCCGCCAAATCCTCCAACGCCGTTCCAACCGATTTAAATAACGTCCTTTGTTCATAAAAACGCCGCCCAGACCGCTCTCCTCGCGTCAATTCATACAAATCCCCCGCTATATCCTCTTCCAACAACACCCCAGCCGCCATAGGCTGCACAATATCGCCAGCCAACGCACAAGTTCCTTCGCGCGTATCCACGAACACTCGCGATAATTGAATCGCCTCGTCATCCGCCTCACGCATGTCCGGCATCACACCACCCACCAAATCTAAATGAACCCCCGCCGGCAACCACGCCCCCCGAATCAACGGCTCTTGTGAAGACGTCACACACGAAATCACATGAGCGCCCCGAACCGCTCCCTCTAAATCCGTCGTTGCGCTCACCCGGAACCCAGCCCTCTTAAACCGCGCCGCCACCTTCTGCGCCTTTGCAAACGTGCGCCCCCAAACCAAAACATGCCGAATCGGCAAGCCCCCCGTCATCGCCTCAATCAGTCCAACCGCCAAACCTCCAGTCCCCACGACCAATAATCGCTCGGAATCCGGACGCGCCAAATAAGACGCCGCCAACGCCGAAGCCGCAGCAGCGCGACGCGCCACCAACGTCGAGCCGTCAATTGTCGCTCTTAAAACGCCGGTCTTGCCATCGAACAACAAATAACTCAGCATCTTACGCGGCAAATCCGCCTGGAGATTGTCAGGAAAGAAAGTCGCGATCAAAACCCCAATCGCACGCCCAGTCTGCCACGCCGGAGCCAATGACAAAGACGCTCCCGCCGCGCCATAAAGAGGGACTTCATATCGACACGGTTCAGGAATATCGCAACCACTGCGAAACGCTTGACGCAATCTCTCAACCAGCATTCGAAAATGCAAAACGGTCTTCAATTCCCCGCTGGAAATCACATACATCGCCGTTCGCCTCCTCAACTGCCGGACTTAAAGCTGAATTTCTGACAATCAGGCGTCGCCGCGATGATCTTGAGCTTGCTCTCCAACCTCTTGCGAAGACTTCGCCATTGCAGCCGATCTTCGAGAAGCTTCGGCCACAGCCCGTTCCGCTTCCGCCAACAAATGCTCGCTTTGAGTCAATGATTTCTCAACGGAATGAACCCGCCCTTGCGACTCGGAAAGCTCCCGCTCCAAAGCGGCAACTTTCTGGGTAAGCCTCCGCACACTTGGAGCGGTGCTGCGCCACGCAACCAACCGACCACCAAAAAACCCCGCCGCCAAAGCAACAAAAACAACGCCAAACAAAGGCAACGTCACATCAGAGGCGACTGGCCACAATTGAATATGAACATCATCCCAATTGGTGAAGGTGAAAACAAGAAAAATTAAGCCGGTCGGAAGAACGACGATCCAGAACCAAAGCGGACGCGCCGGTTTGGTGGAGACTTTTTCAGTCTTTGCGTTACTCATCATTCAGACGTTCCCGAAGCTGCTTTCCGGTTTTAAAGAAGGGGATGTACTTGCAGTTGACGTCCACCGATTCGCCGGTGCGAGGATTCCGACCTTGACGCGCATCGCGATGCTTCACTGAAAAAGCGCCAAAGCCTCGCAACTCCACCCGATCGCCCCTCGCCAAGGCCGCCGTAATCTCATCGAAAACCGTCGCAACAATCCGCTCAATATCACGCTGATAAAGATGTGGATTCAGCTCGGCCAGGCGCAAAATCAGTTCGGATTTGGTCATTCCGGCCCCCCCTCTCTTCATACACCATTCGATCGCGTTGGTTTGCACCGCAATCACAAAGCAACCACAAAACGCTCCAGCATACATCTGTTTTTCGCACGCGCTCAAAGTCTGCGCAAAATTTTCGAACAACGACGCTATTTCCGACGACGGTCCATCGAAGCAAACCTTCTCACGAAACAACGGCTCTGCGCACTTTGATCTTTGATTTCAATCGGCCCAATCGCCTTAACGAGCACAAACGCACATTAACGCGTCAAACTTTAAAACACCCGTCAAGCCAACCCTGAATCTTCCGCGTCTCTGTTGTTGATATTGTTCATCTAACGATGATAAGGAAAATGCGTAGGATATCACATCCCGACTGAACCGCCCGACGAAGTAAATCATTGTCTTTCAATAGGGAATTACGCAGACCGAATCTGTTGTTTCGCCTCTCTTCCCGTTTTTTTTCGAGCTGAAAATCACAACCGAAAACCTCTGTCGCCGATAAGAAAGAAGTAAGAAAATAGACAATAGAATGACGAGACGCAAGCATCACAATTTTCTCGATTAAGGAGCTTCCCGGAAACAACATCTCTGTTTCTAACGGTTCCAACAGCTTCCGGCGCGTCAGTCTGTCGAAATCAAACCCCGCAGAACGTGGATGAGTTTCTAAGAAGTCTTTAAGTCTACACAGAAACGGAATTCCGCTTTCTGATCTGAACACAGACAAGCGCTCTGGATCGCATCCACTCTCATCATAGTCCGGTCAAAAGCATCATCGCATTACACAACATTCATACGCGAAATCGCAGCAGTTATCCCGAGCGTTTAAGGCGGAAATCCCCGCATAGCGCTTCAAAACAGAATGCCCGTCTGGAGTTAACAATGGCAAGACCGAGCAAATATGAAGTGCAAGCCGATGTTTCCGGAAAACCGCAAATTGACGGCATTTTTAATGAAGAAAAAGACGCCCTTGCTCGCGCAGAGTATCTTCTGCGTCAAGCAAAATATACAGCCGTGCGAGTTCTAGTTACCGACTCCCGTGACGCGCAGAAGGTTGTATTCGAAAAAGCCTATACCGGCGGCGGAAAAGTCACAAATATATCTCACATTGATGAATCTAATGTCTGCAAAACGGCCAGTGATATTTTCACTTACCCTAGCCGTCGCACTCTCGTGCGTTTGACTCGAAATTATTGCGACGAACAAGGAATGATCCCTTCCGAGGTCCTACATCGTCCCTTAATGCTGCGCCAGCTTGAGCGCGAAGCTTCGATGTTTAACCAGATTATCCATCGACTCGGCGCCATTCAAGGCCAACAATTGCGCATGAAGCCGGAGCGCCGGTCGGATGAGCTGACTCGTTTCTACAGAGAACTCCTGGAATGGGCCAAAAGCGCCGAATCACTTCAACCGCTCGTGCGCAAGCTTGCCGAAGACGGACTTGACGCTCTGATCGCCCATGTGCGCAGCACTCTTCCTGAAACCGAACACCCCAGAGCCATAAACTACGCCTTCGCCATGTTCCTCGAACAAGCGCGCGATTGGGGCGATAAAGTTCGCGAACTATGCTACCTCTGCGTTGACGGGCAAAGCCCTGAAGCCAGCGCATATCTCGATGAGATGATTGCCGAAGCCATTGACGGCAACGCTCCGATTCGAAGCTTGCTTGGTTACGCTCCCGACCTCGGCGCGGCGCTTTCCTCCCTCGCCCTTACCAGCAAGGGATTGCTCGACGACCGATATCCTCACACAGAAGCTCTGTTGCTGCTCAGCCGCACCATAGATTATCACCCTCTGCCGATCACCAAAGAAATATTGGTGGAGCGCGTTGCTCGCGCCATCAGCGGAACCGCGAAACTCACGCGCCTCGACAAATCCGCCGAAGCCGAAGCCTTCAGACGCCTTGTGCCGTTGGTGCAGGAGTACGGCGGCTTCATCGGCGGACGTGAAATGGCCGAAGGCATCACTCGGCGCACAAAAACCGCTCTCGCCCTTGGCGACGAAGACCTTTCCTTTGAAGAATCCGTCGCCAAAGTCATCACTTTCTTACCGAACAAAGCAGGCGTCGTCGGATATCTTCTCGACCTTTTGGCGACGGACTTTGGGCGGAAGAAAGCGACTTTCCTTATGCAGAAATTGGGAGAGGTTTTCGCCACCGTCGGAAACATCGTCGAACTGATGCCGGAAGACGTCACCAGCGACACAATGGACGCCGTGATCGAAGGTTTCCGCAAGCGTTTCTACAGCGGCGGCATTCCCTCCAAGCTCGCCGACATGTTCATGGCCCGCTTGAAACAAATGGCTCAATCCCCAGCGTCTGCGCGTCCTTCCGTTGCTCCGGCGGCGCCCGCCGCAGCTCGTCCGCCTGCGGCTCCACCGAAGCCGGCGGCAAGAGCGATGGACGATGAAACCATTTCAATCTCATCCGTCACCGCTATTCGAACTCCGGCCCGCACGCGCCCGCATGTTGTTTTGCGCTATCGCGGCGCGGAATTCGTTTGCGACGGACAGAAAGTTCCATACATCATCGGTCGCAGCACGGATTGCGACTTAACCGTCACCATTCCCTCTGCATCGCGTCAGCATGCTCATATCCGACCACACGGCGACAATTTCCTATTGATCGACCAGAGCAAGAATGGAACTTTCGTTCGAGTTGGGGAGTATTCTCCAATCGTATTGAACAATAACGGATCTGTGATTTTGTCGAGCAGCGGAGAAATTTATTTAGGCAGCGACCCTTCTCAAGACCAGAATCCAGAGAACTCTCTTATCCGCTTTACCTTTGTTGTTCCTGGCGCTTAATTGTTTTGACCGCCGAAGACGGTGTTTTGCTGAAACGGTCGGTGACGATTTCCGGCCATTCCACCAGCGTGTCTATGGAGCGTCTCTTTTGGGTGACGCTCAAAGACATTGCGATCAAACGCCGAAAAACGCTTCAAGCTTTGATTGAAGAGGTGGATCAAACCCGAGCGGGAAATCTTTCCAGCGCCTTAAGGGTGTATATCCTAAAGACTCTTCTTGAGTCCGAACAGAACGGGTCGAAAAAATTAGACGGGTCCAGGGACTGTGTTCCTGGTCGTGGGGGATCATAAGGGGGGAGCGAAAGCCCCCCTTATTCGCGAAGCGATCGTCCTCTGGAATTGTTTGTTCTTTTGTTTTTTTGTTTTTTTGTTCTTTTATCTTTGTTATCGGATTTATCAAATATACTCCGTCCAATTGAAAACCCAAAAGAACCTCCAAAGGAATCGGGGCTCCGCCCTCGACCCGCCAAAGGCCGGGAGGCCTTTGGAAACCATGACTTGGAGTTTATGACAACCGAATGAGAGTGGGCCGTTTCAATTCGGGAAGGCCGCATGATTCTCGGGTTCTTAACCGAACGGAGTATATATTGAGCTTATCAAGCTCTCGCCATGCCTGTCCGACGCCCCCGTCTAGTTTTTGTTCATGAATTTCCGAAAAATATCTTCAAGTGATCGAGCAAAACGTGGCGAATCCCACAAAGCCGCAGTTTCCCGCGTTGTTTCCAAATGTCGCCTCAAAGATTTCCGCCGCCCCTCATCTCGCGCCAACAACAACGCCAAACATTCATAATCTTCCAGCGTCGTCGTCGCCAGCTCCGGCAACCCCACAGCCCGCAGCAAACTTGCCGCAACTCGCCCCACCATCGACGCTCCCATACACGTCACCACCGGCGTTCCCGCCCATAACGCATCACTCGCCGTCGTGTGAGCGTTCACCGGCAATGTATCCAAAAAAACATCCGCCAAACGATGCCGCGCCAAATGTTGCGCCAACGACAAACGCGGCGCAAAAATCAACCTCTCTCCTGCAACCCCCCGCGACATCGCTTCCTTCCGCAACCTCTCCGGCGCCCAAACATTACCCTCCAACAACCACAGAACGCTCCCAGGAACCGCCTTCAGCAACCGCATCCAAAGATCAAACATCTTTGACGTGATTTTATACAAATTATTGAAGCAACAAAAAACCACGCCGTCTTCCGGCAAACCACACGACGCGCGCGACGGCGTCTCGAAAGCAATCTCACGTCGTCGATCGTTGATTTGATAGCACTCGGGCAAATAAACCAAACGCTCGGCAAACCACGACTGATGCTCCGGCGGCGCCACCACGGAATCAACCAAAATATAGTCGATAAAATCGGCGCCCATCGTCCCCGGATATCCTAACCAATTCACTTGAACCAAAGCCGGACGCAAAGAGAGAATCTCCAACCGCGCGTCATAGGTGTGCCCCTTCAAATCAACCAGAATATCAACGCCGTCATTGGCGATTCGTCGCGCCGCCTCAACATGAGACCGCCCACGCAGATCAACGAATCGATCGAAACTCGACGCCAAGCGCCTGCGAATCGCGCTGTCGTCGTCGGGGCCGCACGAATAACCGAACACCTGGAAGTCATGACGATTATGCAACTCGATCAACTCGGCAATCAACCAAGCGGTGGCGTGTTGGTGAAAGTCCGCCGACAAATAACCCAGACGCAACCGCCCATCGGCGCGTTTCTTCATCCCGCGTCGCGTCGGAGCTTGCCCCACCAAAGGACGCAAACGATGAGCAACGTAACGACGCGCGCACATCAATTGCTCTTCCGGCGTAGAGTCTTCCGCAAGAAAGCCGAAGGGATGGACTTGCGAAGACGCTCCTGAACGCACAATGCCGCGAATCGCCTCGGCCCGCTCTTCGGCGCCCTCCCATAAACACAAATGGCGTCGAATCTGAGAAACCAACGCCAGAACTCCGGCGCCGTCGGGCAATCCAAGCGCCAAAGCCCGTTCTAAAGAATCCAAAGCGCCCGGCAAATCGCCGCGCTCGCGCAAAACAACGCCGAGATTGGCGTGAGCTTCGGCAAAATCCGGACGCAAAGCGACAGCGTGACGGTACGCCTCAACAGCGTCGTCAAATCGACCACTCCGTTTGAGAACGTTGCCGAGACCGACGCGCGCTTCGACCAAGTTGGAATCAAGAGCGACAGCGCGTCGATAATAAGATTCAGCCTCGGCGTCTTGACCAAAGCGCTCGATGACGGCGCCGAGGTTGCAAAAAGCGGGAGCAAAATTCGGCATAAGAACGATGGCTCGACGATAAGCGGATTCCGCTTCGGACCATAGACCGCGCGCCTCAAGAACAACGCCTAGATTAAAAAAAGCGCCTCCGAAGGGTGGAATAAGAGAGACGGCTCGCCGCAAAACATCTTCGGCTTCCTTCAACCGCCCGAGCGCAAGCCACTCTCCCCCAAGATTGGCCAAAGCGACGGCATCAGAATCATCGCGAATCATGACCACCCTCAAAAAGAAAAAAAGCTCTAGAGAAGACTATACCCCGTTCGATAAGAAATTCGAGAAAACTTGTCGACGCTTCTTTTTGCGGCTTCACTAAATTAAAATGTCCCTCTCGACTTTATCGATCACAGTCTCCAGAACGTGTTTTCCAGACGCCTCATCAAGCAATTAACGACGCCAAAACGGCTTACCGACCTCCGCTTCAATCGCCGCCCGCTCCAACCCCACATCGTGCGCAAATCGCTCATCCAACGCACACAGAAAACGCCGCTGCTCTGCGCGCTCCATCCAAACAATCAATGTCTCGACACAATTTGCGAACCCGCGCCAGAGATGGGAGACAATCGCATTCGAGAAATGTATCCCTATTTGCATACAATTCACCTTTCAGATCGAGACAATCCGTGACGACAATCAAGGTAATTATTGTCATTGCAAATTGTATCCGTCAACACCTATATTGTCACCATGACAAGCTGGACGCCTGACCTATCCTCCCGCCTCGGCCCACGTTATCGCGCCATCGCCGACGCTTTGGCCGACGACGTCGCTCACGGACGTCTGCCGATTGGCTCTCAACTGCCCACCCACCGCGAACTCGCTCACCGCCTCAAAGTCACCGTCGGAACAATCACCCGCGCCTATGCGGAAGCCGAACGGCGCGGGCTTATCGGCGGAGAAATCGGTCGCGGAACCTTCGTGCGCGGACATCAAGACTCTCTTCCCACCGCGCTCGCAGATTCCACCGCGCTCGCAGAACCCCTTACGCCAACCTCCGGCAACTCGTCCCCCATCGATTTCACCATCTGCCAGCCTCACGCCACCGAAGTCGACCGCGCGCTCGCCGAAGCCGTCGCAACACTCGGGCTTTCGGGACGCCTCGCAGACGTCTTAGGATACGCTCCCCATCTCGGATTGCCCCGCCACCGCGCCGCCGGAGCGCAGTGGCTTATCCGACGCCACCGCGTCACAGCATCAGCCGACACAACCGTAATCACCATCGGCGCTCAAAACGGAACAACATTAGCCTTGGCGGCAATCGCTCGCCCCGGAGACGTCGTTCTATGCGAACAACTTACGTATTACGGCGTAAAAGCGATCGCCGCCCTCTTGGGCCATAAATTAGAAGGCGTCGCCATCGATGAACACGGGCTCATTCCACAGGCGTTCGACGCCGCCTGTCGGCGCGTCAATCCACGCGCACTCTACCTGATTCCCACAATACACAACCCCACCGCATCAGTTATGCCGCAAGAGCGTCGAACCGAAATCGTCGCCATTGCGCGACGACACGGCGTCTATTTGATTGAAGACGATGTGTTCGGTTATCTGGCCCCCGACGCCCCTCCACCGATTCAGCGCATCGCACCCGACATTACAGTTTTTTTATCCAGCCTTTCCAAGTGCATCGCATCCGGGTTGCGCGTCGGATACGCAATTGCGCCTCCGGCTGTGATCTCGCGCTATGAAGCCGCGATTCGCGCTTTTCATTATTCAAGCCCGGCTCTTATGGCGGAAATCGCCGCACATTGGATCACCTCCGGCCAAGCAGACAGCTTCGCCGACGCCCACCGCCAAGAGGCTCTTGCACGACAAAAACTAGCCCGCGACATCCTACCGAATCATTTGCTCCAAGGACATAACGCAGGACAACACTTGTGGATGAATTTGCCAGAGCCATGGCGTCGCGAAGACTTTACGGCTGAAGCGCTTCGACGGGGCGTCGCCGTGACCGGAGCGGATATTTTTGCTGTCGGCAGGGCAGGGGTCCCGCACGCAGTTCGTTTGAGCCTCTGCATGCCCGCCACACGCGCTGAAGTGCAAAAAGGCGCACAAATTTTAACCGAAGTTATCAATGATTCGATTCACACGTCTTATTCCGTCGTGTAATCTATACTCCGTTCAATTAAGGCCCCAAAAAAAACGTCCAAAGGAATCGGGCTCCGCCCTCGACCCGCCAAAGGCCGGGAGGCCTTTGGAAACCATGACTTGGAGTTGTGACGACCGGCTGAGAGTGGACCGTTTTAATTCGAGGAGGCCTCATGATTCTTGAGTTCTCAATCGAACGGAGCGTTTCTTGTTGTCCTTCGATCTCGGCAATAAAACCGTGGCTACCACAGAAATTGGACCGGCAAAACCGTGATGGGAATCTCTTGCTCACGTCCTTGCCTCATAATTTTTAGGACAGTGTTGTGACCAAGACCAGTGCGTTGCACCTCAATGGACAAATCTTCGACGCGCAGAGTTCGGCGACCGTTGGCGTGGGTAATTATGTCTCCCGGAAGAGCGCCGGCAATGGCGGCGGGGGTTCCAGGAAGAACGCGGTCGATTCGCAAAGCGCCGCCGGTTGTGGCCGCCACATAAAGGCCAAGTCCCGGACGCCGGGTGGACGGAGGGACGTCGATTGATTGAGGCGCTATCGGTTTGGCTTTGGCGGTTGGAGCAACGACGCCTCCGGAAGGAGGCAATACATTACTCGGTTTCGGTGTTCCAGAAAGCGCCAGGTTAGGGAAAACAGCAAGCGGAGGTAGAGGAGGTAGAGGAGGGGCAAAAGAAGAAAGCGGAATTGGGGGTAACGATGGAGGGGAAATAATATGTGGTGGAGACGCGGGTTCGGCGTGGGATAAACGATGCGCGCCGTTTAGAAGCTCGGCAATTCCAGTGACGGCCTGGTTGATGGGAATTGCAAAGCCGGCGCGCGCGAAGCCCGACGGTCCCATGCCATCAGCGCCAAGAGCTTCTGCGCCGACTCCCGCAGGCAAAACCGCTGTGTTGATGCCGACGATTTCTCCGTGGCAATTGAACAATGGTCCGCCGGAATTGCCCGGATTGAGCGGGACATCAATTTGGATCATGCCTCGGAGGATGGTTGACGGGCCGGTTTGAATGTCGCGGCTAAAGTTGATCACGCGCCCCGTGCTGAGCGACATTCCCAATCCGAATGGATTTCCAATCGCAAACACAGGTTCTCCGGGAGTCAACAAGCTGGAATCGCCACGTCGGGCAGGGGGGGGGCAGAGCGCCGCCGACTTGCAAGATCGCTAAATCCCGGATTCTCGATCTCTGAATCAGCGTTGCAGGTCTACGTTCGCCCGAAGCAAAGACGACCGTAATATTGCGTCCTTGAAGAACGACATGGTTATTGGTGATGATGTGGCCGTCGTAATCCCAAACAAAACCAGAGCCGTGCGCTGGTTGGCCATTGTCGTCGGCGACGGTGATTGTCGTGACCGCCGAACGGACGCGCTCATAAGCGTCAGCCAAGCGTTCGGAGCCGAAAGAGCCGCATTGGGCGTTCGCGTAGGAAAAAGGCCACGTTGCCGTCGCCAAAATCATTAAAGCCGTTTGAAACATCGCCGTTGTTATCATGATCTTTTATTGAAGACGAAAACAGGGAATTTTAAGAGTGTTGACGCGGATTTATTTTTGTTCGACCGATGTTGAGCCAATAGTGTCATTTGGTCAAGTTTATGGTTCATACCGGAGAAAAGCGCGACGGAGTGATTGATGTTGACGCGCCGGATTATTGGTATATGGTTTTCAGTTCCTTTTGCATAAAAATTAAATGAGTTCAGGGACTGTGTTCCCAGTCGCTCGGGCCAAGGATAAAAGCCTCTCTTATTCGCGAAGCGATCTTCCCCTGAAATTGTTAAAATGACTGGAATCGCTGAAATCTCTGGAATAACCGAAATGACTGGAACAACTGGAACGAATGGAACGAATGGAACGAATGGAATAATTACCGTTTTCTCTATGGTCTGTAGCGGGGCTGTCCCTGTGGATTCTATAGCGGTCTATGATGAGGCCAAACAGATAAACAATTCCAGGGAAAGATCGCTTCGCGAATAAGAGGGGCGATCGCGCCCCCCTTATGATCCCCCACGACCAGGAACACAGTCCCTGGACCCATTTAATTTCGATTTTTCTTCGATCGGCGATAAAGTCGTTTTAAGAAAAACGATTGGCCAACATCGCGTCGCTTCATCAGGGAACGCCATAATGCAGACGAAACGGTTCGAAATTACCCTCGCCGTTCTGGTTCTCAGCATTTTCGGCATATTGTCCATCGCGTTCTTCGCCGTTGGACAAACACTTCCATCCGTTGATCCTGTTGATCCCCCTTCAACCGTCGATCCTGCGTCACTCTCATCGTCGCCTTTGTCGGACAGTGGTGTTGCGTTGACTTCGGAAGAACGAGAATTCCTAATGGGGCGCTCTTTGCGTTTAGGCATCGATGTCGCTTGGCCGCCATTCGAGTTTCTCGATGATCAAGGGAATTATTCCGGCGTTTCTTCCGAATTCATAAATTTCCTGTCTTCGCGTTTAGGCTTCCGCCCAATGCCGCAGACACATCTTTCTTGGAACGAAGCGCTGGAAAAAATTAAATCCGGCGATATTGATGTCTTGCCGATGGCCGCATCTACGCCACAAAGAAATTCTTATTTATTATTTACTCGTCCTTACATTCATCTTCCGGCTGTAATCATTACCCGCAATGAACAATTTATTGGAAGTTTAGAAGAGCTGGTTAATCGAACGGTCGGCGTAGTGAAGGGATATTCCATCGAAGAACATCTTCGGCGCGATTATCCAGGGATTTCTTTGGTGTCGGTGTCTAATTTAGAAACCGGTCTACGCGCTTTGGCCAATAATCAAATTGAAGCCTTCATCGACGGGTTGGATCCTATCGTCTATAGTCTCGAAAAACTCGGTCTACGCAATCAACTGAAAATCTCCGGAATCACGCCCTACACCTATGATTTGGCGATTGCAGTGCGAAAAGACTGGCCCTTGGCGGCGTCCGCAATCGATAAAATCCTCGCCGGAGTGTCGTCGCAAGAAAAAAGCGTTATGAAAGAGCGTTGGCTCTCAATTCGTCCTTCATCTTCCCAAAGTATTGATTGGTTCTCTATTGGCCCTTTATGTGTCGCATTCGTCATTGTTGCGGTTTGTGGAGTGTTTTGGATACGGAGATTAAAACAAACCATTCAAAAGCGTCGAAATATTGAAAACACATCAAAAGAACACGCACGTCGTTTAGAGGCCCGCTCCGCCGTGCAAAAGCGTTTGTCGGAGCTGTCTTCCGAACTTCAAAGAGCCGTGAGTTTCGAAGAGTTAGGAAGTGTGTTGCTTTCTGGACTTGTTCCTATGTTGAAAGCCTCTCATGGCGTCTTTTATATATATGATCAGGATCGTCTTCATTTGTCCCTGATCGGCGGCTACGGCCACATTAAACAGAAAAACCTTAAAAAGCGTTTTTCTCTGGGAGAGTACTTGATCGGGCAATGCGCGGTTGAACGAGAATCTCTCGTGCTGATTGATCCTCCGGAAGATTATGTCCATGTCGTCTCCGGACTTGGTGAGGCCCGTCCAAGAACTATTTTGGTGACGCCGATTATTCACAATGATCGCGTGCTCGGAGTGTTGGAGTTGGCGTCGTTCAATACCCTGGAGGGCGAAGAACGAGAGCTTCTAGACAGCTTCTTGCCGGTTATCGCTATGAGTCTGGAGATTCTTGATCGCACGTTGCGCACGCAAACATTGCTCGACGCCAGCCGTCGACAGGCCAACACTTTGGAAGAACAATCAATTGCATTACAGGCGCAGCAAGGGCGTTTAATGGAAACCGAAACTTGGTTTCGTGGAATCATTGAATCCGCGCCGGATGGCATGTTGGTGGTGGATGCTCGGGGAAAGATCATTTTGTGCAACACCATGGCCGGCGTAATGTTTGGTTATGCGCATGGCGAACTGATCGGAGCCGATATCGATGCTCTCACGCCTTGTAATTCTCGTGACGAACACACCTCCAATCGCAGCAGGTTTCTTCGTCATGGCGAAACCAGGTCGATGGGGCAGGGGCTCGATTTGTGCGGCGTGCGCAAGGATGGATCGGAGTTTCCAATCGAAGTCAGTCTTGCCAAACTTCCGGCGCTGGGAGGACGCGACGTTTGTGTATGCGCTTCGATTCGCGACATTACGTTGCGCAAGCTGGTTGAAAACGAGGTGAAACGCGCTTCGGCGATTCTGAACGATCAGTCGGCGTTCCAGCAGGCGCTGATCGACGCCATTCCTAATCCGATTTTCTATAAGGGCTCCGACACTCGCTTTTTGGGCTGTAATCTTGCCTATGAAGAAGCCTTCGGCATTCCGCGCGCGACCTTTATCGGCAAAAAAGTTCTGGAGTTGGACTATTTGCCCGAAGACGACCGCCGACGCTATCAAGAAGAAGACGAGCGGATCATTGCCGAGACCGGGCGTTTGGATCGAGAGATATCAATACCTTATAAGGATGGTCGTCTACACGATGCTCTTTACGCCGTGCGCGGTTTTTTGAATGCATGTGGTCGCCCCGGCGGTTTAATCGGCATCATCGTCGACATCACGGCGCAAAAACAAATCGAACAAGACATAAAACGCGCTCGCGACGAGGCCGAATCAGTTCAAAAACAATTGGTCGATATGTCGGAAGCCTTGCCGTTGGCGGTGTTTCGTTTGGTGGCGTTTCCGGACGGCCACAAGAGCTTTGCGTTTGTTGGCAGCAAAGTGCGGGAGATTCTCGGCGTCTCCGCCGAAGAAATGCAGCTCGATCCCGAATCTCGTTGGCGTCATATCCATCCAGATGACTTGGCGCAGTGTCAAGAGCGGTTGGACGCAGCGTTTGCGCGCGCAGTTCAGCGTGAAACGAATATTTCCGTGGAAATGGTGTATCGCGTCGTTTTGGATGGCCAAATCCGTTGGGTGGCGACTCTGGCTTTTGCGCGTTATGCGCCCGACGCTTCGGTCATCTGGAATGGATTCCATCGCGACATCACCGAACGCCGTCGCGCCGAAGTGGCTTTGGCCGAAGCCGAAGAGCGCGGGCGTCTAATTCTGGATTCTACAGGAGAAGGCTTATTCGGCATAGACGCCGAGGGTCGCGTCACGTTCATCAACCCCGTTGCGTGTCGTATGTTGGGAGTGGAATCCGAAGCGATGATCGGAGAACCTTCTCACTCCGTGTTCCATTACGCCTATGCCGACGGTTCGCCATATCCTCAAGACAAATGCCGAATGATGGAGGTGATGAAAGACGGCGTCGGGCGGTTTGTAACCGACGAGGTGTTTTGGAGCAGCGATGGGCGTTCAATTCCCGTGGAGTACAACGCAACGCCGATTCGTAAAGACGGCGTGATCATCGGAGCGGTGGTCTGTTGGCGCGATGTGTCCGAACGGCGACGAGTGGAAGCCGCTTTGGCTGAAACCGAAGAGCTGCGCAAAGCGCGCGCCGCCGCCGTCGAGGCCGCGCGCGTCTCTGAAGAAGCGCGGGCCGTCGCCGTGGCCGCAGAAGCGGCGTTGCGCGAAAAAATGGACGTGATTGAGCGTTTTAATCGTTTGGCGACCGGACGCGAGCAGCGCGTGGTGGAGTTAAAGGCGGAAGTCAATCGTTTGGCGTTTGATTTGAATCGTAAGACGCCATATCGTGAAGACGTCGCTCCAAGCAGAGACTCCTCTTTAGGTGGCGGAGCTATTCCGAATAGTGGAATCTTTGAAAATCCAGAAGGAGAAATTAAAAAGCGTTTTTCCGAAATCTTACAGGCTCCTCAAATCAAAAATCTGTTAAATGATTATTGTTCTTCTGTCGATATCTCAATGGCGATTATCGATCTGGAAGCAAACATCCTTGCCTCTTCGCGTTGGCGGCGCGTCTGTACGGATTTTCATCGTGTTCATGAAGAAACATGCCGACTTTGCATCGAGTCCGACGTCGAACTGGCTTTAAATTTACAGGAAGGAAAAGATTTTTCTCTTTACCATTGTAAAAATGGTTTGATCGACAGCGCTTCGCCGATCCTTGTGGAAGGCGTTCACGTCGCCAATGCCTTTATCGGTCAGTTCCATATTGAATCGCCCAATCGAGATTTTTTTATGCAGAGAGCTGCGTTGTATGGATTCGATTCGGAGGACTATTGGAACGCGGTTAATGAAGCGCCGGTCATTGATGAGGAAAAATTGCCGTCGGTTTTGGCGTTCCTAACCAATTTCGCCAAGCTTATCGCTTCGTTGTCTTTGTCTCGCATGCAGGCCGAATTAACCGAGGCCGCCATGCGTTGCGAGCGCGCCGCAGCCATGAGTTTGGCTGAAGACGCAGAATTGGCGCGCGCCGAACTCACCAATTATCAGCGCCATTTAGAGGAACTGGTTTTCAAACGCGCCAGAGAGCTTCAAAAAGCGGAAGAGCGTAGTCGTTTGATTCTCGATACCGTTGAAGAGGGTATTTTCGGCGTAGACAATCATGGTCTCGTTACTTTCATCAACCCGGCGGCGGCGCGGATGTTGGGGTATGTTTCCGAGGAATTGGCTGGGAAATTCATTCACGATGTAATCCATCACACCCTCGCCGACGGAAAGTCTTTGTCGGTTGAGGCGTGTCCAATTTCTCGGAGCCGAAGTCAGGCCGCTTCCTCCGCTCAATGCGTCCACATTCAAGACGGTCTCTTTTGGCGCAAAAACGGTTCGTATTTTCACGTTGATTACACCGCAACGCCGATGATCAAAGACGGCGTCTCGGAGGGCGTGGTGGTGGTGTTTCGAGACATCACCTCTCAAAAGCATCTGGACGAAACCATTCGTCAAGAGCGAAATTCCTTACGGTGCATTCTGGACAGCAGTCCGATCGCAATAGGTATTTCAGTCGATGGAATTGTAAAATTCTGCAATGACACCTATCGCCAATGGACGGGTTTAACTTTGGGCGACAGCACGGTGAAGGTTTACGCCAATCCTGCCGATCGAGAGCGTTTGATTGCTCGGTTGAAGAGTGAAGGCGTCGTGCGTGATCAAGAAGTGCGCATGCGTGGTTTGGATGGCGTCTTCTATGATTTGTTGGTGACTTACTCCGTCATTCAGTACGAGGGGCAGACCGGCGTTTTGGGTTGGTTGATGAACGTCACAAAATTCAAAATTTTTAATGCGGTCTCGGATTCCCCTGAATAGATTTCTTGAATAAAAACCAGAAGGGTTCAGGGACGGTGTTCCCAGTCGCTCGGGCCAAGGACGAAAGCCTCCCTGATTCGCGAGAAGAGCTTGTCTTGCTGGGAACACCGTCACCGGACTCTTTCAGCCTTATTTATTATTGTTGTTATTCAGAGCCAGCGTTTACATTTCAACACAACCAATACGCACAATGATACAAACGCCATCACCAACACTGTTTTCCAAAAACCATACGGATCATCCGATCCAGGAATCCCTCCAACATTCATTCCCATCAATCCAGCAATCAACGACGGCGGCAACAACAAAGCCGCCATTGCTCCCAAACGGTTGGAAGTCTTGGCAATTCTCTCTGAAATCAAAGCGCTTAAATCTTCATGCAAAATCGTCGCTCGATCTCGAATTGCATCCAAATACTCAATAAATCTTTGGATTTTATCCGCCACTTCTCGAAGATGGACTTTGTCGCGTCCCGTCAACCAACTGGGTTCTTCATGCTGAAGTCGGTTCAAGGCGTCGCGCTGAGGCGACAAATACCGCCGTAAATGAGTCGCTCTTCGTCGTAAATCGCTTAAAGCCGCCCGCACGCCGCTTTCTGAATCCCGATGCATCAGCAAATCGTCAAGTCGATCCACCTCTTCATCCATGCCATCCAGAATCGGCTCTAAATCCTTTACAACCTTATCGGCGATCTGAACCAACAGCGCTCCCGGTCGAGTCGGCCCTTTGCCCACCGCATGCGCGTTGCGAATGTCGCGCAAAGCCCCGAGCTGATGATCGGAATCTCGAAGACTAATCACCCTCTGCCAATCCACCCATAAATGGATCGGCACAAGATCGACTCCAATGCCCAAATCAGACTCTTGTCCCGCCGCAATTCGGCTGATGCCGCGCAACACGATCAGGAGACTGTCCTCCACCGCCTCGACGCGCGGGCGGCTTTCCTCCGCCAGAACGACATCGGCGAACACAGGATCAATGCCGCTGCGCGTCCGCACCCAGTCTTGGGCGTTTGGATGATCGCGCTCCAAGTGAATCCATAACACGCCATGCTCAGGTCGCCACCGACTGACTTCTTGCCAGTTCATCGGCATGCATCCGCCTTTTCCATCAAGCAGTGCGGCGAAACGCAATCCAGGTTCTTGTCCGCCCTCGGCGACGTTGGGTGTGTTCATAAGCTTAGCCCGGGGATGCAGGAGAATCTTCACAAGACTTATTTTCGCAGGCCAATATTCTTTTTTCAGCCGCGTCGTAAAACCATTCTCTAGAAGCCAAGAGTTTTAACGCGTGTTATCTTCAAGAACATCTTTTTTCCTCGGAACCCGGCGAACAAATCCGATGACTCATCTTAACACCTATCGTTCCGGCCCGGACGAGCGCGGGCATTTTGGGCTCTATGGCGGGCGTTATGTTGCCGAAACTCTTATGCCGCTCATTTTGGAGGTCGAAAAAGCCTATCGCGTCGCCAAAAACGACTCAGGCTTCACCGATAGCATAAAACACTATCTTACGCATTACGTCGGACGTCCGAATCCTCTCTACTTCGCCGCTCGTTTAACCGAAACGCTCGGCGGCGCCAAAATATATCTAAAGCGAGAAGAACTTAATCACACCGGCGCGCACAAAATAAACAATTGCATCGGACAAATCCTTTTGGCTCAGAGAATGGGCAAAAAGAGAATCATTGCCGAAACCGGCGCAGGCCAACATGGCGTGGCCACGGCGACCGTGTGTGCTTTATTTAACCTTCCTTGTACGATTTACATGGGAGAGGTCGATATTGAACGTCAGAAACCCAACGTCTTCAGAATGAGGCTGCTGGGCGCCGAAGTTAAGCCGGTGTCTTCCGGATCGCGCACTTTAAAGGACGCGATGAATGAAGCGTTGCGCGATTGGGTCTCCAACGTCGAATCCACCTACTATCTCATCGGAACCGTCGCCGGCCCGCATCCTTACCCGGAAATGGTCCGCGATTTCCAATCGATCATCGGACAGGAAACCAAAGAGCAACTTTTTGCTCTTGAAGGCCGCTTGCCGGATCATTTGGTGGCGTGCGTCGGAGGCGGTTCGAACGCCATGGGCTTGTTCCACCCATTTCTCGACGAACCTTCCGTGGCGATGGTCGGCGTGGAGGCTGCGGGGCACGGTTTAGAGACCGGAAAACATGCCGCGTCCTTAGCCGGAGGAAAGCCGGGCGTGCTCCACGGCAACCGAACCTATCTTCTGCAAGACGAAGATGGGCAGATTTTGGAAGGCGACTCGATTTCCGCCGGACTGGACTACCCCGGAGTCGGTCCCGAACATGCTTGGCTGCACGATCTCGGCAGAGTCCGCTATGCGTCCGTCACCGATCAAGAGGCGCTCGATGCGTTCGAGACATGCGCCCGCACCGAAGGAATCCTACCGGCGCTCGAATCCGCACACGCTCTGGCTTACGTCAAACGCGCAGCCGGAGACTTGCCGCAAGATCATTTGATGGTGGTTTGTCTGAGCGGACGCGGCGATAAAGACATCTTTACCGTCGCCAATGCGCTCGGAGTAAAGATATAAACGTCTCTCCGGAAAAAAACGTCAATCCATCCAACGGATAGCTTTACGGGACTCCGAAGGAGACATTGGTTTTTTCTCCGAACAGGCTTTAAAGAGCGACAAACCTCCTTTTCCGTTCACGTGGCCCGTTTGCTTGGGTTGATGCACAATGACCGCCTGTCGAATTTCTCGCCGCTTCGCCGCCTTGAAAATCGAGCGTCGCGCTGCTTTGGTTTCCTTCGTCACCGCCGGGGATCCTGATCTAAAGACGAGTCTGGCGATCGTGAAAGGATTGCCTGCCGCCGGCGCCGATTTGATTGAACTCGGAATGCCCTTCACCGATCCCATGGCCGATGGACCGGCGATTCAAGCGGGATCGCTGCGCGCTCTGAAAGCGGGCGCTTGCATGTCCGCCACTTTGGAGATCGTTCGTCAGTTTCGCGTCGACGATAACGATACGCCGATCGTGTTGATGGGATATTACAACCCGATTTATCGTTATGGCGTCGACCGCTTTATTGTGGACGCGCACGCCGCCGGAGTGGATGGGTTGATCGTGGTTGATCTGCCGCCGGAAGAAGACGCCGAGTTGCGTGAACCGGCTCGGACATTGGGGATTCATCTGATTCGCTTGGCGACGCCCACTACGGACGTTCAACGCTTGCCGGCGGTTCTAAACCAGTCAAGTGGTTTTGTGTACTACGTTTCAATTGCGGGCGTCACCGGAACGGCGGCGGCGGCGGATGCGGCAATTGCCGACGCGGTTGCGCGGTTGCGACAGCACACAACCTTGCCGATTGCTGTCGGGTTCGGCATTCGCACGCCGGAGCAAGCTGCGGCTGTGGCGTGTGTGGCGGATGCTGTGGTTGTGGGCTCGGCAATCGTCAGCAGGATCGCCAACAATCTTGACGGGGAAGGGCGGGCCAAACCAGATTTAACGACGGATGTTTTGCGCTTTGTTCGTCATTTGGCGAAAGGAGTTCATAACACTCGTTGCAAATAGAAAATTGCGTCTGTGGACCGACAGAAACTCTATTCCATTTGGCCGACAGGCGTCGATGTGTGTAGAGTTTTGTCAATTAAACAATCTTTCTTTTATTGCATTAGAGCTTCGTTTTTTACGCTCAACATCATTACGGTTGATCATAGGATAAGCGCGCCATGTATAGTCAAACCACTCGTTCAATTAAAATTACGGTGCGACCGATTTATCTCGCAGAACAGTCTTCTCCGAACGACAACCGCTATGTGTGGGCTTATCAAGTTCGAATCGAAAATCAAGGGAATGAAACGGTTCAGCTTCTGAACCGTTATTGGCGCATCACCGACGCTTTCGGGCGAGTGTTGGAAGTTCGCGGGGCCGGCGTTGTGGGTGAGCAGCCGATTATCGTGTCCGGCGGTGTTTTCGAATACGTCAGCGGAACTCCTTTGACGGCTCCATCCGGAATTATGGTCGGCTCCTATGAGATGGAAAATCAAATCGGTGAGAAATTTGATGTTATGATTCCAGCGTTTTCGCTCGATAGCCCACATCAACCGATTTGTCTTAATTAATCCGAGGACCGACTTCCCAGACATTCCGCTCTATGTTTTCCCTTGTGTTTTCGAACATATGTTGGGCATGAATATGTCTGGTTTTGATATTACGCTTGAATTCCTTCATTATACTCCGTTCACTCGAAAATTCAAAAAATGCGGAGACAAAGAAAGACCAGGGCTTCGCCCTGGACCCGCCAAAGGCCGAGAGGTCTTTGGAAACCATGACTTGGAGTTCTACGATGTTCCGGAGGGAAGTGAGTCTTTGCAATCCGGTGAAGCCGCTACGTTTTTTCGGGTTTTTGATCGAACAGGGTATAAAGCAAATACCGTAAAACAAACCCCGTAGAACGAATCTCGGGAGGACCATATCCTCTCGGCCAAGGATTGCCTTTGGAACTCGTTTCTTCTTTGTTGTTTTTGTGGATTCCAAAATTCTTTCCGCAACGAGTCGACATCCATGAACCGCGACACCGATCGTTATCGCTGCCTTACTCGACGTGTTATGGTGTTGGGCGGAATTAAACTAGGGTTGCTTTCCACCCTGGTCGGGCGGCTCTATTTTCTTCAAGTGCTGGAATCGGCCAAATACACCATGTTGGCTGATGAAAATCGCATCAGTCTTCGACTGGTGGCTCCGAGTCGCGGCAATATCGTCGATCGTTTCGGCGTGCCGTTGGCGATTAACCAACAAAACTATCGAGTCGTTGTTGTCTCTGAACGCGCGCGCGACATTGAAGGCACGCTGAACGCCTTATCTCAGATCGTTCCGTTGACCGATGCCGATCGGCGAAGAATTATGCGGGAAATCCAACGCAAGCGTCGGTTCGTGCCCGTAACGGTGAAAGAGAACCTCACTTGGGAGCAAGTGGCGACCATAGAGCTTAACGCCATAGACCTACCCGGCGTCTCAATTGAAGTCGGTGAAATCCGCAACTATCCACACGCCGACTCAACCGCCCATATCCTGGGGTATGTCGGCGCGGTCTCAGAAGCCGAGCTAACCGGAGACCCTGTTCTGTCTCTACCCGGCTTTCGCATCGGAAAATCCGGACTGGAAAAATATCACGAGAAAGAGCTGCGGGGCATTGCAGGCACTACGCAATTGGAGGTCAACGCCGTCGGTCGCGTCATTCGTGAGTTGTCTCGAAACGAAGGACAACCAGGACGTGAAATTATGTTGACGCTTGATGTCGGGCTTCAGGAGTACACACAAAAGAGGCTGAAAGAAGAGCGTAGCGCAGCGGCGGTTGTTCTCGATGTTCATACCGGAGGCATTTATGCGTTGGCCTCGAACCCCAGCTTCGACCCCAACCTTTTTTCCACCGGCATCAACGCCGAGATATGGGAAGAGCTGCTTTCCAATCCCACAGCGCCGCTTTCAAATAAGGCCACCGGGGGTCAGTATGCTCCGGGCTCGACTTTTAAAATTATGGTGGCGCTGGCGGCTTTGGAAGCCGGCGTGATCGGATCGCATCACTCCGTCTATTGTCCCGGACACATGGATTTAGGCGATCATAGATTCCACTGCTGGAAAAAAGGCGGCCATGGATCGGTCGACCTCATTGAAGCCGTTAAAATGTCATGCGACGTCTTTTTTTATGATATCGGTCGTCGTTTGGGAATCGATCGTATTGCTGAGATGTGTCATCGATTCGGCCTCGGTGAAACTCTGGGATTGGACATGCCTGCCGAGCGTCCTGGTTTGGTTCCCTCGCGAAGCTGGAAAATGGCCAATCTTAACACCTCATGGCAACAGGGAGAGACGTTGGTCGCCTCCATTGGCCAAGGATATGTTCTCGCCACTCCTTTACAGCTTGCTGTTATGACCGCTCGTGTGGTCAATGGCGGATTTGCCGTTAAACCTCACATCACCAAATCAATTCGCCAAGGAAACAACGAACAAACGCTCTGGCCGCAAATCGGCGTGCAAAAACAAAATCTTGACTTGCTGCTTCAAGCCATGGCCGCTGTAACGATGAACCAACGTGGCACCGCCTATAAAGCCCGAATTGTCGAACCCGGTTTCGAAATGGGTGGAAAAACGGGAACCTCGCAAGTTCGGCGCATTTCTATGGCCGAACGATCAACCGGCGTCATTAAAAATGAAGACTTGCCGTGGCGAGAGCGTGATCACGCTCTCTTTATCGCCTTTGCCCCTATTGCTTCGCCGCGTTATGCTATGGCGGTTTTGGTTGAACATGGCGGCGGAGGCTCGGCAATTGCTGCGCCGATTGCTCGTGATGTTCTTTTGGAGTGTCAAAAACGTGATCCCGCACGCTCGACGCTCTCCAATGCTCCTCCACAACCAGATGCGATGCCTGTGTCGACGTCATCAAATTAGTCGAAAAGCGCGACCTGAATACGGCCATATTCCTCTAAAACTTAGATATAAAACTTAGGATATACTCCGTCCCATTGAGAATCCGAGAAAGAACTTTCAAAGGAAATCGGGGCTCCGCCCTCGACCCGCCAAAGGCCGGGAGGCCTTTGGAAACCATGACTTGGAGTTTGTGACGACCGGAGGAGAGTGGGCCGTTGAGAACTCAAGTCTCCAGCCCCTTTTAATTTATTATTTTTTGCGGCTTTCAAAAAAAAGTCGTATGTTTGTCGGAAGATAAAAAAAGTCGGAATGTTTCACATGAAAAAAGCAGTGTATGTTCAGAAGGCGATCATCGCCGTTATTTCCTTTGTGATGTTTGTCGACGTAAACATCGCTCACGCCGGACCAGCTATGGTGGAACGACAAGACTATTTTATCAGCGCCGATACGGTGATTATCGGTTGCACCTCGGGTGCGGCGGCCGGCGCCTTGGCGGGAGCAATCCCGGTCTTTGGCGCTTTGATCTCAGGAACCGGGCTGGCAATGGGAACGTCAATGGCGATTCGATTGACCGGCCTAGGTTGCAGCGTTGGAATGATCACTGGAGCCGTTGCCGTGCTGACCGCGTGGCTATTGGACGAAAGGCGAAGCGCGCTTCACTGAATAAAAAAACACCATCGATTGATCTCGATACAGAGGAGGTTTTCTTGTTGCAAAGAGGATTTCGCCGAATTCATGTCATTGTATTGCTCGTTATCACCACCCTATTGAGTGGCAGTTCTTCGCCCGCCCGCGCGCAAACAGTTGACTTGGCAATGCTGATGCTGTTGGCGGGGCCAGTCAGCGAGGCCGTGCAAGAAACGGTTTTGTTGATTCGGCGTGGAGACAAGTTTATTTCTTCTGACTCGCTGGTTGTGGGGTGTGTCGCCGGAGCCTCTGCGGGTGCAGCGGTGGGAATTGCTCCGGCGTTGGGGTTTACAATGACTGGCGTCGCTATGCCGGTGTCCTTAACCTATATATTCGGCGCGACGCTTCTTTCCTGTGGCATGGCGTTGGCGGGAGGCGTCGTTGGAATGGCGACCGCTTGGGGGTTGGACGTATGGCGTCAACACTGAATGAATATTTCCGAAAAGCGCGAATGCATAACTTCGAAATTCTTCAAAATTACATCTAAAAATCTCCATCACCACAAGTAAAGAAAAAAGCAATTTATTGCATAATTTAATTATTTTCGGGAGGAGACCTGTTTTCAAGAAAGAAAATATTGCGTAAAAAACCCGGAGCAAGAATTGCCAGAGGATTGACTGTAACATTCAAATTATCAATTGGTCCTTCCAGATAATAAGTTGCTGAAAACAGACCGTGCCCTTCGCCTCCACTAAGAATATTCCCAATAATTGGGATCGATCCAATTATTCTATTGATGTTGTAAATGGGAATGACGGTTCCTTCCATATCCAAAGTCGATAAAACGGTATTTATTGAGCCTTGGAGAGTTAATCCAAGGGCGTTCCCCGCTGTTCTTACATCTGAAAGGTAAATTTGCCCGTCATTCCAATGATAGTTCCCAACGAGACGAGAAAAATGAATTCCATCGCTGTTTAAAAGCTCAATGAGTCCAGTAGGAGAAAATGCGTCTAGAATTCTTGCCAATAAAGGAGCGTTGATAAGCTTGAAATCGCTTATATTTATGCTGCCTTCAACCGATTTTGAATTCGGCGCCGTGTTTCCGGATATTGAAAGTTTTCCTGCAATAAGATCGTTCGTAACATCGAGCGTATGGAGCAGGGCTCCTGCGTTGTCGGTGTTGACCTGCAAAACATTTCTCTGAACACCATTATTCGGGTCATAGCGCAAATGGAAAGAGCCTGCGTTTTCTCCAATGCCGGCGTCAAATTCTATTTTGTTCCATTCCGTGGAATCTTTACTCATGTTTGCAGTAACGTGACGAAGTTCCTTATTATTGTCCCCCATGATCATTTTATCTAATCTTAGTGATATTGTTAATGGCGTATTGTTGTTTGATTGTTTGCTCTCGGACGCCTTGTTGTTGGAAGCGTCTTTCTTGTTTTTAAGAAACGGACGCACATCTAAACACTTCCCATAAATTGATATACTGTAATCATTGGAAGGAAGATAAGAAATTTCGGACTGAATATTGCTTTCTCCCAGAACAAGCTCATTAACCTGAATTTTGTTCAGGTTAATGGATTTGTTTGAAGATTTAGAATTTTTAACGGATGAATTGCTTGTGGAACGTAAATCTACATTTGCTCGAAGACGTAGTTTATCCGTGTTTATACTAATATTTGATATAGTCGTCGGTTGTCCTGTTTCGAAGAGCACTTCAAATTGGGCTTTTCCTGGAGCGCCCATTGTTTTATGCCAATCTGCTTCTGGAATTGAAAGTTCCGATTGAGATAAATCGAGGCCAACAGATAGAAGCTGTCGACGTTTTCTATCTATAGTCAACAATACATCGGATAATATCTTTCCACTTTTATAGTATTTTTCAAAATTAAACCCAAATTTTTTAAGGTCATTTGTGTTGATCTCTCCTTTTACGGAGATTTCCGACCTTAAAGAAGATTTATTAACAAAATTTTCTTTCCAATTCAGAAGAACAGGAATTCCGTTTAGGCGGCTTTTTCCGTTAATAGTCATTAGTTTTGTATCAAGATTTAATTTTAGGTCGGAATCGGAAATATTTACGTTTGGAATAGCATTGTTGATTACAGAATTTTTCAGTGAAGCTTTGACAATGATGTCAACATCCTCGATTTCTAGTCTCCGAACAAGAGGAAAACCAAAATGGAGTTGAGCTTGGGTGTGTCCAGACGTTTGGTTGGGATCGATATCAAATTTTTTGGCGTATAGAAGCGGTTTTGTGTTTAGCAACGAAAGGGTTGTATTTATCGATCCACTCATGGGAATATCAATATCTATGCATTCTTGTGGCGTATCTAGTTTACTTACCTCAACCTTCCCATTGCCGAGTGATAAAGTTTGAATAAATTTTGGTAATTTTTTTGGATTATGATTTACAGCGTTTTCTTCAGAGAGTGGGCCTGTTTCCCCTCCATTTGTGAGTAGGATAAAAGACCTTCCATCTGTGGTTGCTTTTCCGGAGATTCCGACCACTGGCGGCAAATGACGAAAATAAGTCACCGTTGCATTCTGTACGGTCAGCCCCCCTTCAAGGGTGCTTGCAAGAATGTCGCTTGGGTCTTTAATAGGCGATTGTCCTATAGCCGAAAGCCATCCTTCGGTTATTACTCCTGTAGACATATTCTCTGTGATCCAGTCGCGAGCATTTTTTCCGACGGATGGAGGCCATAAGACATTTAATTCATCAATGGGAACTTGTTGAGCTTTGATATCGGATTTTAGAAAAATGATTCCATCTTCTATGCCTACGGCGCCAAACATCGATATTTTTGGTCCACGAAAATCAATAGAGAGTTCGCTTATTTCTATATATGAATTATTTTCTGTCAGTTTAAATGCATCTATTGTTTTCGCATTTTTGAGAGAAAAAGAAGGTTTTGATATTGTTTTACAATATCCGGATGGAGGAGGGGCTTTTGGCGTGTTGCCGACTTTTTGTTTATTGTTCGGATTGTTAAGCGCTTCCTTAATTACGGGAGATATTTGTTCAATCAGATTCGAAGCATTATCAATCCTAGCATTTAAATTGATCTTCTGTATCTGAACTGGTTTCGGCAACAAATCAGGAAGATCAATACTTCCTTCTCCTAGAGACAGATTCAAAAACGCCTTCGTTGGTTCGCCAAGACTTGTAAAGCGCGTCAATATTGTGGCGTTTATGTCGGAATCGATGGATGAGAAACTAGAAAATTCTTCTGAAATTGTAGAAAACACAGATGGTTTCATATTTTTAAGGGTTATTTTTGCATCAAAAGGATTTCCATTAAAGAAATTTCGGATTAGATTATATGGCGTCGCGTTATTTTTAGTTGGAGCATTGGTTTTGCTATCAATGAAATCAGAATTGTTTTGTTCGAATAAAACATCTAGAAACGACAAATGATGCGCGTGATCAATACGCGCTTCCATATGGGCAAATGAATTTATTTTATGCTGCGTATTGGAGATGGGGAAATTTGCTTTAATTTTTCCATTAATTGTTGTATCCAGTTCTTGGAGCTTTATCTCATAATTTTCCACGGAAATTTCATTGATTTGAGGATTAATCTTTGTCGTGAATTGTAAGTGAGTTACGCCAATTTTTTTATCTTTTATTATAAAATATCCGGGAGTAATATCTGTTTGGTTATGTATTGATTCAATATTATTGTCTTTGCCGAATTCAATGTTTAGAAACGAGGACAAGGAAATGATTTGTTTCTGCATTAATGATTCATCAATATCGATATCATCAAAATACTCCCCATACAAATTTTTAATAACCTTATATAAAGAAGATGATATCGACGAACTAAATCGTATTTGCGAACGAAGTCCGTTAGAATCATCCGGGAGATAGGATGAAATTTGAAAAGAAATTATAGAATTTTCTTCTGAATTTATATTAGGTATATCGACGCTTTCTTTTGTTTTTATTCCTATTTCGAATTTTCCGTTTGCAATCAAATTATTATTTGATGGGCGCGATAGGTGTAATTCTATGTTTGATATGGTAATATTTTTATCTTTAGTGAATCCATTTAAATTAATCTCTCCATAATTTACATCTAAATTTTTTAAGGCAGAAAAAAGGTCGTTTTTTTGAATATGTGTTATTATTTCAGTGATTTTCTTGCTAAGAAATGTCTTTCTATCTTCTGTATAATGATCGGAAGAAACATGACTTTGGTCATCCCAATGATTATCGTTGTTTTTTTCGATTGAGATTTGTGGTTTTGTTATATCGAGATGAGTTGGCGAAATTCTACCCTGGATTGCAGAAGAAAACGACAAACCAAAAGCAATCTTAGGTAAAGATATTTTACTTAAAGGATAAGGAAACATCTCTGATGGAGACAGCGTTACAGACGTGGAACGCAGTTCAAAAGGTTGGCTTTTTCCTTGCCAATGAAGCGATAGGTTGCCTATTGAAGCTTTCCACACTGCTTGGTTTTTGTTTATGCTTTGTTCGATCCAGGAGGTGATTTGGTTTAAATTGAGAGGCGAAAGAGATAACCTTAATGTAAGAAAAAGTCCTGAAAGGATCACAGCAAAAAGAGCAATTATTGAAAATCTTATTATTTTTAGAAAATACATGCCGCAGGCATAGAAAACATCACGAATGCTGCCTTTGAGCGCCGTAATACGCATGATGCGTCGTCCTTTTGAGATTTTGGGCGCGCCCCTGGATGAAGGCGTGATGCAATTTCGTCATCATGACCTCGCACTCGGGATCGACGATGTTCGTTACCGCGTCGAGTGTGATTGGATTGTAACGGCGCTGTCAGTGAATTTGGGTTTTAATCCCGTAAGATGAGTAATATCCTACGCCACGAGATGTAAATAGTTTTGGTAAAAACTCTTTCGGTGCGCGCGACCGGGATTGAACCTGTGACTTCTCCCGTGTGAATGGATGTTTTTTTGGGGGTAAGTCCATTGTATTTTCTCACACTTTTTTTACAGTTTCACACCGGAGCGCCCAAGATGCGTCAACGCTATTTTCAACCTTGGGAGTAACACATCTCTTAAATATGTGCTACAAAATTTATATCCCGTTAGAGCCCGAGACGAATGATGAGGCTCTCTAAGAGAGTCAATAAGAGAGTCAATCCATCATAATAAAATCATAATAAAATCGACCGACGATTTTTGTCATTCTTTCGGCTCGTCGATAGAAAAACGCTTGACATTGCCACCTGCTTTCCGTAGAAGAACCTCACCGCATGTTGAGCGGGCGCGTAGCTCAGCGGGAGAGCACTCCCTTCACACGGGAGGGGTCACAGGTTCAATCCCTGTCGCGCCCACCAAAAAAATCAATAGGTTTCCTGTAAGATTCGGCAAGGCTTCGTTGGTTTTGGGAGTGTGTTTTTTTGTCTCTTAGAGTGGACTCATCTTTACGATGAGGCAGAGCGAGAGCATAACTCTCTGAGGCAAAAAATCGAAGTTTGGAAATGACGCTATAAAACCATCCTTGACGCATCGATTTAAGACTACCCGCAAAAAGTCCTGCTCGCGACGAGCCGGCGATAGTTTTTGCATTTCGTTCGTTTTGGTGCTTTTTCCGTGCGGGAAAGGGAAGCGTCAAGCCATCCACTCGCTCTGGAACTTAGGGTAAACCAAAATAAATAGTTCCAGAAGACGATCGCTTCGCCAATAAGAGAGGGGAGGGGGCTTTCGTCCTTGGCCCGAGCGGTTGGGAACATAGTCCCCGGACTCATTTTATTTTTTATGCAGATTCAGGCCCTTCGTAGAAAGAACGCTTCTCCTATGCCTTACGCCGATTTTGTTCACCTTCGCGTTCACTCGGCCTACTCGCTGTCCGAAGGCGCCATTCGCATCAAAGAGCTGGTGAAACTTTGCCAAAAGCACGGCATGCCCGCCGTTGCCGTCACCGACTCTGAAAATCTTTTCGGCGCTCTTGAATTCGCGCTCGCCGCCACAGACGCCGGAGTTCAACCAATTATCGGTTGCTTGCTTAAGATTTCTCGCCCCTCCGACGTTCGTATGGTTGCCGCCACGGGCAAAGTCGCCAAGAGCGGGTCTAAAAACGCTTCCAAAGCCAATCAAAACGCAACGCCGGTTGCTACGCCGGATTCTCTGGTCCTTCTGGCGCAAAATGACGCCGGATATCGCAACCTTTTAAAGCTCATCAGCATTTCCTATCTCGGAGAAGCCGGAAACATCGAGCCGCAAATTCCGCTTTCCGAAATGGAAGGCCTCACCAACGGCTTGATTGCGTTGACCGGCGGACCAAAAGGAACCGTTGGGCGCTTGCTGGCCGAAGGGCAGAGCCCCGCCGCCGAACAATGTCTTTTTACTTTAATGAACCTCTTTCCCGACCGCCTTTACATTGAGTTGATGCGTCATCAGACGGGCGTGGTCGGGACTCTGGAGGAACAAATCGAGCCTGGTTTGCTGGCTCTGGCCGACAAACATAATTTACCTCTGGTCGCCACCAACGATTGTCACTTCGCGGACGCCGAGCAATATCCTGCGCATGATGCGTTATTATGCGTCGCAGGAGGGACTTATATCTCGGAAGAAGAGCGTCATCGGCTCACTCCCGAGCATCGTTTTAAATCCGCCGCCGAAATGCGGACGCTGTTCGCCGATATTCCCGAAGCTGTCGATAACACGTTGGTTGTGGCGCGACGTTGTTCGTTTTTGCTGCGGCCGATCAAGCCGATTCTTCCTGCGTTCCCCACAATCGCGGGTCGCTCGGAGGCCGAAGAACTGCGTTCTCAAGCCTTCGCCGGTCTGGATGAGCGCTTGATCAAGCATGTCTATCGTCCGGATATGGATGAAGAGACTCGAAAACACGAAGAGCGTCGCTATCAAGAACGCCTCGACTTCGAGTTGCGCGTTATCGAGAAGATGAAGTTTCCAGGCTATTTTCTGATCGTGTCCGACTTCATCAAATGGGCCAAGCAACATGAAATTCCGGTGGGGCCGGGGCGCGGTTCGGGAGCGGGATCTTTGGTCGCCTGGTCGCTATTGATCACCGATCTTGATCCCATTCGCTTCGGCTTGCTGTTCGAGCGCTTTCTTAACCCCGAGCGCGTCTCGATGCCCGACTTTGATATCGACTTCTGTCAAGATCGCCGTGACGAAGTCATTCGCTATGTGCAAAAGCGCTATGGTCGAGATCGGGTCGCTCAGATCATAACTTTTGGAAAGCTCCAAGCTCGCGCCGTGTTGCGCGACGTCGGACGTGTGTTGCAAATGCCTCACGGCCAAGTCGACAAAATCTGTAAGCTGGTTCCAAACAATCCGGCCAATCCGGTGACGCTCTCAGACGCCATCGCCGGAGAACCCGTTTTACAGCAAATGCGCGATTCCGATGAAACCGTGGCGCGTCTGATCAGCATTGCTCTAAAACTCGAAGGATTGTATCGACACGCCTCCACCCATGCGGCGGGTGTGGTGATCGGCGACCGACCGCTCGACGTCCTGATTCCGCTCTATCGCGATCCACGATCGGATATGCCGGTTACGCAATTCAACATGAAGTACGTCGAGCAAGCCGGGTTGGTGAAATTCGATTTCCTTGGTTTAAAGACTCTGACCGTGCTGCAACAGGCGGTTCAATTAACAGGGCAAGAGCTGGACCTTGCCAATCTGCCGTTGGATGACGAAAAAACTTTCGCGCTTCTCAGCCGAGCCGAGGCGACCGGAGTGTTCCAGCTTGAAAGCACCGGAATGCGCGATGTCTTGCGCCGCCTAAAGCCCAATCGATTCGAAGACATCATCGCCTTGGTTGCGCTATATCGTCCCGGACCAATGGACAATATTCCAAAATACATCAAAGTAAAGAATGGAGAAGAACCTGCTGATTATCTTCACCCCTCCTTGGAGCCGATTTTGAAGGAAACCTTCGGAATCATGATATACCAAGAGCAGGTGATGCAGATTGCTCAGGTTCTTTCTGGATACACCCTCGGGGGCGCTGATCTTCTACGGCGCGCCATGGGTAAAAAGATTCAGTCGGAAATGGACGCTCAGCGGCAAATCTTTGTGGACGGCGCCAAGGCGCGTGGCGTCGATGCGGCGCAAGCCGGCATGATCTTCGATCAAGTCAATAAATTCGCGGGCTACGGCTTTAATAAGAGTCACGCCGCTGCTTATGCTTTGGTCGCCTATCAGACCGCTTGGATGAAAGCCAATTATACGGTTGAATTTCTGGCGGCGTCGATGACCCTCGACCTCGGCAACACCGACAAGCTCAACGTCTTTCGCCAAGAGCTAATTCGACTCGGCGTTCGTTTGTTGCCGCCCGACATCAACCGCTCAACCGAGAGATTCTTGGTCGAGCGGCTGCCCGAAGGCGATAAAGCAATCCGGTATGCTTTGGCCGCAATCAAAGGCGTAGGGCCGGGAGCTATTCAATCCATTGTGAAAGAGCGTGATTCGCGCGGACCATTCCGAGACTTGTTCGATTTCGCTCGTCGAGTCGACCCCAAAGCCGTCAATAAGAGACTTATGGAAAACCTCGCCTGTGCGGGAGCCTTCGATGGAATGGAGCCTAATCGAGCGCGAGCGCACGCCGCCGTTGAAACCCTGATTCGTTATGCGCACGCCGCCGCCACAGAGCGCGACAGTGGGCAAGTGAGCTTGTTTGGCCATAGCGCCGACACTCAGTTGAAAGAGCCGGAATTGCCCTCCGGCTTGCGATGGGATGCTTTGGAAACATTACAGCATGAATTCGAAGCGATTGGATTCTATCTTTCCGCGCACCCTTTGGACGCCTACGCCGCTCCTTTGCGTCGATTGAAGGTGGTGCGGTCGGCTGACATTACGCGCATCGCTCGAACCGGTTCAGGTCGTCCGATAATGGCGGGCATTGTGGTGGCCTGTCGCGAGCGCACAGCTCGTTCAGGAAATCGGTTCGCATTCGTCACCTTGTCAGACGCCTTCGGCGTGTATGAAGTCACCTTGTTTTCAGAAGTTTTAGCGACTTGCCGCTCGTTTTTAGAGGCGGGCAGAATGATTTTGCTGAAGGTTGACACTCAGATTCAAGAGGAAGGCGTGCGTCTGACCGCTCAAGAGGTGCGCGTGTTGGAGGACGCCGTCGCCGAGGTGACGGAAGGGTTGCGGGTGATGATTCGCGACTCGACCCCTTTGCCTCAGATCAAAGCGATTTTGGATCGTCTACAACGCGGGAAAGGGCGGGTTTCGTTGGTTGTGGAAGATCAAGAGGCAAGAGAAATTGAAATTGAATTGCCGGGTTTGTTTACGCTGACTCCAAGATTAAGGCCGACGTTGAAGGCAATCTCCGGGGTGACGGAGATACAAGATATCTAGCGATGAATGCTTCAGAACAACTCCAAGCAAATCAATATCCTGATGAGCGTCTCTTGAATGAAGATTAAAAGGGGCCGGAAATTGTATTTCTGGTCATTAGGGAGCATAAAAAGAAGTTTTCGCCCTTATTTTATTTCCATTATGTCGGCGATTCCAATAACTCATTGAGATAAAATAGAATTTCATTCTCATGAGGCGGAATGGATTCGCTGATGTTTCAATGGGGTGACGTGTAAAACGGCGCAGAAAATTATGCTCCCCTTGCGGCCAGGGACACAGTTCCTGGACCTTTTTTTTTTAAGCGACAGATTGATTTGACTTAACAAAACGATTTCGCTATTCATGGATAGGTTGTCGGGTTTTTCTCACCGCGTTTGCGCCGACAGCAGCGTTCTGGCTAGAAACGCCGAGAATGCTCAATCCCAGCCCCCCCTTGTGGCTACCCGGACATTGCCTCTCCCCATTGCTTCGCATGCCGATTCAACCGGCGTCGTCGCTTTCCGATATTTTTCCGCCCGACATTCCGTTCAACAGGCCCGCAATGAACCTCCAGGAATTAAAATGTAAAACGCCCGCAGAACTTCTGGCGTTTGCAGAAGAATTACAGATTGAGAACGCCAGCGCGTTGCGCAAACAAGACATGATGTTCGCTATTCTGAAACAGCTCGCGGAAAATGATGTTCCGATCTTCGGCGACGGAGTGATGGAAATCTTACAAGATGGATTTGGGTTCTTGCGTTCTCCGGAGGCGAATTATTTACCGGGTCCGGACGATATCTACATTTCTCCCAACCAAGTTCGGCGATTTGGTTTGCGCACCGGAGACACCGTTGAAGGGCAAATTCGAGCCCCGAAAGATGGAGAAAGGTATTTTGCCCTCCTTAAAGTTAATAGCATCAACTTCGATACGCCCGACAAAGTTCGCCATCGCATCAATTTCGACAATTTGACGCCTCTCTATCCCGAACAAAGACTTAAACTGGAAGTCGAAGACCCGACGAAGAAAAATTTTACGTGCCGTGTCATTGATTTGGTTTCGCCCTTAGGCAAAGGACAACGCGCTTTGATCGTTGCGCCGCCTCGAACCGGCAAAACCGTCATGCTTCAAAACATTGCTCACTCGATCGCCAATAATCATCCCGAAGTCTACCTTATTGTGTTGCTGATCGATGAGCGTCCCGAAGAAGTGACGGATATGGCGCGTTCGGTTAAAGGCGAAGTCGTCAGCTCCACTTTCGACGAACCTGCCGTGCGCCACGTTCAAGTTGCCGAGATGGTCATTGAAAAAGCGAAGCGGCTGGTTGAACATAAACGCGATGTGGTTATTCTTCTGGACAGCATCACTCGCCTTGCGCGCGCCTATAACACTGTGGTGCCCAGTTCAGGAAAAGTGCTGACTGGCGGCGTTGACGCCAATGCTTTGCAACGTCCTAAACGTTTCTTCGGCGCCGCGCGCAACATAGAAGAAGGCGGGTCTCTCACCATCATCGCCACGGCTTTGGTCGATACCGGAAGTCGGATGGATGAAGTTATTTTTGAAGAATTCAAAGGCACCGGCAATTCTGAAATCATCCTTGATCGCAAGCTCAGTGATAAGCGCACCTTCCCGGCGATCGACATAACGAAATCTGGAACGCGCAAAGAAGAGTTGTTGGTTGATAAGGCTACTATTTCCAAAATGTGGGTGTTGCGCCGCATCTTAATGCCTATGGGCGTTACGGACGCCGTCGACTTCTTGGTTGACAAACTCAGGCACACCAAGAGCAACTCCGAATTCTTCGAATCGATGAATCAGTAGGGAATAATCGTGTGCGTTTTTGACGGCTTATAAAAATTAGATGAATCCAAGGACTGTGTTCCTGATCTCCGGGAATTATAAATCATAAGGGGAAAGCGAAGACTCCCTTATGGAAGATCGCTTTGCGAACAAAGATGCGAACAAAGGGAGGTTTCCGTTCTCTCTTTATGATTCCCAGCGGTCAAGAACGCAGTCCCTGTCCGCATATGATTTTTATTCAGAGGATTTCTCGTCAGGAAAAAATCTTCTTTGCCCTTTCGTTTTTTTCTTGCAACGTCCCTCAATATCCGTATTATCCGCTTCACCTTCGGTTGCTGAGATGCAAGGGGCGGTGAAAACCGGCCACGGAATCGGGGCGGAAGGTTTGGAGTGCGGGCGTAGCTCAGGGGTAGAGCACAACCTTGCCAAGGTTGGGGTCGAGGGTTCGAATCCCTTCGCCCGCTCCAAATAAGCCAACAGAAGACAGAGGCCGGGCTTTACGCCGGGCTTTTTTGTTTTGGAGCTACGGCGTTCCTTCATAGAGTCGGAATCGGCTTCGGCCACTGATTTCGCGGATGACGCCGACGGCAACCAATTCGTTTATGATCATTGTGGCTCCACGAGGGCTTACCCCCAAACGCTCGACCAATACTTTTCCAGAGACGACTTGCGCGCCCAACGCCAAATCCGCCGCCGCGCACAACCTAGAGTGACCGCGTCTTGGTCCACATTTTTGTCGCCAGCGTTCTCGCTGCCGATTTAAAGCGGTTAAATGATCCAATCCATAACCGGCGGTCGCCGCCACTGCGTTCAGGAAGATCAGAGTGGCCTCTGGCCCTACGGCGCCGGGTTTATAACGCGACGATGGTTGAGACAAACGATGGCTGATCATTAGAATGGGCTGGCGTGTCGCGCCGATATGCATTGCAACATAGGGAAGCAACAATCGACGTAGCGCGCCGTCGCAATAGGGCGCCTCCACTTGCCCAAGCCTCTGCGTCAACGTAGCGAGCGCAGGCAACATTGGCCATGACTCTTTCCGCACGGCGTCCGTCCAGTCATCCAGCAGCTCGGCCAAGCGCAATGCGGCGTCTTGCGCCGCATCGCCTTCATAAATCGACTCCGGATCAAATCCTCTGCCTTCGATTGCTCCAAGAAATTTATGGAGAATATCCGGATGAAAGCGTGAACGAAGTTGATAATCTTCAACGGCGCGCGAAGCGCGCAACAATCCGAATGCATAACGATCATCGGGTTGAATGATCTCTATGGCGCTGTCGGCTTCGATGAAGAGCAATTTTTCTTCGGTCGCCCCATATCCTTCCATGAAAGCGGACGCCACGGCTTCTTTCACCCGCATCCTGGAAAGCCACGCCTTCATAATGGCGGAAGGGTTGTCTGACAAAGCCTGATCCAATCGCGCCAAAGCAACTTGCGCCATTTCGAGAGGCTTTATAAGTTTCGGCCAAGGCAAATCAGAAAGCGCCATGGGATTCAGCATCTTAGCATCTCTTTTTAGACAGATGATCCAAAATATACTCCGTCCAATTGAGAACCAGAGAAACAACTTCCAAAGGAATCGGGGCTCCGCCCTCGACCCGCCAAAGGCCGGGAGGCCTTTGGAAACCATGACTTGGAGTTTATGACAACCGAATAAGAGTGGGCCATTTAAATTCGGGAAGGCCGCATAATGTTCTGTCTTTCAATGGCTCTCCTTATTCGTAAAGCGATTCTCTACTGGAATCATTGTTATTAAGATAGGATTTTGTTTTGTTTCAATGAGTTGGTTGACAAGCCGACATAGTAAAACGATACAGTAAAGTAACACGACGGAAAAATAAACAATCCCAAGAGAAGATCGCTTTGCGAATAAGAGAGGCCATCGTTCTTGGCCCGAGCGACTGAAAACACAGTCCTTGCACTCTTTTAATTTTTACTCGGAAGACGCACATTAATGGGGCGATCGCCTGAGCCGCTGGAAATATTGATATATTCTTCGAGCAGACTCGAATTCGACCCTTTGTTCTCCTCCTTAAAAGGGACGACGCCATCATGGTTTTCACTTGACAAGCTTATTCGACGATCCTTAGTCTCCCTAGAAACGTGTGGAAACTCTTTTTTGATCCGTCGTCTTGTCTCTTCCATTGCTCCGTCTATAGTCTTAGGATGAGCTTTTTTGCGAATCCATCGGCGTGGCGGCTTGGATGTTTGCGTATGGGTCCCCGCACAGTTATTGAGGTGGTCGTCTTGTGTTTTGACAACGACATATCCAGCTTGTACAGCGTCCCCGCCGCGTTTGCGCGAGTAAGTGGACGTGTCGCATCTGCGGGACGTTTCCATCGTCCTTTCGCTGGCGTTGTTGCGCGCATATCTTTTCTCGCCTCTTCTTGGCTTTTTCTTTTTCACCATAGTCCATTCCGCCTTCCCTCAAGTCAAACGACCAAGAACAACGCTCTTCTGTCGCTGCGACTTATTCGCCCCTGAACGCAGCCTTGTCTTCAATCGACGGGTGTTCAGGGGAAATTCAGCGCGCGACGTCGCTTTGCGGCGTCTTTCAGCCTCGGAATTCTGCGTTTTGAAACGTCTTTTTCTTGTGGGAGCTGCTGTTATGACTTCGTCTATGGAAACCTCCGCCGTTCACATCGCGTCCACTTACAGCGCGGACAAAGATAATCCCGCGCCACAGCCTTCTTCCGATTCGCCTCGTGTGGTGATCTTCGACACCACGCTGCGCGACGGCGAACAATCTCCCGGCGCCTCGATGAATCTGGAGGAAAAACGCCGAATCGCTCTGGTGTTGGAGGAAATGGGCGTCGACGTGATCGAGGCCGGATTTCCTATCGCCTCCGAAGGCGATTTCGACGCAGTTCGTGAAGTGGGCCGCATCGTTCGTCGTTCAACAATCGCCGGATTAGCCCGCGCTCACCGCCAAGACATCGACCGATGTTTCGAAGCCCTGCAATTCGCCGAGCGCAAACGCATTCACACCTTTATCTCCACCAGCCCGCTGCATATGAAGTATAAATTGCAGATGGAGCCGGATCGAGTTCTGCAATCGGTGTGGGACAGCGTTAGTTACGCTCGCAATTTGGTCGACGATGTCGAATGGAGCGCTGAAGACGGTTCGCGCACGGATCCGGATTTTTTATGTCGTTGCGTTGAGAGCGCCATTAAAGCAGGCGCCCGCACCATCAATATCCCCGACACCGTCGGCTATGGCGAACCTGCCGAATTCGGTAGGCTGATTCGCATGTTGTTCAATCGCGTCCCGAACATCGACCAGGCAATCATTTCTGTTCATTGTCACAATGATCTAGGGCTGGCGGTCGCCAACTCCCTGGCGGGCGTGCAAAACGGCGCGCGCCAAATTGAATGCACGATCAACGGGTTGGGAGAACGCGCCGGAAACGCCGCGCTGGAAGAAATCGTCATGGCGCTGCGCACCCGCCATGACGCCATGCCTTATGTCACAGGCATCAACACACAGTTGATCACCAAAGCGTCTCGCTTGGTCTCAGCCGTCACGGGCTTTCCGGTTCAACCCAACAAAGCCATTGTCGGAGCCAACGCCTTCGCGCACGAATCGGGCATCCACCAAGACGGAATGCTCAAACATGCGGGCACCTATGAAATCATGACGCCCGAATCCATCGGCCTCAATCGATCGACGCTGGTGATGGGCAAACACTCAGGTCGCGCCGCCTTCCGCTCCAAGCTGAACGAACTCGGGTACAACCTGGGGGACAACGCTTTAGCCGAAGCCTTCCGCCGCTTTAAAGCTCTGGCCGATCGCAAGAAGGAAATCTTCGACGAAGACATCAAAGCATTGGTCGATGATGAAATCGGCAATGAAGACGACCGGATTCGTTTTGTTTCCCTGGATGTGTGCGCGGGATCGCTCAAACCTCATCGCGCCACTCTGGTTCTGACAATAGACGGCGTCACCGGTTCTCCTGTTGACGCCGCAGGCAACGGTCCCGTCGACGCCACCTTCAACGCCATCAAGAAGTCCTTTCCTCACGAAGCCAAGCTGTTGCTGTTTCAAGTTCACGCCGTCACCGCCGGAACCGACGCTCAAGCCGAAGTCACCGTGCGGCTCGAAGAAGACGGCAAAACCGTCAACGGTCAAGGCGCGGATAGCGACACTCTTGTCGCCGCCTGTCGCGCTTATGTCCACGCGCTGAACAAATTGATGGTTAAACGGCAGAAAGCGGCTCCAATCGCACTCTCCGCTTGAGCCGCGCCAGCGAATGTTCTATGGAGAACAGGCGCGGAGGCGCAGAGCCGCCACGCCTGACTTCTTAGGCCGTTTTTTCCGCCCAGGCCGTATCAACAGAATAAAGAGTTTATTAACTCCATGTTTTCCAAGCTCCTCGGCGTCCTGTCGGCCGACATGGCGATTGATCTGGGTACGGCCAACACCCTCGTCTACGTCAAGGGTCGTGGCATCGTCCTCAATGAACCCTCGGTTGTTGCAATCGCGACAGTTCGAGGAAAGAAGCAAGTTTTGGCTGTCGGTGACGAAGCCAAAATGATGCTCGGTCGCACGCCCGGCAACATCCAAGCGATTCGACCTCTGCGCGACGGCGTCATCGCCGATTTCGAAGTCGCAGAGGAAATGATCAAGCATTTCATCCGCAAGGTCCATAATCGAAGAAGCTTCGCCAGTCCGCAAGTCATCATCTGCGTTCCTTCAGGCTCCACCGCCGTGGAGCGTCGCGCCATTCAGGAATCCGCCGAGTCGGCGGGCGCCCGTCGCGTCTTTCTTATCGAAGAGCCGATGGCCGCCGCTATCGGCGCCGGACTGCCCGTCACAGAGCCGACAGGCTCTATGGTGGTCGATATCGGCGGCGGCACCACCGAAGTTGCGGTGCTCTCTTTGGGGGGCATTGTCTATTCCCGCTCCGTTCGAGTCGGCGGCGATAAAATGGACGAAGCCATTATCGGGTATATTCGCCGCAGCCACAATCTTCTCGTGGGCGAAGGATCCGCCGAGCGTATTAAGAAAGAAATCGGCTCCGCTTGCCCGCCCGAAGATGGAGAAGGACGCATCCTTGAAATTAAGGGGCGCGATCTTATGAACGGCGTGCCGAAAGAATTGATCATCAGCGAACGGCAAATCGCCGAATCGCTCGCTGAGCCGGTTAGCGCCATTGTCGAAGCCGTCAAGGTTGCTCTGGAGCACACAGCTCCCGAGTTGGCCGCAGACATCGTCGATAAAGGAATCGTCCTTACCGGCGGCGGCGCTTTGCTCGGCAATCTCGATTATGTTCTGCGTCACGCCACCGGGCTGCCGGTGTCCATCGCCGATGATCCTTTGTCCTGCGTCGCGTTGGGCACGGGACGAGCTTTGGAAGAGATGAAGACTCTACGAAACGTCTTAGTGTCTATGTATTGACCTTGTTGACTCGCATTTAGACACCCGTGCGTCTTGGCGAGCGATAAATTCAGCATCGCTGCTTGGCGTTATGTTGTTTTTACGTTCGCCGTTGGCGCGCCTCTAACGAGAATCATCGCCCGTCGTTCCAACGCTCGCCGCGTGCGTCTTGGGGGTGTCTGGGGGAGAACAGGATATTCCCGTGAAAATCCGCTCCGCAAAACCGCTGCTGGGTTTCTCGACGCCGTTTAAAGCGTGGGTGCATCGCTTTTCTTTTCTCCTTTTGGTCCTGGCTTCCGTCGTCTTGATGATGGTCGGCAAAGTCGACGCCGTTTTTGTTGAAAAGGCTCGCGTCAAGGTTACCGACGCTTTCGCGCCCATTCTGGACGCGCTCTCTACGCCGGCGGCCACTGCGGCGCATTTTGTCGAGGCCGTTGCCGAAGTCACAGAGCTTTATCGAGAAAACCAACAACTCCGTTTAGAAAACGCTCGCCTGCAACAATGGAAACAGGCTGCGTTGCGACTCGAAGCGGAAAACAATAGTTTAAGATCACTGCTGCGCTTCCGCCCCGAACCCCCCTCTGCCTTTATAACGGCGCGCGTAATCGCCGCGCCTGGAGGCTCCTTCCTTCGGGCTCTGGTCGTCACCGCCGGACGTCGTGACGGCGTCAAAAAAGGTCAGGCTGTGGTTGCGGGACCCGGCATGATCGGACGAGTCGTTGAAGTCGGCGAATGGTCGGCGCGCATCCTCCTCGTTACCGACATTAACGCTAGAGTTCCCGTTCTGTTGGAGAGCACACGTCAACGCGC
>CAUYUA010000100.1:0-2740 GCA_963575675.1 Azospirillaceae bacterium
GTTTCCCCCACCGTCGGGGCAACGGACGCCCCCGTGAAGTCCATCTCGTATTGAGCATAGGACTCTCCGCACAAACCACAGTAACGCCAGCGGCGCTCCAATTTGTCCGATTCGCGCCAATGCTCGTATTTCATCAGAGGATGTAGAGGTGGGCCGCGCCGCCGCCGATTGTTTCGAGGATGAGGTTGGGGAACCTGCGCCCGAGGGGGCCGAAGTCGATGGTTACGGCCTCTGCCGCCGTCGGGCTGGACTTCAGATAAATCTCCGTCACATACGGATAGGTCCGCCAGTCATAGACCACGGCCGCCTCATTGGTCAACCCTGCCGTAACTATGGCGTTGGCGTCCCCGCCGTAGCGACAAGCCACTTCCCGATATTGGCCGCGCTCCCGGTCAGCCGTAAATCTCGAATACGTCCCCGTCCCTGATGGTTGACGGGAGTTCCCGGTGCTTTAAAGGTGATCGTCCCGGTGACCGTCCCGGTTTTCCCCATCAGACAATTCGCCGCAGTCGCATGAGGCAGCTGTCATACGAATTGAATTGAAGAACCTGAGTTGTCCCCGATGGGAAGAACACAACGCGCTTAACGATGGTCGGAACGTTCGACAACCCGACAGTATCAAGAATCAAAGCCTGCCAGATGTATTGTTTGCCATCATGCCCTCCTTCGGCCCTATAATCCAGAGATTTATCTGCGGAAAGACTCAATCGCCAGACCCCCCGATAAGTCTATGTCAAGTAAAGACGCGGTTCGGAAAACCGCCCGAAACATTGACGCCCTCCGTCAGACCACATATACGGAGACCTCGGCCGGGGAAGAATCGGGGGCGATGATCTCCGCAAACTGGGTGCTTCCGCTCGTCCCCGTATTGCTTAGGTTGGCTACGGCTCCCCCGATCTTTATGGACGCATTGAAGGGGAGTTGGATATGCGTCAACTCCAGTTCCGCCACAAATAAATACGCCTTCCGGCAATGACGGGAATGGTCGAAACTATTGTCTTTTTGCTTCCGACGGCGGTGCTGGCTTTGGAATTGCTTCCGCATAGAATGATCTCACAAGTGGGCCAGTAAATAGTTCCTCATTATAATATCGTCTTCTATGCTCCACGGAGGGATTGTTATTGTCACCCCGCCCCAGTCATCGGATTAGCGTCCGAGTAGGTTTTCTTGTCGCGACCCCAAGTTTAATGACGGTCATCCCATATACATATACCGCACTCCCGCCAGCAGACCACTTGAGTGTAGTAACCCACCTGTCGTCTGGCGATAACCCCTTTCGTAAATAAAATCATTGTCCCAACCGGGAGGATTAATTTCCTCCGCTCGCCCCGCCCATGGACGCCTCAAAGATGACTCGTTGACCTCGTCCTCGTATGCTAGACCCTCGACGTACACACGAATAAGATAGGTCGCGCCAATCTCTGCGGGTTCGTCATTGAGAAGGGTTGCCATTACCGGCATCTTCGCTGTTCTCGCTTTCTACATAAAACGTCCTTCCGTAAAACTGGACTTTCGGTGACAACGTCCAGTGTGCCGCATCGTTTTCCAGGTCAACGGGATTTGTTCCAGACAATGCAAACGTATATTTGTTAGGCATTTTCTACGACCGCCCATGTGTTATTTTTGTCGTTCGTCCGATAGAAATGAAAAGATGGGGGCGACATCCTCGCCCCGCCCCGTTGGGTATATATATGCCCATCGTCGCCAGCCCAGGTTAATTCACCGTCGCGGGCGGCGTCTTTCCGTTGTCCCCGCCATCAAGTGATTCCCTAATCGCCTTGATAGCCCGAAATTCACCCTGAAGCCTAACCTGCTCCTCCATGAGCCCGGCAACTTCGCGGTTTAGGTCGGCAATCTTCTCGCGCCGATTCTTAATGTCCTCGGCCAGAGAATTAAACTTACCCTCAACCGCCTTCGCCTTCTCATCGAGCCCTAGCGTGTCAGTCATTCGTAAAATCTCCTTAGATAAAATTATGGGGGCAGGGACGCGCTTTCGCTTGTATGCCCCCATTTGATTAAATCTGTTACGGAGCCGCGACTTGCGTGGTCGCAATAGTGCCGTCGGCCAACTGGCTCATGCAAATCCAGTTCGCGGCCACGACAGCGACCGCCGTAACCAAGGTGTTGGCCGCGATAGCCGACTCTGCCGCAGCCCCAACGCCGCCATTGATACCGATGGTGTCGGGAGCGCTTGTGCGGAGTTCGCACCCAGTCGCGCCAAAGTAGATTTTAATAACTGTTCCAACGACAACCGCAGGAAGAATGACGATATGGTTGGCGTCGCCGTCGCAGTTGACCGTACAATAATTCACGCCCGCCGGAATCGTCCCGGTGGTCGCCCCCGTATCCGTCGCAGTAATGGCATACGGAGTAGAGAACGTGCCCACGGTAAACGTAGCCTGTTCGTCAAAGAGAGATTTTCCGGTAGCCACATGGAGGGCTTCGTTACTCGTCGAATCAATCCTGACGGCATACGAGGTCGCATTGGCCGCGCCAGACTCCTCAATGTTCAGGCAGATGCCCTCGCTGTTTGCCTGGACGGTCCCAGAAGAAAGGATGCGAACGATGGAGGCCCCGGCGTTTGCCAGGTTCCCGCTATTTGTTACGCGTAACATCCCCCTGTCGTTAGCCCCTACCCAAGCGCTTGAAGCGATATCAACGAGGTTTGTGGTGTTCGCCACGGAAGAGTAGAAATAAGCCAAGTTTTCCGTAGTGGCATTCCCGGCAACATAAAGAGGAC
>CAUYUA010000101.1:0-2719 GCA_963575675.1 Azospirillaceae bacterium
CTCGATCTCGTTCTTCACTCTGGATGCTCCGCAAGAAGACATCTCTTATCCCCCCGCGCGCCCCCCTTCCGTCTCTCCGCGCCGTCCGACGCCGCATACGCCGCATACGCCGCAGAATGTCGAAACCGCCGTTCACCCCGGAACAGCAGCCTCACGCAACGCCGAACGGCCTCGCTCGATCCCCGTCCTCACCGCATCAACAAAGAACACAAAAGCCACGCCTGCCAATGGTCGCATTCCTATCTCGCCATATACGCCTTCAAACCATAAGATCCCCAACAAAGGGTTTGCTTTAAAGCTTGAAGATCCCTCTCTCAGCGCCCACAAAGATTCCGAAGATGCGGCTTTCGAACGCTATTAACGTATGTCTATTATAAACCAGAGGCGCTCAAGGGGCATATTTCCGATATATGGCCCCTTCTAGTTTATTATGTGGATCATTAGGTTGTCTTTTTTTAAGACTGCTGGTCTTGAAGACTGTTAAACCCTCTTCCCAACACAACGAGTAGGCAACATCATGAATGTCGGCGCATGTGTTTTGAATGGCGCGGAGATCGCCTCATCACGAGAATTTTACCAAACCCTTAAAACGCAACTCGGCGCGCCGGAGTGGACCGGTAACAATTGTGACGCTCTGTGGGATTTACTGACCGGCTTGATTGAAGGCCCCAAACTCATTGTTTGGCTTCACTCTGAGCACTCAAAGAAGAACCTCGGCCCCGACTTTGAAAAGCTTCTCAGCGTGCTGAAAGACGCAGCAAAAGAAGGTTATATTCAATTGCAAGTACAGTAAGTTCTCTAAATAATTAATTAGAAGGGTCCAGGGACTGTGTTCCTGGTCGTGGGGGATTTATAAGGGGGGAGCGAAAGCCCTCCTTATTCGCGAAGCGATCTTCCTCTGGAACTATTGTCTTTGTTATCTTTGTCAACACTCTGTATGGGTAAAATAGGGTATGGGTAAAATAAAACAGGTAGAATAGGCAAACTATACGAACAAACGATTCCAGAGGAAAGATCGCTTCGCGAATAAGGGGGGCTTTCGCTCCCCCCTTATAATCCCCCACGACCAGGAACACAGTCCCTGGACCCTTTTAATTTTTATTGCACATAAAATCATCTCTCTTCGCATATATGAGGTTTGACCGTGCCCCTGGATCTGTACAACACACTAACGCGCGCCAAGGAACGCTTTCAACCTCTCACTCCCGACACGGTTCGGCTATATGTGTGCGGTCCCACGGTTTACGACTTCGCCCATATCGGCAACGCTCGTCCGGTGACGGTGTTTGACGTCCTCTATAGGCTCTTGCGCCATCTGTATCCGCACGTCGTCTACGTGCGCAACATTACCGACGTCGACGACAAGATCATTAAAGCGGCGGACCAAAACAAAGAACCGATAGATGATCTCACACGCCGGACAACCAACGCCTATCACGCCGATATGGATGCGCTGAACGCGCTGCGGCCCGACATCGAGCCACGCGCCACCAGCCATATCGAAGAGATGGTCCATCTGATTGAGCGTCTGATTGAGCGCGACCACGCCTATGTCGCCGAGGGACATGTGTTGTTCCATGTGCCTTCGATGCCGACTTATGGACGTCTTTCTCGCCGCAACCAAGACGAAATGGTTGCGGGGGCTCGCGTTGAGATTGCGCCCTATAAACGAGACCCTTCCGATTTCGTTTTGTGGAAACCCAGCGAAGCGACTCAACCGGGATGGAGTAGCCCATGGGGGCGAGGACGGCCCGGATGGCATATCGAGTGCTCGGCAATGGCCGAAAAGCACCTTGGAGTTCCGTTCGACATTCACGGCGGCGGTTTGGATTTGATCTTCCCTCATCACGAGAACGAGATTGCTCAAAGCGTTTGCGCGCACAACCACCCGATATTGGCTCAGTTTTGGGTCCACAATGGATTCGTGACCGTCGAAGGCGAGAAAATGTCGAAGTCTCTCGGCAATTTCCGCACGGTTCGCGAGCTATTACAGCAAGGTTGGGATGGAGAAGTTATTCGTTTGACATTGTTGCAGACTCATTACCGGCAACCTCTGGATTTCACCGAACGCGGTCTTCATCAATCGCTGGCGTCTCTGAATAGCTGGTACAACGCGCTGCGTCATGTCGCGGAGGTCTCTGTCGACAATGAAGTTCCGGCGTCGAGCGCTGATTTACCCTTCGAGGTCTTGGCCGCGTTAGAGGATGATTTGAACACGCCCTTGGCGTTCTCACATTTCAACGAGTTGGCGGGACGGATTCACAAGGCCTCCGACGTGGCTGAAAAGCTGCGTTTGGCGAGTGCGTTGACGACTGCCGGGGCAATGTTGGGGGTTTTACGATATGCACCGATCGCATGGTTTCGATCGGTGCGGGCTCCGGCGACGGGAGACGCGTCGGATCATGGATTGTCGGATGAAGACATTGAAGAGTTAATGACGCAACGCTTGCTGGCGCGGAAAGAACGGAACTTTGCAGAGGCGGATCGAATTCGTGATGTTTTAAAACAGAATCGGGTGGCTTTAGAAGATCATAAGGGTGGGAAAACAAGTTGGCGGCGTGAGTAGGGATCAAAACCTGAAATTTTTTGAATATACCCCGTTCGATTAAGAACCCGAGAACCATACGGCCTCTCCGAATTGAAACGGCCCACTCTCATTCCGTCGTTACAAACTCCAAGTCATGGTTTCCAAAGGCCTCCCGGCCTTTGGCGGGTCGAG
>CAUYUA010000102.1:0-2613 GCA_963575675.1 Azospirillaceae bacterium
ACGGTTTCTTAACGCCCGACGCCGCAACGGCTTTGGCGCTCGGATGAGACGCCGCCGCAGGAGTCGTAACCGCCACTTGTGCAGGAGCCTCGGCAGGACGAGCGGAAACGACAGGCGCGACCACCGCTGCCGCCGAGCTGTTCGAAACCGCAGCAACCGGCGTCGCACGCGCCGGCGGAGATGACCCGAGTTCCGTTGTCGCAGTAGTCGCAGTAGTCGCAACAACCGCAGCCGCCGTTTTGATGACCGCCGGTTTCACAGCGACTGAAGTCGAACTCACCGTAGACAGTTTCGCCGAAACCGGCTTTGCCGCAGCCATAGCATGCGCTCCTCCAGCCGGCTTAGAGCGCGGAGGAGCAGGCAAACGAATATTTTTGCTTTCGACAACGGCGGAAGCGGCAGGCTTTTCGCCACGCGCCGGAGTTTTTTCGACTGCGGCAGACCTTTCTAACAAAACAGGAACCGGAACCAACACTGTCGGCCCAGAAGACGCAATGTCCTTAGGCGCCCCAACAGCCGATTCGCGAACGGAACGCGGCGCGCGATTGCCTTCGACGCCCAACGGCGTCAGATTCGGAGCCAAAACAGTCGGGCCAGACAAAGGCGTCAGGACATCGGCGGAGACCGTCGGAGAACGCCCCGCCGTCGAAGAAGAAGATGCGCGTTCTGCTGCGGCGATCGGCGTCGCCGCAAGCGTCAACAACGCGACAGCGAACCAACGCATAGCCCGCCGTTGAAGAAGGAGAACGTCGGTTAAGGTTGATGGGCGGTTGGGACGATGGGGATGGTTCCAAATCAGCCGCAATGGGCGGCGTTTTGGTTACATTGGGCCTATGTTGTTGAATGCGCGTTCGGCGCCGCCGGGGCATGACCCTGAAACAGACGGAGATATGAAAGCGCGTTGGGCCAAAGTTAACGTGGTCGTTCGTTCTGGGCCTTCGCGTGATGCTCGGCCTGTGACGGTTTTGCGGCGTGGCCAGAAGATCGAAGTCAATAGCGCTATGTTGCGAGATGGTTGGTATCAGGTGATGCGCAACGGGAAAGTTTTAGGTTTTGTTGGCGCTCATCTTTTCACCACGCAGTCTTCTCCGCCGAAGAAGTCGTGATTTGGAGTTCTGGGTTTCTTTGGGCTTCCTTGCTTCAGATTATTCTGAATAAAATTAGTTGGGTCCAGAGACTGTGTTCCTGGTCGCTCGGAATCATAAGGTGTGAGCTTGCGTTTCCCTACCTTATGATTTTGAACGATCAGGAACACAGTCTCTGTATTGCGTTGTCAGTAGTGCATATCAACAAGCAACCAGTCGGAGTCAGGATCATTTCCACGAACGTCTAGTCCCGCTAGTAACTTCCAAAGGTGCTGTGCGTTCGGACCTTGGTAACTGGGAAGAGCTTCGTCTGGAATCGTGATTTCGGCTTCCCATTGATATTGTTGTTCGGCTTTCAGAACCTGGGCAGAGGCGATATCAATTGTAGCATCATAGGTGATGGTTGTTGTTGACACCGTTTGCGTAGAGATACGGACTTCCTCGCCAAAACGTTCTGCAACGTGAATGTCCGGCACTCTTACATTTTCTTCCGCAACAATTCTTAAGTAGACTTTCTGAATTTTGCAGTCATCTTGGCCGATTGTGGCGGAGATGCGGATTGGAAAGGGGCGTCCCAAGCCAGGATTGTTAACGTCGAGAACAACTTCGGCAGAATCGCCGGTAACCATGTTTTTGAGGTTGCGAAACAGTCCCATTATGATGTTCTCCCTCTGGTTGACCTGTGGTAAAGCGCTTGAAGCCAAGGTTTGATCGGCTTTTCTGCGTCGAGTCTGTTATATGCACTGATTTTTTTGTGTTATCATTGCCTTTTTCTTTCCTCTTAACAATAGGATTTCCACATGCGTCCTTCTGGTCGCGCTGTTGATGCTCTACGTCCGATTTGTTTGATTCCTGGTCATTCCAAGCACGCAGAGGGGTCATGCCTGGCGAGTTTTGGAGATACTCAGGTTTTATGCACCGCCAGTGTTGAAGATCGCCCTCCTTCTTTCTTACGAGGTTCGGGTTTGGGGTGGGTGACGGCGGAATATGGCATGTTGCCGCGTTCCACGGAGACTCGTATGGATCGCGAGGCTGCGCGTGGGCGTCAAACTGGTCGCACACAAGAAATTCAAAGATTGATCGGGCGCAGTTTGCGCGCGGTGGTGGATCGTGCGGTGATGGGTGAAATCCAAATTCGCATTGATTGTGATGTCATTCAGGCGGATGGCGGCACTCGCACGACAGCCATTACCGGTGCTTATGTGGCGTTATATCAGGCGTTTCAGCATTTACTAAAGATTCGGGTGATCAAAGCAATTCCTTTTCTAAGTTCAGTGTCTGCGGTGTCATGTGGCCTGTATAATGGCGCGCCTGTATTGGACTTGGATTATGCTGAAGATTCTGCGGCGCAAGTTGACGCTAATTTTGTACTCACCGGCAATGGGGGGGTGGTTGAGATACAGGCGACCGCCGAGACGCAGTCTTTCTCTGAGGCTCAGTTTTTTGATTTGATGATTCTTGCTCGTAAGGGTGCTGCGGAATTGGCGGCGCATCAAAAGGCGGCTGTTGAGGCCATCTTGGGGTAGGG
>CAUYUA010000103.1:0-2611 GCA_963575675.1 Azospirillaceae bacterium
ATGTCGCCGGCGGGCTCGAAGCTATAGATGGCTGTGAGGTACTAATTCCGCACTTCTGGGTCGATCTGGCTGAGGAACATATTATGGCCGGCGAGAGCGTTCTCGCGGAGGATGTCCCAAATGTATGAGTACACGCCGAGTGCGTACTCACTGAAAGTAAATAAGGAGATACCTGCTATTTCGGCGGCTTGGCCCTGCGCGGCCGAGATTTCCGTGGCGGTCTTGCGGGAATCTACCCGATTCGTCGCGGCGTAGTCAGTCTGGCCAGCCCTTTGTAAAGCGCGGGAGTTCAGCGCGTTCAGCGCGTTGAGACCAGGCGTCAGGGAGGCGGATTGAAAAAGGTCAGCGGGAACTTCAGAATCTGGCCCGGCACGAGTGTACTCAGTTTCGGCGCGGATTTGCCGTCGCCGGTCGCCACGTAACTGCAGGCCCGGCGGGTCCCATTAATAAAGGAGGTTACCAGTCTGGTCTGCGCCTCCTGATTGTGCCGATCGATATCGACGCGGCCTTCGGTCTCGGTGATTCTGGTGTCGCCGGTGATACGGTATTTGAGGAGAAAGAACGGATACGCGGTCGCCGGCACCGGCATGCCTGCCGATCGAACTTGCCAGATGTGTGCGGATACATGTCCCGCAGGAACAGGTCTCGATCTCATCGAGTACCACGCGCACATCACGATTCCCTCGGGCGAGCGGAAGAACAGCTCCAGATGTCGATCGAGCGGGACTGATCTGCCGCGTTGGCGCCGCCGAGTCTGTTGACGGATTCCGCCTCGAATCCGTACTTCGCCGCGAACGGCCGGAGCTGGTACATCGCGATCTTATAGCGCCGGGCGATGATGTCGCAGTTGTTCAGGTCCTGCCGCGTCTGGTCGTTAAACACCAAGTCCTGGTGCTGGATATATTCGACCTCGACGCCGGCGGACCGCGCCGGATTGTAAATCACCGACGCCGGCCCACCAAGCGTCGCGGCTTGCCGACGACCTGCATGTGCGGAGACGCCACGAGTCGTAGCGGACATACTTGGTGAACTCTGCTCGATCAGTTCCGCCGAGAACCCTGGAAGTCTGCCACGGGCACAGACGAGTTGCCGCGCCGACCCTTCGAGGTACTTGATCGTGACGGGAAGCTCGCGGGTGATGTTGTCGTCAACGACCCGCATCCCGATGAAGGTCTCGCTGGGAAGAATCAGTTTCTTCTGGATCGCTTCCTCGGTGGTTATGCGTAGGGTACGCAGGTTGCGTTGCTCGTCCGTGCGGGCTTCGAAGCGGCGCCACTTGTTGATAAGCTCGCCGGCGCGGATGTGCAGGAGTTGGGGCTTCGAGACGAAAGTCTCGACCGGTCCGCCGTCACCGGCGGGGACCGGCATAATTTGTTCTGTGTTCATATTGTGGTAGTAGATATAAGGGTGACTGTTTCCGCGCAGCGGCGCGGTTCCGAAGATTTGCTAGCTGCTCCTCGACATCGCCGTCGAGATGAATGGCGTTTTTGCTCCGCCGCGGCCCCGCGGCCTCGCGGTGCTTGCGGATCTGCTCGGCGATGATGGAGTGGGACACGTCGCAGAACGCCAGAGCCATTGCGTCGGCGCGATCCGGCGATTTCATCCCGCGAGACCGTGCGTCCGGCTTGGATTCGATCTGGATGACGCCTTTCCGGACGTGGTATTGCCGCCGAGTGAGTTGCTCGATGAGCAATGTGTCCTCCAGCGGCAGAATCAGGAGCTGCTCCTGGATCATCCGGCGGAGCATCCACCAATTCTGGGTGCCGATGTTGCCCCAGATCGCCGGATTCTCAGATTTGAACTCATTTTTGACTGGGTTGACGTGATATCCCGCTTCCCAGAGGCGATTCACGACAATTTCGCCGGCGCCGCCAGCATCCACGAAGATTTCCGGCCCGGCGAGGCCGTGCTTTTTGAACGCCGCGACGAGCGCGAGATGTAAAACCGGTTCATAACGGATCCGCCAGGTCTCCTGAGTGAGCCGGTAGTTACCGCGCCACACCGACAGGACGGATTCGTCGCCGCCGAGCGAAAGATCGAGGCCGGCGCGGAGCTTATTCCCCAGAAGGCCGGGCTTCGGCGGCGGATAATGGATCGAAATCTCCGGGACGATGTAAATGTCGTCGACCGCCACGAACTGCGCGAAGATACTCGACTGAACAACTGGGTGATTCATGCCGAGCTGCTCGATCATGAAGTCGATTTCGGCCTTCTTGCGCCACGGACACTCGTACGCCGAGATGTGGCGCTTGTAATACTTCCCCGGCACCAGCGGCGCTGGCCAGGCCTGCTCCGCCGACTGGCAGAACCGGTAGAAATAGGTATCGGTCAGGCCTGGCGAGGATATGGCGAGCCAGTGGGTATAGCCGGAACACCGCATGTTCGCCTCGACGATCCCTTTCGAGATCGACTTGATCTCGTTAAGGATGATGAAGAGCTTCCCGCCGGGCACGATCGGGTGATAACCTTCGGCCTTGCCAGGCTCATCGGTCGCGTACAGGATGCACTCGCTTCCGGTCATGCCGCAAGTGATCGTGAGATCCTTATACGTGAGGAGCTGCTTCTTTACTTTGTGGTTGACCTCGTCGCAGAGGATTCGGATGTACTTCTC
>CAUYUA010000104.1:0-2606 GCA_963575675.1 Azospirillaceae bacterium
ACTATCGGCAGCGTTATCGATGATGTTCTGTGCTGTATCAACGACGCTATAACTGCTCGCTCCACCAACATCGGTGTTACCTGTTAGATTCTCGATAGTGTCTGCAAGGGTGATGTCAAACCCATTTGCATCAAAATCATCGACCCCAGCAAGAATCGTCGCGTCGGCAACACTCAGATCCGTCGCGTCTTCCGAGAGGCTAACAGTATCCGCACCTGTCACTGCATCATCGGTCGCGTTCTCGATGATATTCGCTGCAGTGTCCGTGATTGTATAAGTATTGCCGCCGAGGTCGAGGTTTTCGAGACCCGTAAGAGTCATCGCGTCGGCAACGGATCTGAGTATTGATGATGCAACGACCCTGACGGGTATTGAGAATTTCGATTTCGGCGACAACACCTACTCGATTTCGGATACGGCGGAGAACATCATTGCCGGCGCTGAAAGCGATGCGGTTACAGGTGCGAGCGCCGTTACACTCAGTGAAGACGCGACCGATCTGAGCATTGATGACGCAACGACCCTGACCGGTCTTGCGAACTTCGATCTCGGCGACAACACCTACTCGATCAGCGATACTGTAGAGGCAATCATCGCTGGCGCTGAGAGTGATGTCGTTACCGGCGCTGCGAGCGTCAGCCTCAGTGAAGACGCAACGGATCTGAGCGTTGACGATGCGACGACCCTGACGGGTCTTGAGAACTTTGATTTCGGCGGCAGCGCCTACACGATCAGCGATACAGCGGATGCAATCATTTCCGGCGCTGAAAGCGACGCGGTTACGGGCGCGGCGGCAGTCACACTCAGTGAAGACGCAACGGATCTGAGCGTTGACGATGCAACGACCCTAACCGGTCTTGAGAATTTCGATCTCGGCGACAACACTTACACGATCAGCGATACAGCGGATGCAATCATCGCCGGTGCGGAGAGTGACGCCGTTACAGGTGCGAGCGCCGTTACACTCAGTGAAGACGCAACAGATCTGAGCGTTGACGATGCGACGACCCTGACGGGTCTTGAGAACTTCGATCTCGGTGATAACACCTACTCAATTTCGGATACGGCAGAGAACATCATTGCCGGAGCTGAGAGCGATGCGGTTACAGGCGCGAGCACAGTTACACTCAGTGAAGACGCAACGGATCTGAGTATTGATGACGCAACGGCCCTGGCCGGTCTTGCGAACTTCGATCTCGGCGATAACACCTACTCGATTTCGGATACGGCGGAAAACATCATTGCCGGGGCTGAAAGCGATGCGGTTACAGGTGCGAGCGCCGTTACACTCAGTGAAGACGCGACCGATCTGAGCATTGATGACGCAACGACCCTGACCGGTCTTGCGAACTTCGATCTCGGCGACAACACCTACTCGATCAGCGATACTGTAGAGGCAATCATCGCTGGCGCTGAGAGTGATGTCGTTACCGGCGCTGCGAGCGTCAGCCTCAGTGAAGACGCAACGGATCTGAGCGTTGACGATGCGACGACCCTGACGGGTCTTGAGAACTTTGATTTCGGCGGCAGCGCCTACACGATCAGCGATACAGCGGATGCAATCATTTCCGGCGCTGAAAGCGACGCGGTTACGGGCGCGGCGGCAGTCACACTCAGTGAAGACGCAACGGATCTGAGCGTTGACGATGCAACGACCCTAACCGGTCTTGAGAATTTCGATCTCGGCGACAACACTTACACGATCAGCGATACAGCGGATGCAATCATCGCCGGTGCGGAGAGTGACGCCGTTACAGGTGCGAGCGCCGTTACACTCAGTGAAGACGCGACCGATCTGAGCGTTGAAGATGCAACGACCCTGACGGGTCTTGATAACTTCGATCTCGGCGACAACACCTACTCGGTTTCGGATACGGCGGAGAACATCATTGCCGGCGCTGAGAGCGATGCGGTTACAGGTGCGAGCGCCGTTACACTCAGTGAAGACGCAACGGATCTGAGCATTGACGATGCAACGACCTTAACCGGTCTTGATAACTTTGATCTCGGCGATAACACCTACTCGATCAGCGATACAGCGGATGCAATCATCGCGGGTGCGGAGAGTGATGTTGTTACCGGCGCTGCGAGCGTCAGCCTCAGCGAAGACGCAACGGATCTGAGCATCGACGATGCAACGACCCTGACTGGCCTTGATAACTTCGATTTCGGCGACAACACCTACTCGATCAGCGATACGGCAGAGAACATCATTGCCGGCGCTGAGAGCGATGCGGTTACAGGTGCGGCGGCAGTCACACTCAGTGAAGACGCAACGGATCTGAGCGTTGATGATGCGACGACTCTGACCGGTCTTGAGAACTTTGATCTCGGCGACAACACGTATTCGATCAGCGATACGGCGGATGCAATCATCGCTGGTGCGGAAAGCGACGCCGTTACAGGCGCCGCCAGTGTCAGCCTCAGTGAAGACGCAACGGATCTGAGCATCGACGATGCAACGACCCTGACCGGTCTTGAGAATTTCGATTTCGGCGACAACACCTACTCGATTTCGGATACGGCAGAGAACATCATTGCCGGTGCTGAAAGCGATGCGGTTACAGGTGCGGCGGCAGTCACACTCAGTGAAGACGCAACGGATC
>CAUYUA010000105.1:0-2597 GCA_963575675.1 Azospirillaceae bacterium
GTTCAATCAAGCCCAATACGGAAAGGTTCCAAGGAACTGTCCGGTTTAGGGTTCCCCCCGGGAGGGCCGCGCCCGGTCGCGGGGCTTTTGGTTGTTCTTTTGGCCTCCAGCAACTGGGCGGGTTGGTGGGGCCCGTTCCCCCAACCCGCGTTCAAAACATAATACCCGGTTCTGTGGCGGAACCACCGGGTTGCGGGTGAGAATAGGGCAAACATCGTCCGGCGTTGTTGGACATGTGCCACATTTTCGCCGCCGACGGCGCCTACGCTCGAAGTCATTGGCCGGATTTCTACACCGGAGAAAATATTTAATCCGGTTCTTTTTCTTCTTTGCGCGTTTTTCCAATACACAACCATTCGATCCACATAACGGTTTTGACCCTCAAGCGGAATAGAGAATGCTTATGAAACACGATCCAATCGTCATCGTTGGCGCGGCGCGAACTCCTTTGGGCGGCTTTCAAGGAGATTTTTCTTCATTGTCGGCGCCGGAGCTAGGAGCGGCGGCGATTCGAGCCGCAATTTCGCGTGGAGGCGTTCAGCCCTCCGCCGTCGGTGAAGTGATCATGGGTTGCGTTCTTCAAGCCGGACTAGGGCAAGCGCCGGCGCGTCAGGCGTCTCTGGGCGCCGGAGTTCCGGAGTCGGTCGGGTGCTCGACGATCAGTAAAGTGTGCGGTTCCGGCATGAAGGCGGTGATGTTGGCTCACGACATGATCTTGGCCGGAACGGCCGACGTCATCGTCGCCGGCGGTATGGAGAGCATGTCCAACGCGCCCTACATTCTGGAGCGCGCGCGCGCCGGGTATCGCATGGGGCATGGTCGGGTTATTGATCATATGTTCTTCGACGGCATCGAAGACGCCTATGAAAAAGGCCGCCTGATGGGAACATTCGCCGAGGATTGCGCGCAATCTTACGGCTTCTCGCGGCAAGAGCAGGACGCTTACGCCTTGGAATCCCTTCGTCGCGCTCTTCATGCCGTAGAGAGCGGAATCTTTGATTCCGAAATCGTTCCCGTCGCCGTCAAGGGGCGCAAAGGCGAAGTGTTGATCTCTCGCGACGAGCAGCCCGGAAAGGCCATGCCGGAGAAAATTCCTACATTGAAACCGGCGTTTCGCTCCGGCGGCACAGTGACCGCCGCCAACAGCAGTTCGATCTCTGACGGCGCTGCGGCTTTGACGTTGACTCGGAAATCGACGGCCCAGGAAAAAGGGTGGAAGATTCTGGCCGAGGTTAAAGGTCACGCCACTTATGCTCAGAAGCCCGCGTTGTTCACGACGGCTCCTGTCGGCGCGATTCGGCGTCTGCTTGATCGGCTCGATTGGCGCTGCGGCGATGTTGATCTTTTTGAAATCAACGAAGCTTTCGCCGTTATTTCCATGGCCGCCATGCGTGACCTTGAAGTTCCTCATGAGAAGGTCAATATTCATGGTGGAGCCTGTGCGCTTGGGCATCCGATTGGCGCTTCGGGCGCGCGGTTGTTGGTCACTTTGTTGGCGGCTTTGACGAAATACAATCTCCAGCGCGGCGTTGCGAGCTTATGCATCGGCGGAGGAGAAGCTACGGCGGTCGCCCTGGAGATAAATGCGTGAGAAAACACTCGCAATCGAGCGTTGTAAGCTTTGAGGCTTGACGACGTGGAGTATGGAGTGGATTTAACAGTGTTTGGTTACGGTTTTTGAGTAACATGTCTGCGTAAAAATGGGTTTTGTCATAACTCCAGCAATCGAGGCGATAGAATGAGCAACGGTTGGTATAATCAAAGCACCGTCTCGCAAAATGCGGGGTCGGCGCGGGCTTTTGGACAGGCGCAGTTCGATGAAGGTCTGCGTCAGCATATGTTGCGAGTCTACAACTATATGATGGCGGGGTTGGTTGTCACGGGGTTGGTGGCGGGGTTCGTCGCCAGTGATCGCTCTTTGATGATCGCCTTGTTTGGCTCGCCGGTAAAGTGGTTGGTGATGTTGGCGCCATTTGCTTTTGTGTTGGCGTTGTCTTTCGGCATTCAGAAGATGTCGTATAAAACGGCTCAGATGGTTTTCTGGGCGTATTCGGCGACAATGGGGCTGTCTCTTTCGGTGGTGTTTTTGGCGTTCACCGGAGCCAGTGTGGCGCGCGTGTTTTTCATCACCGCCGGGACGTTTGCGGCGATGAGCTTGTGGGGATATACGACGCGGCGGAATTTGACCAATTTCGGCGGATTCTTGATGATGGGCTTGTTCGGCGTGGTCATCGCCGGGTTCGTCAACATGTTCATGCAGTCCACTGGGATGCAGTTCGCGATTTCGGTTATCAGTGTTCTGGTTTTCACGGGGTTGACGGCTTACGACACTCAGTCGATCAAGGAAATGTACTCTGAGAGTTACGATCATGAGAGCGCAGGCAAGTTAGCGTTGATGGGCGCTTTGACTCTGTATTTGGATTTCATCAACCTGTTCATGTCGATGCTGCGGTTGTTGGGTGACCAGAACCGCGATTAATCATCAGAAATAAGAAAAAGTAAAAAGAAAAGGCAAAAATTAAATGGGTCCAGGGACTGTGTCCCTGGTCGCCGGGGATCATAAGGGGGGAGCGAAAGCCCCCCTTATTCGCGAAGCG
>CAUYUA010000106.1:0-2554 GCA_963575675.1 Azospirillaceae bacterium
GATCAAGCCGGAGAGGCGGTTGAAGCCGATCCTCTGTTGGCGCGGCGCGAGCGTTGGGGCTTGTCGTTGCCGGTCGGGGTTGCGGTTTTGACGGCCGGAGTTGACGTCCAGGGCGACCGGATTGAACTGCAAGTGGTTGGCTGGGGCGCGATAGGGGGGGTACAACGCTCAGGCCGTAGTGAACGAAAAGCAGGTCATTCTGGCGGCTGACGTCACAACCCGACGTTCGGGCAAATGAAATCTTGTCAGGACGCCAATCAGTTCTCGATGCGCGGCCTCAAAGCATGTCGTGGAGAGTGGAAACTCCAGGTCGCCGTTCATAATCTTAAAAAATTACACCGGGAGTCCGTCCGCAACCCGAAAAAGACTTTCAAAAAGGCCGCTTAGGACGGCTTTTTTGCCCTTTTTTAGACCATAAAATACGTCACTTCGCTCGCCCAAGATTTCGCAACAGGCTCTATACGCATAAATAAAAAGAGAAAGAAGAACTTGGGGCGCGAATGGAGCGTTGCTGGCTTTGCTGATCTTGTATTCCTTATGAAATGCAGACAAATCCATCAACGAAACGGCGTCTACGATCAGATGAACGATGTCGTTCTCTGAGAGCCAATCCATCATATCGACCGGAAGAAGAGCAAGTTGCCGATAGTCTGGTTTCCGATAATACTTCGCCATGACCGCCAACATCATCGTATATATCCGATTGAATCATATCTATGCTTCCGGTGCAATCGAAAACTCCAGAAATCCGCCACAATATGAAATTGTCGTAAACATATATATAAAAATTAAAATAAATTAGATTCAACAACAGGCTCGTAAGTGTGTTAAATTGGGTTCGTGATGAGGCCGAAAAAACTTCCTGAGCCAACTGTCGCAGCGGATGTAGCAATAGTTACGCTCGATGAAATGTGGCACTTCATAAACAAGAAAACAGAGAAATTATGGATATGGCGAGCCTATGATCCCATTAATCGACGACCTCTAGCATGGGTCTTGGGTGGTAGAGATGATGAAACTTGCCGCAAACTTCTTGTCAAAGTCGGAATAAAAAACAGAATATTTGTGACAGATGATTGGGATGGTTATCATCGTAATATTCCAGAGGGCTAGTTATTTAAGGGAAAAGATTTGACACATTCTATAGAACAAGACAATAGCAACATTCGTCATTTTCTGGCTCGGTTTCGCCGACGCACTAAAGTTGTTTCAAAGTCAGAAAAGATGGTCGATCTATCTTTTCGTATATACCATTATTTCCACGACAATCCGCAGAACTTTGCAGCAATCTCTGCAGTTTTTCTATCTATCTTTACTTAGGACTCTCAGATATTTTTCTAGTTAAGAATCTTTTCTATACTTTCTTTTTGTTTTGACTAATGGAGCTGCCGCCAAGGTCTCCGGAAGAGGAGTCGCGACAGGAGAAGGAGGCAAGAAGGAAACCAGACGAAAACCATCGAAATCCACAGGAATTCGTCGATTTTTACCAAGTGTTTCAAACTCGAATCCGGCGTCATTTGGAGCGTCCCAAGCAATGACAGCGTTTCCGTCTTCCAAATTTTCCTGAACTTGTTTCCAAATGCGCTCTCTGACACGACGAGAGTAGACACCGATATAGACGCCTGAGCGTATCTCCAGCATCCAAACAGCCAGCCTGCCTCGCAGCCTCGGCGGAGCATTTTCAACCACGATGACCAACATCTCCGCTAGGCTCCTGATCTTCAAAGGCAACGGGTTGGGCTTCTGGCGGGGACGAAGGCCGCAGCAAACCGCCAGCCGTCAACACCTCTTCCACCATAGGAATCAGTCGCTCTAATAGCTTTGTTTTACGAAACATATCGCGACATTCTCGACGAACAGCGCGCTCCAAGGGTTGGTCGCTATTCTCTTTCTCCGCTTGAGCTGCAATTTTGAAAGCAGCAGGCGCCACCGTTTCAAATTTGTACAGATCCGCAATGTCGTATACAAAGGACTGGGGCTTTCCGGTGTGGAGGAATCCTATTGCCGGAGCATAGCCCGCCGCCAGAATTCCGGCCTCCGCCAACCCATGGAGACAGGCAGTCGCGGCGCTGAGGCAACGATTGGGAATATCCGCCGAATTCCAATCTTGTCGATCATACGAACGACGGCTCCATTTTACGCCGTATTTTTGAGCCAGCAGCTCGTACATCCTGCGCACGCGAGCACCTTCAATTCCCCGTAGTTGCTCCACCGAGCGACGCTCCGGAGCCGCTTCGTTGAATCGCAGAGCGTACATCTTGCGCACAATTTTAAGGCGAGCCTCGTCATCCAAAGCCAATCGCGCCTGCCATAACAGACGATCCGCCCGTGCTCCTCCCGGCTGACCCGCCGCATAAAGACGAACTCCAGCTTCCCCAACCCACACCAACAGAGTTCCTGCACGCGCTGCCAAAGCAACCGCCGCGTGGCTTACCCGCGTCCCTGGCTCCAGCATAATACACGCGAAGCCGCCGACCGGAATATGGGTGCGAACAGGAATCGATCGCGTCCCATGACGTGGTGTAAGAGCCGGCAGCCATCGCGGATTTTCGAT
>CAUYUA010000107.1:0-2531 GCA_963575675.1 Azospirillaceae bacterium
CCCCGCCAATCCCACCGTCGACATAAAACTCAACGAATGACGACCACAAAATCTCTCCCCAACCAACGTCACCACCGGAACGCCCATCCATAACGTCTCCAACGTCGTCGTGCTGCCTGAAAACGGAAACGGATCAAGCGCAATATCCACACGCCCACACCACGCCATATGCGCCGCTCGATCCGTCGCCCCAACAAAATCAATGCGCTCGACGTCCGCCCCCAAAGCTCTCAAACGCTGTCGCATCCAAACTTGACTCTCGCCACACTGCAAAGCAGCCGTCTTCATCACAAACCGCGCAGAGGAAAACCGACGCAACAACTCGACCCAAGCCGCAAGAACATGATCGTTCAATTTGCTCAAAATATTGAAAGAGCCAAATGTAACATGTCCGTTAACCAAAAACGGCGACGGCCCAACCGGCGGAGCCTCTGCCGGAGGAAGATAACAAATAAAACTATCCGGAAGACGTAGAATTTTCTCCGTGTAAAAAGCCTCCGCCCCAAAGGGAATGTGGTGACGATCCGCCAACAAGTAATCCATGGCCGGTAAGCCGGTCGTCGCCATGTATCCCGCCCAAGAGACTTGAACCGGAGCCGCTCGACGCGCAAAAACACCCAAACGATTTCCTGCGTTATGGCCCGTAAGATCAAAAAGAACATCAATTCCGTCATTTCGGATTTGTTGATGCAAATTTTTATCCGAACTCCCAAAAACGCCGCGCCACCCTTTCGCCGCCCGCTGAAAGCGCCCCGTCAGAGCATCGTTTTCATTTTGATTGGCGTAACAGAACACCTCCACCGACGGCTCATCGGCCAAAGCCTCGATCAACGGCAAAGTGAAATATCCAACCGGATGCCGACGAAAATCCGGAGAAACAAACCCCAACCGCAAACGACCGCTTGAACGAAGCTTTAAGCGCGCCTCCACCCTCTCCTCATATCCAGAGCAACAACAACCAGAGTAATGACGACGCGCCCATTCCCGATGGGCGGACAACACATCCTCCGGCGAGGTTTTTAGATCAAACAAAGCGCAATAGATCAGACCACTATGAGCCTCTACGAAATCCGGACACAACGCCAACGCGCGTCGATAGGCGTCATAAGCCTCGTCCAACCTCCCTTGCCCCATCAAGGCATTGCCGAGATTGTTCATCGTTTTGGCGCGAATTCGTCGATGGGAAAGAGAATCGACTTCGTTCTCCAACAACGCCGAAGCCCGTTGGAACAAAATGATGGCCTGTTCGATTTCACCTTGTTTTCTTAAAAGAACGCCAAGATTGATCGCCGCCTCGGCGCTGTCCGGACGAAGCGTCGCCGCTTTTCGAGTCGCCGCCTCCGCCGCCGTCCAGTTCTCTTGATCAGAGAAAATCAAGCCCAACGCCATCAGACCTTCAACGTGATTTGGCTCCAGAGCCAAAAGACGCCGAACCGCCGCCTCCGCCGCCGCCAAGTCACCGCGTTGACGTTGAGCGACGCCCAAGTTCAACCATGCTTGCCGATACTCCGGCCGTTCGGCGACGGCGCGCTCGAAAACGACAACAGCTTCATTCCATCGTTCCAGCGCCGCCAGCCCGTTGCCAAGATTAAACCAACCCTCAACCAAATTCGGCTGAATTTCAACGGCCCGACGAGTCGCAACAATCGCCTCCTCATAATGTCCTAGACGATGCAGCAAAATCCCGAAATTATAATGTCCGACCGCCCGTTCCGGGTCCAACGTCAACGCTTCTCGATATCTTTCAAGCGCAGCCTCATCTTGGCGCAAATCATCCAAGATCGCCGCCCAATCCAACAAAATATCCGCCTCATGCGGTCGCAAACCCGCAGCAGCGGCCATACTGGCCGAGGCTTCCTCCAAACGATTCTCCAAGCGCTGCGCCCGCCCAAGAAGAAACCACGCCTCTGCAAAATCCGCGCGGAGTCCGACTGCTTTGCTCAGAACCGCCGAAGCGTCTCCAAAACGTCCCGCCAACGACAAGGCGCGCCCTAGGTTATACCATAAGGATGAGTCAAGAGGCTTTCTTTTCAGAGCCCCTTGATAGCACTCGATCGCTTCCGCCAATCGTCCCTGTCGCTCTCGAACGGCCCCGAGATTGCTCCATACAACCGTCACCTCCGGAGCAACCTCCAAAATGCGTTCGTACAGAGAACTTGCTTCGTCTTCTTGCCCTGCCTGGTGGGCCGCAAACGCGAGACTCAAAGCCTCTTCAAGAGTCGCCATTGCTTCCGTCGCCCCCATAAAAACGCCTTGGCCGACACCGACACCGACGCCGAACACCGACGCGATGAAAAAAACAACCGATGAGAAACGCAACAACGCAACAATGACCGGAAATCAAACGGGCCCAGGGACTGTGTTCCTGGTCGCGGGGGATCATAAGGGAGGCCCGACCGCCCCTCTTATTTGCCGCAAGGCAAACCCCGCGCAAGCTGCGAGATGTTCGCCCTCCAGGCGAATAAGGGGGGCCATCGGGCCCCCCTTATGATCCCCCGCGACCAGGAACACAGTCCCTGGACCCGTTTAAT
>CAUYUA010000108.1:0-2528 GCA_963575675.1 Azospirillaceae bacterium
GGCCGATCTTACGGCTCTGTTTTGGACATGGAGGTTGTGCGGCATGACGTCGGCGGCGTGCGTAGCGTTGTGTTGAATTCTCCTAACGTTAAGAAAGCAAGTTGGCTCGATCTTGATCGAATGGCTTCGATCAAGGGGGTTTACAGACAAATCTTTGCCGATTGCGCCGCTTCTTCGGAGTGCGCCGCCGCCTATCCCGATCTGGATCAAGTGTTCCGAGCCACCGCAGAGAGATTAAGCGTTAATCCCATCCCGGTTTCCTATGTTCATCCGCGCGTCGGACAAAAGGTGGAAACTCGGATGAGCCATTCGGATTTCCTCGACATTCTTACGGTTCTTGCAGGGTCGGGCGTTTCGGCCGCGCATGTCCCGTCGTTGGTTTGGACGGTTGCGGAAGCAAGTCAGGGGAAAAATTCGGTCTCAAAAGAGCTCTTGGCGTGGCTCTACATGCCGTTTTAAACCATGGATGTTTTGGCTTGGTTTGAACGCGGCGATCGGTTGTGCGAGGTAGCCTTAGTTGATGCCGGCGGCTCGCGCTGAGGGCGCCGTTTATCGTCCCTATGTCGAGCCGAAATCCATGGAGCTGATTACGATGTTTTTTGTCCGGTGTGGAAAGTCACGCCCGCCTCCGAATCTTTTCGAGAGCCTGTGTATAGCAATGTTTCCACTCTGATCTTAACCGGCGTATACGACACTATGGTTCCGACGTCATTGGCGGAAACAGTCGCTTCCACATTAAGATCGGCGCAAATTTTGCGGTTTCGCAATGTTGGTCATGATGTTTACGCCGCCGACGCTTGTAGTCGCGACAGTGTCGCCCAATTTATTAACAATCCGAATGTCAAAGTGGATGCTCCGTGTCTTCGTGCGCCTAAACCTTTTAAATTCACCATACGATCGCCGAATGCCTTGCAAAAGTCGTAGGTTCTCTCCTTTGAGTCGCTTCCTCGGCGTTGCTGGCAAAACGATTGTCGGAAGCGTGCTTGGCAAGATATGATCACAGAGCTTAATCAGCGTTCCCGAGAAATCTTTCGGTTGATTGTCGACGCCTATGTCGAATCGGGAGAGCCGGTCGGGTCGCGAACCATTTCGCGGCGATTGGGAACGCTTTCCCCCGCCACCATACGCAACGTGATGGCGGATCTTGAAGAATGCGGACTTCTTTATGCGCCTCATGCGTCGGCGGGGCGAATCCCCACCGAAGCCGGTTTGCGTTTGTTTGTGGATGGATTGCTTGAAATTGGCGCTTTAAGCGAAGATGAGCGCGGCGTCATTGAGTGTCAATGCGCCGCCGCCGGGCGTTCTGTCGCAGATGTTTTGGATGAAGCCGGGTCATTGTTGTCCGGTCTTTCAAGTTGTGCCGGAGTCGTTCTTGCGCCTAAAACAGATCGTCCTTTAAAGCACATCGAGTTTGTTAATCTGGGGCCGGGGCGTGCTCTGGTTGTGTTGGTCACGGAAGATGGATTGGTGGAAAACCGCGTGATCGGCGTGCCGATCGGCTTACCGGCGTCTGCTTTGGTCATTGCCTCGAATTATATGAATCATCAACTTGCCGGGCGCACGTTGGATGATGTTCGCCAAGTTGTGCTTCGTGATATCGAGGAGCATCAAACTCAACTTGATGAACTTTCCGAGCGCGTCATTGCTGCCGGGTTGGGAACATGGGTGGGCGGCAAAGGAGCTGGAGGTCACCTTATTATTCGCGGGCAATCAAAATTACTCGGAGACGTCACCGCTATTGGCGATCTTGAGCGTATTCGAGCTTTATTCGAGGCTTTGGAGACGCGTGAAGCAATCATCCGTTTGTTGGAAGCCACCGGTCGAGCCGAGGGAGTGCAGATTTTTATTGGCGCCGACAACGCCTTGTTTAACTTGGCTGGATGCTCGATGGTCGTTTCTCCCTATATGAACAGTCGGGAGCAAATCATCGGCGCCATTGGGGTGATTGGTCCGACAAGAATAAATTACGCAAGAATAATTCCCTTGGTGGACTACACAGCGAAGGCGATTAGTCGTATTATTGGATAAATATTATATTTATGTTTGCAAGGATAAGGCGAGAGAGACGGAAGAGAAGACGACGTCATTGATGTTGGGAACCGAAAATCTGCAATCAAGAACTAAGGAGTGTGTCGTGGTTGTGATTTTATCGATGGTCTCGTCCGTTTACACGCGACCCACGTTTCGTGCTTTTTATCAGAAAATATGGATTGCAATTATGTTATGTTTGTTGTGCTTGCCTACGGTTGGGAGAGCGCAAGAAAAAGGTCAAGAAACAATTGTTTTTGATGAGAATAACCCTCCATTTATGTATAACGGCGGTGGGGGGGCCAAAGGACTCTATCCCCTTTTTATTAAGGCGGGGTTTTATCGCATGGGGGTTCCGGGGGGGCTGCAAACCCCCCCGGGGGGAGGGGGGTGGAACCTGGGTGTGTTGTTTGGGGGGGGGCTTGTGGGAAGCCGGGGTTGAAACCCCCCCCCCGCCGGTCAGGGGATTGAAACGACACGCCGCAAAATATGCGACGTAG
>CAUYUA010000109.1:0-2496 GCA_963575675.1 Azospirillaceae bacterium
ACAGAACTTTGACGATCTCCGGCAACGCAACCGTCTCTGGCACCAACACCGGCGACCAAACGATCACATTGTCGGGAGACGCATCCGGCTCGGGAATCGGATCAATCGTCGTAACGCTGGCCAACAGCGGAGTCACCGCCGGAACTTACACCAATGTCACCGTCGACGCTAAAGGACGAGTCACCGCCGGAACCAATCCATCATCGCCGCCGGGAGCGCTCTCGAACAGCACGACCTCAACGCAAGACGGTTATTTCGGCGACCTCTATCTCAAAGACGACACCAATCCTTCTCATTACTTAAAACTCACCAACGCGCAAGATTTATCCGTCGCCTGTACGTTGTCGATTTCTACCGGCAACGCCGATCGGACCCTGACCATTACCGGCAATGCAACCGTCTCTGGAACCAACACCGGCGATCAGACCATTGCTACAATCTCCGGACTGCAAACCGCGCTCGACGCCAAAGCGCCGCTGGCGTCGCCGAGCTTTACCGGCACGGCATCTTATGTCGGCGGAACTTATGCGCAGCGCGTTGAGTGCATCCAATTCCGAACCTCGGATTACGGTTCCGGCAAACCCTACATCTTCATCAAGCCCGGAGCGGCGGCTCCGGACTGGACCATCGGAACTTGGGACGGCTCAGCGAGTCCCGGTCAGATCAATTTTCAATGCGCCTCGGTCAGCGGACCGACCCCGACCGTCGGCGATAATTCAACCAAATTCGCCACTACGGCGTTCGTGGCTTCGTGCTCCCTTCCGGCCGGTTTTCGAAACGCCGTCATCAACGGTTGTTGTCGTGTGACCCATCGCGCGGCAAAGACTCTGTCGGGGTCTTGGCAATATGCACAAGTTGATCTGCTCGCTGTTCGCGCCGATGGTTCGCCGACCGCAGGAACCATCAAACAGGCTACCGGCGTAACTTCCTTATCAACAACGGGATATGCCTGTTTGGTTCAGGGCGCAACACTCGGTTCCGGCGGCGCGATCTGGTGGCGACATCGCATCGAAGCCAGAGACGCCGCTCGATTACGCAGCGCCGCAGCCGTGTTGTCGGCTCGCGTTTACCACGACGTCGGCTCGGCGGTGACGTTCACCATAACGATTAATAAACCCAACGCTGCCGACGATTTCTCCGCCGTCACCCAAATCAGCACCGGCACCGTCTCGATCGCCAACACCACAAACGCCGATCTGATCTATTCGATCGCCGACATGACCGACTGTTCCAATGGACTGGAAATCTTAATCAAAGCCGCCTGCGGAGCCGTCTCGAATAAATGGTTCTATCTCGGCGATCTGCAACTCGAACCTGGTGCGGTCAAAACCGTTTTTGAGCGAAGGCCAATGGCTAACGAAATCCAACTCGTCAATCGCTATTTGAGGACGTGCTCCGGTTTGATCGGCAAAGCCAACTCGGCGAGCAACATGCAGATATCGCTATCGCATCTGGATATGCGGATTGCTCCGGCGTATGAAGCAACCGGAACTTTGGCGTTCACTGACGCCGTCACGGCCGATTTTACGCAGTCGCAAGCGAACGTCTCCGTCAATGAACGAACCGCCGACAACGGCCGCGTTTCTTGCGGTTACTTCTCAGGTTTGACGTCCGGAACCATCCTGATTCAACGCGGAACCGGCGGCGTTATTCTTGCTTCTGCGGAGTTCTGATTATGGCGCGGATTGATGACATTCTTCTTAACGGCGTGGCCGTTTCCAAAATGGATTTGCGCCGCTATCTCGGAACGCGAGAAATCGCAACGCCTGCCGATTACGGCGGCATCGAAGGAGGCATCGTCGATTGTGCTCCGGCCTTTGCCGCCGCTTTCGCTGCCAATAAAGCCGTGTTCGTTCCGCCCGGAGTTTGGCGAATCACTGCGCCTATCATTCTGAACTATGGCCAGTCGCTGTTTGGCGTCGGCGACGCTTCCGTTATTCAGGCTCGCGAAACGGCTTGGGACGGAGCCGCTTTGCCGAGTTACCCGTCCGACTTCAATGCGATCGAGATTCAGGACGGCTATTGCGGCGTTCGTGATCTAAAAATCGTCGGCGGTTCATCGGGGGTTAAGCTGTTCGGCGTCGCCGGGCCGTGTGTGAGAAACGTGATTGAAAACGTAACGATTTGGGATGCGCGCATCGGCATTACGCTCGACGGCAACGACAATCCGGATAAGCCATGCTATTGGAACCACTGCGCGCGGATTCTCATCGCGAGATCGAGCCTGCACGGTGTGCTGTTGACCGTCTCGACTACCGGCGATACGCCGAACGCCAACAAATTCAACGATGTGCGAGTCTATTCTTTGTCGGCTCCGATGACCGGCTGCGGATTCTTTCTGTCTACCGCTCGTTACAACAACTCGTTCATTGATTGCGAAGCCAACATCCATCCGTCGGCGGAGGCCTGCTTTCGGCTCGGAGCCATGACTAGTGAAACCCGGATTCTGAACTTTTACGCCGAGTGCTCCGGAGCCGTTCCCGGAATCAGGATCGA
>CAUYUA010000110.1:0-55047 GCA_963575675.1 Azospirillaceae bacterium
TTTTTACTTGGCGTGACGAACGCTCTTTTGGCGCGCGCGACGAACGACTCTACATCCGAGTCGCGACGACCACCGCGTTGTCGACTTTATGGGTGCGAATTATTGACGGCGCCTTGGGGAGTGGCGACTCTGCGTTTGGCGCGCTCCCGCGCCGCTTTACGCGCCGCATACCCCGAGTCGCCCTCGATCGCCGCCGGAAGCATTCTTTTAGGCAGCGCGCTCGCCCCGATTCGGTTGCCGCCGTCCTCAACATTGGTTGTTCTAGGCAATCCGCCATGGTCGGGGCATTCGGCCAATCCCGGAGCCTGGATCGATGCTCTGATGCGTGGGCCGGATCCGGACACAGGGTGTCCCGTCGAAGATTACTTCTCCATTAACGGACATCCCCTTCAAGAACGCAATCTAAAGTGGCTCAATGACGACTATGTGAAGTTCATGCGTCTCGGACAATGGAGGATCGAACAGGCCGGAAGCGGGATTTTAGCGTTCATCACCAATCATGGGTACATCGAAAATCCAACGTTTCGCGCAATGCGACACAGCCTGATGTGCAGCTTCGACGCTCTGTATATCATTGACATGCATGGCAACTCCAAAAAGCGTGAACACGCCCGCGATCAGAATTTGTTCGAAATCCGCCAAGGCGCTGCAATCGGTTTATTTGTAAGATTTCCGAGAACATCAACCACCGCGCCGCGTCGCGCAATCGTGCGTCACGTCGATTTATGGGGACGACGCGCTGAGGGGGACGATGGAGGAAAACTCGGATGGTTGGAGCATCATACGATTGAAACCACCTCTTGGAAAATTATTCAACCCACGACGCCTCATTTTTTGTTTCGTCCCTTCGATCAAGATATTATCTCCGAATACGAATCCGGATGGGCGATCAATGCTATTTTTTCGCTCGGTTCAATCGGAATCGCCACCAGTCGAGATCGGTTGGCGGTGGGATTCTCCGCCGAAGAGTTGGAAAAACGCATCGAGGCGTTTTTGGACCCGACATTATCAGATCAAATCGCCCGAGAACATTACTTGGGACCGCGCGATAAGCTTCAGATTGAACGTGTGCGCGTCGCCTTGCGCGCTGATTCCGAGTGGCGACGCTCTATAACGTCATGTCTTTATCGTCCATTCGATCGACGCGCGCTGTTGTATCATCCTTTGATCTTGGAACGCGCTCGCACGCGTGTCATGGCGCAGATGCGGCCATCAAGGAAAGGATTTTCTCAAAATCTAGGCATGATCGTTTGTCGCGGAAAAGAGATCGGCCGAGAGTGGGAGCATGTCTTTTGTTCCAAGGAGATTATACAACTTCACTCGGCGTCTTTAAAGGAGGGAAACTATTTATTTCCTCTGTATTCGTTTTTTCAGGATGTGAACGGAGACACAGAGAGACGCCCCAATTTTTGCTCTGAATTTACAGAGTATCTACCATTATTATTCGATGGATATTCTCCGGAACCAGAGGAAGTTTTTTATTATTTATATGCGGTTCTTCATGCGCCGTCTTATCGCGCACGTTACGCGGATCCACTGAAATCCGATTTTCCAAGAGTCCCTTTTGCGCGCCATCGTTCTTTATTTCTGTCTTTGGCGGAACACGGGAAGCGTTTGGTTTCTTTGCATCTAGGAGAAGTCATAGCGGCGTCGAACGTCGCGTTTCATACGGAAGCCGGTAATATGACTATTGAGTTTGTCGTTTTTTTGCCTGGAGTCGATAATGGTGAAACCGATCAAATCCGAATCAATAAGCAGGCTTTTTTTTCGGGAATCCCCATAGCGGCGTGGAACGGATATATCGGCGGATATCACATTGCATCGCGTTGGTTAAAAGACCGCATCGGTCGGAATTTGACATCGCAGGACGTTGAAACTTATCGCGCTCTGATTGGCGCGTTGACGGAATCAGCGAGTATCATGACAATAATTGATCAAAACATTGATCAAAACGGTGGATGGCCCGACGCTTTCCAGAGAAAAGAAGAAAATAAAAGAAAATAAATAAGAAAATTAAAAGGGTCCAGGGACTGTGTTCCTGGTCGCCGGGGATCATAAGGGGGGAGCGAAAGCCCCCCTTATTCGCGAAGCGATTTTCCTCTGGAATTGCTTGGGATTATTTACAATAGAAAGCATCCCAGAAAACACTTCAGAAAACACCTCAAAGCTCCAGAGAAAGATCGCTTCGCGAATAAGGGGGGCTTTCGCTCCCCCCTTATAATCCCCGGCGACCAGGAACATAGTCCCTGGACCCTTTTAATTTTCTCATTTTCATTCAGTTCGGTAAAAAAACGGAAACACACAATCCTCCCTCCGGTCGATTTCGTAAGACAACATCTCCTCCATGTCCGCGAATAATCGTGCGAGCAACCGACAATCCCAACCCCGCCCCCCCCGTGTTGCGATTACGTGAACGCTCCAAACGATAAAACGGCTGAAAAACCTTTTCACTCTCCGAGTCCGGAATACCGGGCCCCTGATCTTCAATCAATACTAAAATTTGCCCGTCTTCGATCTCCAAACGCACGCAAGCGCCCCCTCCATAATATATCGCGTTGTCAATCAAATTCCCAAAAGCGCGACGCAACGCAATCGGACGAAATCGACACGATAAATGCGGAACCCCTTGATAATCCGCCTCAAACCCCGCATCGTTGCGATCTTCGCACAGACTTTGCAGCAAATCAGCCAAATCCGCAGCAACTCTAGGCTCTTTCTGTGCGTCGTCACGCGCAAACGCCAGAGTCGAAGAAATCATCGCCTCCATTTCATCCAAATCGGCCAATATTCTCTGCTGTTGAGCCGTGTCTTCAATCAGCTCCGCACGCAACCGCAGCCGCGTCAAAGGCGTCCGTAGATCATGGCTGATCGCCGCCAACATTTGAGTCCGGTCTTCAATAAACCGCCGCAATCGATCCTGCATCCCGTTCAAGGCGCGCGCCGCCGCTCGAAGCTCGCGCGGGCCGGCCTCCGGCAAAGGATGCGTCTGTCCGTCCACACTCAACCGCTCCGCCGCCTGCGCAAAAGCCGCCAACGGCGCCGTGATCCGCTGAGCCGCCCACAAAGACAAACCCGTCACCGCCAAACCGATCAACCCCATCCACAAACCAAACCGCAACAAACGAAACGGACCTCCGAGAGGATCATTGGTGACAAAAATCAGCCACGAACCATCCGTCAGCGCTAAAAACAAACGCATGCGAATCGGAGACGCATGCGGCGCGTTCCAAGGCGCCGCCGCCAGTATGCCCAGAGTCGATTCACGATTGACTTCTAGAATAATCTCGCGCGAGGGATCTCCAAGCTCAGCTCGCAAACGTTTGCGCAAACGCTCGGCGCCGGAGCCTATACGATTCTCGACGTTCTGGGGACGATCCGGACGCCATTCCACACCCAAAATAGGATCGTCAACCGCTCGCACTGTGCGCATGCGATTCGGAACGGCGGTGCTCTCCACGAGCTGCGCAATCGCCGAAATCCGCTGAATCAACACAGGAAGATGATGCACCGGCTGAGGCTCGCCGCGATCTGTCAGATAGACCAGTGCGCTGATCGCCTGCGTCACCAACAACGCCAAAACAACCGTCCAGGCCGTGCGCGCGGCAATGCCGTCTGCCCATCGACGAAACATAGAGCGTCTCCCTTCGGTTGTGCGAATCCTGCATTCTTTGACTTGAATCCGATATGAAACCAGTTTTGTCCATATCGCTATTTTGTTGCGCCTCGTGCTAAAAGAACCGGAACGAAGTATAATGGGAGTCGATCCGATGAGCCACGCCTCCTCGGCCAGCCCGGCCGAACGCGCCTATCTACTGACCCAGGCCGAGAACATTGCGAAGCATCATTATTTAGATGTTGCATCTCGATATGCAAAAGACTTTATGGGCGGAACCGGCCCTTATGACCACCCAACCAATTTGACCGAGGTGGAAGAAGCGCGCAAGACTTATGAAGAATTAAAAGAAGCGCGCTTGTTGGCGGAAAACAGCGAGCACTGATTCTGCATAAAAACTAAAAAGGTCCAGAGACTGTGTTCTCAGCCGCTCGGACCAAGGACGAAAGCCCCCCTTATTCGCGAAGCGCCCCAACCGCTTAAGGAAGAGCTTTTGTCCTTGGCCCGAGCGGCTGAGAACACAGTCTCTGGACCTTTTTAGTTTTTATACGAGAATCGAGAGGCCATGAGGCGAACGCCAGATAATAACGGCGACAACGCCGCCAAAATCAACTCCGTCTGCAATCACCAAAGAAGCGCGAGGATCATCAAAAGCGCCCGCACTGATCGAAGGCAAATATCTCTGCGACACATCGACCACGCCTCGATCGATTTCCACCATCGTGACCGATTCAACCGCACGATGTTCCAAACAGCGACGCAACGCGCCGCCATCTCCGCCTTCGATGACCAGAATCTTCTTCACCGCCCCATGCGCCAAAATCGGAACATGAGCCAACATCTCATGATAAATAAATTCGTCGCCTTCCGTGGTTTGAATCACACCATCCAAGGCCAAAACCCGGCCAACAACCGGGTTCTGAAAAATGACCAATTCTTGAACGCACGCCACATTCGAAAGTCAGTTCTCCAAAAACATTTCTCTTCTTTCACGACGCCGCGTTTCACGCTTGTTTTCCATTTCTTGCGGTAATCCGCCATGCCCCACTTGCCGATGCCCTTCTTCCGTGACCGCTTGTCGGTAGTAAGCCAGAATAAACGTGCGAATCGCCGCCGTTAAGGATAATGGACAGCACTTTCCCTCCATAGCCCGACAATGGCGATCAATCAAAGAAGCCACTTGATGAACACTCATGCTTTCGCGTAGAGCGATCTCGTTTAATGAATTCCACATCGATTGCTCTAAACGAATACTGGTTCTATGCCCATTAATCGTTACACAACGACTAATCAACCCTTCCCTAAGCGGAGGAAGAGTGCTTTCTACAAGATCATTTCTTAGGATGGTCATTGTTCTTTACACGCCCCCTTCATCAACCGACACGTTTCTTTCTATGTCGGCATCGGCTCCTTCGGCTGAAGGTCATAATATATTATGATTAATATGTTTTTCTCAACAAAAAAAGCGCTTTGGACCCCACGTTTTTTTATTTTTTGTCTTTATCCCATCTCTGGGTAGGGTCATTCATCACAACAAGGCGTCACATCAACTCATTTTCTTAGCGATACAACCTTTCAGTGACGCCGTATCCAAAAGACACTGTATCCAAAACTCGGGAATTTATTAAAAAATTAATGATTTTATGCAAAACAACCGCAAGCTCCGCCTCTTCCAAGAAATTCTCTCTTTTTTGGCTCCTTGAATTTACTTTATACGTCGCAACGCGCCTGCTCCTCCGGCGTCAAAGCCCGAACACTAAGCGCATGCACTCGCTCAGCGATTTCCGCCGCCAAGAGACGTTGTATCATGCGTTCTCTTTCGAGGCGCGGCAAACCCGAGAAAATCGAAGAAACCACTGTAATTCGAAAATGGGTCTCTCCGCCGGGGTGCGCGCCTGCATGTCCAATGTGCCGACTTGACTCGTCAACAACGTCGAGACGAATCGGCGACAAGGCCGTCATCAAATGGCTCCGAATGCGATCCGCGTAGACAGACACAACCTACCTCCTCACATCCGACGGATGCACACCACATTTTGAGAAGTGCGCCCCTCAGAAACCTTCATCACTCTTTATCAGGAAATTATAACAGAACTTCCGACAGTGTCACCGTTTCTTCTTGCTGGATCTTTTAAATTTTATTCGGAGTTTGCGTTTTCCGACCCAACCAGCCAATCGATTCGCCCTCCGCCCGCAACCGCGCCCAAAGATCGATGCAGAACAGGCAAGAGATCCCTCAATTTCTGGTCAAAACGCCAAGGCGGGTTAACAACAATCATCCCACATCCATTCAGACGCCGAATGTCGTCTTCCGGAAGAATCATCAATTCAGCCGCCATCATCTTCTGAATTCCGGCGGCAATCAAAGCCTCGTGAAATCTCCAAACCGCCGCACGCTCTTTGATGGGGTGCCACGCCAAATAAACTCCGGTCGGCCACCGTCGATAAGCCGTTTGCAGCCCTCGCGCCAAACGCTCGAATTCATCCGTCGCTTCAAAGGGAGGATCAAGCAAAACGACGCCACGTCGTTCCGGTGGCGGCAAACGCGCTTTGAGAGCCTCATAAGCATCAAGATTGTGTATCTCGACTTGACGATCTCCGGCAAAGGCGCGCTTAAGCGTCATAAAATCTTCCGGATGCCGCTCGGAGGCAACCAAGCGATCTCCGACGCGCAGCAATCTCCGCGCAAGACGAGGCGAACCAGGATAATAACGAATATCCCGAAAAGGCTCTTTCAACGAAACATCGGGATTCAAAGACTCTATCGCCGCAAAGTAAGCTTTGACCGCCGTATGAACAGTCTCCGGAAAAGTCACGTTTGCGCGACTCTCCAACAAAGAAAGAACGCCTCCAACGGCTTCCCCGGTTTTCTGGGCCGCCTCACTGCGCAAATCATACAGACCAATTCCGGCATGGGCGTCTAGAACACAAAAAGGCGTTGGCTTTTGGCGCAAATGCTCCAAAACCAACACCAAAATGAGATGCTTAAAAACGTCCGCAAAGTTTCCGGCGTGATAAACGTGCCGGTAATTCATGGCGCGACAACCTATCTAGATATTGAGCGCCGTTGAACTCAAGAAACCAGCGCCGAAACAGGGGAACGGACGTTAAAACGCCTACCCGTCTTAGAAACGCCTACCGTTCCGTGAACGCCTACCGTTCCGTGCTGGCAACCTGAGCTTCACGGAAAGCGCGGCGAGTGCGAGGCGCAATGGAGGCCACGTTTGTCTTCTGGCAACGCGGCGATTCCAACATACGGGCGCTTTTCCAATCGAACTCAACCAGATGCTGCCAAACCCGGCAGAGATACGCCTGAGCATGCTGCGGAGACGCGCCATTATACCGAGCGACGGCGGCTTTCCAGGTCCCAACTTCGCCGTGCAAGCGCACCAGCAACTTTCCGGCGTAAAGCACATTGGCCTCGGGATCGACGATGCGCTCAACCGGCTTAAAATTTTTGTGGTGATGCGTCAGAGAAAGCTGCATGCAACCGACATAAACATTGGAGCGCATCCCGCCGTTGCGATCTTGAATCAAACGCAGAGCGCCATGGGCGTCTTGAGCAAAATGAGAACGATTGCCGACCGATATCGCGTAGGGTTGAGGTTCGCCGTCTTGACCGCTCTCCACAAGAGCAATCGCCAAAAGCAAACCACTGGGGATATGAAGCCGCTGTTCGACCTGAATAAGGTGCCCACTGCAATTCTGTTCAGCCGCCGAAGCGGATTGAGCCACCGTCACGGCCGCCACACTCAACATTCCCAAACCAAGGAGAACGATTCTCACGCCACTCAACATCCCTTTAACCTGTCGCGTTACGTCCTGCATGGCTTTACTCCCTTTGCCTCGGCGGCGTAATTTGCCGACCACGATAATACTTTGAGGATAAGAAACACTGACGACTGAATTCTCTGGTTAACGACCACTCCGGGTTTTTCGTTTCTTCATTATTGAACAAACACGCCCCGTTTTTGACCGTTCTTGAACAACCACCGTTTTAGATTCCAATACCACATTAAACTTCTTGTTCTTCTGAATCTCACCCACACCGATTGGATCGCAGGCTTATCACAGAGGACGGGTTTTTCATTTTTCCGCTGAATTCCTCGTGACATGTTGCACCTTTGACGAAAATTGTATTGGTCGTCAACTTTTAAATTTTCTCCGGGTCGAACAAGGCCCGAGGTTTCATGCATGCTTTTAGAAATATTTTGTGTGGTATCAACGACTTGCAACAAATTGAAATATTTTGTGAAAAACTAGCTATCCTATTGTTATATAATGAGAAAAAGCCTATAAAGCACTTTTTTCCAAAGAAATTTTCAAACCTGTGGCGGATCGGTTGCGCCAAGGTATAAGCTTCACCAATGAAAGAATTTATACCGATAATTTACAGACTTCGAGAGGTGTTTATGGTAGCGGATAATTAATCATTCGAACTTCAGACCGTCCTTCAAGAAAGACCTGCTAATCCAATGATGTTTATCAATATTGCATCAGACTCTGAAAAGCGTTCTCCAGAAGAACAAAATGCCTCGGCGGAGACCTTCCTTGGAATGGGTTATGCTGCATGGGCGAAGGGCGATGAATCAGCCGCAGAGACGGCGTTTCGGAACGCTCTGTCCTATGATTCGAACTCTGCCGAGGCAATGGCTGCATTAGCGGAGCTTTCAATGTCGGGCGGGCGATTCGATGACGCCGCAAATCTATACGCGCAAGCAGCAACGCGCGCGCCGGATCGATGGGCGTGGCAAGTCGGGTGGGCCGAAGCGGAGAGCGCCTCCGGGCGAAGGGCGGAAGCGATCGCCCTATGGCGCCGCCTTCTAGAGCAAAGGCCGGATTCGGCGCAAGCACGGCGCGGCTTGGCGCAAGACTTGGCAACGGCGGGACACATCATAGAGGCCATTGCTGAGTGTCAAGAAGCGATTCAGCTTGATCCGGGCGACGAAAGGACGATCTTGACGTTGGCGACGCTTTTGATCGCGCAAGACGAACCGACGGCGGCTCTGGAGCGACTACAATCTCTGCTGCGCCGCCCACCTCCGGACGGCTTCAACCCGCGACGAGAAGAAGAATCCGCACGACAAGCGGAAGCGCATCGATTGGCGGGGCAAGCCTGGGCAATTCTTGGAGAAACCGCCAAGGCTCGGCAAGCATGGAGACAAGGCGCAAGCTTCGATCCGGAAGGCCGCTTTTTCACCAAAGCGTTCGTTGAAGGAGTCGACGACGACAAGGCGAGCGACTCGCCACAACCGCCGACCTCTTCTTATGTCCGGGCCTTATTCGATCGCTATGCGGATCGCTTTGACCAAGATTTAACCGAGCGTTTAGGATATTGCGCTCCGGATTTGCTGCGGCAAGCGGTTGAGCCTCTATATCCCGGACGAACGGACTTACGGATTTTGGATATTGGATGCGGATCGGGCCTAGCCGGAGCAGCCTTTCGCTCTTTGGCCAAGCGACTGGCCGGGGTCGATTTGGCGCCGCGCATGATCGAAAAGGCCCGCACACGCAACGTCTACGACGATTTGGCGATTGGAGACTTGCTCTTTGGTTTAAAGGCGTTGTCTCCGAGTTTTTCCTTGGAGGATGCTTGCTCGGGTTGGGACATCGTGGTGGCCGCCGACGTCTTAATGTATCTTGGCGATTTAACCGAGACCTTTCGCGCCATCGCTGCGGCTTTGACGCTGAACGGACGCTTGGCGGCGACGGTTGAGCGCACGGATCAAGCGAATGGCTTTGTGTTGCAACCCTCGCGACGTTACGCTCACTCGCCCGAGCATGTGCGCGAAGCTCTTATCGCCGCCGGGCTTATGCTGGAGCAAATCCATGAATGCTCCAGCCGCCGCGAGAAAGGTCATCCGGTCCCTGGATTGCTTATCCTTGCCTGCAAAACCGAAGCCTGCAAAGGCGAACGCACAAACGAAACATAAATCAAGAGGGTCCAGGAACACAGCCTCTGGACCCTTTGACTTTATTCCATGATATTCTTCAAATGCACTCGCCTTGTTTTTTTGATTTCTTTCCGGAGCCCAATTCAATCTCCAGAAGAGCTAATTGGCGCCCAACATACAACGCATGTGAAAGCTCTGAAATCGCCTGATCGCGCGCAATTTGCGTTTCGATGTCTTGAGCGCGCGCGCCGCGATATCGCGTTAGCGTTTCTCCATCAAGTTTCAAATCAGCCACAATTTCTCCCGCCTCGGGATCAAGAGTGAACGTAAAATAACCGTTCGGGTCTTCGCGAAGAATACGCTTTCCGGTTTCACGATCTAGTTCGCGATCATCCTTCTTATCGCGCGTGATTTGCTGTGCAAGATCGAATCGCTCCATTGCGGTGGGATCGATCGAAATCGAGTGGCTGATTACAGTAATTGCTCCAAGCGGCAAGTCTCCGGCTTGCGCGGCCACCATACGCTGAGCAGCCATTAAGCCATAGAAGTTTCGCAACCAAGCGCTCATGATATTATGCGCGCGAAATGTCGCGGTCAACGTCAGACGATCTTGAAACACTCGAAAGAACATCGAGACCAAACAAGGCGCGCTACGTTCTCCACCGAGCGTCATGTCGAGGGTCGGATCCCAAAGAGAAAGATAAGCGCCGCGCGAGGTTGAATCCGCGCGCAAAATTTCGGCGGCGCGTTGCAGAGCGTCCAAGGGGCGTCCGTCAGGATCGCTCCAATGCGCGCGCAGGCGAAAACCGTAACTGTAATGCACGTCTTCCGGTTTTTCGGGACAAAGAAAGGACTCTTGATACGCTCGAAAATCCACCAAAGAAAATCCGTAGAAATTCAAATCCTCATCATGATCATCCAGAGCTTCTTTTACAACGACTTTGACGTTTTGCAGCTCCAAACGTTTTTTTGTCCCAGAAGCGATGCTCGGGATTCCATGCCTCATGGTGCGGAACACCAACTCTTTCCAGGCGTCGAGCGGCCTGCGCCGCACGATTGTGTGCCCGCGCGGCTCGGAAGGAAAATAAGAAGGTTGATAATCTCGCAACGGAGCGTGAATGCGCAATCGCTCCGGCGCACAAGGAGGCCCAAGTTTTGCGAAGAAGGCTCGGACGTCTTCCATGGTTTGCGAACCGAGTTTGCCGAATCGGGTCGCCGAGCACCCCGTCGTCAGGTGAGCGGGTTCAAAATCAATGTCAAGAAATCGCTCGGTGTCAATAATGCGAAATCGCGGCTGTCCCAACCTTTCGGCGCGAACGACGCCTTTGGTTAAAAGATTTTCGAGTTCTCTGCCTGAACCGCTGAGGTCTTGTCCTAAGATCAAGATGTGGTTGATTTGAGGATTCCACAACAGATTCCGAATCATTTGCGGCAAACCGTCTCCGTAGAGGTTCGCGACAACGGCTATCCGCGACTCAACGGAAGAAAGATCGACGCCTGCGCGCGCCAAAAAATCAATTGCTGTTGAAACCGGCGTCCACAACGTCGCCACGCCGATATCGCCGGCGGAATTGATCACATGGAGGCGATCGGAGAAATACAGTGGCTCGAACAAAGCCATTGGCGACCCCATAGCAAAAAGCATGAGAAAAATTCATAAAAAATCTAAAGCGTCCAGGGGCTATGTTTTCAGTGGCTTAGGCCAAGGACGAGAGCCCTCTTCTTCACGAAGCGATTTTCCTCTGAAATCGTTTGGAACCGCTTAGAACCGCTTAGAACCATTGCAAGTCGCAACAGAAAAAGACCAAAGATTCCAGAAGAAGATCGTTTTGCAAAAAAGGAAAGCTTTCGCCCTTGCCTCGAACGAGCGAAAACACACTCCCTGAATCTTTTTAATTTTTATCTAATTTTTCTTGGTCAATACGGCTCGGCAATGGCGAGTGTTGATTTTTATATTTAGAGCCGGAGCGCAAGGCGTAAGGCTTCGAAGTCGGCGACATCAACGTCTCAAAACTAATAGCGCAAATTCGCATGCCGGGGCGCAGAGCCAAAGGAAAACGACCGCAATTAGAAAACTCCAAAACAATCTGACCGCTCCAACCAGGATCAATGGTGTGAGCGGTGGCGTGGACCATCAAACCCAAACGGGCAAGGCTGCTGCGCCCATCCAATCGACCGGCGAGGTCACTGGGCAGAGTCACCGATTGGGCCGTGACTCCCAAAGCAAACTCACCGGGATGAAGAAAAAAAGGCGCCGTCTCTGAAGCCTGAATTTCATTCATCAAGTCATCAAAGGGAGAACCGCCAAAGCCGCCGAAAGCGACTCCGCCAGGCGGAGCCAGATCAATGAAGGCGGCTTTTCCAGGAGCGAACACCCGAAATGACGTTCCCAACTGAAGATCAACCGACATCGCGCCGATTTGCTGATCGGATGGCGGCGGCGTAATCACCAATCGCCCCTCTAACATATAGCGAGTGATATCGACGTCGGAAAGCTTCATTGCGAATCACCTTTTACGCCCAAGGCGCGGCGGAATCAAAATGACCGCAACGCCGGAGGAGCATCGACTTTACCGATGCGGTCGCGAAAATCATAAAGAGCCATGCGAACGGTTGGAAAGGCGATTTGATCCCAAGGAATCTCCGCCCAAGTGAACAACCCCACTTCCAGACTTTCGGTTCCGGCTCCGATTTCAGGAGAAGTCAAACGCGCGCGATAGAGAATCTGCACTTGGCTAATCTCTTTGAGGTTATAGACCGCCAACATGTCCTCGATTTCAATGTGGGCTTGAGCTTCTTCCCATGCCTCACGAGCGGCGCCTTCTGCGGTGGTTTCGCGTTCCTCCATAAACCCGGCGGGAATAGTCCATAATCCTCTGCTGGGTTCGATGCCTCTGCGACACAGGAGGTAACGGTCTTGCCACACGCCGACCACGCCGACCACAATCAACGGGTTGCGATAGGCGATATAACCGCACTCTGCGCACACCAAACGCTCGTGATCGTCTCCGGGAGGAATCACACGCACAACTGGTCCACGTGGAGCAGCATCGGTGAGTGCGTCGGACGCCATGGCGAAACAGCCCCCCTTCAAAGAATGGTTACGGCCCAGTCAAAAACAGGATCCGCGCCACACCATAGCGCCGTTCATCAATCAGAGCAAATTTCTCGGGTGGAAAATCGTGATTTGTTTCGCCGCCGCTGCGTTCCAACACGATAATAGCTTTAGAAGCAAACCATCCGCTTGCGTGTAGAGCGGTCAACGCAGCGCCTGGGGTGGCGGCGAGGTACGGAGGATCAAGAAACGCCACGCGACAACCGCCGCGAATTGGACAAGGAGGCGGACGAGTGGCGTCGCCGAACATAATTGAACAACGAGCGCTCTCACCCAAGGTTGTGGCGTTGCGACGAGTGACGTCCAACGCGGCTCGGGATGAATCGAGAAACGCCGCGCGCGCCGCGCCACGCGACAACGCTTCCAGCCCCATGGCTCCGGAACCGCAAAAAGCGTCTAAAACAGGGGCGTTTTCCAGAGGCGACATTGCGCCTGAAGCCGAGCTTGGATCAGAATCCGAATCATCGGCTTCGGTGAGCGTCCAGTGAGTCAGGATATTGAACACGGCTTCGCGAGCGCGATCGGAGGTTGGGCGAAACTCTCGTTCCGATGGGCCTTCCAACCGTCGCCCGCGATGACGACCTCCAATGATGCGCATATGCTCTCCGTTTTTATGTGGAAACCTTAAACGCGCCCAGAAACTGCGTTTCCAATCACCGAGACCACGGACGATCGCCGAGACCAAGGACAACCGGAAAGGCGGTTTCTACGCCCGCTTAATTTCATAAACACCCTCAAGTGGTGCGCAAACGGTTCAAGAATCCGCCAACCTCCGTATTCAACGAGCCGGTTGGTTTCGACAAATCGTTGGCGGCCCAGATAACTTGAATCGCCGAAGCATAAGAATTTGCAGAGGTTTGAGCGACGGCTCCAAAGCGTTCGTTGAAAATCGTGGCGTCTTGTGAGACCTCGCGCACCAGGCGCAGAATATCATTGGTGGCGGCTGTTTGTTGCTCGATGGCGGCGAAAACGGTTTCGGCAATGGCGCTGATGGTTGCAATGGTTTTGGAAATGTCGAGAATCGCCAAGGCTGAAGCCCGTGTCGAATCTTGGATTGTCATAATTTGATTTGAGATTTCTTCGGTGGCTTTTGCGGTTTGCCCGGCCAGAGTCTTGACCTCGTGCGCAACCACGGCGAATCCTTTCCCGGCGTCTCCGGCGCGAGCGGCCTCGATCGTGGCGTTTAGAGCGAGCAAATTAGTTTGGCTGGCGATCGAACTGATTAAATTCACCACGGCGCCGATTTTCTCGGCGGCCTGCGACAAACCATTGACTTGCTGATTGGTGCTTTGGGCTTGTTCGACCGCGCTGCGGGAAATTTTGGCGGATTTCCCGACTTCTTGACAGGCGACGGCAAAGGAATCGGAAAGGTTTTGAGCGGCGTCGGCCAGAGCGTTGATGTTTCGAATGGTGCGCTCCGAAACGTCGACGGCGCCGATCGATTTTTCGGTGGAGGAGCCGACTTTATGTCCCATTCGAGTGGCGGTTTCGATGATTTCGGCTGATCCGGCGTGAATTCGATTAATCAAGGAATGAACTTTGTCTTCCAAGGCGTCGGCCAAAGTCATCAGCATTTGTTTTTGTTGTTCTTCGGATTGCCGCTTCATGGCTTCGCGTTCGCTCTCCATATCGCGCACTCGAATGGCGTGAGCTTTGAATACGGCGACGGCGCGGCTCATGGAGCCGATTTCATCGCGGCGTTCAATATGAGGCACTTCTGCGGTTAAATCGCCTTCGGCCAAACGCCGCATCACGTTGGTCATGCGTCCGATTGGCCGAGTAATTCCACGCGCAACGACGGCCGACAACAAAATCACAATAAAAGCAACTCCGGCGCCCAAGCCGCCCAACAGAACCGCTTGAACGTGAAATAAATGATCTATGTCGTCAATATAGATTCCGGTTCCGATGACCCATCCCCACGATTTGACCCCTCGCACGAAAGAAACTTTTCGCAACGGTTCGTCGTAACCTTTCTTCGGCCAATAATAATGGACAAAACCGCCGCCGTCATCGCGAGCGACGTCAATAAACTCCTTAAAAATCTTTTTTCCTGTTGGATCTTTCTTCTCAGACAAGTCCTTTCCAATCAGCGACTGATCCGGATGCATGACCATGACGGCCTGCATGTCGTTAATCCAAAAGTAGTCATTATCGCCATAGCGTAGGTGATTTAGAACTTCAATTGCCTCGCTTTGAGCTTGTGCGCGCGTTAATTTTCCGGATCGCTCTTTTTCTTCGAAATCGGAAACGACTCCATAAGCCACGGAAACAAGATGCTCTGTTTTGTCGTGCCGATCTTGCATCAAGGTGCTGTAAAGAGAATTAAGGCTGATGAGAGCAACAGCAATCATCCCCAAAACGGCCGAGAAGACGATCAGCAATATCCTGCCGCTGATTTTAATTCTTGGAATCGCCATAACTGCTGTTATCCTCCCGTGTTGTGCGCTTATGACTGCAATTCCCGGCCGTTTCCGACGCCTTGAAAAGAAGAAACGTTCAGGTTGACGCAGCACTCTAACCACAGTCTTTTGTTTATTATGATTTTAAGTGAACGCTGTGCAACTTACCATTGCGTCGTTTGCCATATCGTTTTTGCGTCGTTTTTGCGACCTTTGTTTGCAAAACAAAATATGACGACTCGTCATGGAAATCAACGGCGCAATGCCATTTCAAACGCAAATCAGCCTTTTTCCTTCATAAACGCGAGAAATACTGTTACGTTAATTTTGAATGCGGGTAAAAATCTTTTCTTTTGATCATCTCTTTTAATCATCATGCGATTTTATAAAAGAGCTTTAAAGTGCTTATGACGCCTCTTTTGATCCACAATTTTATAGAACAACGCAAAAAAAACAATCAAAAAATGTTTTCAACATGTCTCATGCGTCACCTTTGGCTTACTACAGAGTTTTCATAAAAAAACACATGGCGTTTTCCAGGATTTTCCGCTGAAAAGAGTTCTTGAATAAATTTTTTATTATATTCCGCCCTTTCCTTGTTGATTATTATGATATTGAATTCCTTTGAATTTCGATTCTATTCTTGATACCCTATCATTACCTCTGGGAATAATGGAGCAATTTTTAGGAGGATCGCCTTGACGTCCAACCGAATAAGAATTTGAGATTTCGACGCTGTTTCCCTAATGAAAAGATTGTAAAGATTGTAAAGTGCGTTATCCTCTTCACGAAAAGTTCAACATCCTTTAACTTCTCTACAGGATCCGAATCGATCTTCAGCCAAACATTGTCGGTTGAAAAACAGAGCGAGCAGCCTCCATTTATGGCTTAATATCCGGCCTATAGATCGTTTGCTTCTTCCATAACACCCATCGGCGCATACGGATGATAGAAATCATTACGACTCGGCAACGACGTGCCATGACCGTCGTTTCTCTCTTCCTTGGCGCAACAATCGCCTTGTTTGTCATGTGCGACGTCTGCGTTGCCGGGATGGACGCTCCGGAAGCCGTGACGGCGTCTTACGTCAAGCCGCCGGTTGTCGGCCACAACATGATGGTTGTCAGCGCCAACCCCATCGCTTCCAAAATCGGTTTTCAAACACTGGAAAAAGGGGGAAGCGCAATCGATGCCGCAATTGCCGTTCAGCTAGCGCTTGGCTTGGTTGAACCGCAATCGTCCGGTCTCGGCGGCGGAGCTTTTCTGCTGTATTACGACGCCAAGAAACGCGCTCTTATGGCGTTCGACGGTCGCGAAACGGCGCCGGCGGGCGTCACGCCGAACCTTTTCATCGGCGCTGATGGAAAGCCGATGACTTTCGTCGACGCCTCGGTCAGCGGGCGATCGGTGGGAACCCCCGGCGTCGTCCGGTTGCTGGAGACCATACACCGCCACGCCGGGCGACTTCCTTGGAAAGATGTTTTCCAACCGGCGATTCAATTGGCCGAACAAGGTTTTATAATTTCTCCTCGTTTGGCGTTTTTAATTGCGAATGATCAAGAAGCTCTGCGCCGCAACGCCAACGTTCGCAATTACCTTTTCACTCCGGAAGGCGCCCCTCTACAAGCGGGCGCTCATCTAGCCAATCCCGCCTATGCTCAAACGCTGCGCGTTCTTGCTGAGAACGGACCGGACGCTTTCTACCGTGGCCCCATCGCCGCCGACATCATTCGGAGCGTCCGAAGCGATCCTCTTTATCCCGGCTCCTTGTCTGAAAACGATCTGTCGGAATATCGCGTAAAAACCGTCGAGCCGCTTTGTGGGCCATACCGCGTTTATCGCATCTGTAGTTTTCCGCCGCCCAGCTCCGGCGGCGTCGCCATTCTGCAAATCTTGGGCGTTCTAGAGCCCTTTGCTCTTGCTCCGCCCAACTCCACTCAGGCGATTCACTTAATTGCCGAAGCGAGCAAACTCGCTTTTGCCGACCGAAATCATTATGTGGCGGACCCGGCGTTTTGGCCGACGCCCACGCTTGAGCTGATTGATCGCGGCTATCTTATGCAGCAAAGCAAGCGAATCGATCCGAAACACGCCGCGCCGACGCCTGTTTCTCCTGGTTCCCCACCTCAACGGCAAGGGGGCCTTGTGGCGCCGGATGATTCTTCCGAACTTCCCTCCACCAGCCATTTTATCGTCGTTGACCGCGACGGAAACATCGTCTCCGTTACATCCAGCATCGAAAACGCCTTCGGCTCTAAGATTATGACCAGAGGCTTCTTTTTGAACAACCAGCTTACGGATTTTTCTTTCCTGCCGGCGACTTCAGAGGGAAAACCCATCGCCAATCGCATCGAACCCGGCAAAAGACCCCGTTCCTCCATGGTCCCGGTTATTGTTTTCGATAAAGAACAGCGCCCTTTCATGACGGTTGGATCTGCCGGCGGCCCAAGAATCATTGGACAGGTCGTTCTTGCTCTTATCGGCGTTTTGGATTGGCGTCTTAATATTCAAGAGGCTCTTAATCTGCCTCTTTTCTTTAATCGAAACAGCGATACGGAGCTTGAAGAAGGCACGCCTCTTATTGATCTGAAACCGAGCCTGGAAGCCATGGGGCATCGCGTCATTATTTCGCGTATTTCCAGCGGAACCCATGGAATAACCTTGGGAGTCAATGGCGGCCTTGTCGGCGGCGCGGACGTCCACCGTGAAGGGCTGGCCATTGGAGATTGAAAGACGCTTTGCATCGGCAAGACGCTGCTGACCGTTCGCCTTTGACCGTTCACTGTTGTTTTACTGTTCTGTTAAGAAATTAAAAGGGTCCAGGGACTGTGTTCCTGAACCCTTTTAGTTTTCAAGCAAAAATCAGGCCGTTTACGCCGCAAAAAGCGGCAACAGGGGATATCGCTACGCCACGCAAATCAAGCTTGCGGTTCTTGAACTTTAGAGCAACAGTGTCGCTGCTTGTTTTCTGATGAAATATGTCAAGGCCCGGGAGGACCGTTCGTAATCATGGCCACCTATTCCGCTCCGATCGCCGACATCCGTTTTCTGTTGTATGAGGTTATCGGTCTCGATCGCATCACGGCGTTGCCCGGGTGCGACTCTGCAACGCCTGATATTGTCGACGCCGTTTTGGAAGAGGCGGGGAAATTCGCTGCCGGAGTAATCGCCCCCACAAACGCCGTCGGCGATAAAGAAGGATTGAAATTCGAAAACGGAATTGTGCGAGTTCCGGCATGCTTCGTCGACGCCTACCGGCAATATGTGGAAAGCGGTTGGAACGCCGTTCCCTTCGATCCGGAATTCGGCGGGCAAGGTTTGCCTTGGTTGGTCGCCTTTCCGGTGCTGGAGATGTGGCAAGCCGCCAATATGGCCTTCGCCTTGTGTCCGATGCTCAACACCGGCGCCGTCGAGCTGTTGGAAGCGCACGGCTCGCCCCAACAAAAAGAAACCTATCTTTCGAAACTCATCGCCGGCGAGTGGACCGGCACCATGGACCTCACCGAGCCTCAAGCCGGATCAGACCTCTCGGCGGTGCGGGCAAAGGCTGTTCGTGATGGAGACGTCTATCGCCTCTTCGGCCAGAAAATCTTCATCACCTATGGCGAACATGAAATGGCTGAAAACATCATCCATTTGGCGCTCGCCCGGTTGCCGGACGCGCCGGCGGGGGTGAAAGGCATTTCCTTGTTCATGGTTCCCAAGTTCTTGGTCAACTCCGACGGCTCGCTCGGCAAGCGTAACGACATTCATTGCACCGGCATTGAGCATAAACTTGGAATCCACGCCAGTCCAACCGCCGTCATTTCCTATGGCGACAATGATGGCGCTGTCGGCTATTTGATCGGCCAAGAAAATCGCGGCCTCGAATATATGTTCATCATGATGAACAACGCGCGATTGAACGTCGGGTTGCAAGGCGTCGCTATTTCCGATCGCGCTTATCAGGCCGCTCTTGAATACGCCAAGATTCGCGTTCAAAGCCGCGATATGCGCAATCCAAAGGCCGGTCCAGTCGCAATCATCAATCATCCGGACGTTCGCCGGATGCTGATGTCCATGAAAGCCCATGCTGAGGCGACGCGCGCTTTGGCCTATGAAGCCGCCGCATTTCTTGACCTCGCCAAGCGCTCCGAAGACAAAACGACCGCGAAAGCTTCACAATACCGCGTCGACCTTCTGACGCCGGTGGTCAAAGCTTGGTCTACCGATGTCGGCGTTGAAGTCGCCTCCACAGGGGTGCAAGTTTTTGGCGGCATGGGCTTCATTGAAGAGAGCGGCGCTCCTCAGTTCTATCGGGACGCGCGCATTGCTCCTATCTACGAAGGCACCAACGGCATTCAGGCGAATGATCTTGTCTTCCGCAAGCTCGGACGGGATCAAGGAGAAGCCGCGCGCGTTTTGTTCAAGGAAATGCGTGATCTCTGTGCGGAATTGGCGCAACGGCAGGGCGATGAAATCGCGATCATCGCAACGGCGTTAACGAGTGGCGTGGAAACGCTGGAGCAAGCCACCACTCGAGTGCTTGAGCTGCTGAAAACCGATCCCGTGGCGGCGGCGGGTGGTTCGGCTTTATATTTGCGAATGTTCGGAACTGTGGCGGGCGGCTACATGATGGCTCGCTCTGCGGCGGCGGCGCAGGACGGACTGAAGCGCGATCCGGATAAAGCCTCGTTCTATCAAACGAAGCTGGTGACGGCGCGGTTCTACGCCGAACAGATTCTGCCGTTGGCGGCGGCCTTGTTGTCTCCGGTGTCGCAGGGATGCGGTGCGATCATGGCTTTGACTGAGGATCAGTTCTAAAAAATTGAAAGGGTCCAGGGACTGTGTTCCTGGTCGCTGGGGATCATAAGGGGGGTGCGATCGCCCCCCTTATTCGCGAAGCGATCCTCCTCTGGAATTATTTATAGTATCTCACGCCATCTGTAGTGTTTCACGCCATCGCGCCGAATATTTGACACCTCTCGACCGCGCGCACGAGCGCGCCGGTGTCATGGCCTGTCTTGAGCTTCAGGTCAGGACCCTGAGCTTCAGAACCCTGAGCTTCAGGACCCTGAGCTTCAGGACAATGATCATGTTCAAATAGTGTTTTGTAGTTTCAAGCTATACTCTGTCCAATTGAGAACCCGAAACTGTCCAATTGAGAACCCGAAAAAAACTCCGAAAGAATCGGGGCTCCGCCCTCGACCCGCCAAAGGCCGGGAGGCCTTTGGAAACCATGACTTGGAGTTTGTGACGACCAAATGAGAGTGGACCGTTTCAATTCGGGAAGGCCGCACAATTCTCAGGTTCTCAACCAAACAGAGTATATATGAAAACGCTGTCGCCCTGAAGTCCGGAACGAACCATCGGCAAACAATTCCAAAAGACAATTGCTTCGCGAATAAGGGAAGTGTTCATCCCTAGCGCCGACGACCGGGAACACAGTCCCTATGTCCCTTTCATTTTATGCAAATCGCGGGCGCACGCAACGATCATAACTTCTCTCATAAAATCTGTTTCATGAAATTTTCTTGACATTCCTTATACTCTGAATGAGTATAAGAGTCGGATATACTCATTCAGAGCATATCCGAGCCGATTTCATCTCATTCCAATCAACGCTCGTTCCCCAAGATTATCGCGGACTCTTAAGATCATCGCGGACTTTCAACGCCGTTAAGGGCTGTACGGTCGTCGCGGACTCTTAAAGTCATCGCCGGACACAACAAAAGGCCCGCGCCATGAGCACCGTCGATCTGATGACCTACACCCGAGAAATCGCTCGCGCCACTGCGCCGATTTATGAGAAAGTTCGTCGCGTCATTCCAGAAGTCGAGTGGCCGTTTCATGCTCCCTTCATCGTGGCGATTGAGCAGCTAAAACGTGAACGCGACGCTGTCGTGTTGGCCCACAATTACCAAACTCCGGAAATCTATCACTGCGTCGCGGACATCGTCGGCGATTCTCTGGCTCTGGCGCGCAAAGCCGCCTCCACTCAAGCCAAAGTCATCGTTCTTGCGGGCGTTCACTTCATGGCGGAAACCGCCAAACTGCTTAATCCCGACAAAATCGTTCTGATTCCCGACGCCGACGCCGGATGCTCCCTGGCCGAGTCCATCACCGCCGCCGACGTTCGCGCCCTCCGAGAACGCTATCCCGGCGTTCCCGTCGTCAGTTACGTCAACACCTCCGCCGAGGTCAAAGCCGAAACCGATATTTGTTGCACATCCGGAAACGCCGTGGAGGTGGTGAACTCGTTGGGCGTCGACCGCGTGTTGTTCCTGCCCGATGAATATCTCGCTCAATACGTGGCCACGAAAACCAAAGTCGAAATCATCCCCTGGCGCGGCCACTGCGAAGTTCATGAGCGTTTCACCGGCGCGCAACTTAATGAATATCGTAGCCGCTATGATCAGTTGACAATCATTGCGCATCCCGAATGCCCGCCGGACGTGATCAACGCCTCAGACTTCGTGGGCTCCACCGCCCGGATGATTGAATTCGTCGCTCGCGAAAAACCTCGACGGGTGATGATGGTCACGGAATGCTCGATGAGCGACAATCTCATCGCCGAATTCCCCGAAGTCGAATTCGTGCGGCCATGCAACCTCTGCCCGCACATGAAGAAAATTACTCTTGGGCGCATTCACCAGTCTCTGAAAACACTTTCTCCGCAAGTCGAAATTCCAGCAGAGATCGCCGCACGCGCCAGAAGGTCCGTCGATCGTATGTTGGAGATCGGAAAGTAACGCGGCGTCGAACACATTTCCGGCATTCATGCATCTGCCCTGGCGCTTTCGGCTCCAGGCGAAGAACGCTCCGAAGGAAGGCCGAAAGCGCCTTCTTTCCGTTGTTGCGCATCGCGCAGCGAAACGACAGCGGTGAAACGACAGGAGGACGCCCATGGTCCAGCCTCGGATTCAAACCACCGAAACCCTGATCATCGGCTCCGGCATGGCGGGTTTGATCGCCGCTCTGAGCTTGGCGCCGAGGCCGGTTGCGTTGCTGACCAAAACCGATCTCCTGGAAGGCGGCTCCTCTCCCATGGCCCAGGGCGGCATGGCGGCGGCCGTCGCTCCCGACGACTCGGTTCAGGATCACGCCGCAGACACGGTGGCCGCCGGAGCAGGGCTCACCGACGAAGCCATGGCGATGCTGCTGGCCGCCGATGGCGCCGCCGCTCTGCGTGAAATTTTGGCCGAACGCAGCTTGCCCTTTGACCGCGCGCCCGATGGAACGCCTCTGTTCGGCCAAGAAGCCGCGCACCGTCGCCCTCGCATCCTCCACGCCGGGGGAGACGCCACAGGACGAACGCTGGTTCTATCTCTAATTGAGCAAGTCAAGCGCACGCCTTCCATTACAATCTATCCCGGCGCTTTTGCTGTGGACTTGATTTTGGAAAATGGACGTCCTCGCGGCGTCTTAGCTCATCACCACGGCATCGGTTGGATATTCCATCAATGCGCTGATGTTGTTTTAGCGTCCGGCGGCGTCGGCGCAACCTATCTCCACACCACCAATCCGCCCGAAAACACCGCCGACGGCCTGGCCATGGCCGCGCGCGCCGGAGCCACGCTCGCAGACTTGGAGTTCTTGCAATTCCACCCCACAGCTTTGGCTGTTCCCGGCGCGGACCCAGAACGTCCTATGCCGTTGCTCACCGAGGCTTTGCGCGGCGCAGGCGCCCCGCTGCTTGACCGAAACGGTCGGCGCTTTATGCTCGAAGAACACCCCGCCGCCGAACTCGCGCCGCGCGACGTGGTCGCGCGCGCCGTATGGCGTCAGATCACCAGCGGCGCCGGAGCTTTCCTCGACTGCCGAACAATTTTTGCCGACCCCCACAATCGTGAGCATTTCCCCACTGTCTGGGCTTTAACGACGGAATCCGGCCTTGATCCTCGCGCCGCTCCGTTGCCGATTGCTCCGGCGGCGCACTATCACATGGGAGGAGTGCTCACAGACGAAAACGGGCGAACTTCTTTGCCTGGACTGTGGGCGTGCGGCGAAGTCGCCGGAGTCGGCGTTCACGGAGCCAACCGTTTGGCCAGCAACTCATTGTTGGAAGGGTTGGTGTTTGGAGCGCGTGTTGCGCGAGCGATTGCGGCGCAACCGCACTCAGATCGTTTGGAGCGCGCCGCGACGCCGTTGTCTGCGGCCACCACGATCACGCGCGCCATGCAGGCGGCGGCGGCGGTGGGCGCCACAGGGGCCGAGGGATGCATTCAAGAAGTTGTAAGCTCCATTCGGCGCGTAATGTATGAGAATGTGGGATTGGTGCGCAATGAAAACGGCTTACAGCAAGCGGCGTTAATTTTAGCCGACTTGGATCGTCAAATGACGGAAGCGGTGGCGGCGGGAGTCGCATTTGGGCCACCCTCCGCAGAAGCGGTGCGACGATGGGGAGAGGCGCGGAATAGATTGTTGTTTGCGCGATTGATGACATTAGGGGCAAGCAATCGACGGGAAAGCCGTGGAGCACATGAGCGGTCTGATTACCCTCGACAGGCGGCGGATTGGCGACGACGGCAATTCTTGCGGATTGACGACTTGACGCATGCGACGCCTCTTCCGGAAGAGACGAGACTGGCCCGCTAAAAGAACCGAAGAGAGACCACTAAAACAAAAAATGAGTTAAAAGGGTCCAGAAACACAGTTCCTGAACCCTTTTAACGCCTCAATCTTGTCCTGAATCAACTTATGGACACCCACCCACCCCTTTGTCACCGTCCCATGGGCGGATGAGGTTGTCCGTGCATGCCCATACGCATCTGTCCGCGCCCTTCAGAGCCGGACCAACGCCGACCTTCATAGTTCCTGCTTCCGTCGCGAGAACCATTCATCATCGGCCCCATTTCCCGCAACCGCACACCTTTTTCGATGGCGCGCTTTTCCATTTCGACTCGATTACGCATCATTAATTCCATGCGCTCATCAGGAGTTTGAGCGGCGCGCATCGCCCTCCACATCGCAAACCGCTCCCGAAACGTCATCAATTCACTTGGATAAACTTCGTGAGTTTCCGACGCTCTGGCGGTTGTCGGTTGAACCGGCATAGTTTGCGCCTGCCCCGATGTCGGACCAACCAAGAGCCCTGTTAGAACGATCAGCGCCAATACTATTCTTTTCATATTCGCCTCCTATGTTTCACTTGTATTTATGATCGCGCATAACCTGAGAACCTCCAGGCGCGGAGAGGCCAAGAGCATGTCGATTCTTCCGATTAGGTTGGAACATCCAGAACATCACTATAATGTTCCTCTTCGTTCCCGATCTACGAACCGATGGAAAACCGAGCGCATCGATATCGCGGCAATCCTTGATGAATATTTCGATAGATCGCTAAATGACCGAATTCAAAGATACAGCATTCGCTTACAGGCTGGAAATAATTAAATCTTCTTCATGGAATATGCATCAACGATGGGACTCGTTGGCATTCGTAAAAAAGATTGATCAAGACCGGAGATCACCATAAACTCAAGATTGGACGCCGTTAACTGACCTGTGAGCAACACAGAAGTTTCGCTCTCCGTCCAAACAATTTATATTAGGGATAAAGATATGGCGTCTCAAACAGAAACAGAAATCGCCGCGATCAACAACGAACTCATTATTCATGGAAAATGGTTAAAAAAGCTCGGAGGGCGCCCCGCCGACTTGTCGTTCCGTGATTTGTCAGGGTTAAACTTCCGAAAAGCGCGACTCATCAACGCCAAATTAACCGGAGTAAATCTATCCGGAGCAGATCTTTCCGGAAGCGACCTAAGCGGCGCAGACCTGTTTGGAGCAGACTTGGAGGGCGCCAATTTGGCCGGCGCCAATTTGACCGGAACCGATTTTCGCGGCGCAAACCTACATCGCGCCGTTTTAACAAACGCAGTCCTCCGAGGCGCCGACTTCCGCGTTGGACAAAACGGCGGAAACGATGTAACGACTCGACTGACTGAAGCAAAAATGGAAAGCGCCATTTTATGCGAAGCCAACCTGACGGGATGCGATCTCTCCGGAGCGGATTTAAACGACGCCGACTTTGAAGGCGCCGATCTCAGCAAAGCGGTTCTTCTCGGGGCAGAGCTTTCCGGCGCGAATCTTGATAATGTCAAGTTCGGCGGCGCCGTCATCGATGTCTCACGACTGTCGCCAACCCAACGCGCTCAAACCGACGCAGGCGGCGGCGTCACCGAACCGACGTACACTCCCCTCTCGGCGGAAAAAACCGAATCCCTTGTCGCCGCGCATGAGTTGTGGATTTCCAGCGGCGGCCGATCCGGACGAAGACTCGACCTCGAAGGCGTCGATATTACCGGAAAATCCTTCATTCAACGCGACCTATCCGGAGCGCGATTGCGACGATGCCGCTTGAAAGGCTTGGATATGTCCGGCCTGAAGATGAACATGGCCGACCTATCATACTCCGACCTTCAAGATTCCATACTCGACGAAACTCTTCTGCGAGGAACCAATTTTCGACGCGCCAATCTTACCCGAGCCCGCATGGCGGGCTCCAACCTCGACGCCATGCCTTTAGAAAGCGGAAACAGAGTATGGCCAACAAATCTAAACGGCGCAATTCTTCACGACGCTGACCTCACCAACGCCTCTTTCGCCAACGCCATAATGCACGGAGCCGACGTCGGCGGCTGTCTGTTGTTGGGAACCAAACTGCGCGGCGTCGACCTCAACGCAATCAAACGGTCCCCATGGTCGCCGGAAGGATGCGGCCCCAAAGAACGCCGGAAAATGCGTAGATTCCTCACCCCGATCCTCGTGACGACCACGCCGTTCGGAACATTCAACACACGCGATTGGTCTTTCGGCGGCTTGTGCTTGGAAGGCGACTTTCAGACTCTGACGGAACGCGGACAAACTTTTACGCTTCATATCACGACTGAGTCCGGCGTAGGACCTCAACAACCTATCCAAGTTTTCACGACCGCCATTCACCCTCAACGCCATATGGCGTCGTTTCGAATCGTAACCCTGGAAGACAACATCAAAGTATTCTTCAACAGTCTATTACCGGAAAAATACCGGAAAAAATAAGGCGAATCAGGCATGAGTAAAGGAAAAGGAGCAAAAGCAGCCCAATTGCTGCAAGAAGGATTCCGTCTCCATCAAGAGGGGCGCCTGGACGAAGCCGAACAGAAGTATCGACTGGTCTTGGCGATGGCTCCGAATGTTCCGGACGCTCTGAATCTGCTGGGCGTAATTCGCCGATCCAAAGGAGATCGCGAAGGCGCGATTCGCTTGTTGGAAAAAGCGGTGACTCTGGCTCCGAAACTAATCGCCGCGTGGCGTAACTATGGCAACGCGCTCTTCGATTTCGGCGCCTTCGCCCGCGCCGCCGAAGCCTTCGAACAAGAACTCTCTTTGGACCCAAACCGTGATGACGCCTGGTGCGCCTTGGGACGCGCACGGAAACTCATGGAAGACTTGCCCGGCGCCGTGACGGCGTTCGATCGCGCAATCGCCTTAGCGCCGAATAACGACCTCTACCCCTTTGAACGGAGCTTGGCCCGTCTCATGCTGGGGGATTACGCGGCCGGATGGGAAGACTACGAAACGCGATGGCTGCAACCGCATTTGCGCCCACATCGAAAAACTCTGCCGCAACCCGAATGGCAAGGCGAGCCGATTCCCGGAAAGCGGCTGTTTGTAATGGCGGAGCAAGGATTCGGCGACGCCTTTCAATTCGTCCGTTTTGCTCCGTTGCTGGCGGAACAAGGGGTTCGAGTGATCATCGCAGCGCCGAATGAGCTTAACGGCGTGCTGGCGACGCTTCCGGGCATAGAACAATTCTATGTGTCCGGAGACATCCTTCCGCCTTTCGATCTTTATTGCAACATGTTGAGTCTGCCTCGTCTGATGAGGTGCCGACCGGAAACCATTCCAGCCAATATCCCATATTTGTTTGCCGCGCCGAATCTCGTGGAGGAATGGAAACAACGACTGGGACCACGCAACGAATCGCTGCGAGTCGGGCTGATTTGGGCCGGACGCCCGACTTTCTCTGAAGATCACCGTCGCTCGCCGCGATTCGAAACATTTCTGCAGTTGCTCAAGGTTCCTGGAGTCGCATTCTACGGCCTGCAAGTCGGCGACGGACGCAGAGACCTGGAGAATCGCACGCTTCCCCCCAATTTCACGGATATCGGCGCCGAAATTCGCGGTTTCGAAGACACTGCCGCCATCATGTCTCATATGGACGTCATTATCAGCTCCTGCACTGGTCCGGCGCATCTGGCGGGGGCTCTGGGGCGGCCTCTATGGGTCGTTTTGTCGGACGCCGCCGATTGGCGATGGTTTAGGAAACGCGAAGACAGCCCTTGGTATCCCTCCGCGCGCTTGTTCCGACAAAAACAACTGGGCGACTGGAGCCCCGTCATTCAAAAAGTCGCCGATTCCCTCAGCAATTTGACTCTGGACAACAAAATCCAACCGAAAAGCTGAAAAACCGACGCCCCCGTCGCCCGAAAATTCCGTCCGATTCCGACGCTTGGAGCCTACTCAAAGAAAATATCAATGTTTCCAACGCCTTTGAGGGTCATTCCTCGAATCAAGCCTCTTGATGCCGTCGCGCTTATTGAATGACCCATTATTTGCGACGGTATTTGCGACGGTCTCCCGCCGCGACTGTGGCGGCGCGCGCTCATACCATCGCGCCGAATGTGTCAAACATTCGGCACGATGGTATGAGCGTCGCTCCGACGTCCTGCGGGGTTTGGTCTCGATAGATTGTCTCACCGGGCGTCATCTCACCGGGCGTCGCTGAAAACATTGATATTTTCTCCGGACAAACTCTGAAGACTTCTTCAAGACCAAAGCAAAACTCTATCCTGAAAAACAATGTGCGATTGACGAAATTTAATTCGACGTCGTCGAACGAAGATTCTTACAGAAGATCGTTCAAACTCCGACTTGCCAACAGACTTTCGCCTCAATCCTTCTCCGTAAGATACTTGATAATCATCATTACATCTCTACGGCAATTCGAAGCGAGCGGCGTTACATATTGATGAGAGATATTTAATTATATGAATGTTGTTGCCTTAGAAATTTTTCATCATAATCAATAAGACTTACTCCGAGAAAGGGTAATCTTCAGGCAAAACCTCAAAAATTTCATGGATCAAAACGATTGGTTTTCCGATTCCACCGCCCATCCGCTTCAGAATTTTTAAAACTGTTTTTGTTTTTCTGAGTCCTTGAAGCTTTTTTACGAATAATGCAAATATAACTCTTGGAATGTTACTTTGAAAAATTTTATCTCTGTTATAAACAATATAATGTTTCCGAATCAAACGATTCAGGGGCCAACCAACGCCGCCTCCGGATTCGATGATTGATTCTCCATGGTTTTTTACTCTTTTGCCTGACAAGCGTCACCGAAATGAGGATTCAAGCGGAATCTTCTTTTTTTATCGTTCCTCATCTGTCCTGTTGCCAGTCCAAAACCACCCTTCTAAACTTCATCCATCAATCAAACAACATCACCTATCTTGTTGGATACGTTCTCATCCTTGATCTTGATTCTTTGCCTCCGAGTCATGAGGCCGGTTGTTGAACAGGATAATTAGACGTCGAGAATCGTAGACTCTAGGAAGGACATTCTTTTATTTCCGAGAGTTTTCAAGCATCGACGGTTTTAGGCATCGACAATCTGACGGCCGGCAAGAATGTTCTTCCACAAAGCAAGTGAAAGCCGTCTCGTCGGAGAATATGTCGATAGCAAACAAAAAAGAATGCTTGGGGAAATGTGGACTTCAACTCTTTGGAAGGCTGCAAAGCTAGGGAATCGCCAACGGACTCAGTCTGAATATCCACAGAGGAACCAATGCGCTAAAGAGTTTACGACAAACAACGATTTATTCGTGATGACAACCACAGGCAACTTGACCTGTAAAGCGTCCGACAAAAGACGCCCGAATGAAAGCTCAGTCGAAAAAACTGAGAACAGTGAGAATTTGCTCCTCTTCGACGTTCAACAAATGATCGTCAGAGGCGAAGCGAAGGCGTTTGAAATCTAAAAAAGATTCTCAAGCGCCTTCAGTGATGAGTCTTGAAAACGCGGAAAACCCGATGCGCCGCACGCAGGATGCTGTGCGCGAGAGGATGTTGCTTTGACTTAATAAGCAATCGGGATGCCGCTCAAAGGGTTGAGGGACTGGCGTATGTTTCGTTTTACTCCGCACACACATTCTTCCGATAGCGACAAGCTTATGGAGCAAAGCGCCTCTGATCAAAACACAAAGTGCATAAAAAATACGGCAGGAGTCGGTACAGTTCACGGACAAACGGGGAGCAAAACAAACATGGCGACCAGCGCGTCATTAGAGCAGCAATGGGAACGGGTGCGCAGCAAACTGAAGGACGAAGTCGGCGAGACGGCTTTCCGAAGCTGGATCAAGCCGCTGGGATTGCGCGGCCTCGATGAGGGGGAAGTATGCCTTGTTGTTCCTACGCGCTTCATGCGCGATTGGGTGATGACGCACTACGCAGATCGAATCCGCACGCTGTGGAACATGGAAGATTCCGCCGTCTCCTCCGTGGAGCTGGTGGTTGCTTCGCCGCAATTCACTGCGTCCTCCAACAACGGCGACTCTTCGCGTCCGTCGTCGATTTCCGTGCTTCCCAGAGCCAACGCTCGCTCCGGCGCTCAAGCCAACAAACGCAAAACCGCCGCAGAAACAAGGTCCGACGAAGACAACGACGGTGACGACGGGGAAGGGTTCGACGGCGGCGGCGAAGTTGTCCGTTTCTCCTCGGTTCCGGCGGCGACCATCGGCGATCGCGACGACATCTCGGCCCCGCTGGACCCCCGCTTCACCTTCGAAAACTTTGTCGTCGGAAAACCCAACGAATTGGCTCACGCCGCCGCTCGACGAGTTGCCGACGCTGGGAACGTGACCTTTAATCCGCTGTTCCTGTATAGCGGAGTCGGGTTGGGGAAAACTCATCTGATGCACGCCATCGCTTGGGCAATTCGGCAGAAAGATCCAAACCGGCGCGTGATTTACCTTTCAGCGGAAAAGTTTATGTATCAATTCGTTCGGGCCTTGCGCTTTAAGGACACAATGGCCTTTAAGCAGCAGTTCCGATCGGTTGATGTTCTTATGATCGACGACGTTCAGTTTATTTCCGGTAAAGACAGCACTCAGGAAGAATTTTTTCACACCTTCAACGCCCTGGTGGACCAGAACCGCCAGGTCGTGGTTTCCGCCGACAAGTCTCCTTCCGACCTCGAAGGCATGGAAGAGCGTTTGCGATCGAGATTGGGGTGGGGGTTAGTGGCCGACATTCACCCCACCACCTATGAGTTGCGTTTGGGCATCCTACAGACCAAAGCCGATTCTTTGAACTGCAAGGCCCCGCCCAAGGTGTTGGAGTTCTTGGCGCATCGCATCACCTCCAACGTGCGGGAGCTGGAAGGCGCTTTGAACCGAATCGTCGCTCATTCCGATCTCATTGGGCGTCCGATCACACTTGACTCGACGCAGGAGCTGTTGCGGGATTTGCTCCGCGCCAATGATCGACGCCTAACCATCGACGAGATACAGAAGAAGGTTGCCGAGCACTATAATATTCGTTTGTCCGACATGCATTCGGCGCGACGCGCTCGCGCCGTCGCCCGACCGAGGCAGGTGGCGATGTACTTGTCCAAATTGCTGACGTCTCGTTCTTTGCCGGAGATCGGACGGAAGTTTGGCGGTCGAGACCACACAACGGTAATGCATGCGGTGAAAAAAGTGGAAGAATTGCAGACCACCGATCCATCTTTGGCGGAAGACATTGAGTTGTTGCGTCGTATGCTGGAATGCTGAACGGGTTCTCCGCTTCGTGGCTGAGGGGGACTTTAGACCATCAAGAGTTTTTTAGGGGGGGCCCCGACGGCCCCTCTTCTTCGCGAAGCGATCTTCCTCTGGAATCGTTTCACTGTTAGGCTGCGTATGAGGAACCCGTTACAAAATCAAAAATCAGCATTTTGGTTTACACGGTGATGTCGCCATGTAAAACAGATTCTAATTCGTTGAGTTTTGTCGCTGCGGTTTTTGGTTTTGCAACAGGCTTTGAGCCGTCCATAAGAGAACGTCTCCAGAGGAAAGCCGAAAGACAATTTCAAACAATTCCAGGGAAAAGATCGCTGCGCGAATAAGGGAGGCTTTCGCTCCCCCCTTATGATCCCCTGCGACCAGGAACACAGTCCCTGGACCCGTTTAATTTTCGCGAAAAAAACATCAAAGGAATTAGCGCAAAATGACAAAGACGTTGCTCACGGCAGTTCTGACAACAACCAGCATCGCAATAATGGCTCCATCGCCAAGCTTGGCCTCGACTTCATGTGATCCAAATAAAGAATCCCAAGAAATCGGTCGACTCTTCGTAGAAAAATCATCAACCTTATCGCCGGAAAAAATGTCCGAAGTCGTCAAGTCAATGACTGAAGCGGCTATGCTGACGGAAGAATCCGACAGAAAAGAACCCGCTTGCTCCGTTTATCAAAAAATCCGCGTATTGCTCACAGAAAAAAAAGATGGGAAGTAATTTCCATCCCCACCAAAACGCTACTGCGCCGATGAAAGCTTCCGCGCCAATCGCGGTTCGCCAAACAAAAAGCCCTGCCCATAATCGATATGCAGCTCCATCACCTCCACCAACTGAGCTTCGGTCTCTACTTTTTCAACAATCAAATCAATCGATTCTTTCGCCAAACGTCGCCGAAACTCTTCAAGACGCCGACGACGCCCCGGCTCCAACAAACGAGCGCAATCTAGTTTCAAATACCGAAACCCATATGTCGTCAGCGTTTCGACATCAATTGCCTCCGGATTCTCCACCTGGTCGAGAGAGAATCGAAAACCGATGCGAACCAACTGTTTGAACACCGCCGCAGTATTGGCTCCACCGGCTTTCAACGCAGCCTGCCCTACCTCGAACACCAAACGCGACCGCAACGGCTGATTATGCGCCATAACGCGCAGAAATCGCTTCATAAAATCAACGTCATTGAGACTCGCGATAGAAAGATTGGCAAAAAAACCGACATCATGATTAACGCGATCACTTTCGCGAACCATTTGGACGCATCGAATTAACAATAAGTTATCAATAGCCGCTATAAGATTGCGATTGCGCGCAACATGCAGGAATTGTTGCGGCATAAGGTGTGTTCCATCCGCCATACAAACCCGGCTGAACACCTCGTAATATCTCGGCTTGCGTTGCGGCAAGACCACAATAGGTTGAAGGCAAAAATCCACGCGATCATGATGCAAAGCGTCGCGAATCGCTTCGAGAATCTGTGTTTCGTCCAACGGCGTTCGGTGCGGAACAGCGCCGTTCGTCCCTGTGGTGGGCTCGAAAAGCAAAATCGATGATTCCGCCTCGCGCATGGTGGAGACCGCCAGACCGCTGGAGCGGTTCAGATCACGCAAACGCGATGGTTTCGGCGCCGAACGCGGCGGGCTTTCCGAAGAAACACGAACGGACATCTCGTTGAGATCGGCTCGCAATTGACGAACCTCCGAGAGCAACGCCTCCAAATTAAAGCCACCGTCGCTCTCCGGAACCAAACTCTCCAATCCACGCCGCAGAACGATCAGCTCTTGGTCGGCGCTCACGAGCCGCTCTTCCAAACCATCGGCAATCGCGTTGAGATGGGCGAAACGTCGGGCCAATTTTCGGTCTCGACGGCGACGCGCCCAAACTTCATGCACCAAACCACCCGCAATAATGAACATTCCTCCACTCAACAGCGCCATGACGTCGAGCGAAGACGCGACAACCGACGGCGCAACCAAAGCGACGCCGACTCCACCTGCGACATAACTTAAAGCGACGACGGCGTGCAGCAACGGCGAGGCCATGGCGTTTCTGCACGCACGAACACGTTGACCAAATTTGCTCAAACGGCGTCTCCGAGATCGATTGGAAATCCATTAAGAAAACAGGCCCCAAGGAACGCCCTTGGCTGAGATGGAATAAGAAAAGGAAAAACTCTTTCCTCCTCGACCGATGCCTCTTCAAGGAGTCTGATGTTGTCTCAAGGAATCTGGGCGCGTCATTTTGGCGCATCCACGCCGACAGCCTGCGCCAAAGACGAGAAACCGTCGGCGCGCAAGCGTTGAACCAAACCGCTCTTGATGCGCGCAACCAAAAGAGGCCCCTGATAAACCAGAGCCGTGTAGAGCTGAATTAACGAAGCGCCGGCGCGAATCTTGGCGTAGGCGCCATCGGGACTCGCCACGCCGCCAACCCCGATGATCGGCAAACGCCCGCTCAACAAACGATGCATTTTTCCGATCAGCGCCGTGGAGCGAACAAACAATGGCTTGCCGCTAAGACCTCCACTTTCCGCCGCATTTGGCGAATCTCCGATTTCGGTGCGGCTGACGGTGGTGTTGGAGATGATCAATCCATCGATGCCGCTGGCCAAAGCGACTTCGGCAATATCGGACAAATCCTCGTCGCTCAGATCAGGAGCGATTTTCACCAATAATGGGGGAATCGGCCGAGTCCGATCGAGGCCCACCAATCCCTGAGCGCGGGCTTTCAACGCCCGCTCCAACAGAGCCGTCAAAGGGCCTCGCCCCTGAAGGGTCCTCAATCCGGGAGTGTTGGGCGATGAAATATTAATCACCAAATAATCGGCAAAAGGAGCCAAACGCCTCAAGCCGATTTCATAATCAGCGATTTCATCGGGGGTTTCCTTGTTGCGTCCAACATTCGCGCCAACCAAGCCAACCGAACGACGCGAGCGAGCAGCGCGAGCGGCAAGCCGCGCCGCGAACGCCTCCAGCCCCTGGTTGTTGAATCCCAAGCGATTGATCATGCCCTGACATTCCGGCAAGCGGAAAATACGCGGTTGAGGATTTCCGGATTGCGGCTTAGGCGTGACGGTTCCCGCTTCGACGAATCCAAACCCAAGCTGCAACAACGGATCAATAACCTCGGCGTTTTTATCGAATCCCGCCGCCATGCCGACCGGGTTGGGAAACGTCAGCCCCCACAGGCGCATGCTCAGGCAAGGATCGTCCTCTATCATCGCCCAATTTGGAACAAGTCCCGACTTAAGCGCCGTGATTGTGAGATGATGCGCGCGCTCGGCTTCAAAACTGCGCAAAACCGGGCCAATCAGGCGAAAAGGGTCCAACACCGAGAAGTCTCCATAACAAAAGAAAGACCGAAACAACGCCGTAAAGACAACAAAACAGACAGGTTCAAGGATTGCGTTTTCAACTCCCGTTCCTGCCTAATTCATGATTCGAGGACAATTCATTATTCAATAAGGTAAGACTCGTCGGAATCGTATAATCTTGCCAACAATTTTGCCGATCTTGTCAATTATTTTTCTGCGCTTCAGCAACTAAGGCGTCTGTGGCTGCCTCCAATCGCGTTTCAAGCTCAAGCATTGCGGCAAAGCGTTCCAATCCAGGGTCAATAGGAGGAAGAAACTCCACCAAAATTGTCCCCGGCCTCTTGAGAAAGCCGTTGCGAGGCCAATAAAGACCAGAATTCACCGCCATAGGAATGATCGGCACTTTTAGATGCTCGTACAAGACGCCGATGCCGACTCGATAAGGCCGCCGCTCGCCGATTGCCGTGCGCGTGCCTTGAGGAAAAATGACGATTGGTCGGCCGCTTTCCTTCACTTTGCGCGCGCCCGCAATCAAAGACTTTAACGCTCGCACCGGCGCGCCGCGATCAACAGGGATCATTTCGGCCTTGGCGGCGAACCATCCCCACACCGGCAGCTTCATCAGCTCGCGTTTCAACACAACGGCGGGATCATCCAACAGAAGCAACAGCTTCATGGTCTCCCACGCTGATTGGTGTTTGGCCGCCACCAAGAAACATCCCGTTTGCGGCAAATATTCTCGTCCACGCACATCATAGCGAATGCCGACGATGGCCTGCTCCAGAAATGAAACGGATTTCATATACCAACAGACGACCCGCATCATCTTCGACCTTGGCAACGCCAAAGCCCATGAAAGCGCGACGCATAGAAACGCCGTCCAGCTAAAAAAGGCGATATTGAAAATCAAAGAGCGAAGAAAAACGATCATGGGCGACCACATCTTGGGCGACAGCGACGAAACCATTCGACGCGACACTATAGGCGAGGTTTGAAGTGAAGAAAACGACACACCGACGCGTAACAAAAAAATAATGAATTAGAAGGGAGAACTGCGCTCACAGCCTCCCTTCTAATTTTTTAAACACAACGACAAGACACACGAAGACATGTGAACGCTATCGCGTTATTTGAGAAGCTGAGACGTCTCTTTCGGAAGAAGAATCGTGAAAACGCTGCCCTGCCCCACTTCGCTTTCGATCAACAAGCGTCCACGATGGCGGTTCAAGATATGCTTAACAATCGCCAATCCCAAACCCGTGCCTCCCAACGCCCGAGATCGCGCCGCATCCACGCGATAGAAACGCTCGGTCAATCTGGGAATATGAACCTTGGCAATTCCATCTCCTTGATCGGCAATCGCCGCGCACACCATTGAACGTCCGCCGATCTCTTTCACTGAAAGCGAGATCATTACCTCCGTTTGCTCTTGCGCGTATTTAATGGCGTTGCTTAAAAGATTTTGAAAGATTTGATTGAGTTGGTCTTCGTCTCCGACCACCAACAACGCCTCGTTTTCCGTCTCTACGCGCAACCGAATCCGCCGCGCCGCCGCGCGCAACTCCAAAGCCGCCACCACCGCGCGAATCGTGCGCACAACATCAACGGTCTCGGTGGGAGGCAGATGCTCGTTGACCTCTATGCGCGAGAGCGACAACAAGTCATCGACCATACGCGACATTCTCCCGGCTTGTTCATGCATCATGCCGAGAAAACGGTCGCGAGCTTCTGCATCATCGCGAGCGGGACCACGCAGAGTTTCGATAAACCCCAACAAGGCGGTTAGAGGGGTTCGCAATTCATGACTGGCGTTTGCAACGAAATCGGCCCGCATTTGGTCTGATCGACGAATGGAGGTGATGTCATGCAAGGTCAAGAGAATCGTCGGAGGTCCAAGGTCTTCATCTTGACGTTTGGTTGAGCCGACGGCGTTGTCGACCTCTGGATCGGGGGATTGGCGAAACGGAGCGATGCGCGCTTGAAAAATCCGCTCAACCGGAGTCGGCAACGTAAATTCGATGCTTTTGGCTCCGCCGCCTTGACGAACGGTCTCAACCGCTTCCAGTAGAACGGGAGTGCGTAAAACTGCGGCCAAATCTCGACCGCGCATCCGCTCGCCGAATATTTCGCGCGCGGCCCCGTTTCCGCGCACGATGCGTCTGCCGTAATCGAGCAAAATCAGGGGATCGCGCAGGGAATCGAGGACGTCCTCATCGGCGGCGAGTCGCATCGCCAATTGAGCGCTTTGACGACGAACGGCGTGTTTGCTTCGGGTGATTTCGGCGATGATCATGCGGGCGACGCTGGAGCCTTTTGAAGGCGAAGCGAGTTCGGCGCCGCTTTGCTCATCACGATCGAGATGAGCGATGATGGCGCTGACATCGACCACGTACCACCACAGAATTAAGCCGATTCCACAAAGCGTGACGACTCCGGCGATGACGGCTTCGATGACCGGAACATCGCCGACGACCGCCAGCCGCGCCAAGAGCAGCACCATAGGAGCTGCGCTGATGATCATCGCCAATCCCAAGCGTCGTGGAGCCATAATCGGTGGTTGTTGTCCGTTCTGTTTCATCACGGTCTCAGTTCTGGTCGGAGTGACGCTTGTGTTTGATCGGTTACGCCGTTTACCGGCGTTTCAGATTTTTTGAGGTGGATAGTTTCTGGGAAACCAATACTTTTGTAAACACGGAATTCCGCATGCGCGCTCCTTGCGAGGTTAATTGATGAATCCGGTTTAATAAAAGATCACAGACTAGAAAAAATCCGGATTATAGACTCGACGCTCAGCCGAGAAACTGGTTTTCTTGATATTAATCTCTTTCGAAGGTAAAGGATATAGACCGCAAACAAAAAAAACTCCGCAGTGGTTCCCCACGCAGAGCAAAAAAACAACCAAAAAAAATCACAGCAAAACGCTACGCCTTCCGCTTGCCATAATGATATGGCGTCCCCTAGGGGATTCGAACCCCTGTTACCGCCGTGAGAGGGCGGTGTCCTAGGCCTCTAGACGAAGGGGACCCGCGTTCAGGACGAAGCGGTTTGTAGCGGAAGACGAGCGGAGACGCAAGAGTTTTTGTTACGGACGAAAAGAAAATTCTCCATACAATCAGTGAATTGATTATGGACCGGAAACGATGACGGTTTTTGTGGCGGGGTCATAGCGATAAGATAGGCGATGATCTTGCATAATTTTCATGAAGGCGTTTTTCAGAGAAATATTGTGAAACCAGAAACTGACGGAATCGTTAACGGAACCCTCGAAGGTGATTTTAAGCTTATTGGCGGCCATGATGTCCTTTAAAACGTCTTGAATGTTTTGTTTCCGCCACTTTTTCTCATAAACTCCATTGCGCCATGGAATAGGAGAAGAAGGGCCGGCTGAGGGAGCCGTAGGAACCTCGACCATGGGCAGAACAGGAGTGGAGGCTTTCGGCGCCGAGATTGTGACGTCGTCGGTTAAAGGGTCTTGGGTTGATGGTTCCTGAGGAGGAACGAAGGCGTCGTCGTTCGTCGCCGTTTCGTTTTGAGAAGGCCCCACAGCCGTTGCGACGGCAGCCGAGGTTTGTGACGAGGTTTGTGACGCCGGGGACTGCGTTGGCGGGGACTGCGTTGGCGCAGCCGTTGCTGCGGCTCCCGCCGTCGTCGGCGCGCCGGAAGGAAGTTGAGGTTTCAAGCCGGGACGTTCCGGTTTGGGCAAGGACTCCAAAAGACGCGCAACCTCGCTTGCCGTCGCTTGGTTTTTGGAAAGAGAAAGCGCCGTCGCAGCTTCTTCTTGTGGATTTTTTTTCTGCTCTGCTTCAACAGCGGCGAGATGTTCGCGCATCTGAGCAATCTCGGGGACGTGAGCGCTGTGTGGATGACGCTCGATAAAAGCCTTGAGAGCGTCGGCGCTTGGTTTTGCTTTGACGTTCGCCCAGGCCAGCTCTTCAGCTTCTCGGTTGGAGTTCTGACGTTCTTGCTCGCGACGAGCAAGAGCTTGTTCGTTCTCCTGCCCTTGGTCGCGGAGTTTCACAGCTTCTTCCGCATGCACGCCATGAGGGAACTGCTCAAATATTGAATGAAGGGCGGCGGTGGTTGCGGATCGAATGCGCTCCCACAGGGCGACGTCGGCCGCCAAAGCCTCTACTTGTTGACGGCGCTCTTGCTCGACGACGTGATCGGATTCAGAGGAGACGCTGTTGACGTCGGTCATGCGGATGATTTCGCCTCTGGGGCGTTGTTCGGTCGGAGAAACGGGCGCCACTTCGATTTTGGGAGGAAGCCCGCCGGTTGCGTTGACGGTCGGAGAAACGGAAGAAGTTTTTATGGAAACTCGACCGGACGCAGAGTTCGTCGCATCCGCAAGGCCGACTCGGGCCAACAGAGCCAGGGCAGAACGAGCGGCGGGAGCCATGAATTCGGCCACGGTTTGAACGCCGTCTTCAATTCCGGTTTGAACGTCGTCGATCCAAGTCAAACTCCGGAATTCGACGGCGTCGAAACTGTTCCACATGATTTGCTTGGCGCGCTCCGGAGCAAGCCACGCCCATCCGGCGGCGCTCAGGCTGAGACCGGCGACGAGGATGGCTCCTGCGAGAAAGGCGTCGCGACGTCGACGGCGCGGGCGGGTGCGTCGCGTGGCGACCGGCGGAGGCGGAGTGGGCGCAGGTCGCAGAGGTATCCGTCGAATCACCACCGTTTTTGCCCCGGGAGAATGGGACATCCCCGGCAGCGTCGGCAGTTCGATGTGATCGGAGCCGGCGGATGCGGGAGGTTGAGACCCCGCCGCTTGAGACCCCGCCGCTTGAGAGGACGGCGTTTGAGAGGACGGCGTTTGAGAGGGCGACGCCGGAGCGACGGAAGAGGTTGGAGTGACGGAGGAAGACGTCGGATTTGCAGACGTCGCGGCGATTCGGACGTTGCGGGCGAACGGCGGCGTTTTTGCGCGGGCTGTTTCAGAGCGTTCCGAGTCGTTTTGTGCGGGTTCGGAGCGCGTTGTGGAGCCGCCAGACGGGTTCAAGGCGTTGGCGAGGATATAGGCGCGCCATTCGTCAAGAGAGCGCGGGCGACTTGAAACGGCAAGCCCCAAACCTTGGTCGATAGCGCTGAGAAGACCGACGGGAAAACGTCCGGCGGCAAGTTGCGTTGCGGGAACCAGAGTTTCTTGACGCGCGCGGGCCTCTGCGCCGTCGGGTTTGCGCCCCGTGACGGTTTGATAAAAAATGGCGGCGATGGCGTGAATGTCGGTCCAGGGGCCTTCCACGCCGTTAGGCTGGTATTGTTCAGGCGGCGAATCCGTCGGCGAGTGTGCCGGCGGGCGCGTCGTTTTCGTAGGCGCGCGGGCGCCGAGGTCAGGATGACGGGGCGGCCATTGCCGCGTCGAACAATGACGTTGGCGGGTTTGAGGCCTCGGTGCAAAATCTCGTAGTTGTGCAAAACAGCGACGCCGTCAATGGTCTCCAACATCAAGTCGCGGACCAACGCGGGAGCGGCGGAAAGACCGTCTTGGGCAATGCGAGCGCTCAGATAAGCGTCGATATGGAGCCCATCGACGAACTCCATGATCATGTAGGCGGCGCCGCGATGCTCGAAATAGCGGTGGAGTCGAACGATATTCGGGTGATCTATGGCGGCAAGCGCGCGGGCTTCGTCGAGAAACGCGCGTTTGGCCTGTCCAAAAGCATTAAGCAGGCTGGACGATCGCGGGATGATCGAGCCGCCGGAATGAATCGACAAGGCTGCGGGAGCAAACTCCTTAACGGCGACAAGGCGGGCCAGAAGGACGTCTTCGGCCAAATAGGCGATTCCAAACCCACCTTGTTCAAGGTTCCGGATGATCCGGCATTCATCGAGCCGATACCCTTCGGGAAGCATGATTGTGATCCCTAACGCGAATTTGGAGGGGATTTTGCGGCGTCGAGGTCAATGGGTCAAGCAAGGTTCGCGTGAGATTTGCGTGTGAGAAAGATTTGAAGCCGTTTTGCTTTGTTCGCGTCCTTTGGTATACCGCTTCGAACGGCGCGCCGCTCGAAGCGGCGAAGCGGCGCGCGAAGAGCGATAATTCGGACGGAAATCGATAATCGAACGGAAGTTGGCCGTAGACTGTTGCAGGAGAGAGGACGCCTCCCTATATCACGATCCGTAAGAGCGTCTTGAGCCGTTTCGGCGATTTCGGCAAAAGCGCGAAGCGACGGCGCAAGGCTGATCGTTTCGCCGTGTATTTTTTGATTGTCTGCTTGAACATCGTTCAGAGACGCCCAGCGTCCTAGGGTGATCAAAGTTTCCAGGACCGTCGGCGTTTCTCCAGGAATTGACCCAGGGGACCGTGGCGGCGCCAGAGTTCGGGCCGCTTGGCGTCCGCCAGAAACGAGAGGAAGAACATGAGCAAAGTTATCGGCATTGATCTCGGCACCACAAACTCGTGCGTCGCCGTCATGGAAGGCGGCAGCGCCAAGGTGATTGAAAACGCAGAGGGCGCGCGAACCACGCCCTCGATGATCGCTTTCACCCAAAACGGCGAGCGTTTGATCGGTCAGCCCGCCAAACGTCAAGCGGTCACCAATCCTGAAAACACTCTTTTCGCCATCAAGCGTTTGATCGGTCGGCGATTCGACGATCCGATCACCAACAAAGACAAAGCGTTGGTGCCGTATAAGATCGTTCCGGGAGACAACGGCGACGCATGGGTCGAAGCGCATGGAAAACGCTATAGCCCCAGCCAAATCAGCGCTTTCATTCTGCAAAAGATGAAGGAGACCGCTGAAAACTATTTGGGCGAAAAAGTCACCGAGGCCGTGATCACCGTTCCGGCCTACTTCAACGACAGTCAGCGACAGGCGACCAAAGACGCCGGAAGAATCGCCGGGCTGGATGTGAAGCGGATTATTAACGAGCCCACAGCCGCCGCTCTCGCCTATGGCATGGAGAAAAAAGGCGCAGGCGTCATTGCGGTTTACGATCTCGGCGGCGGCACCTTCGACGTCTCCGTGCTGGAAATCGGCGACGGCGTGTTCGAGGTGAAGTCCACAAACGGCGACACGTTCCTCGGCGGCGAAGACTTCGACGCCAAGATCATCGACTATCTCGCCGACGAATTCCATAAAGAACAGGGAATCGATCTCCGCAAGGACAAGCTCGCGCTTCAGCGTCTGAAAGAAGCGGCGGAAAAAGCCAAAATCGAGTTGAGTTCCTCTTTGCAGACGGAAGTCAACCTGCCCTTCATCACCGCCGATCAGAGCGGCCCCAAGCACTTGAACATCAAACTGACCCGCGCAAAATTGGAAGCGCTGGTCAATGATTTAATCGAACGCACCATCGACCCCTGCAAAGCGGCTCTGCGCGACGCCGGGTTGAAAGCCTCGGAAATCAACGAGGTGATTTTGGTCGGCGGCATGACCCGCATGCCCCGCGTCATCGAAAGAGTGAAGCAGTTCTTCGGTCGCGAACCCCATCGCGGCGTCAATCCGGATGAAGTCGTCGCCATCGGCGCCGCAATCCAGGGCGGCGTCTTGAAGGGCGACGTCAAGGATGTGTTGTTGCTCGACGTGACGCCGCTGTCCTTGGGCATTGAGACCCTCGGAGGCGTGTTCACGCGCTTGATCGATCGCAACACCACCATCCCCACCAAAAAGAGCCAAGTCTTCTCAACCGCCGAAGACAACCAAAACGCCGTCACCATTCGCGTCTTCCAGGGCGAGCGCGAAATGGCCGCCGACAATAAAATGCTCGGCCAGTTCGACTTGATGGGCATTCCTCCCGCGCCGCGCGGCGTGCCGCAGATCGAGGTCACCTTCGACATCGACGCCAACGGCATCGTCAGCGTCACCGCAAAAGACAAAGCCACCAACAAAGAACAGCAAATCCGCATTCAGGCGTCGGGCGGTCTCAGCGACGCCGACATTCAGCGCATGGTCAAAGACGCGGAATCAAACGCCGCCGAAGATCGCAAGCGGCGCGAACTGGTCGATGTGCGCAATCACGCCGAAGCTTTGATCCACACCACCGAACGTTCGTTGAAAGATGTCGGCGATAAGGCCTCGGCAGCGGACAAGGCGGCGGTCGAGCGGGCGATCGCTGAAGCCCGCACGGCGATGGAAGGCTCCGACATCGCCGCAATCAAGAGCAAAACCGAAACTTTGGCGGCGGCGGCGATGAAAATCGGCGAAGCGCTTTATAAAAACTCCGGTGGAGACACAGGCGAAGCTCCCAGCGCCGCAGCCGGCGGTGGCGGAAACGGTCCGGGCGTCGTCGACGCCGACTTCGAAGAAGTTCACGACGACAAAAAACGCAAGTAAGCGGCGTCGAGTCGTCGCAACGATTTCGTTGTAGAGTCTGTGAGTTCCTTTGAGAGCGCGCTTTTCGTGGAGAGTGGCGCGCCCTCAAGGTTGCTTTGGGCGGCTTTGGGGGGCGAGGCCCTCTGGACGCTTTTGTCTTTTTGTGATTTCTTTTGAGGTGCTCGGGGGCTATGGCAAAACAGGATTATTATGAACTGCTCGGAGTACAGCGCGCCGCCAGCCCGGACGAGCTGAAAAAAGCCTATAGAAAAATGGCGATGCAATATCACCCCGATCGCAACCCGGGGGATAAAAGCGCCGAGCAAAAATTTAAAGAAATCAGCGAAGCTTATGATGTTTTGCGCGACGAGCAAAAACGCGCCGCCTATGATCGATTCGGCCATGCTGCGTTCGAAGGCGGAGGAGGAGGAGGTCGTAGCGCAGGCGGGTTTGATTTCTCGTTCGGCGGAGGTTTTGCCGATATTTTCGACGAAATGTTCGGCGAATTTATGGGCGGCGGCGGCGGACGACGCGGCGGCGGCGGCGGCAACACGGCGGGAGGCCGAGGCAGCGATTTGCGGTGTAATCTGGAGGTCACGTTGGAGGACGCTTTTCGCGGTTCTCAAACGACGGTCCGGGTGCCGACGTCGGTCATGTGCGAGAGCTGTAAGGGATCCGGGTCTGAGGGCGGCGGTCAGCCGGTGTCGTGTTCGACGTGTTCGGGCATGGGCAAAATCCGAGCGCAACAGGGTTTCTTCACCATTGAGCGCGCGTGTCCGGCGTGTCATGGCGCCGGACGGGTCATCAAAGACCCCTGTCGTTCGTGCGGAGGCAGTGGGCGGACACGTCGAGACAAGTCTTTGCAGGTGAATATTCCGGCAGGCGTGGAGGACGGCACGCGCATTCGTTTGGCGGGCGAAGGCGAAGCCGGGTTGCGTGGAGCGCCGCCGGGTGATTTGTATATTTTCTTATCAATCGGGGCGCATCGATTCTTTCAACGGGATGGAGCGAACATCCATTGCCGGGTTCCGATTCCGATGACGACGGCGGCGTTGGGCGGCAATGTGGAGGTTCCGACGATCGACGGCAGTCGGGCGCGGATTAATGTTCCTGCGGGGACGCAGACGGGGCATCAATTCCGCTTGAAGGCCAAGGGCATGTCGGTGTTGCGGAGTCCGACGCGCGGCGACATGTTTATTCAGGCGGTGATCGAAACGCCGATGAATTTGACCAAGCGCCAACAAGAGTTGCTGCGCGAATTTGAAAAAGCCGGTGAGCAAGAAAAAACACATCCCGAATCAGAAGGCTTCTTCGCCAAAGTGAAGGAATTGTGGCAAGATTTAAAGGATTGACTCTTCCTCTCCTGAATAGAAATCAAATGGGTCCAGGGACTGTGTTCCTGGTCGCTCGGGATTATAAGGGGGGCTTTCGCTCCCCCCTTATTCGCGAAGCGATCCTCCTCTGGAATCGTCTGTATTCCTGAAACCGCTTGAACTCCGCAGCGATTCAGCAACCCCTCTTAATTTTTAACTTATACTCTGTCCAATTGAGAACCCGAAAAAGTCCAATTGAGAACCCGAAAAAACTCCGAAAGAATCGGGGCTCCGCCCTCGACCCGCCAAAGGCCGGGAGGCCTTTGGAAACCATGACTTGGAGTTTGTAACGACTGAATGAAAGAGGGCCGTTTCAATTCGGGAAGGCCGCGTGATTCTCGGGTTCTCAACCGAACGGAGTATATCAATCTCGACCAGGCAGACCTTTACTGGTCGAATGCTCAAAGTGAATAACTTCGCCGGGACGCACCAAAGAATAAGCGGCGTGAGCAGCGTGAGCGGCCTCCGCAAATCCTGTGAGAATAAGTTTCAATTTCCCAGGATAGTTTGCAATGTCGCCAACCGCAAAAAGACCGGGCGCAGAAGTCGCGCAAGTAGACGGCGTCACGGGGATATGATGGTGAGCCAACGCCAACCCCCATGAAGCAATAGGGCCTAAATCTGTGGCGAGTCCAAACAACGCCAGCAGCACGTCGGCATCCAAGCGACGCTCTTCTCCATCAAGAGTGGCGACTCGAACGGCGGTCAAGCGACCGTCGCCCCCTTCAAGGCCGGAAAGCTGGTAAGGCGTCACGAGTTCCAAGCGGCCTTCGCAAGCCAGCGCTTCCAGTTGTCGAATCGATTCAGGGGCGGCGCGGAACTTGGCGCGACGATGGATCACCATGACGCTCTCAGCGATGTCCACCAAAGACAGAGCCCAATCAACCGCCGAATCGCCTCCTCCGGCGATGACGACGCGACGCCCGGCGAAGTCTTGACGCCTACGGACCATGTAGAACACCGAGTGTCCTTCAAAGTCGCGAATATTGTCGAGCGGCGGACGATTGGGACCAAAAGCCCCTGCTCCGGCGGCGATGATGACGGCTTGGGCTGTTATGCTAAGATCGTGTGAGGTTTTAACGGTCCAAGCGTTGTTTGGAGCTTGAGAAAGACTGACGGCTTGTTGTCCCAAATGGAAGACAGGTTGAAAGGGAGTAATTTGCTGCATGAGTTTGTCGATAAGAGTTCCTCCTGTAATGGAGGGGTGCGCGGGAATGTCGAAGATAGGTTTCTCGGGATAAAGAGCCGCGCATTGTCCCCCGACGACGTCAAGAGCATCGACGACGTGACATTTAAGACCGAGCATGCCGCATTGAAAGACGGCGAAAAGACCAACAGGACCAGCGCCGATAACGATGACGTCGGTGGCGTGTGTAGAGTTCGGCATGGAGATTCCCTGAACAAAAAAAGAGCGAACGAAGAAAAAAGAAAAAAGAAAAAATAAAAACAAATATACTCTGTCCAATTGAGGACCCGAAAAAAACTCCGAAAGAATCGGGGCTCCGCCCTCGACCCGCCAAAGGCCGGGAGGCCTTTGGAAACCATGACTTGGAGTTTGTAACGACCGAATGAGAGTGGACCGTTTCAATTCGGGAAAGCCCCACGATTCTCGGGTTCTCAACCGAACAGAGTATATACTCCGGAATATACTCTGTTCGATCAAAAAAACCAAAAAACCGGCGACATATGTCGTCATTCCTCCAGCGCCGGCTTCTTACGACCCAAATACGAATACACCGTCGGCACCACAAACAACGTCAACAATGTTCCTAACGACATTCCCCCCACGATCACCGCGCCAATCGCCTGCCGGCTCTCCGCCCCCGCCCCATGAGCCTCCGCCAACGGCAACGCCCCCAACACCATCGCGCCCGTCGTCATCAACACAGGACGCAATCGCAAAACCGCCGCCTCAACCACCGCATCCCGAGCCGTCGCGCCCCCACGCTGAAGCTGATTTGCAAACTCCACGATCAATATCCCGTGCTTGGTGATCAGTCCCACCAACGTCACCAAACCAATCTGGCTATAAACATTCAACGTCGCTCCCGTCACCATCAACGCCGCCAACGCCCCCGTCATTGATAACGGCACCGTCAGCATGATCACAAACGGATCGATAAAGCTTTCAAACTGCGCCGCCAGCACTAAAAAGATAAACGCCAACGACATCAAAAACGTCATGTAAAGACCGCCGCTGGTTTCTTTGAACTCCCGAGACTGTCCCGCGTAGTCCGTCAACCCCGACGTCGGCAACACTCGAACCGACGCCTCCGTCAGCCACGTCAAAGCCTCGCCCATCGCGTAACCAGGCGCCAAAGACGCCGTAATCGTCGCCGACCGTAGTTTGTTGAAATGATTCAGCTCACGCGGCGCCACGCGCTCCTCAATAGTCGCCAAATTGGCCAGTGAGACCATTTGGCCGCTCTGACTCCGCACATGAATCGTTGAGATGTCGTCAGGATTGCGACGATCAAGCGCCGCCCCTTGCACCATGACATCGTACTGACGACCGTTGAGCTTAAAGCGCGTAACCTGGCGCCCCCCCAGAAAAGTCTCCAACGTGCGCCCAACGGTCTCAACATCCACGCCCAAATCCGAGGCTTTGTCACGATCCAAAGTGATTCGCAGCTCGGGCTTATTGAGCTTCAGGTCAGAATCAAGGTTAATCAATCCGGGATTCTTCCGAGCCTCCACCATAAGGTCGTTGACCATCCCTTGCAGCGCATCATAGGAAAGCGACGTCATAATAACAAAATTGACAGGTTTCTCAATGACGCTTTGCCCCAAAGAGGGCGGATTGGTGGAAAACCCCAAAATTCCGGGAATGCCGAACAGCTTCGGCGATAATTGCGCCGTAATCGTTTGTTGCTTAACGGCGCGCTCCTCCCAATCTTGCAAGCGGATAAAGCTTAACCCCTGGTTGACGACGGGAAATCCCGCCACCACAAAGAAGGTTCGAACTTCAGGGATTTTGGTGATGAATCCTTCCATGGCCCGAGCGTAACGATCCGTATGGGCCAATGTCGCCCCTTCCGGAGCAATCGCAATGGCGATTACGGTGCCGCGATCCTCTATCGGCGACAGCTCCGACTTCAAGCCGGTGAAGAGAAAATAACTTGCGGCGGCGATGACGACGCCGATGAGCAAAATCAGAGGACGCACGCGCAAAGAAGCCCGCAACAGAACGCGATAGCCGACAGTCATGCCGTTGAGGGCCGATTCAACGACATTATACAACCAAGAGTGGCTATGATGGCTTTGCAACAGCTTGGAGCACATCATCGGCGAGAGCGTCAAAGCGACGAATCCGGATACGATCACCGCTCCGGCCAGGGTCAAAGCGAATTCCGTAAACAAACGCCCCGTGCGTCCGGTTTGAAAACCAATCGGCGCATAGACCGCCGCCAAAGTGATCGTCATGGCGATGATGGCGAATCCAATCTCGCGAGAGCCGATCAAAGCGGCGCGGAACGGCGGAACGCCGTCTTCGATGTGACGATGAATGTTCTCCAACATGACAATGGCGTCGTCCACCACCAAGCCCACCGCCAGCACCATGGCCAACAACGTGAGCGTGTTGATTGTGAAGCCGAAGATCAGCATCAAACTAAAAGCGCCGATCAATGAAACCGGAATCGTCACCAGAGGAATCAAAGTGGCGCGCGCCGAGCGCAAAAACACAAAAATAACCAAGATCACCAGAACCACGGCCTCGCCGATGGTGCGGAAGACGTTTTGGATCGAACGGTCAATGAAAACCGAGCTGTCGTAAGCAACTTCGACGTTCATGCCCTCCAAAAGCCCGGAGCGAATGATCGGCAAAGCTCTTTGAACTTCGTCGGAGACTTCGAGAGGATTCGCGGTCGATTGCTTAATCACCCCCAGAGCCACCGCGCTTTTGCCGTTGAACCGCGCAATCACGCGATCATCGCGGGCGCCCAGCTCCGAATGGCCAACGTCGCGGAACCGCACCGCATAACCCTTATCCTGACGAATGATTATGGCGTCAAACTCTTCAGGAGTCCGCAGATCGGTTTCAGCCACCACGGTGAACTCGCGTTCGACGCTTTCGATTCGTCCGGCAGGAATTTCCACGTTCTGCCGACGCAACGCCGCTTCCACGTCCTGAGCCGTCACCCGATGCGCCGCCATTCGCGCCGGATCCAGCCACAAACGCATGGCGAACCGCCGCTCGCCGAATATCCGCACGCCGGCGACTCCGGAAAGGTTCTGCAAACGATCCTTCACATAGCGATCGGCAAAATCCGTCACTTCCAAAGCCGTGTGTCGAGAACTGGAGAACGCCAAATAAATAATAGGCTGCGCATCCGCTTCGATTTTTGCAATCACCGGCTCGTCGATTTCGGACGGCAACAACGCACGCACGCGCCCGACGCGATCGCGCACGTCATTCGCCGCTTCGTCCGGGTTGCGCGTCAGACGAAAGCGCATGGTGATTTGGCTTTTTTCCGAGCGACTGATGGAGCTCATAACATCGATGCCCTCAACACCCGCCAAAGATTCTTCTAAGGGTTGGGTGATTTGGCTTTCGATGATCTCGGCGCCGGCGCCTTTGTACACGGTCTCGACCGTCACCACCGGCTCATCGATTTTGGGGTACTCGCGCACGCTAAGTCTTTGATATGACACGAGGCCAATCAAAACCACCGCTAAACTCATCACCGTCGCCAAAACCGGGCGACGGATCGATAAATCAGATAGAATCATGCCATGCTCTCGGGAAACGCAACCACAGAATAATACGGACGAGTCCTATGGTTGACGAACGCCTTCTGCGGCTCCAGAGACGACGTCCCTGATTAGAGATCACGTCCCTAATCGCGGGGAAGATCGCGGGGGACCATAAGGGGAGCGACGGCGCCTCTTGTTCGCGAAGCGATCTTCCTCTGGAATCGTTTTTTGTGAATGGTCCATACAGACAAACGATTTCATGAGGGAAACCGGCAAACAGCTCCAGAATGAAGGCCAACAAACAATTCCAGAGGAAGATCGCTTCGCAAACAAGAGGGGCCGTCGCCCCCCTTATGATCCCCCGCGACCAAGGACATAGTCCTTAGACTCGTCTAATTCTTATTCAGAAGACATCCATCAACCATAGGACTCGTCGATATAACTCTGGAACTCAACGCCAATTCACAGACAACCGCAAGCAAAATCAAACGAGCTTCCGCTAACGACGACCAGCCCCTCGCCCAAACGAATACATATTCCCAAGACTCACTTGCGCCTGAGAAAACCCCTGATCCGCCGCCTTAATGTACCACATCGTCGCTTCCTCATTGTCTTGCGACACGCCCCGACCTTGTTCATACAACGTCCCAAGGTTGTATTGCGCTTCGGGATGTCCCTGCTCTGCGGCTTTGCGATACCACACCGCCGCCTCTGAGTTGCTCCGCTCCACGCCTCGACCTTGTTCATATAAGGTCGCCAAGTTAAACTGAGCCTCTGCATAACCTTGTTCGGCGGATTTCCGACACCATAGAAAAGCCTCGGCATTGTCCTGCGGCACGCCCAGACCTTTCTTATACATCGCCCCAAGATCATATTGCGCTATGGCGTGACCTTGCTCGGCAGCCTTGCGACGCCATTCGGCAGAAGCTCCGATGTCTTGCGGCGCATGCACTCCCTCTTCATACAGCGTTCCGAGACTGTATTGAGCTTCGGCATGACCTTGTTCCGCAGCTTTCCGACGCCACTCTATCGCCTCCACGATGTCCGGAGGCGCTCCGCGACCTTGCTCGAAAAGAACGCTCAAATGAAATTGCGCCTTTGGATGACCGCGCTCGGCCGCTTTACGATGCCATCTTGCGGCGTTGTTGTCGCTTTGAGCAACCCCACGCCCTTTTTCATAAAGGACTCCGAGGCGAAACTGTGATTCGAGATGATCCAAATCCGCCGCTCTCCGACGCCACTTGACCACCATGTCAACGTCCGGAGCGCCTCCTCGGCCTTGCTCATACAGGTTCGCCAGACAGAATTGGGCTTCGATATAATCCTGCTCTGCGGCTTTTTCGTACCATCGAGCCGCCTCCACGTCATCTTGCGGCGCGCCTTGACCATACTCGCAGATGACGCCCAAGCGAAACTGCGCGGCGGCGAGACCTTGCTCGGCGGCTTTGCGACACCACACCGCAGCTTCGTCGTAAAGACCATCCCGAAACAGCAAATGACCAAGGGCGGACTGCATCTCTGCGGCCCCTTTTTCAGCGGCCAAGCGATAACACGCAAGCGCTTTGGCATGATCCGCAACCATGCCCTGCCCATGATCGAACATCAACCCGAATATTTCTAAAGCTCCAACATCGCCCTGCAAAGCAGAGATCAAATTACCATTCAATAATTCGACAAAAACGCTTGATAACTCGGGAAGCTTTTTACACACTCCGGCGCAGTTGAACAGAGCGTCGACATGATTTTTCTCGGCGGCCTTTCTAAACCATTCGAAGGCTCCAGCATAACTCTGCGAAACACCCCGCCCCGTTGCGCATAAAACCCCGAGATTGTTCTGAGCGGCGACATCCCCCGATAACGCCAAAGACGTCCATTGCTGAAAAGCGACATCGTAAGATTCTTTATAAAACGCAGTTTTTCCCTCACAAAAAAGCTCTGCATTTTTAGAATTCTCTGTTTTGTCCGACAAAGCAAAAACAATGGAGTCATAATTTAGGATAACGCGCATGTGATTGCTTCCCTCTTTCGCGCACAGAACCACGCCACGCCGCAATTGTATTACTTAATAGAAAACTGTCCTTATAAAAACAACATGATATTGATCCAAAAATAATTAACAAACGCTAATGTTCCGCCCTTTGATTTTTTCAAATCTTTTTAATAAAAAAATCAACCGCCCCGTCTCGCCAAACCACTTTGAAGAAAAGACTATTTTTTCCAACCGAGGACTGATAAACTTGCTGATGCAAACGTTTGGTGCGCTGAGCCATGATCCTTCCCCGTGGGTACAGCCGGATACAAGCTCTTCTGGTTGATCCGAACCCTAATACCCGCCGCACGGTTTATCGGATGCTCATGCAGGCCGGAATCGGATCCGTCGCCGTTGCCGTCGGCGTAAAGGATGCGTTTGATCTCGTCCGCAAACAACCGCCGGACATCATCATCACGGAATACTCTTTAGAGCATGGCAACGGACTCGCTCTCATCCAAAAAATCCGAACCTCTGTTGATTCTCCCAATCCGTTCTTACCGATCATTGTGCTGACCTCTTACGGAGAGATCAACAACGTATTCCGCGCCAGGGACTTCGGTTGCGATGAATATTTGTTAAGACCCATTTCTTTCCAAACCTTAATCGGAAGAATTGATTACCTCTCGAAAAAAGAACGAGAATTCGTTATGGCGCCCGTCTTTATCGGGCCCTCCCGGCGACGCCGAAACATCAACTCTCACGCCACGCCAAAACGCCAAAACGATTCCTTTTCTTCCAACGAAGAAAACGCCCGAATAAATGACCTCAACCGTCACAGCAGCGTTCGAATTGCGCCTCCAATCCGCCTCATCTACAAAAAAGTTTTTGAAAACAATCGTCGTGTCGATGAGGCTCTGAAGACCGTTGAAAGCGAGGCTAAGATTTTCCGCTCCATGCAAAACGAATGGACCGGCAATTCCATTAAAAACTTCGAATCCCTCGTTCAAAATATATACACAAATTATGTCGGCTCCTCGAACGGCATAAAAACAGTCCAGGATCACTGCGCCAATCTAAGAGCCACCGTCAATCAATTCGGCAATCCGGCCATAACCTCCATCGTGAAGTCCTTAATCCGAGCGCTTTCTTTCGATCATCTTACGCCTCTCGGCATGGAAATCATCACAAAACACATCGAGGCCATGCATGGAATTATGCGCGCTCAAAACAGCGCGGAAAGTCAAGTGCTCTCCTCAAGAATCGCGTCCGAGCTGCAAAAAGCCGTCCGCATAATCAAACGCAACGCCTCACACGCCGCGCCCGCACACAATGACGACGAGTTCTCCGCTCCCTGAGAATCTCAAAAATACGAAATCCTCCCAGAAACACGTCTTGAAGGCCCGAGCCGACCATCTCTCAAGGAAGTTTCTATAAAAAAACATCTCCACAAAAATATCTCAAAAGCAAATAAGTAAAGGGAAGCATCAATGATTATGTCTTCCGGCGCACGCATCGCCAATCAAATCTACAACATCGAACTGAGACATCTTCCTCTACTCCACCAGGAAATTATTAGTTATTGGCTTGACATCATCCCTAATGGAGAAACTCTTCCCAAAGAATGCGATTTCTACGAAAAAGAATTTGATTTAAGTAAAATGGATTTTAAACCCGACAGCTTCCTTGGACAATTCAAAGAACATCTTGTCGTCTTAAAAGAAGAAGTCTTCGGGGACGCCGCCGACTGGCGCTACCTCTACAAAGGGCCGGGCGTCAAAAAAGATATCGTCGAAGACAAAGACGTTAAAATCATCGAATATGTCTCTCAGATCGAAAACCCTTTCGAACGAGACCTCATTCGGAAAGACCTTGACACCCTAAAAATGGTCCAACTTCCCCATCGCCGGCGGCTTATTTGGAGACCATATTCCGGATATTTTGGACACGACCGTGAACATAAAACATTCGTTCGAATTGCCATGCCGTTTCTTGACGAAAATCGCCAAGTGCATTCCTGCGTCGTGCTTGTGATGGAAGCCCTGTTCGACGGCCGCGGAATTATCGAACTCAATTAATCGTTCATTAATAGGAAATTAGATCGGTCCAGAAACTGTGTTTCCAGTCGCAGAGGGCAAAGACGAAAGCCCCCCTTTATGATCCTTCGCGACCAGAAACGCAGTCTCTGGACTCTTTCAGTTTTATAATGCAATTGTTCTAAATCAGCTCTTTTAACCGAGCTTGACTTATCTCGAAACTTCACCTACAGTAAGAGGCTGTGGTTTCGTATGAGGGGGCGTGGCCGCAATCATGACGGAACACCATTTTTCTTCCACTGCGGATCATCACGATTCGCCTCATCGCCCTCCAAGCGCTGCTCAATTGGCGTGGTTGAGGTGCGGGTTGGCGCAGCCGGGTGGAAAACTTCCGCTTTTTGACTATTTCGGGCATAGAGTGCCGACAGCAACGGTGCGAGCCTGTCTCAAAGCCGGATGGATTGAGCCGTGGTTTCACAACCCTCTTAAGCCGGATTGGGATGTGTGCCGCTTGACTGCGACTGGACGATCTTTATTGGCTGAAACTCATGATGCGGACAGCCATAACGCTCATGGCGAGTCGGAAGGGCGACAAGCGTGACCGATTCGCTTTTTTCGGCGATTTCCAACGCCAACCGGCGCGTTCCCGACGTGACGTTCTTGGCTCTTATTGGACGAGCCGAGCAGCCGATCACCTTGTGCATGTGCGCCGACCACCTTATTCCTGTTACGCTCTATCAAGGCGGTGATTTGGCGGTCGCCTTAGAAACGCTAGAGCGTGCTGTCGCTACGTTGGAGCGACGTTAGGCAAAGTCATGAAAATCGGCGTCTCATTTCTCGCTTTTGTTTTATTCGCTTTGTTCGCGAGGCCGGTCGGCGCTGTTGGCCCTGATCGCGATCGTGAAGCGATTCAAGAAACATTTCAAGCCGCTCGCGCTGCGCTGCTTGGCGGCAATGCGCCTGCTCTGCTTGCGCTTGCTTCTCACCAAACCCGCTCGCGCATCGAAGCCATCCGCATAACAGCTCAATCCGGAGACCCCCAACGCCTCTCTCGCCTTGGCCCCACCGATCGACTTGCGGCGCAAAGCTTGCGACGCATTATTCCTCCCAATGAACTCCATCACTTACAAACGCAAGAGTTGCTTCGGCGAGCGATGGCTCAAAACTGGCTTCCTGTTGAGACGATTAACAACGCCGCGCTTGGAGAACCAAAACTTCACGGCATGCGCGCTATGGCGCCTGTTTTGGTGAATCGCCGACCAACGGTTGTTCGCGCCGACTTTCTGCGTGAAACCGGGCATTGGCGGATTGATTTAACCCGATTGACAACGCTTACAGATGCAATGATCAGTGGAGCGGCTGCGGCGGGTGGGAAATCGGAAGACGACGTTATCGCAGAGTTATTGGCTAAAGTTCCCGAACACAGCGCCCTTGGTGGAAAAACGTCTACTTCCTCCAAGAAAATTGGCGGAATTGGCAGTCGCAGCGCAATTGAGGCGTTAAAGCTCACTCCCAGCGGGAGCGCCAAGCCTCCTAAAGCGGCTTCATCTGGGGCGACGCCGATGTCGATTGATCCCCTGCGCGCTCTTGGGCTGATTTTTGGCAACAGCGCCACTGAGTAGTTAGATGGGGCCAGGGACTGTGTCCCTGGTCGCCGGGAATCATAAAGGGAGAGCGAAAGCCCCCCTTATTCGCGAAGCGATCTTCCCCGCGAAGCGATCTTCCCCTGGAAACCGTCTTCGGAACTTTTTAGAGCCCTCTCAAAAACCGTTCCCCTTTGTCGTCTTTGTTGGTTCCGCTGATTCCGTTAATCCCCCACGACCAGGAACACAGTCCCCGAACCATTTATCTAGGATTTATTTAAAAGAAACGCGCCGCCATGACATCTCAAGCCACACCCTTTATCCTCAACGCCTTCACATCCTCTGAAGCAAAACAACGCGCACAAAAACTAACCCTTGAATGGGGCGTGCGTCATTCTCGGTTTGGGCCGATTCTTGCGGCAAGAGCAATGCAAGAGAAGTCCAACATCGGATTATGCTGGCTAGGATTTGTTTTAAACAACGACCACACGACGACACTTACGTCGTTGAGAAAAATGTGGCCAAGCGCAAATCTACAGGAAGTCTCGGAAGAAGAAACAACGATCATGGCGCCGTTTGAAAACTTGGAGCCATCGCGAAAGATTCAGTTGCTGGTCCATGGAAGCGATTTTCGAATTCAAGTCTGGCGCGCGCTTCTAGAGATTCCTCGCGGCCAAACGAGAAGTTACGGAGAAATCGCTCAACGAATCGGAGCGCCTCAAGCAAGCCGCGCCGTTGGCCAAGCGGTGGGAAGCAACCCGATTTCGATTTTGATTCCATGCCATCGCGTCATCTCCCGGTCAGGAGACATACATCACTATCATTGGGGTGTTGACATAAAAAAATCTCTTCTGCGTTGGGAAGCAGAGTTTCAGCCTTCCAAATAAAACAAAATAGACTCTGTCCAATTGAGAACCCGAAAAAAACTCCGAAAGAACGGGGCTCCGCCCTCGACCCGCCAAAGGCCGGAAGGCCTTTGGAAACCATGACTT